>CAUSKK010000014.1:0-63793 GCA_963532425.1 uncultured Cardiobacteriaceae bacterium
ACGGTTCACCGCCCTTCGGTTGGTGCCTACGGTTCACCGCCCTTCGGTTGGTGCCGTTGGTTCACCGCCCTACGGTTGGTGCCTGCGGTTCACCGCCCTTTGGTTGGTGCCTGCGGTTCACCGCCCTTCGGTTGGTGCCTGCGGTTCACCGCCCGGCGGTTGGTGCCGTTGGTTCACCGCCCTGCGGTTGGTGCCTACGGTTCACCGCCCGGCGGCGGGCACTGCCAAGGGCGGTCGCTTCGCTTGACTGTGCCGGTGGCGCGCTGCCCTTCGTTTCCCCCTGGAAGCGCTTCCCCCTCCCCGGGCGGGCACCAAAAAACCCGCCGGGGCGGGGTGAGGGGTTGGGACGATGCCCTATTTTCCTGGACAGAGCTTCTCAAGCTCCGCCTGGCTGCGTTCGTCGGCCTTTTTATAGTAGGTACAGGCCTGGACCATGTCCTTTTCCAGTCCCGGGCCGCCCTCTTCGTAAAGCCCGCCGATGAGGTCGGCGGCATAGCTGGGGTTGGTCTCGGCGTATTTTTCATAGAAGGCCTTGGCCTGGGCAAAATCCTTTTCCAACCCCGGGCCGCCGCTCCGGTAGAGCAAGCCAATCCGCAAGTGGCCTTCGCCATCGCCGGCGGCAATTTGTTTTTTAAACCACTCTTTGGCGATGGCATAGTCTATTTCCTGACCCAGACCCTCCACATAAATGGTGCCAATGCGCCAATAGCCGTTGGCATTGCCGGCCGCGCCGGCCTTTTCATACCATTCCCGGGCCCGGGTGAAGTCCTGGGCGACACCCTCGCCCTCCTCATAGCATTCGCCGATTTTTTCCATGGCCTGGCCATCGCCGGCGACGGCCAGCCGCAGATAGAGCGGTAGGGACCGGGCGTAGTCCTCCCGGGAATGGGCGGCGTCGGCCTGTTTCAGCAGCTGGGCCCGGGCGGCGGCGGTGTTCAATGGCTGAATTTCGGTGGCGCTGGCGGTGGCACAGAGGGCCAGCAGCAGTAGGGTTTTTTTCATGGGTTCTCCTAAATTAGGGTTAGACGGACGATTCCGGCGGGCCATTATGAAGCGTTGCCCGCCTTCGCCAACCATTTTTAGGCAGCGCCGGCGAAGCGCTTCGGTTTGCCAGTTTGGAATGGGAAAGCCGTTGCGGCGCCGGGTGGCGACTTGCTCCTCGGCGGGGCCTCGAGGGCGCCTGCCCGGTCATGGGCCGCACAAATAATGGCCGCTGAAATCGGGCGGTGTTTCATAATGGCCCGCCGGAATCGTCCGTCTAACCCTAATTTTGGAGAACCCATGAAAAAAACCCTACTGCTGCTGGCCCTCGGCATTGCCACCGCCGGCGCCACCGAAATTCAGTCGTCGAACGACCCGGCCGCCCCGGCTCAGCGGCTGGAACAGGCCAAGGCCGGCGAGGGCCAGGCCATGGAAAAAATCGGCGAATACTATGAGAAGAATGAGGACTTCACCTCGGCCCGGGAATGGTATGAAAAGGCCGGTGCGGCCGGCAATGCCAACGGCTATTGGCACATCGGCGCCCTTTATATGAACGGCAAGGGCGAGGAGCAGAACTTTGCCACCGCCAAGGCGTGGTTTGAAAAACAAGTCGCCGCCGGCGACGGCGATGGTTACCGCTGGGTTGGCCTGCTCTACCGGCGCGGCGGCCCGGGCCTCGACCGGGATTGGGGCGAAGCCAAAAAATGGTTTGATAAGGCCGGGTCGGCCGGCTACGGTCTCAGCTATTCGCTGATCGGCGACCTTTACGAGGAGGGCGGCCCGGGCCTCGACCGGGATTGGGTGCAGGCCAAGAAATGGTATGGAATGGCGGGCGCGGCCGGTGTCGATAACAGCTATTGGAGCATCGGCAAACTCTATGAGGAGGGCAGCTCGGAGCTGGAAAAGAACTGGGCCGAGGCTAAAAAATGGTATGAAAAGGCGGGCGCGGCCGGTGTCGATAACAGCTATTGGAGCATCGGCAAACTCTATGAGGAGGGCGGCCCGGGGCTGGAAAAGGATTATGCCCAGGCCAAGGCCTTCTATGAAAAATACGCCGAGTCCGACCCCAGCGCCGCCTACGTCCTCATCGGCGGCCTCTACGAAGAGGGCGGCCCGGGGCTGAAAAAGGACAGGGCCCAGGCCTGCGCCTACTATAAAAAGGCCGGCAAAGACAGCCTGGTGGAGCTCAAAAAGGTCTGCCCGGAAAAGTAAGGACGTCCTAGCCCACCACCAACCCCGCTCCGGCGGGGTTTTTGGTGTGCCCGACGGGGCGGCGAAGCGCTTCGGACGGCCACCCTCGCCATTGGAGCGAAGCGCTTCGATGGCGGTCGCCAAGGTTTTTTCAGTCCCGCCCGGGGAGGGAAGCGCTTCCCCCCGCCGGCGCATCATTGCGGGAAAGAAAAAGCCCGGCGGGAAGAAGCGCTTCGTTCGGGGAATAAAGCCAGGCAATGGGCGGAAATCGGCGCTGGGAGCCGGAAGCGCTTCTATGTTTTGCGGCCCCGGGAGCCGGAAGCGCTTCCCCCATTCCATCAGGGCAAAGCCGAAGCGCTTCGCCCACCTAGCCCATAAGGAAGCGCTTCTCTCGGGCGCCGCTATCCCCAATGGCCCAGAGCCGACATGGCTATTTCTCGCCGAACTTCAGAACGAAGCGCTTCCTCTGACTAGAACCCAGGAAGCACCTGGGTGGCCGCTGAAAAATCGCCAACGCCGAGCTAAGGGGAAGCGCTTCGTTCGGGGAAGCCGTTCGGGGAATGAAGCTGGGCAATGGGGGGAAATCGGCGCCGGCGGCCGGAAGCGCTTCTATGTTTTGCGGCCCCGGGAGCCGGAAGGGCTTCCCCCATTCCATCAGGGCAAAGCCGAAGCGCTTCGCCCACCTAGCCCATAGGGAAGCACTTCTCTTGGGTGCCGCTATCCCCAATGGCCCAGAGCCGACATGGCTATTTCTCGCCGAACTTCAAAAACGAAGCGCTTCCTCTGACTAGAACCCAGGAAGCACCTGGGTGGCCGCTGAAAAATCGCCAACGCCGAGCTAAGGGGAAGCGCTTCGTTCGGGGAAGCCGTTCGGGGAATAAGGCCAGGCAATGGGTGGAAATCGGCGCCGGAGGCCGGAAGCGCTTCCATGTTTTGCGCCCCGGGGGCCTCTGCTCTTCCAATGGTCCGATTTTCCCCGCCGGCGCCGGCGGCCGGAAGCGCTCCCCCAGTGCTATTCCTTGGCTGAGGCGTTTTATCGGGTCCGCAGCCCAGGGTGCCGGCACCGGAGGCTTCAAGGCCGAAGCGCTTCCCTCTTCCGGAGCCCGATTGCAGAGCCGGCGATAAAAGGCCAGCGGGGCGAAGCGCTTCGACCGGGGAAAATCTTTAGTTGGCTGGGCATCTTTATCCGCCGAAGCGCTTCGGTTTGTGCGGGCTTCGGGGAACGAAGCGCTTCAAGCCTGGAGCAGGAAAAGCCCCCGCTTGGATTCGACTGAGGAAGGAGGAAGCGCTTCCGGGGTGGGTCTGGGGGCAAAAAAGAAGCGCTTCCCGGGGGAAGCGCCTGTCCTTCATTCGGCGCCGGGCTCGGGCGCTACTCGGTGGGCGCTGTCGGGGGCGGGGTGCCGGCATCCTCATCAATCCAACCCTCTTCCTGTAGCGCCACCAGCTCCTCCCGGGCCTCCTCGGCCTCGGGGCCGGGGCCGGTAGCCAGTTCGCGCAGCAGCTCGGCGGCGGCGGTGTAGTTCTCGCGGACGCCGGCGCCGTAGATGTACATCTGGGCCAGCCGCAGCCGGGTTTCGGCATCGCCAAAAATCCGGGCCCGGCCGTAGAGCGGATAGGCACCGCTGGGCAGGGTGGCGGTGGCCTGCTCAAACCAGCGCCGGGCCTCGGCCTGATTGGCTGCGGTGCCGATGCCCTCGGCGTATTGATGGCTCAGCCGCAGCATGGCCAGCACATTGCCGGCCTCGGCCAGCCGGCTGAAGGCGCTCAAAGCGGCGTCGGGGTGGCTGTCCCGGTGGAGCGCTTCGGCGGTGGCCCAGCCCTGCCACTTCCGGGCCGCTCCGGGACAGTCCCGCGCCAGTCGGCCCAGCAGTTTCGCCGCCAGCGGTAGGGCCCGGCCCTCGCCCCGGGCCAGGGATTCGCCATAGTCGGCCAGGGCCGCGCTGAAAAAGCCGGAATCGTAGGCCTCGGCCGGCTCCGTCCAGAGCAGGGCCGGACTCGGCGACGCCCAGAGCAGCACCGCCAGGGCCAGGGGCTTCATGGCCGTTCCGGGGGGAGCGCTTCGTCTTCGTAGCAGAGGGCCGACGGCGAACACCGTAGCCGCCAGCCGTCGGCGCTCCGTTCCAGCTGTAGCCGGTAGCGGAACGGCGTTGGCACCGGGCTGGGCACCGTGGCCCGCCGCTCACCGCTGGCGATGACCTCGGCCGTGTTGGCGCTGGGATAGCGGACGGTGTCGATGTGAATGGGCTCATGGCGGGCGCCGTCCACGGAGCGGAGAAATTCGTAGACGACGGCGCCGGGGTCGTCCAGCTGGCGGGCGCTGGCCGGGTCGCAGCCCAGTTCATCGGTGAAACGGCGGTTCACGCGCCAGCCGGCGGCCGTTTGGCGCAGGGCCAATTCCGAGCCGCCCTCCATGCCGTTCAGGGCCAGCCGCACGAAGACGCGACCCTTGCCGCGCCGCTCGCTGCCCAGCACCCGGCCGCCGGGGCCGAGATTATCGCGACTGCGCCGGCTGAGACAGCGGGCCAGGGCCTCCCGGTCGGCGGCGGCGGCGTTGTCGGGCAAATCCAACAGGGCCACCACGGCGGGCCCGTCCGCGCTCAGCAGGGCGGTGAAAAAGGCCTCGGCGCTGGCCTCGGGGCCGGGGGCCGGGGCGGCGTGGGCGGCGGTGGCCAGCAGAAATAGGGCAAGTCGTTTCATGGTTCCTCCGGGGTAAAAAGTCTGAGTATAGCCGGTGGCTAGTGGGGAAAAATTAGTCGGGCCAGCGGCGCAGCAGCAGGAATTGGCGCAGGCTGTAGGGCGTCTCGCGCGGCACCCAGTCCAGCTGCTGCAGGCCTTCCTCGGCCGCCACCAGCGGCTGGCCGTTGAGGAGGAAATCGCAGCCCTGGCACCGCTCGTTCTGTTGCATGTAGTAGGCGCGCACCAAATGCCAGTCGCCGGCCACCAGCCCTTCCGCGTTCGGGTCGGCGAAGACTTCGGCCAGCTGCTCGCGGATAAAATCGAGCCAGTCCGGCGGCACCAGATAGTCATCGACGCAATATTTCATCACCCCGGCGCCGAGATAGACGCCGTAGCGGCGGCCGTTCAGCTCCCAGTACTGGTCGGGCTCCGTTTCCCGGGCTGCCCGGGCCAGCACCGGCAGACTGGCCTTCTGGAAGCTGTCCAGATTGGCCCGCAGAGCGTCGGGCAGATTGGCGCCGATGTCGCCGAAGGATTCGCAGCATTCGCGGCCGTCGGGCCAGCGCATCCAGACGTCCAGCTGGGTGATGGTCTGGCCAAGTTCCGCGCGGATAATCCGGGCCCAGGTCCAGAGCTGCAGCGGCACCGGCCAGTGCGGTTGCAGGCGGCCATCGGCGCCGATGTCCACCGGGTCGCCGGCCCGGCCCATGAGCTCGGCCAGCTGGTCATTGATATTGATACGTTCCATGGTTTCTCCTCTTCAAAAGGGCGGGGTGGCGAAGCGCTTCCCCTGACCAAGACCGAAGCGCTTCAGCCGCCGAGCAGGTCAAGCAGCTCATCTAAAGAAATGTTGCCAGTGCGAAGCCCGGCAACACCGCCGGCCCCGTTGGTAAAACCGCTCAACCGACGAGCAAGTCCAGCAACTCTTCAGCGCTGATGTTGCCAGCGCGAAGCCCGGCAACACCACCGGCCGAGTCCGAAGCGCTTCAACCGACGAGCAGGTCTAAAAGTTCGTCCGTAGAAATGTTGCCAGCGTAAAGCCCGGCAACACCGCCGGCCCCGTTGGCAAAACCGCTCAACCGACGAGCAGGTCTAAAAGTTCGTCCGTAGAAATGTTGCCAAAATAGTGGCCCACATCCACCCCCGCCAGCGCCGCCGCCAGTGCCTCGCGCCGGTAGGGCTGGCCCTGGAGCAGCGCTTCCACCTCGGCCAGCTCGCCAATGCCGAAGAAATCGCCGTAGATTTTCAGGCTCTGAATGCGCCCCGAGGCCACGTTGAAGCGAAAGTCCACCGTGCCGGCGGCGAATTTATGCGACCGCTCGGTGCTGAAGGCCGGCGAACGGCCATAGTTCCAATCCCAGTTGGCGAAGCGCTCGGCACGCAGGGCGGCCACCCGGTCCCAGTCGGCGGCCGTCAGCCGGTATTCGGGCACCGCCGCCCGCTGGTCCACGTTGAATATCCGCAGCAGCAGCAAATCGCGAAAGGCGCGCGTGTCCAGGCCCTGGTATTCCGGCGCCACATAGGGGCGGATATTCGTAACCCGACTGCGCACGGACCTGATGCCCTTGGACTGGATTTTCTCGGGCCGGGGGCGTAGGGCCGCATTGACGGCGTCCAGATTGGCATCGTAGAGAAGGGTGCCGTGGGCGGTCATGCGGCCGTTTTTGATGTAGACGGCGTTGCCGGAGAACTTTTTACCGTCGATGGTCAGGTCGTTGCGGCCCTCCAGCCGGGCGCCGGCCACGCCCATCTGTTGCAGCGCTTCGATAATCGGCCGGGTGAAAACGGCAAAATCCCGGGCGTGCTCGTCCTCGTTCTGGATAAAGCAGAAGGAGAAATTGCCCAAATCATGGTAGACGGCGCCGCCGCCGGACATGCGCCGCACCACGTGGATGCCGTGTTCCTCGACGTAGCGCTGATTGACCTCCTCGATGGTGTTCTGGTTACGGCCGATGATGATGGCGGGTTCGTTGATGTAGAACAGCAGCAGCGGCTGGTCGCTGAGCCGGTTTTCCACCAGATAGGTTTCCAGGGCAATGTTGGTGCGCGGGTCGGTGATTTCCTGGTTATCGACAAAAAGCATCTAAACCTCCGGCCAAAAGCCATCGATGAGTTGCCAGCGGCCGTCGCTTTCGGCGAAGACCGTCAGCTGGCTGGGATTGTAGAAGAGCAAATCGCGCTGGCCGGACAGCTGGGCCGCCAGGGCGCCAATCCACATCTGGTGGCCGACCAGCAGCAGCGGCGTGTCGGCGCAGCTTTCCACCGTGGCCAGCACCGTGGCCTCGTCGCTGCCGGCGCTGAGCTCGGGCCGGACGAGGAAATCCTCCCGGTAGTAGGCCGCCGTCTGCTGGGCGCGCCGGGCCGGCGATGACCACAGAAGGCAATCGGGATAGCGCCGGCGCAGCCAGTCGGCACTGGCCGCCGCCTGGCGCTGGCCCCGGGGGTCAAGGATGCGCTGCTGGTCCTGGTAGTGGTTGGCGCTGCCGTGGCGCCAGAGCAGCAGCCGGCGGGCGCCGTTCACGGATTCGCCTCGGCCAGCAGGCTAACGGCGCGCAGCAGGGCCTGGGCCTTGTTCACCGTCTCCTGCCACTCGTTTTCCGGCAGGGAATCGTAGACCACGCCGGCGCCGGCCTGGGCGTAAAGCCGGCCGTCCTTAATCAGGGCCGTGCGAATGGCGATGGCCAAGTCCATATTGCCGGAGAAGGACCAGTAGCCGACGGCGCCGCCGTAGACGCCCCGGCGTTCCGGCTCGATTTCGTCGATGATTTGCATGGCGCGGATTTTCGGGGCGCCGGACAGGGTGCCGGCCGGGAAGGTGGCCTTCAGCACGGCCAGGGCGTCCACGCCGGGGGCGAGCTGGCCCTCCACATTGGAAACGATGTGCATAACGTGGGAATAGCGTTCGATGACCATCTGTTCGGTGATGTGCACCGTGCCCGGCCGGCAGACGCGGCCGATGTCGTTGCGACCCAAATCGATGAGCATGGCGTGTTCGGCAATTTCCTTCTCGTCGGCGAGCAGCTCCGCCGCCAGGGCCTCATCTTCGGCCGGACTGGCGCCGCGTTTGCGCGTGCCGGCGATGGGCCGCACCGTAACCCGGTCGCCCTGGACCCGGGCGAGAATCTCCGGCGACGAGCCGATGACCTGAAAATCGCCGCAGTCGAGCAGGTACATATAGGGCGAGGGGTTGGTGATGCGCAGGGCCCGGTAGAAATCCAGCGGCGCCGCGTCGAAGGCGCAGCTCATGCGCTGGGACGGCACCACCTGCATGCAATCGCCGGCCTGGAGATAGGCGCGAATCTTCTCCACCCCGGCCTTGAAGGCCTCGGCGGGGAAATGGTAGGTCAGCGGCGGCACGGCCCCGGCCGGGTTGAACTGGCGCAGGGCGGCCGAACCGGGCGTCTGCAGCCGGCGCACCATCTCATCGAGCCGGGCCTCGGCGGCGGCGCTGTCCTCGTCGGTGCCCTGGTGGGTGATGAGGTGCACCTCGCCGCGCAGATTGTCAAAAATGGCCACCTCCAGACTGAGTAGGAACAGCATGTCCGGCACGGCCAGCGGGTCGCGGCCCGGGCGCTGGGCCAGCTTCGGTTCGATGTAGCCGACGCAGTCATAGCCGAAATAGCCCACCAGGCCAGCGCTGAACGGCAGGGCCAGCGGCAGCGGCGCCGGGCGCAGGGCGGCGTGGTAGTCGGCGAGCCAGGCCAGCGGGTCGGCCAGCGCTTCGCTCCGGACGATGTGGCCGTCCCGTTCCACGGTTAGCTGGCGGTCCTTGATGCGGATAACCTCCCGGGCCGGCAGGCCGATGATGGAATAGCGGGCCCAGCGTTCGCCGCCCTCCACCGATTCAAGCAGATAGGAATAGGGGCCCCGGCCGAGCCGGTCGTAGACGGCCAGCGGCGTGAGCAGGTCGGCCAGCAGCGTGCGGACGCGGGGGGTGTGGCTATACACGGGCCAGCTCCGCGCGCAGGTCAGCCATGACTTTTTTATAGTCCGGCGCGTTGAAAATGGCCGAGCCGGCCACGAAGGTATCGGCCCCGGCCCGGGCAATGGCGGCGATGTTCTCGACCTTGACGCCGCCGTCCACCTCCAGGCGGATATTGAGGCCGGACTCGTCAATCAGCCGGCGCAGCTGGTGCAGCTTGTCGAAGGTCTGGGGAATGAAGGACTGGCCGCCGAAGCCGGGATTGACGGACATCAGCATCACATAGTCCAGCTCCGGCAGCAGGTAGTCCAGATGGTTCAGCGGCGTGGCCGGGTTGAAGACCAGACCGGCCTTCATCTTCAGGCTTTTAATCAGCTGAATGGAGCGGTGCACGTGTAGGCTGGCCTCGGGGTGAAAGCTGATGGCGTCGGCGCCGGCGTCGGCAAACTGGCGAATCAGGTCGTCCACCGGACTGGCCATCAGGTGCACATCAATGGGCGTCCGGATACCGTATTTCTTCAGGGCCGCACAGATGGGGGCGCCGAAGCTGAGATTCGGCACATAGTGGTTATCCATGACGTCGAAGTGAATCCAGTCGGCGCCGGCGGCCACCACCGCCTCGACCTCGGCCCCCAGGCGGGCAAAGTCGGCGGAAAGAATGGAGGGGGCGATGAAAAATTCCTGTTGCATATGAAAATCCTCTTGAATGGTGCAGCCGCTATTTTAGTGAGTGCATTTGCCTGGAGCCACGGCCTTGCTTAATCTAGAGAATTGCCGCTTTTCAGGAAATCATCATGTCGCCCTTTGCCGCCTGCTATCACTTTCAGGAACTGCCCTCGACCCAAACCTTCCTCCTCCAGCACTCCCGCCTCAGGGCCGGGGCGCCGCTGTTCTGCCGGGCCAACGTCCAGACGGCCGGCACCGGCCAGCGCGGCCGCCACTGGCAATCGACGCCGGGCCAGCTGCAATTTTCCTTCAGCTGGCCCCTGAGCGGGCCGGGGCCCCTGCACGCCGGCCTGACCCAGCTCACCGCCCTGACCATCATCGAAACGCTCGGCCTCGACGGTCTGCACCTGAAATGGCCCAATGACCTCTACGACGGCGACCAGAAGCTGATGGGCTGCCTCATCGACCTGCTGCCCCGGGAGGGCGGCACGGTAGCGGTGGTGGGCATCGGCTTTAATCTGAAGCCCAGCGGGGCCTTTGGCGGTCTGGGCGCCCGGCTGCCGGTGGATGGCGACGGGCTGCTGGAACTGCTGTTGCCGCCGCTGCTGGCCGCCTACGGCGCCTGGGACGAGCGCCCCTATCTGCCCGCGCCCCAGCGCTGGGCCCGCTGGGACGGCTGGCACGGCCGCGAGGCCCGGCTGGAGGACGGCCAGTTATACCGGCTCCTCGGCATTGACCAGAAGGGCCGGCTCATCGCCCGCCGCGACGGCCGGCTGCACTATTTCGCCAGCAATCGCATTGCTCTGGCCTAGGCGCCGCGCTTCCGATGTATTTATGGATAGATGCCAGCACCCCCGGCCTCTTTCGTTGGCCCACTGAAATTTGAACTAAACAGTCATGTATTTATTGATAGATGCCGGACCCACTGGGCCCGGCACTCCCGGCCTTCTCATTAATTGCCCCTAGCCCATTGCAAGAATCATCATGTATCTACTCATAGATGCCGGCAACTCCCGCCTCAAATGGCTCTACGGCAACAGCGTGCCGACCATCGTCGAAGCGCTTTCCTATAAAAACAACTGGCAGGAACGGCTCTACCGCGCCTGGCACCTGCTGCCCCAGCCGCGCCAGGTGGCCCTGTCCAGCGTCAGTGATGCTAGCGTCGCCGCCACCATTGACCGGCTGGCGGCCCAGCTCTGGGGCCAGACGGTGCACAAATTCCGGCCCCAGAAGCAAACCGGCGATTTGCTGCTGGCCTACGAGGAACCGGAGCGCCTCGGCACCGACCGCTATCTGGCCATGCTCGGCGCGCGGGAGCTGTGCCGCCAGGCGCTGGTGGTGGTGGGCTGTGGCACGGCCATTACCTTCGATGCCGTCGCCGCCGATGGCCAGCACCTCGGCGGTTTTATCCTGCCCGGCATGCGGCTGGCGGAAAACGCCCTGCTCAACCACACCCAGCGGCTGGTGCCGATGCGCTGGACGGCCAGCTTTCTCGGCAAGGACACGGCCGCCTGCATTGGCGCCGGCATTCACCACGCCCTGCCCGCCGGTGTCGATGCCCTGGCCGACGAGCTCGAACAGCAACAGGGCTGTTATTTCCAGCGCTTCGCCTTCGGCGGCGATGCGCCCATTCTCTTCGGCAACCGGCCCCATTACCGGCTGGAACCGGATTTGATTTTTCGCGGCATGCTCGCTCATCTCTAGCCGCGCTCTGACGGGTCGCGGCATGCTCGCCCATCTCTAGACTTCGGAGCCGCGCTCTGGCGAGTCGCGGCATGTTGGCCATTGCGAGGCTTTAGCAAGCGTCGCTGGCAGCGAAGCGCTTCGGTTTCTAGCCCCGGGCCAAAGCGCTTCTTCATTATTTAAAGTGTCGGTACGAAGCGCTTCCCTCAGGAGAAGCGCTTCGGTCGGTGGCAGTGTTTCCAATTTTTGCGGGTTTCCAGAACGAAGCGCTGCGGTTTTGAAACGCCCATCGCTGGTCCCCGCCCGCCGGGGGCGAAGCACTTCCTTAATAGGGCGCTGCGCCCGAACATTCGCAGAAGCCCGAAGCGCTTCGCTAGGCCGCCGGGCGGGGAAAGAGGTCATTCAGAAAATGAACGGGGAAGACGGAAGCGCTCCCGGCTCACTGGAAAAGCTCGGGGTGGGAAAGGGCAAGGGGGAACGAAGCGCTTCGCTCAGCGGCAACGGAAGAAACGGATATTGATTCGGCGCTCGGACCGAAGCGCTTCGGTTTTGAAACGCCCATCGCTGGTCCTCCGGCCCGCCGGGGGCGAAGCGCTTCGCTGGGAGAGTCCGGACAAGGCCGAGCCGGTAATTTTTGAAAAAAGGGGAAGCGCTTCCTTCTGGGTAGTGAGAACGAAGCGCTTCCCTCCCCACGCCCTCGTTATCGAGCAATCGGGCCGGCCGAGTCGTGGCCGGCTAAACTTCCGGAGCGCCTTAATCTGGGCCAGTGGATTTTCCCGGCCCGGCTTGAATTAGGCAGGGGGATTTTATTAGGGGCGTCGGCGCGAAGCGCTTCGCTGGGAAAAGCCTGCTGGCCAGGAAGCGCTTCGGGATTTTGACCGGTGGCGCTGGCGCGCTCGGAGCGAAGCGCTTCCTAGCAATCCTCGGCCACCGGCTCCCAGGGATTGACCAGCAGGGCTTCGGGGAAAAGTTGCCGCAGGGCGGCGCCGCTGGCTGCCTCAAAAATCAGTTTGATGTTGGCGCCGGCGTCGATGGTGGCATAGGCGGCCAGGCCCTCGGCCCGGGCGGTCCAGAGCCGGCGGAGATAGTCCAGACTCTGGGGCTGCAGATAGCAGAGGGCCGGTCGCGCCGCCAGCATGGTGGCGTGCATGGCCAGGGCATTGCCTTCGGCCACGGCGCCGAGGCGGGCGAAATCGCGCTCGGCCAGGGCGGCCTCCAGCTGCAGCAAATCATCGGCGGCGGTGGCGGCCCAGACGCCGTAGAGCGGGCTGGTGGCGACGGTGTGGTTCATGCCGTCGCGGCTGCTGGTGCCCTTGGTGCGCAAATCCACCGGCAGAATGGCCAGGCGCAGCGTCGGCCAGTCGTAGGTCAGGGGCAGGCCGTAGCTGTCGCTGCCATCGGCGGCCTCGCCCTTGCGCCAGAGCACAAAGCCCGGCCACAGCGACCGGCAGGCGCTGCCACTGCCGCGCCGGGCCCGGCGGCTCAGTTCCACCGAACCCAGTTCCCAGTGGAAAAAGTGGTTCAGGGCCCGGGTCAGGGCGGCGAAGCCCGAGGCGCTGGAGGCCAGGCCGGCGCCGGTGGGAATGCTGTTGTGGCTGATGATGCGCAGCGGCGGCCGGCGGGGTTCCCAGAGTTCGATGAAGTGAAAAACCTTGCGGACAAAGGCCCCGTCTAGGGGAAGCGCTTCGCCGTTGAGGATAAATTCGTCGCGGGCAGCGGCCTGAACGGCGGTGCGGGTGCCGAGGGCGCCCAGGCCCAGGGACAGGCTGCTGTTGGTAGGCAGATTTAGGCGGCCGTCGCGTTTGCCCCAGTATTTGATGAGGGCAATGTTTGCCGGCGCGAAGAAACTTCGCCCGGGGCTGACGCCGTTGGCGTCGCTGGCCGGCGCGAAGAAGTTGTGGCCGGCGGGGAAATCGGCGGGAGAGAAATTCGGATTCATGGCTGGGGGTTCTCGGGGGTCAGATGAAAAATCTCGTCCCAGATGGCCCGCACCGTGGCGATGAGCTCGGCCCAGGGCGCCCGGGGGACGTTGTTGTCGTGGTCATTGAGACGGCGATGGTGGTTTTCCAGCCGCAGCCGGCGGTAGCTGTCGCGCAGCTGCATGGCCCGGCTGGAACTGAGAATGCCGGTGGCCTCCAGGGCCGCCAGCTGGCGAATATTGTCGCTCATGCGCGCCAGCAGCGGCTCCGCGCCACAGTGGCCGAGCAGCAGATACTGGACGATAAATTCAATGTCCACTAGGCCGCCGGGACTGTACTTCAGATTGAATTGCTCCGGCGGCGGCAGCCGGTGGCCGGCGCTGATTTTCTCACGCATGGCCAGCACCGCCGCCCGCAGCGCTTCTTCCTCCCGGGGCCGGGCAAGGATTTCGCCCCGAATGGCGGCGAAGCGCTCCCCCAGTTCGCCATCGCCGGCGATGAAGCGCGCGCGGGTCAAGGCCTGCTGCTCCCAGGTCTGGGCGTGGTGGCGCTGGTAGTCGCGGTAGGCGTCGATGTGGCTGATGAGCAGGCCGCTGGAACCGTTAGGCCGCAGCCGGGTATCGATGGCATAGAGCACGCCGCTGGTGGTGGCACTGCTGAGGCAGGTGATGATGCGCTGGGCCAGCCGGGTGAAATAGACGTTGTTTTCCAGGGGCTTGGGCCCGTCGCTGCGGCCGCCGGCGCCGTCGTCATAGAGAAAAATCAAATCCAAATCCGAACCGTAGCCCAGCTCCAGGCCGCCGAGCTTGCCGTAGGCGACGAGGGCGAAGCGGGCCGGGCGGCCGTCGCTGGCTCGGGGCGTGCCGTGGCGCTGCTCCAGCTGGGCCCGCACGCGCCGGTAGCTGGCGGCCAGTATCAGTTCGGCCAGCTGGGTGAGCCGGTCGCTGACCTGCATCAGCGGCAGGCGGCCGTGGATGTCCAGCCAGGCGATTTTGAAAATCTGGCCGTGCTTGAAATCGCGCAGGGCATAGAAAAATTCCTCGTCGGACAGGCTGGCCGGGGTGCGCGCCGCCAGGGCCGCCGCCAGCTCGGCGCCCGGGGGCAGGGGCCGTTCGGTCAGGATGTCGTCCAGCACCAGCGGGTGTTCGATGATGAAGCGCATCAGCCAGGCCGAGGTGGTGGCGATGTCCAGGAGATGGTCAATCAGGGCCGGGTGCTCGGCGAGCAGATAGAGATAGGCACTGCGCGTCGCCACCCCCTCCAGCAGGGCCAGCAGTTCCGGTAGGCCGGCGGCCGTGGGCCGGGCGCTGAGCTGGGCGAGGATACGGGCCAGATGGCCGCCGCTGGCCTTGCTGAGCCGGGCCCAGCTGAAATGGGCGCAGAAGTGGAGCAGGGCCGCCTTGACCTCCGGAACCAGGAGCAGCGCTTCGATTTCCTCGGGCTTCTGCCAGTCGATGGCGCTGTCCGTCTCAGCGGTTTCGGCGCCGAAGATGCCGTTGAACCAGCGGTGGATAAATTCCCGGGCCTCGGCCAACTCGGCCATCAGTTCCGCCGGGCTGGCCCGGCCACAGCAGCGGGCCAGCCGCTGCCAGCCGGCCTCGTCCTCCACCGCCGGCAGGTCGTGGGTCTGGGCCTCGTGCTCCAGCTGCAGGGCGTTTTCCACCGTCCGCAGCAGCAGATAGGCCTGCTCCAGCCGGGCCGCCTCGGCCGGCGCCCAGAACTGCAAGACGGCCAAATCGTGCAGGGCGGCCCGGAAGTTCTGCCGCTGCAGCTGGGGATACTGGCCGCCGTAGACCATCTGCATGGCCTGGACGCTGAATTCGGCCTCGCGAATGCCGCCGGCGCCGAGTTTGATGTTGCGGGCCAGGGAGCCGTCGCTGATTTGCTGGTTGATGGTGTTTTTCATCTGGCCAATGGCCTGGAGGGCGTGGTAGTCCAGATAGCGGCGGTAGATGAACGGGCGCAGCCGGCGCAGAATCTGGGCGCCGCCGTCCAAATCGCCGGCCACCGGCCGGGCCTTCATCAGGGCGTAGCGCTCCCAGTCGCGGCCGTGAATGGTGTAGTACTGCTCCAGGGCGTCATGGGTCAGCACCAGGGCGCCGCTGGCCCCGAACGGGCGCAGGCGCATGTCCACCCGGTAGACGCCGCCGTCGGCGGTGATGCTGTCGAGGCTGTGAATGAGCTTCTGGGCCAGCTTGGTGAAGAAGACGGCCACATCGGTTTCCTTGCCGTTGTGGTCGATGCTGCCGCCGCTGCGGTGGCAGAAAATCAGGTCGATGTCCGAGGAGAAATTCAGTTCGCCGCCGCCGAGCTTGCCCATGCCCAGCACGGTGAGCCGCTGGCCCGGGTCGCCGTAGCGGGCGACGAGGGCGCGGTGCTGCCAGTCCAGGGCGGCGCCGATGAGCCGTTCGGCCAGGCGGCTGGTGGCCTCGAGAAAGGCCACCGGGTCGAGGCGGCCGGCGAGCAGTTCCACCAGCTGGCGCAGCTGCCAGTAATGCTTGTGGCGGCGCAGCTGGCGGAGGAGCTCGGCCTCGTCGGCGCCGTTCAGGGGCGGCTCCGGGCCGGTGAGCAGGTCGGGCCAGCGGCGCAGCGTCTCGGCGGCGTAGGGGCTGAGGGTGATGAGTTTGTCAATATCTTGATTTTCCATAAAAAATTTCTCCTGAAGCGGCGAAAAATTATAGATTTCCGCCGGCGGGATAATCTTCAGGAAAACTTTGCTAAGAATGTTTTTTGTTTGACAAAATTCATCGATACCGGGAAGCTCAATGGCAACGGCTCTTGTTTAGCTTGAAAATTTTTTAGAAATCAAAGAACTAAAAAAATAGCTCCCCGGGTCGAAAAAATTTTTTTGACCGGCCCGTCGGCTTTCGGCATAGTGGCCGCTCTTTTCCATTTAACCGGGCCGAAGGAGGCCAAAAATATGCAAGCTAGTCAAAAAGTTATCGCCTATCTGAACGAACTCATCGGCGGCGAACTCGCCGCCCGCGACCAGTACTTTATCCATGCCGAAATGTACAAGGACTGGGGCTACAACAAACTGTTCGAAGCCAACAACCACGAGAGCGAACATGAAACCGAACATGCTCGCACCATGATTGCCCGGGTGCTGACCCTGGGCGGCACCCCGAACATGAAGGTGCACGACATCCACGTCGGCCGCAACGTGGAGGAGATGATTGCCAACGACCTGCAGCTGGAATACGGCGTCCAGGCGGCCCTGAAAAAAGGCATCAAGCTGTGCGAAGAGGAACAGGACTACGTCAGCCGCGACCTGCTCGTGGCCCAGCTGAAGGACACCGAGGAAGACCACGCCCACTGGCTGGAACAGCTGCAACGGCAGATTAAGGATGTGGGTCTGCAGAACTTCCTGCAAAGCCAACTCTAAGCCGGGAGGGGCTCGTGCAAAGCAAACCACAAATTATTCAGTGTCTTAACGGCTTGCTCCGCCACGAGCTGACCGTTATCAACCAATATTTCCTCCATGCGCGCATGCTGGGCAACTGGGGCTATGTCCAGCTGGAAAAAACCGTTTATAAGCAGTCCATTCGCGCCATGAAGAACGCCGACAAGCTCATCCAGCGCCTCTTCCTGCTGGAGGGCCTGCCCAATCTGCAGGATTTGGGCAAGCTCATCATCGGCGAGAATGTGGAGGAAATTTTGGCCTGCGATATTCAGGCCGCCACCGCCCAATATCAGGATTTGCAAAAGGCCATTGCCTTCCTGGAACGGGAGGAAGACTTCGTTTCCCGGGATTTGGTGGAAGCGCTGCTGAGCGATGTGGACGACTATGTGCACTGGCTCGGCGACCAGCAGGGCCTCATCGAGGACATGGGCCTGGCCAACTATCTGCAGGAACTGCTGAGTAAATAAACCCCAAACGATAAAAATCATCATGAGGCTCGCGCCCCGCAAGGGGCGCTTTTTTTTGGGCGAAAGGAAGCGCTTCGTTCCATCGGGGCCAATAGGGCGAAGCGCTTCGGTTTTAGAAGCCCGGCCCGGGGCGGAAATTTTGGCACCGGCCCAGCAAGGAAGCGCTTCATTCCCAGTCGCCGGATAGAAACGCAGGGCCTTGTGCTGGCCAAGCAGCCGGAAGCGCTTCGCTCAAAATGACCCGCCAAATTAAAACCCGCCGCCCAGTTCTAGAACGAAGCGCTTCCCCCGGCAAAGCCAGCTAAACCGACCGGGACAGCTGGGCCGAAGCGCTTCGGGCGGTGGTGATTTATTGGTTAGCTCAGCAGCCCGAGAGGGAAGCGCTTCCTTTCTCTCTTCAACGCGGGCCGGGGTCTCTTCTCTTTTCTCCGAAGCGCTTCGACCCGCCGCCGTTTTAATCATTGCCGGCCACGGTTCGTTCTGGGCGAAGCGCTTCCCTTTGGAAGGCTGATTTTCTTTTCTCGTTTTCTGACTTTGTCGGGGGGAGCTTCGGTTTCGCCAACCAGCGGGAAGCGCTTCGGAGATTTAACCGTCGGCACCGGGGAAGCGCTTCGGTTTCGCCAACCAGCAGGAAGCGCTTTTATCCAACCTCCCAACCCGAAGCGCTTCCCTCGGCGGCCGGGTTAATCGAAGCGCTTTGCTAGCTTCCAAAAGGGAGCGTTGCCTTCTGTCTGGACTGATGGAATGGAGCGCTTCGTTCTGAATCTCGGCCGGAAGCGCAGCAACTGTCTCCCTCCGAAAGACGGATAAACCGAAGCGCTTCTTCCCGCCGGGCCAGATTGCCACGCCAACTCTGAAAAGGGGAGCGCTTCGTTCCCGGAGCTAAGCCAATCAAAACGCCGACGGCGGGAGAGTTTAAAACCTGGCCAGTGGGAACAACGCCCGGTGCCGGCGCTACCGCCAATCGGAGCGAGTGAAGCCTGGCGCTGGAACGAAGCGCTTCGTTCTGGGGAAATACTTCTAACCGGCTCATCAATTTGAAGCGCTTCTCTGAAAAATGACCCGAGTAGTCAGAGGCCGGGGGCGAAGCGCTTCGTTGGGGACTCTCTTTCTAACGGAAAACGGTTGCTGCGGCTTGCCGTGCTTCATGAGCTAAGAAATGCCGGTCGCCGGGCCGGGGTAAAACCACACTGGCCAAGGCCGAAGCGCTTCGGTTCTGGCAGCCCACCCCGGCCCGGGGCGAAAACTTCAGCCCGGGCCCGGCAAGGAAGCGTTTCGCTAAATAACCTGCCGACTCGCCGCCCTGGCTCTAGAACGAAGCGCTTCCCCCGGCAAAGCCAGCTGAATTAATCGGGGCAATCAAACCGGAGCGCTTCGGCTCCGGGAGCCAATCGGCCGGAGCAAAGCCGAGGTTCAGGGCTAAAAGGAGGGAAGCGCTTCCCTCTCAGGATAAAGACTGCTTAAACCGAAGTGCTTCGGGCCGCTGGCGCCCCCCGCTTCCTGTCGGCCATAAAAAACCCCCGGCAACGGGGGCTTCTTTTTCAGGGCTATCAGGCCAGCAGGCGTAATAATTGTTTCAACGCATATTTAAACTCCCGGCAGTAGCGTTGCACGGCCGGGGTGCGTTTTTTCTTGTGGGTAATCAGCACGCTGATGTTATTGCGCCGCAGCTGGTAGCTGAGGGCGAAGGCATTTTCCCCCTCGGGCACCAGCAGCAGATTCTTCAGCGTGCAGTTGGTGCTGATGCTCAGGCAGGTTTCGGTCTGGTAGTGCTTACTATGGAAAAAGGGCAAATCCAGCCGCTTGGCCCGGGCCAGCTCCTGCAGCCCCTGCAGATACTGGTAGGGATTGGTACCCACCAGCCGCCGTTCGTATTCCTGCACATAGTCCTGCCACAGGCTTTTCACCTCCTCGCTCTCGGCGTAGAGCGCTTCGGCCAGGCGAATGGCCGCCGTCGAAGTCAGCTGCACGCGCTGGTTAATGTCGCCCCACTCCAAACCGTTGACACTGCGAATGGTCTTGAGATTGCGCCACTGGGCGTACTGGAAGGCCAGGGCCAGCAGCGGCGGCGGGCCGATTTGTTCCAGGGTGTGGCGGGCGTCGTTGGTCAGGAAAATATCGCAGCTGGTGCTGTAGTAGCTGTCGGCCTCGCGGTCGTAGTGGTCGAGCTGCTCCTCGATTTCCGCCTGCAGCGCCTCGTCCAGCTCCCAGGCCAGCGGCGTGCAGGCCAAATCGGCGGGCAGGCCGTTGCGGCAGTCGTAGGCCTGGCGGTCGTAGTACTCCTGGGTCTGGGTCAGCAGCCGGGCCAGCTGCAGCGGGTTGGCCCAGGTGGTTTCGCTGTGCAGGTAATAGCGGTTATCGACGATATTGCAGCGGTAATTCAAGGGCTTATAGCTGAAGAAGCTGTCCGTATCCTTGAAGGCGGCGCCGATGAGGGCGTCGTGCAAATCACTCTGGTGGTGGTCGTCGATGGCGACGCTGAACCAGGCCTCGCGAATCTGTTCCAGCAGGATTTTATTGGCCGGCCGCGCCCGCAGCCTGCCCTTGATTTGCGGGAAGGCGTGCTCGTCGGCGAAGGAATAGGCGGTGAATGGAATTTCGCCCTCGTCCGGGTGGCTGCCGTGGAGAATGGCGTAGAGGGCGTTTTCAATCTGCACCGGATTGGCGGTCAGCCCGCTATTGTCGCTGGCCGCCAGCCGCCAGGCCTTGCCGCGATGGAGCAGGAGAAAATGGCGGTTGCGAATGTCGGCGCTGGCACTGCGGTGGATAAAACCGCGCAGCAGCGGCTGCTGGTCGCTGTGGTGGCGGTGGAGCAGCAGCAGGGCGGCGATGAAATAGGCCAGCCGCTTCAAACCCCACTGGGTGGAGCGCCAGTCGATGAGGCAGGCCAAATTATTCTGGAGCAGATTCCGTTCGCGCCGGCCGCGCTGTTCCTGGAAGTAGAGGCGCTGCCAGGTGCCGATTTCGTCCGTGGCCAGCTGCTCCTCCAGCTGCTGATTGAGCGGCGCCAGCGCCGTTTCCAGGGCGGCGCAGTCCAGGGCGGCATGCTGGCGGGTGCTTTCGTCGCTGAACGGCTCCAGCCAGTCCTGGTAGGTGTTCAGCACGGCGGTCAGGTCGGCCATCAGATGCCCGCTTTCAGACTGGCCTTCAGGAAGGGGTCAAGGCCGCCATCGAGCACGCCCTGGGTGTTGGAGGTCTCATGGTTGGTGCGCAAATCCTTGATGCGCGACTGGTCCAGCACATAGGAACGAATCTGGTTGCCCCAGCCGATGTCGGCCTTGCTGTCCTCCAGACTCTGGGCGGCGGCCGAGCGCTTGTTCATTTCCAGCTCGTAGAGTTTGGAACGGAGCTGCTTCATGCAGGTGTCCCGGTTCTGGTGCTGGCTGCGGCTGCTCTGGGACTGCACCACGATGTTGGTCGGCAGGTGGGTGATGCGCACCGCCGATTCGGTGCGGTTGACGTGCTGGCCGCCGGCGCCCGAGGCCCGGTAGACGTCGATGCGCAGGTCGGCCGGGTTGATGGTGATTTCCACGTTGTCGTCGATTTCCGGCGACACGAACACCGAGGCAAAGGAGGTGTGGCGGCGGTTGTCCGAATCGAAGGGCGATTTGCGCACCAGCCGGTGCACGCCGATTTCCGTGCGCAGCCAGCCGTAGGCATACTCCCCTTCGAAGGCAATGGTGGCCGATTTAATCCCGGCCACGTCGCCGGCGCTCTCCTCCACCACTTCGGTTTTGAAGCCGTGGGCCTCGCCCCAGCGGCAGTACATGCGCAGCAGCATGGACGCCCAGTCCTGGGCCTCGGTGCCGCCGGAACCGGCCTGAATGTCAAGGAAGGCGTTGTTGCGGTCGAGTTCGCCGGCAAACATGCGGCGGAATTCCAAATCCTCCACCTGCCGTTCCCGCTCGGCCAAATCGTTCAGGGCCTCGGCGGCCAGGGCCTCATCGTCCTCGGCCTCGGCCAGTTCCAGCAGTTCGCGCACCTCGGCCAGGCCGGCTCGCAGTTGATTCAGGCCGTTCACCACATTTTCCAGGGTCGCCCGCTCCTGATTCAGCCGGGTGGCCTCCTCGGGCTTATTCCAGACGTCCGGCCGTTCCAGCTCGCGCAGCACCTCCTCCAGGCGCTCGGCCTTGGCCTCGTAGTCAAAGATACCCCCGAAGCGCTTCGCTGCGCGCCTGTAGGTCTTTTATCTTCTCGTAGCTCAAATTCAATTCCATGTTGTTACTCCACTGAAAAAGGCCCCGCCGGGCGGGGCCAAAGGGGGGAAGGGCGGGGCCCTAGTTATTGACGGCGTATTCCACCGTTACCACCAGCCGCACCACCTTGTCGATGGTGCTGGTGTCGTAGCTGCCGCCGTAGTCGTCGCTGTCGCCGGTGCTGTTGGGGGCGTAGATGCTGAAGGAGCCCTGGGAGGCCCGTTTCATGGCGCCCACCTCGGCATCGCTGCTCTTCACGAATTCCTCGGCCCGGGTCTTGGCGTCGAGGGTGGCCTTGGTAATCAGCTCCAGCTTGACCTTCTCCAGCCCGTCGATGAGATAGCTGGGCCGCTCAAAGTCCACATGGCTGTTCTCGGCGCGCAGCTGCTGGATTTCGTCCCAGGCCTTTTGCACCTTGTCCAAATCCTTGGAGATGACCATGTAGCTGTAGTTGCCGTTGTAGCCCTTGGGCCGACTGCGGGTTTCGCCCTTGTCGTCAATGTACTCCTCGTAGTTGGTGTTGACGCTCACCGGGTTGCGGCTGAACTCAAAGCCGCGCTCGCGCAGGAACTTTTCCAGCACCAGGCTTTCCTGGGCCACGTGGTTGAGGGCCTCCTTGTAGTTGGCCCCCCAGGCGCCGACGCTCAGCGACCACTGGGCCAGGGACGCCTTGTAGGGCACCTCGGCCAGACCCTTGACGGTGATGGTGCCCTGGGGGCGAAAGTTTTTGAAACCCCGGCCGAGCACGAAGGCCGAAGCAATGACGGCCAGGGCCAGAATGGCCAATTGACTGTTTTTCATAATGATGTCTCCAAAGGGAAAAAAAGCCCGGCGCAAACCGGGCGACGACCGGGCCGAAGCCCAGGGCCATTATAGCGGCAGTAGCAGTTCGCCGACGTTGCGGGCCTTGGTGTAGGCCAGGGCGGCCCCGACGAAATCGCCGGCAATCTGCACCGCCTCGTTCATGGGCGTGCCGCGCAGCAGCTCGGCGGTCAGCGTGGCCTGGAAGCAATCGCCGGTGCCCTTGACGTCGCAATCGACGCGCGGATGCCGGGTGAGCCGCACCTCGTCGCGGCTGACGATGAGATTGCCCACCTGCCCCTCCGCCACCGGGGCGCTGGTAACCACCACCGTGCGCAAATCGCCGTGGCGCTCCAGCAGCAGCCGGGCACTGGCCACCACCGCCTCGGCCGTGGTCGCCTTCTGGCCGCTGAGGTATTCCAGCTCGAAGAGGTTGGGGGTGATGAGGTCGGCGCAGCCAATCAGGCCGCTGCGATAGTCCTCGGCCAGCTCGGCCTTGACGTAGAGACCGCTGTCGCTGTCGCCGAGCACCGGGTCGATGCCGATGTGGATTTCCGGCCGGTTGGCGCGCAGGTTGCGCAGCCAGGGAATGAGCAATTCGGCCTGGGCGCTGTCGCCGAGGTAGCCGAGGATAACGGCCCGGGCCCCCGCCAGCACCTGACGCTCCTCCAGGCCGCGCAGGAAGCCGCCGAACCAGTCGGCCGGAATGATGCCGCCGTAGAGGCTGGGATAGTGGGGGGTGTTGGAGAAGAGCACCGTCGGCACCACCGCCACGCCGAGGCCGTAGCGTTGCAGACAGGGCACGGCGGCGTTATTGCCCACGCTGCCGTAGACCACCTGGGATTGAATGGAAATCACCGCCGTGGGCAGGATTTTTTTGTTGCTGTAATACATGGGAAGACTCCGACAAAAAGCGCCATTGTAAAGAAGGGCGGGGCACCGCCAACAGCCGACCTATCGAAAGAGGGCTTCGCTGGGGCGGGGTTGGGAAATGAAGCGCTTCCCCTCGCCCACCAACGGCCAATGGCGACTGGCTTCCCAATCCTGCGCGGGCTGATTTGCAGGGGAAGCGCTTCCTTTCTAAAGACTTTTCCCGGCGAAGTGCTTCAACTCGAAATAAGGAGGGAGCACTTCCCGACGCTTGAATCCCCTAACCGAAGCGCTTCCCTTTTTACTAAATCCAACCCGGGCCGGGCCTCTCCCAGGGGAAGCGCTTCCCGCCGGAAAGCCCCAGCAGAAGAATTTTCCCCGCCTGTCCGGAACGAAGCGCTTCCCCGGTGGATTCAATGCCCGGCCGAGCCGAGCAGCAACGGCATGACCCGCTCCGACCGAAGCGCTCCCCCGGTTTCCAATGGGATTGGAATGCTCCGGTCTCTCCAACCGAAGTGCTTGACCCTTGGGAACTAAATGCCGACCCGGGCGCTAAAGCAATGAAGCGCTTCTTTCCCCGGGCCGTTCGGTTTCCCTTTGCCCCCTGCTGGCTTTTAGAACGAAGCGCTTCGCTTGGAGCAATTCCCCTCGCTTGAAGCGCTTCCCTTCGCGGCCGGTGAAGATTTAAAAATGTCGCCCCGCCGCTGCGTTTCTTTAAAACGAAGCGCTTCGGCCCCCGCTGGCCGGGGCAGCGTTTTCCCGCTGTCTATTTCTCTGGCCTGAAGCGCTTCCCCCCGGTGGATTCAACGCCCGGGCCGGGGCTGATGATTTCAAATCCACCGAAGCGCTTCGTTCTGCGACGCCAGGGCTCAGCTGGAGTTAAGACACTGGCCAACCGAAGCGCTTCCCTCTTTCGGGCCAGGGTCGGCAAGAATTGAAAAGATGCCGCCCGGTCGAAGCGCTTCGCTGGCGACGCCCAGCCTTCGGCCCGACGGCCATTTTCAGCCTTGGCCCAAATCATTCGGCACTGGGAGAGCGCTTCGCTAGGAAAAGATTATTGGGCCGGCGGAAGCGCTTCGCTTTGGCCCGTCCAGTTGGTGGAACGAAGCGCTTCGCTCTGGAAAGCCAGTCGGGAAGGAAGCGCTTCCTCCCTTTCGGGCCAGGGTCGGCAGGGATTGAAAAAATATCCGCCCGGGCGAAGCGCTTTGGCGATGTGGCCGGCGGCGCTTGGCGGGCGGCAGCCGGTGGAAAGCGGGGAGCAGGGCGTTTCCAGAGCCGAAGCGCTTCGGTTGGAAACGAGCTTCTGTCCCGCTGGCGGGAAGCTCTGCCCCGCCGGCCGGGCCGAAGCGCTATGCTCAAAATTTTGGAGTTTTACCATGCCCACCCTGATTACCGCCGCCGGGGGCAATGCCACGGTGATTGAACGGCTGGCCGCCCCCGCAACGCCGGCCGAGTTGGCCGCCCGGGGCCGCCGGCTGCTGGAGGCCTACGCCGCCCAGGGGGCCGAACAGGCCGGTTTTCTGCTGCCGCCCGCCGGCGACCCGCTCGTTCCTCGGTGGGCGCCGCCGGCTAAAGCCGCTGCACCTATTCGCTCCCAAGCTCATTTTGCCATGGCCGGCGGGGAGTTCTGCGGCAATGCGGCCCGGGCCGCCGCCCTGCTGCTGGCGCCCGAGGGGGGAACGGTGGCCTTCAGCCTGTCCGGCTTTACGGGGCTGGTGGCGGCCACGGTAACGGCGCTGGGGCCCCGGGACTATGAGGTGAGCGCCACCTTTCCCGGTCTGACGGCGCCGGTACGGGCCCTGGGCCTGCGGCCGGAAGGGCCGGCGGCGCTGGTGGATTTGGGCGGCATCGTGCACATCGTGCTCATTGCGCCCTTCCCCCGCGCTGCGAAGGTCTACCGCGCGCAACATCGCCGCCTCTGCCGGGATTTGGCCCTGACGGACCGGGCCGCCGTCGGGGTGATTTGGTGCGAGCGCGCGGGCGAAAATCTGACCCTTCATCCGCTGGTCTGGGTGCGCGCCCTGGATAGCTTTTTCTACGAGAGCGCCTGCGGTTCCGGCACCATCGCCGCCGCCGCCGTCCTCGGTTCCGGGGCCTACCACCAGCCCAGCGGCCAGGCCATCGTCGCCGAACTGGGCGCCGAAGCCATCACGCTGAACAGTGTCATGCAACGGTTTGACCTCTAGGCCGGGTCTGGTTCGGTCGGATTGAAGCTCCGAGCCGGGGTCGCTAGAATGGGGTTGTCGCTCCGGCGACAGACCCATCCATCTTTCAGAAGGAGTAACGCTATGAAGCCTACTTTGATAAAAATGACGATGATGCTGGCCCTGGCCGCCAGCCTGAGCGCCTGCAGCATGAGCGAGCGCGAACGTAATACCGCCATCGGGGCCGGCGTGGGGGCCGCCGCCGGTCATCTTGTCGGCGGTGATACCGGCTCCACCCTCGGCGGGGCCGCCCTCGGTGCGGTGGTCGGTAACCAGATTTACCACCGGCGCCACCGCCGCTAGGCCAAGAAAAGCCCCCGGGGCCGTCTACGGACGGCCCTTTTTTGTGGGCGGGTTAGGGCTGGGGGGCCGCCAGCCGCAGGGGGAAAGGGCTGTCCTCGGGGGCGGCGGCCAGGGTGAAGAGATAGTTGCGGCGCTGGTTGGAGGGCAGTACCAGCCCGCCGTAGCTGGCCGACAGCAGGCCGTAGAGGCCATGCCTCTGGACAAAGGCCGGATTCAGCTCCAGTTCGGCGCCGACCAGGACATCGAGATTCCAGCGGGCCGGGGGAAGCGCTTCGTTCAGGCTGCCGCGCAGCTGTAATTGGCCCTCGGCCACGTCCAGCTGGTAGGAACCCCGGTAGCCGGCACTTTCGATGGTCTGCAGCAGGGCCAGCGGATTGGGCGCCCGGGTCAGGGCGTCGCCGGCGGGCCGCAGTTCGAGGCGGTAGCGCTGGGCCTCCCCCTTAAATAAATCCGGCTGGGCCACCGTGGCGGCCAGCTGCAGCCGGTTCCGGTCATCGCCGCGCCACTCCGATTCCAGCTGGTTCAATTCCAGCGGCGGCCGGGTCTGGTTCAGGGTCAGCCGGTCGGCGTTGAGTTTCAGGTTTTGGCCGTTGGCGCTCTGCCGTAGGCGAAAATGGCTCAGGCGGAAGCCCGGGCCGTTCAGCTCCTCGCCGCTCACGAAGCGCTCCCCTTCGCCGCCCAACAGTTGCTGGCGCAAACGTAGCCGGCCCTGCAGCTGGGGGTGGCTGAGCTGAAGATTGACCTCGGCCCGGCCGAGCAGACCCAGCCGGCTCTGGCTGTGCAGCGGGCCCCAGTCCGAGCGGGCGCGGAGCAAATCGCCGCGAAAAAACGTGCCGAGACCGTGTTCCAGGTCGGTTTGCAGCGGCTGGCCATTGACGGTGGCGCTGAACTGGCTCCGGCTGTAGCCGCGTTGGGTGTGGACGTCGGCCACGCTGAGGCCGCGTGATTCCAGCAGCTCCAGGCCGGCGCGGAAGTAGCGCTCGCTGACAATGGCGGCGGTGGGCGGCAGCAGGGCCAGCGGTACCGCCAGCAGTCCCAGGGTGAGCAAGCGCTTTTTCTTTTTCACAAAATCTCCTCCAGAATTAAGAAAAATCAGCTAAATTCCTAGCTTTTTGAGAGGAATTCATTCTATGGAAGAAAAAGTCTCCTGGCGGGAAAAGTTCGCCGCCCTGGGCCCGGGCATTCTCATGGCCTCGGCGGCGGTGGGCGGCTCCCACATCGTCATGAGCACCCAGGCCGGCGCCATGTACGGCTGGCAGCTGGTGTTTATCATCATTCTGGCCAATCTCTTTAAATACCCGTTCTTCCGCTTCGGCATGCAGTACACCCTGGCCAGCGGCAAAAGCCTGATTGAGGGCTACGCCGAGCGCGGCCGGGGCTATCTCTACCTGTTCTTTGTCCTCAACGCCCTGGCCGAGATGATTAACATCGCCGGCGTCGGCATCCTGACGGCGGCCATTCTCAAATTCATGCTGCCGGCCTCGCTGAATTTCTCCATTCCGGTGATGAGCGTGTTCACCATCGGCGCCACCTGGCTCATTCTGCTGTTCGGCCAGTACCACCTGCTCGACCGGCTTTCCAAGGCCATCATGATTGCCCTGACCCTGACCACCACCCTCTCCGTAGCTCTGGCCCTGCAGAAGGGGGCGGTGATGCCGGCGGATTTTGTGCAGCCCTCGCCCTGGGACTGGGTCGGCTTTGCCTTTATCGTGCCGCTGATGGGCTGGATGCCGGCGCCCATTGAGATTTCCGCCATCAACTCCATGTGGGTGGTGGCCAAGCAGAAGGAGACGCCGGTTAAATACGCCGCCGGCATCTTCGATTTCAACGTCGGCTACATCGGCACGGCCATTCTGGCGGTAATTTTCGTGGCCCTGGGTGCCCTGACCCAGTACGGTTCCGGCGAGGTCATCGAACAGGCCGGGGCCAAGTACATCGGCCAGCTGGTGCGCATGTACGCTTCGGTCATCGGCGACTGGGCCCAGTTCCTGATTGCCTTCATCGCCTTTCTCTGCATGTTCGGCACCACCATCACCGTCATCGACGGCTATTCCCGCGCCAACGCCGAAGCGCTTCGCCTTATCCTGCGCCAGACCCAGCCAGCCAGCGACCGCCATATCAACGTCTGGATGGCCAGCGGCGTGGTCATCGCCATCGTCATCATTGCCCAGTTCATGAGCGACGTGAAGCAGATGCTGGACTTCGCCATGATTACCTCCTTCCTGTTCACGCCGATTTTCGCCTGGCTCAATCTGCAGCTGGTTTCCAGGGGCGAACACAGCGTCGGCCGGGGCAAGCTCTACTGGCTGTCCTGGCTGGGGCTGGCCTATCTCGGCCTCTTCTCGCTGGTTTTCCTCGCCAAGCAGATGAATCTGCTGGGCTAGCCCATGAAAGTGGCCCTGCGGCCCTGGCGCCAGGTGCACCCCCGGCCGGCCCTGGCGCAGATTTATGGCTGGCTCGACGCCCTGGAGAGCGAAGACTATCTGGTGCTCTGCGGCGCCGGGGGCCCGGATTTTCTCCAGTGCCGGCCGGTGCCCAGCGGCGGTTGCAGCAACGACATCCGCTGGGGCGCCCGGCTGGATTGCGAAAGGCCGCCGAATATCCATTCGGACAGAATAGACTGCCTGCCCTTCGACTGGCTGAACCGGGGCGAAGCGCTTCAGCTGGAAGCCTACGGCCCCGGCCCCGATGGCCGCTGGTGCTACTGGCGCTGCCAACGGGCCAAGGCCGACCCGGCCGGACTACGGGCGCCGTTCACGGCCTACCATCAGGGCCAGCCGCTGGATTTCACCGGCTGGCAGGACGTTAGCGCCGAGCTGGCACCCCTGGAGGCCGAGCGCCGCCAGCGGGACAGCGATTCTATTCACTGGCTTCTCCACCAGCTGCGCCGCTGGGACTAAAAACGGCCGGCCATAAAAAAAGCCCCTCCGAGAGGGGCTTTCTTTTTGGGGGCGACTAGGCCAGGTCGAGGGGACCGTGGTTGTCGCAGTGGCCGTTGTGGGGGTAGTGCAGATGGCCGTCCACCAGATAGTCCACATGGTCGCCGTGGGGCACGGCCGGGTGGCCGCAGCCGGGGCCGTGCACATGGTCGGGGGCGTGGCCGCCGCATTCGTGGCCGTTGCTGCAACCGTCCGGATTGCGGGCCGACACCTCAATGCGGTGCTCGTCCACGTGGTCGCCGTGGGGGTGGTGCAGATGGCCATCGTGCAGATAGTCCAGGTGGCCGTCGTGTTTTACCGCCGGGTGGCCACAGCCGGGGCCGTGGACGTGGTCATGGTGGGGGTGCTGTTGGCATGAGCTCATGGAAACTCCTATTCCAAATTTAAAGGGACGGCTAGCCTAGCAATGGCGCCGGGGCCAGTCAAGGAAGCCGCTAGTCCAGCAGACGCAGCTGCACCCGGGCCCCATCGGCGGCGGCCGTTTGCAGCTGGCGCTGTAGGGCGAGCAGCTCCAGACGAAGCGCTTCCTCCCCGGGGCCCAGGGTTTCCAGCAGCGGCGGCAGCAGGGCCAGCAGGGCGGCGGCCGGCTGCCAGTTGGCGTCGGCGGCCCCGTCGTCAGACTCGTCGTCTTCAGCGCCTTCGTCGTCGTCCTCGTCTTCTTCGTCTTCCTCCCAGTCCGCCCAGAGCTCGGCAACGCTGACAAAATCGCTGAGCAGCGGCAGCCCCAGGGCGGCACAGCGGCGGTCAAGCTCGTCGCTGGCGGCGTAGATTTCGTTCAAATCCTCCTCCACGGCCGTTTCCACCCCGGCCCGCTCCACGATGAGCCAGTAGGTCATCATGGCCGGGCCTCCGAACTGGCGGCGGGCGTGGCGCAGGGCTTACAGTCCGGGGTTTCGGCATAGCTGCGGGCCACGGCCAGCAGCGCCTCCCGGCCGGCGGCCTTGTCGGCGCCCCGGCCCAGCTGCAGCACGAAGAAATTCAAGGTTTTACGGCCGGGGAAATAGACCACCAGCTCCTCCAGCTCCGGCGCCTGAAAACCATAGTAGCGCCAGAGTTCGCCGCTGGCGCCCTCGGCCCCGGCCACCGTTTCCAGCTTCTCGGCCCGGGGCCGCTGGTCGGCCGGATAGAGAGCCCGGGTGCTTTCCACCTGCCGGGCAATGGCCGCGTCCCGGTCGTCGCCATCGAGGGGGCCCGGACGGGTGTAGATGGCCATGGGGGCACTGGACCAGCTCTGGCCGGCCGGCAGCACCACCATGGGCACGCCCTCGGAACGAAGCGCTTCGGCGTCCAGGCGCCAGCCCGGCGGGGCGTCGAAGCCATAGCAGTGGTCGGCGCCCTGAATCTGGGCATGGGCGGCTTGGGTCTCGGCCCGGGCCAGCGGGGCCAGCAGGGCGATAAGCAACAATATTTTTTTCATGGGAACTCCTTATTCCGAAGGGGAGGGGGACGCGCTTCGTTCAGCGGCGGCCGGCGGCGCCGGTGCAAACCAGCTTACCAGCAACAGCAGCAGGCCGACGCTAATAAACGAGGCGATGCGGGCAATGCCGCCGCGATTGGCCAGTTCGATGAGGAACAGCTTCGCCACCACCAGGGCCATCAGCCCGGCACCGGTCAGCCAGAGGCTCCGTTGCCGGCGCCGGTGGCCGCCCAGCATCAGCCCAATGGCCGTCAGCGCCCAGACCACCGACAGGCTGGCCTGCAGGCCGAAGGAGCGCAGCAGGTCGCCCAGCCGCCAGGGAATGGCACCGTAGAAGTGCCAGAGGCGCATGACGCCGGCGCTGAGGGTGTACCAGGCCAAGGCGGCAATGAGAGGGCGGGGCGCGGGCAGGCCTTCCGGCGGAGTCGGGGGCAGGGACTGCCAGGCCAAATAGAGCAGGCCGGCGGCGGCCAGTTCCAGCGGGTTCAGCAGCGGCAGATAGGGCAGGGGCAGCGGCAGCTGGGGCGTCGCCCAGTTCACCCAGAGCAGCCAGCCGGCGGCCACGCCGACACACAGCGGCCGGGCGAAATCCCAGTAGACGGCCCGGTGGCGGCGCAGGAAGGCACAGGAGCGCTGCCAGTGAAGGGTCAGCCACAGGGCCGCACTCGGTGCCAGCCAGGCCAGCTGTCCCCAGACGCCGGGCAGAGCGAGGCCCCGGCCGGCCCACAGAGTCCAGAGCAGCAGGAGCAGCAGCACGTTCAGCCGGTGCAAATCGCGCGGGAGCCGGGGGCGGCTGGCGAGAATGGGGAAATTCAGGGCGCTGACGGCGGCCAGGGGCAGGCCGGTGGCCAGGGTCCAGGGCTGGTGCAGATGATGGCTGAGACAGTGCAGGGCAAAGAGCGGCAGCAGGGCCCAGAGGGTTTGGCTCAATTCGCGCCAGCGCAGCCAGCGCGCCGTCGGCAGCAGCGGTGCCGCCAGCAGGGGCAGCGTCCACAGGCGGGTGAAGGTGGTTTCGTTGCCGGTCCACTGGCCGTACAGGGCACTGCCGCCCAGCAGCAGGCTGATGAGGAGCAGTGGCCAGCCGGCCACCCGGGCCAGAGAACGTTCATCTTCGGTGCCCGGCGCCGCTTCGGAACATTGCAGCGACCCGGCGGCGGCCAGCAGCAGCGGCGCGGCGGCAAAGAGATGGAGCTGGCTCAGCGGCCCCCTCTCCACCCCGGCCGTCAGATTGTGCAGGGCCAGCACCAGCAGGCCATTGAGCAGGGCAAAGACGCCGAAGACATTGAATTGCCAGCGGCGCCAGCCCTGGCCCCACAGGGCCGCCAGCGCCGCCAGGCCGACCAGGCTGCCCCGTTCCGCCCAGAACAGCGGCGGCAGCAGGCTGGCATAGACCAGGGCCGCCGTCAGGGTGGCGCCCTGGAGCCGCCGTTCCCAGAGGGCCGAGCCGTCGCTCCGTTCCCGTTGCCACAGCAGGTAAATGGCGCCGCCGCCGACCAGAGTCAGCAGGGTGCTGAACCAGGAACCGGCCAGCAGGGTGCCGGTGCCGGCCCGGTAGTCGGTCAGCTGGGCCAGGGCCGCCAGCAGATAGATGGTCAGAGCGCCCAGCCGCAGCAGCGGCAGCCGTTGGCGCAGGCCGAAACCGTAGGCCAGAGCCGCCTCCGCTGTCCAGAACAGGGCCGTCTGGCTCCGGTCAAAGTAGAGCGGCACGGCGATGGTTAAAAAGAATAGGGCGATGGCGCTAAAGGCCTGGTGCAACAGCAGCAGCGGTGATTCCCTACGCAGGTACCAGGCGGCCAAACCGTAGACGGCGGCGAAGGCCAGCGCCGACAGACTGCCCCCGGCCGGCCAGTGGGCCGTAAGGCGGTATTGCAGGACGAAGGCCGCCGCCATGGTGCCGAAGAGCAGGCTGTGGTCGCAGAGATGCACCCGCCGGCCCGCCTGGCCGAGCTGGGTCCAGAGGGTCGCCAGCGGGGCGTTGTCGGCCAGCGCTTCTTCCGGCTCCTCCGTCGCACCCTCCAGCAGGCGATTGCGGGCGAAGAAATAGGCAATCAGGCCGTAGAGCAGCCAGAAATAAATCAGGAACGGTTCGACGCTGGCGAAGAGGGCCGGCGTGTAGTAGCGGGCGCCCCACAGGCTGGCGATGGCGAAGGTGCCGATGGCGCCGGTCAGATTCAGCAGTCGCCAGGCCTTGAACCAGGCGATGGCCGCCACGCCGGCGTTCAGCAGGGCCAGATAGCCGAACAGAACGAGGGGGTTGACGGGGCCGGCGGAAACCAGCTGGGGCGTTGCCAGGCCCCCGAGCACGGCCACCTGGGCCAGGGCCGGCGCGTTCTGTTTCAGAGCCAGAGCAATCATCAGCCCCACCAGGGCCACCAGAATGAGGAAGGTCAGCGGCACCGTCAGCAGGCCGTGCAGCTTCAGGGCCGCCAGGGCGGTCAGATACATCACCGCCACGCCGAAGCCCTGCAGCATCAGGCCATAGTCGCGGCGCCGGGTTTGCAGGCGCCAGCCGCCCACCAGCGCCGCCAGCCCGGCCACGGCCACGGCCAGATAGCGCAGTTCCACCGGGATATGAATGCGCTCGGAGGCATAGCGCAGCAGGAAGGCCAGGCCGAGGAAGAGCACGCCGATGCCGGCCTTCAGCAGCGGATTGCCGCGCAGCAGCCAGGCGACAAACGGGTTCTCGTCCCAGGAGTCGGCGCCGGCCGCCGCCGGCCGTTGTCGGCCCAGCCAAAATTCCTCCTCCTCCTCGTCGGGTTCGGCCGGCGGAAGCGCTTCGGTTTGGGGCAGCGCTTTGGCGGGGGGCGTTGAGGGGAAGCTGGCGGCCGGCACTGCCTTCGGAATGGCGGCTGGGGCGCGCCGGGGCCGGTTGATGGGTTCGGCGGGGGGAAGCGCTTCGGTTTCGGCCGGGCCGACGGTCGGCGCTGGCGTCTCCACCGGCGGGGACATCGTCGCTTCGGCACCGCCGCCACGTTCCAGCGCCGCCAGCCGTCGTTTCAGCCGGTCGATTTCCGCGCTCAGGCTTTGCAGGCGTTGGTTGGTTCGATGGCCAAAGAGCAGCCACAGAAAAAAGCCAATGGCCGCGCCCAGCTCGAAGCTATGGGCCGAAAAGCCGAAAAGTATGATGAGGAGCAGCAGATAGATAAGTTGCATGGGTTTTCCCAATCACTGTAGGGGGAACGGGCCCTAGGGGGCAGCGGGGCTGGTGGACGGCGACTCCGAATCGCCCTCGTCCCGTAGGGCCTTTTCGATGCGCTGGGCGGCCTCGTCCTCGGGGTGCGATTGGCGATGGTCGGCCAGCAGCCGAAGCGCTTCGGTCTTCTTGCCCTGCATCAGCAGGTTTTCCACCAGCGCCAGGGCCGTATCCGGGTTCAGCTCCCGGGCCTCGCGCAGGTATTTTTCCCCCTCGGCGGCCTCGGTGGCGGCGGTGAGAAAACGGCCGTAATCCTCCAGCAGGGCCGCCCGGCGCTGGCCCTCGCTGGCCGGCACCAGCTTCAGCACCGCCTCGAAGTTACTGCGCGCCCGCGCGAGGCCGTCCTCCAGGCCCAGGTTATGGCCATAGACGCCGAGCTGGGCCAGCAGCCACAGCAGCTGGGGCCGCTCCGGCTGGTCGGGGCCGATGAGGTTGTCGTCGCGCACCCGCTCCAGCATTTCCGCGAGCAGCTGAATGTCCCGGCGGGCCCGCTCCCGGTCGGCGTCGCTGTCGAAATGGGTGATGGCGCCGCCGGCCAGCGGATGCAGCGTCTTCACCATCTCGATGGCCCGGTCGAAGTGGAAGCCCTCGGGACTGACCAGGGCGGCCAAATCCTGCTGGGGATAGGGCTCGGCGTTCGCCAGGGCGCTGAACAGGGCGACGAGCAGTAGGGTTTTTTTCACGAATAATCCTCCGGTTGAAGAAAAAAGAAGCGCTCCCCGGAGGGAGCGCCGTTCCCGATGGAGGGCGGGGCTCAGTAGAGACCCTCGCGCTCCTCGCGGGTGCTGATGTAGATGTTTTTCACCTGGGTGTAGGCGGCCAGCATCATTTTATGGGTTTCGCGGCCGATGCCCGAGGTTTTATAGCCACCGAAGGGTGCCCCAGCCGGCAGCCGGTTATAGCAGTTAATCCACACCCGGCCGGTTTCCAGCGCCCGGGACACGCGCAGGCAGCGGTTGATGTCCCGGCTCCAGACGGCGCCGCCCAGGCCGTAGTCCGAATCGTTGGCCAGGCGGATAACCTCCTCTTCGGTTTTAAATTTCAGCACCGTGGCCACCGGCCCGAAGATTTCCTCCTGGGCGATGCGGGCATTGTTGCTGTCGGCGGCGATGAGGGTGGGCTCGAAGAATTCCCCCTTGCCCAGCTCGCCGCTGGTGATTTTCTTGCCGCCGGTGATGATGCGCGCCCCCTCCTGTTCGCCGATTTTCACGTATTTCAGAATGGTTTCCATCTGGCCCGCATTGACCTGGGAACCCATTTGCGTGTCGTCCTCCCAGGGCAGGCCCACCTTGATACGCTTGAACTCCTCGGCCAGGGCGGCGACGAATTTGTCGTAGATGCCCTCCTGCACGAAGATGCGCGAGCCGGCGCAGCACACCTGACCTTCGTTCAGCAGTATGCCCTTCTGGGCCCCCTCCAATGCCTTATCGAAGGGCATGTCGTCGAAGAAGATGTTCGCCGACTTGCCGCCCAGCTCCAGCGTTACGGGAACGAGCAGCTCTGCCGCTGCGGCCGCCACCCGCCGGCCCACCAGGGTGGAACCGGTGAAGGCCAATTTGTTGAAGCCCTTGTGCTGCAACATGTACTCGCCGGAGCGGGAGCCCTTGCCGGTGATGACGTTCAGAACCCCCGGCGGCAGCAGGTGATTAATCTTCTGGGCCAGCGACAGCAGGCTCAGCGAGGTGCTGGAGGAGGGGTGAATGACGATGGTGCAGCCGGCGGCCAGGGCCGGGGCGATTTTCCAGGCGGCCATGAGGAAGGGGAAGTTCCAGGGAATGATTTGCCCGACCACGCCGATGGGTTCGCGCAGCACGATGGATAAATCTTCACCGTCCAGCTGGTTGGCGCTGCCCTCTTCGCCGCGAATGACGCTGGCGAAATAGCGGAAATGGTCGGCGGCCAGGGGAATGTCGGCGGCGCGGGTTTCGCGAATGGGCTTGCCATTGTCTAGGGTTTCCTGCAGGGCGAAGAGTTCGCTGTTTTCCTCGATAACCTCGGCGATTTTATTGAGAATGGCGGCACGCTCGGTGGCGGTGCTATGGCGCCAGCTGGCTAGGGCGGTCTGGGCGGCGGCGACGGCAGCGTCCACGTCCTCGTTGCTGGCGTCCACAAATTTAGCCAGAGCCTGGCCGTTGGCCGGGTTGTGGGAGGTGAGCATTTCGCCCTTGCTGCCCTTGGTGAATTTACCGTTGATGAGCAGGCCATATTCGGCATCGAATACATTGAGATTTTTTGCCATGTTCAGTCTCCTGAAAAATGCTAGGGGTTGCGACCAGGTCGCCCGGGCAGTATAGGCCGAGGCCGAAAGGACGGGCAAGGCATTTTGGACGACCGGCCAGAGGGACTTTTGTCGGTATTGGGGAAAGCCCAACAGGACGCGCCGCGCGCCACCGGGCGCCGGCCACGCCGGCGCCACTTCGGTTCAAGGGCAGACACGGTTTGGCTGAAGCGCTTCGGTCTGGAAAAACGGAGAAGGGGGAGCGCTTCGGTTTAGAGCAACTGGCCGGGCCGAAATGCTTCGCCATTGGCCAAGTTGGGAACGAAGCGCTTCCCTCCGCAAGACCAAAGTGTTGGAACGAAGCGCTTCGCCGGAACCCGTCCGCCGAGTTAGAAAGGTTTTCTCGCTGGCCCCGCCAACGAAGCGCTTCCCCCCGGCCATAAAAAAACCCCGCCGGAGCGGGGCTTTCTTCGGGAGCGGCGGGTTTCTAGCCCTTGCGCTCGGCTTCGATTTTCTTAATGTATTGGAAAATCTCGTCTTTTTTAGCCAGTTTGGCCTTTTTCTTCTGTTCAATTTCACCCCGAGCACTGACGGCGGTGGCCGGGTCGCCTTCCAAACGCAGAATTTCATGGTCAAGCTCGTTGTGCTCGTCAAAAAGCCGGGCGAAATGCTTGTCGTTTTGACGCAGTTCAGCGATTAAATCACGGTACTCAGGTAACATAAGGGACTCCTTAAAGTGGAAGTTAAAAAGTGTTTAGCTGCGGGCATTCTAACCTTCCCACCCCTAGTCGGCAACCGGCGTTCCGGGTTTTTTCTGCAGTTCGACCAGGTGCACCACGCCCTGGGAAAAATCCAAAACGCGCACGGTGCAATCGCTGAATTCCACCTCGGTGCCGACCTCGGGGAAGCTGCCCAGGGTTTCAATAATCAGGCCGCTCAGCGTGTTCACGCCGCTCTCCAGCGGGAATTTCAAACCCAGTTCACGGTTGAGCTGGCGCAGGCTGCTGCTGCCCTCCACGGTGTAAAGCGCTTCCTGCTTCTCCACATAGGCCGGGGCCTCGTCCTCCACGTCGCCGACGATGTGGGTCAGAATGTCCTCCAGCGTAATCATGCCGCGCAAATCGCCGTACTCGTCCACCACCAGCGCACTGCGATTCTTGGCCCGGCGGAAATTCAGCAGCTGGGCGCGCAGCGGCGTGCTATCCGGCACGTAGATGCAGGGGCGCAGGGCCTTGATAAGCGCTTCCTTGTTGAGCTGGCCGTTGTGCAGGGCGTGGATAATGTCGCGGATGTGAAGCAGGCCCTCCACCTGGTCGAGGTTGTCGCGGTAGGCCAGCAGCCGGCCGTGGTGGCACTGGCTAATCTGGGCCAGCATCGCCTCCCAGGGGTCATTCAAATCCACCCCCTCTAGCTCGTTGCGCGGCACCATGGCCTCGCTGACGGTGATGTCCTCCAGCTCCAGCACGCCCATCAGCATTTCCCGGCGCTCCGGCGACTGTTCCGTGCTGGCAACGATGGTTTTCAGCTCCTCGCTGGTCAGGGACTCGTCGCTCTGGCGGTCGGTGCGGATGCCGAAGGGGCGCAGGGTGGCCGCCACGATGTGATTCAGCAGGCTAACCAGCGGCGCCAGGGCCTTCACCAGCCAGGACAGCACCAGCGAGGCCGGGAAGGCTATCTGCTGGGCCCGTATCACCGCCAGCGTCTTCGGCGCCACCTCGGCAAAGACCAGAATAATCACGGTCAGCAGCACCGTGGCGATGAGCACGCCCACATCGCCGAAGAGGCGAAGGCCAATGACGGTGCCGATGGAGGTGGCGAGGATATTGACGAAGTTGTTGCCGAGCAGAATGGTGCCGATGAGCCGGTCGGGGCGGTTGAGCAGCTGAATGGCCCGTTTGGCCGGCCGGCTGCCCTCGTCGGCCAGATGTTTCAATTTATAGCGATTCAGGGTCATCATCGCCGTTTCCGAAGCGGAAAAGAAGGCCGAACAAAAAATGCATAAAAGAAGGATTAGAAAGAGTATTCCCAGTGGAATTGAATTCATCGAAATTACCTAAAAATAAAAAATTGCAAAATGATATTGCTGATGACATAGCCGGTTAATAGCAAAGCGAATATGGCGAGCAGGCCGTAGACCAATTGCATCCCCCGCATTTTCTGCGCATAAAAATAATATAAAAGGATGGCCAGGGTGAGCCAGGCCAACAGGCTGAGGACGGTTTTATGGGCCAGGTGCTGGCCGAGCAAATCATCGACGAAGAGCCAGCCGCTGAGCAGCGACAGGGACAGCAGGACGAAGCCGAGCAGGGCCAGGCGCATCATGGCGTGCTCCAGGCCGGTGAGGGACAGGGCCTGCAGGTGGCGCAGCTGCTTGCGTTTCAGGCGCTGGAAGAGCCAGCTGTAGAGCAGGGCATGGAGAAAGGCGATGGTGAGCAGCGTCCAGGAGGCCAGCGAAAAGAGAATGTGGCCGAGCATGCCCGGGGCCAGCTGGCCGCTGAAGACCTTGGAGCTGATGAAAATATGGGGCAGGAGCACCAGCAGGGAATTGAAGAGGCAGACCACCACCGCCGCCAGCGCCATGGCCCCGCGCCGGAAGTAGAAGAGGGAACAGAGGGCCACTATCCAGCCATAGAGGGAAATTACTTTAAAAATAGATAAATCAATAAAATTTGCCCGGCGAACCTCAATGAATAATAAAAGTCCATGTAATTGGGTGGCCAATACCATGAGCAATAGAGGAGCCAGGGCATTTATTTTGTTTTTATATACCCGCCAGAATAAAAACGACGCGGCCATATAGATGGACATCACGCCCCAAGGCAGTATGAATGCCATATAAATCATTCCTCAAAATAGGCAAAAAGCTATAATACCTCAACCTCTAGACGGAAACTAAATTAAACCAAAACAAGGAAAAAATTTTATGTTTGACAATCTCAGTCAGCGGCTGCAGAGCACCATTAAGAAACTCAAAGGCGAAAGCAAAATCAGTGAAAGTAACATCGGCGACGCCCTGCGCGAGGTACGCATGGCCCTGCTGGAGGCCGATGTGGCGCTGCCGGTGGTGAAAAATCTCGTGGAACGCATCAAAAATGCCGCCATCGGCCAGGAAGTGGGGCTGAAACTAACCCCCGACCAGGCCTTTTTGAAAATCGTCCGCGACGAACTCACCGCCATCATGGGCACGGCCAACGACCAGCTCAATCTGCGCTGCCAGCCGCCGGCGGTGATTCTGCTCGCCGGCCTGCAGGGTTCCGGTAAGACCACCACCACCGCCAAGCTGGCCCTGCGCCTGGCCAAGGAGAAAAAGAAGGTGGCCGTGGTGTCCACCGACGTTTACCGGCCGGCGGCCATTCAGCAGCTGGAAACCCTGGCCCAGCAGGTGGGTGTCAGCCATATTCCCTCCCGGGCCGATGAGCCGGTGCTGGCCATTGCCCAGCGGGCCCTGGATTTCGCCCAGCGCCAGTATTTCGATGTGCTGCTGGTGGATACGGCCGGCCGGCTCCACGTCGATGCGGAGCTGATGGAGGAGATTAAAAGCCTGCACGAAGCGCTTCACCCCATCGAAACCCTGTTTGTGGTCGATGCCATGACCGGCCAGGACGCCGCCAACACCGCCAAGGCCTTTGACGAAGCGCTTCCCCTGACCGGCGTAATTCTGAGCAAAATCGACGGCGACGCCCGGGGCGGGGCGGCCCTGTCCATTCGGGAAATCACCGGCAAGCCGATTAAATTCTTCGGCGTCGGCGAGAAGGTCGAAGCGCTGGAACCCTTCCACCCCGACCGCATCGCCAACCGCATCCTCGGTATGGGCGACGTCTTCGGCCTCATCGAGGATTTGGAGGCCCAGATGGCCAACGACCAGACCCAGCAGATGGTCAAGAAAATGGTCAAGGGCCAGGGCTTCAATCTGGAGGATTTCCGCGAACAGCTGCAGCAGCTGCAGCAGATGGACATGGGCAAATTTTTGGCCAAGATTCCCGGCCTCGGCGCCATTCCCCAGCAGTTGAAGGACGAGCAGCTGTCCCGCCAGCGGCTGCGCCGCCAGGAGGCGATTATTCTGTCCATGACCCCGGAGGAGCGGCGCCATCCGGAACTTATCAAGGCCTCGCGCAAGCGGCGCATTGCCCAGGGCTGTGGCCAGCCGGTGGCCGAGGTCAATAAACTGCTGAAGCAGTTCCAGGAGATGCAAACCCAGATGAAGAAGTTCAAAGGGGGCAAGCTGGCCAAGATGATGGGCATGATGCCGCCGTTTGGGAAGTTCTAAAAATTAAGAATAAAAAAAAGCGCTTCTAACGAAGCGCTAAACATCTTTCAACTTTTTTATATAGGAGATAGCCCGCCCAAAGGGATTCGAACCCCTGACCTTTGCCTCCGGAGGGCAACGTTCTAATCCACTGAACTATAGGCGGATAGCGCGCAATTTACTGAGTCCGGCGGGTTTTGTCAATCGTCCCCGGCGCCGGCCCTAAATTTTGTCATTGCAAAATCGCCGCCCGCCCCCATAATGAATCCCGCTCTTCGAGCACTTTTTTTTAATTTTTATAAGGAAGAAAACCTATGGCCATTAGCTTGCAAAAAGGCGGCAATATTTCCCTGAGCAAAGAAGCCCCCACCATGAAAAAACTGACCATTGGTCTGGGCTGGGACGTGCGCGCCACCGACGGCGCCCCCTTCGATTTGGACGGCAGCGCCTATCTGCTCGGTGCCAACGGCAAGGTGCGTTCCGGCGCCGATTTCATCTTCTACAACCAGAAGGCTTCGGCCGATGGTTCGGTGCAGCACCAGGGCGACAACCGCACCGGCGAGGGCGCCGGCGACGATGAGGTGATTGCGGTGGAGCTGGACAAAGTACCCGCCGACGTGGAAAAAATCGCTGTGGCCGTAACCATTCACGAGGGTGAAAGCCGCAAACAGAATTTCGGCCAGGTGAGCAAGGCCTTTATCCGCTGCGTCAATGCCGACAACGGCAGCGAGGTGGCGCGCTATGACCTGTCCGAGGATGCCTCGGTGGAAACGGCGATGATTTTCGGCGAAATCTACCGCAACAACGGCGAATGGAAGTTCAAAGCCATCGGCCAGGGCTTTGCCGGCGGTCTGGCGGCCCTGGCTGGCCACTTCGGCGTTAGCCTCTAGAATGAAGCGCTTCCTCCTGCGCGCCCTGGTCGGCGCCACCCTGCTGGCGGGCTGCGGTTTCCATCTCAAAGGGACGCAGGATTTGGCGCACGTTCCCCGGGTTCAGCTGCACAGCGACGAACCCGCTCTGACGGCGGTTCTCCGCCGCCGTCTCCAGCAACAGGGCGTGGCTCTGGACGAGGACGCTCCCATCAAACTGCAGGTGCGCGATTTCCAGCGCCGCCGCCAGCAGGCCGCCATCGGCACCAGCGGCCAGAACAAGGAAATTGAATTCACCGATAGCTTCATGGTTCGCGTCGAACGGGACGGCAGGGCCCGGGAAAAAACCCTGGTCAATCGGGCCTATCTCCAGTATCAGACCCAGCAGTATCTCGGCAGCGTTAGCGAAGAGAAACGGATAGAAGAACGCCTGTTCACCGAAGATGGCGACAAAATCTTGCAATATTTTGCCGCCGTTAGCCGTTGCAACGCGGCGGACTGCCCCTGAGAATCCCCATGCCCCAGCTCACCCTTATCGTCGGCGAGGAGGCGCTGCTCACCGTCGAAGCGCTTCGTTCCTGCCGGACCACGGCCCGGGAACAGGGCTACGAATGTCTGCGTTTCTACAGCGACGAACTGCGCTGGGACGAAATCGCCCTGCTGCTGGCCAGCCAGGGCATGTTTGCCACGAAGCGCTTCGTTGAAATTCACTTCGGCGACGAGAAAAAGCTCGATAAAGAGGCCCTGCGCTTCCTCGACGATTTCCGCCCCGACCCGGACAGCTGGCTGCTCTTCTTCGCGCCGGCCCTGGAGAAGGTGGAAAGCAGCGCCTGGTTTAAAAATCACAAGGCCAAAATTCAGTATCTGCCGCAGAAAAAGCTCAACGGCCGCGATTTCCAACGGCAGCTGCAACAGCGCAGCCAGCACTACCAACTGCCGTTTACGCCCGGAGCCCTGCAGCTGCTGGCCGATAGCTGTGAAAACAATCTGCTCGCCGCCGACCAGATTCTGCGCCAGCTGACCCTGCAGCCCTGGTCCCGCATTGACGAGGCCGTTTTGACCGCCCATCTGGAGGACAGCGGCCAATACCCCATTTTCAGCCTCAGCGACGCCCTGCTGCAGGGCCAGTGGCGCCGGGCCCGGGCCCTGGCCGACCGCCTGGCCGTCACGCTCAGCGAGAGCGAACGCCAGCGGCTGCAGCTGACCCTGACGGCGCTGCTGCAGAAGGACGCCAGCCTGCTGCTCGCCCTGCAGCCGGTGGCCGACGATGGCACCCGCCAGGAACTCTTTCGACTAAATAATGTGCCCAATTTCAAGCAGAGCCATTATTACCAGGCTTTGCATAAACATTCGCCGGCCCAATTAAAAAATCTAATTCGACTGGCGGCGGAACTGGATAGAATTAATAAAGGAGGTCAATGGGGCGACTATTGGCTGAAATTAAATGGTTTTTTATTGGAACGGTGCCGATGATAACGCTACAGCCAAGGACGCCCTATCAGGGCGTTATTAGTCGTTGGAATGACCAAAGTGGATATGGTTTTATTCGCCTCGACAACAGTAATAACAGTGTCTATTTTCATATCAGCAGCTATGGCTATGAACATTCCCGGCCGGAGGAGGGCGACCGGGTGGTTTTCTATGCCCACTGGAATGAGGAGAAAAAGAAATACAGCGCCACCCGGGTGCTGCAGGAAGAGGACGAAAAGGCCCTGCCCAAGGCCGGCGTCGTCGATTTTGACGTGGCCTATGAGGGCCGTTTTAGCTCGGTGATTTTTTCGGTTTTAATCCTGTTTTATTTCTTCGCCCTATTCTGGGCCAAATGGGAATTTGCCGCCGCCATCTTGGTAATTAGTGGTCTGACCTTTTCCCTCTACCGCCGGGATAAATGGTATGCGCTGATTAAAAAGAAATTCCGCATTCCCGAAACCGATTTATATATTTCCGCATTGCTGGGCGGCTGGCCCGGCGCTATTGTCGCCCGCCGTTTCTATCGCCATAAAATTAGTAAAAGCCGCTTTATGATTTTTTTCTGGGCCTGTATGGTTTTAAATACGGTGGTGGTTTTCTTCCTTATTCGCCACTGGCCCACAATTTTAAGAGAATACATTACATGGACAAATTAAAGACTCTGGTTAATAACAGCCTCAATGATTTGAAAGCCCAGGATATCCAGTGGCTGGATTTGGCCGGTAAGGCCGACTATGCCGACTATCTGGTCATCGCCAGCGGCACCTCCGACCGCCACCTGCACGCCCTGGCCGACAAGGTCTATCTCGACGCCAAAAGCCAGGGCTTCCCCATCCTCGGCATCGAGGGCGAGGACAGCCGCGATTGGGTGCTGGTGGATTTGGGCAGCATCATCGTGCACCTCATGCGCCCGGAAACGCGCGAACTCTACGCCCTGGAAAAGCTCTGGTCCGTCAATCCCCGTGCAAATTAATCTCATCAGTGTGGGCAGCAAGATGCCCATCTGGGTCAATGAGGGCTTCCGCGACTACCAGCAGCGCCTGCGCGGCGACGTTGGCCTCCATCTGTCAGAAATCCCACTGCAAAAACGCCTGAACAAAAGCCAGCTGCGCGCCGCCCAGGAGAAGGAAACCCAGGAAATCCTCCAGCGGGTCGGCAACGGCTACGTGGTTACCCTGGACGGCGGCGGCCAGGAATACAGCAGTGAGGAGCTCGCCCGACGCCTGGCCCACTGGCAGGAAAACCATCGCGAACTGGCCCTGATTATCGGCGCCCCCGAGGGCCTCAGCGCCGAGGTCAAGGCCCGGGCCCAGGAGAGTTGGTCGCTGGGCAAGCTGACCCTGCCGCACCCGCTGGTGCGCATCGTCGTGGCCGAAGCGCTCTACCGGGCCTGGACCATCAACCAGAATCACCCCTACCACCGGGCCTAGCGCCCACAAAAAAGCCCTCGGACGAGGGCTTCTTTATTTTTCCAGCCACCGTTGCCGGGCCAGCTGTTCCAGCCGCCGGGTCTGCCGTTGGCGGCGGTGGCGGGCGAGAAAGAACAGCGGCAGTAGCAGGGGCAGCACCGCCAGCACGCTGAGACCATAGTAGTGGCCACTGAAAAAGGCCCCGGCGGCCAGCAACAGCGGCAGGGCCAGCAGCCCCCGCCAGAACCACGCCCCCCGCTCCAGCTGGCGCCGCCAGCGGGCCGGATTGGCAGCATGGAAATAGGGGCCGCGGCCGGGCCGGCGGTGGCCGAGATGGCCCAGGGTCATCATCAGGCTGAGCAGTCCCAGCCCGAAGCCCAGCCCCACATCGCCCCAGCCGGCCAGCAGGCCCGCCAGTCCGAGCACCAGCAGCCATTTCTGCCCGTAGCTGAGCCGCCCGCCGAGCCGATCTAAATCGGCCAGCAGCAGGCCGGCCAGCCACAGTGCCGCGCTACTGGTGTCCATAGCCTTCGATGCTGGCGTCAATCTGGGCGAGCAGCCGGGCCGTGCGCCACTGGCTCCAGCCAATCAGAGCGGCGGCCAGCAGCGCCGGCAGCAGCGGCCAATAGTCCTGGTACCAGATGACCCAAATCAGGGCCGCCGCCAGGGGCAGCAGCATGAAGGTGCTGAAATTATTCTGTTTTTCCTGTTTTTCGTTGCGCAGCCGGTAGAGGTTAGCCAGGCTAAGTCCGACCTCACGCCGCCACTGTTGGCCACAGTAGGGCAGGGCCACCGAAACAATGAGTAGTAGGGTTATAAAAGTCATGATTTATTCCTTTTCTTCTTGCTTTCCATAGTGCTAGGCCAAAAGTGTGCCAATGCTGTACCGCTGTCCAAAAGAAATAAATCGACCCCGGCCCGCCTGGCTTAATAGCCGCAACGGCCGCCGGCAACCCAGCTTTACCGGAGAAAACCCTGCTGATTCTGACCCGCCGCCCCGGCGAAGCCATCGTGATTAACGATGAAATTGAAATCACCCTTCTGGCCGTCCACGGCAGCCAAATTCGTCTCGGCAGTCAGGCCCCGGCCCCCATTCCCGTTCACCGCCGCGAGGTGCAACGGCGTTTGCACGACGACACGGAGGAATAGATTTCCCCGCCCCCAGCGCCGGGCCGTTTCCCAGTGGGAAGCGCTTCCCGGCAATGGTTATTCCCACCGTCGAAGCGCTTCCCCCCAGCGGCCCAGAATCCCAGCCGACCGAAGCGCTTCGTTCCTCCCCAGCGTCCCCGCGCCCCGCCCCATTCCACAGCGAAGCGCTTCCTTCGGCCGTAAAGAACCCAGCCGGCGCCGGGAGACTAGAAAGGAGCCAGTAGCCGCCGGCGAACCCACCCTAACCAACCGAAGCGCTCCCCCTTTCCTTAGTTCCCAGCCCGAAGCGCTTCACCGTTTGCCACTCGTGGAAGCGAAACGCTCCGCCCGAGCAGACCAGAACGAAGCGCTTCGTTCCTCCTATCTCCCCAGCCGGCCCGTTTTACTTTGACTGGCCTCGGCCCGGCGCCGCTTGTCTTTCCCAGGGAAGCGCTTCGCTCCGGCCAATCGGAAAAATTGATTGAACAACGCGCCGGCGAAGCCTCCCCCTTTCCTGGGGTTCCCAGCCCGAAGCGCTTCATTCCCCGAACCCTGGTTGGTGAAGCACCGACTCCGGCCCGTCCGCCCGGATGCCACCGTGGCGTTGCTTCAACGGCCGAAGCGCTTCGGACTGGTCCCGGCCCGCTCTGAACCGAAGCGCTGCCCCGGCCCTTTCTTCCTATAATTTCTCCTTTTACCTATGGAGAAGCCCATGTTCCTCAGCTATCCGGCGACCCCCGAACGGCTGTCGCCCGCGCCTAGCCCCTTCCTCACCCTGACCCGCCGCGAAATCGGCGCCCGGCTATGGCTGGCCCTGCTGCTGCTGCCGTTGGCCGGCGGGCTGCTCTATCTGACCCGCCCGGCGCTGGAATCCTTCCGGGGCCTGCCCACCCTGACCGCCGGCCTCGCCGCCGTCGCCCTCGGCCAGTGGGCCCTGCTGCGCCTGTGGGAAAGCGGGCGCTGGTGGAAAATCATGCCGGCCGATAGCACCCTGCTGGCCGGTCGTTCCCGTGCCCATATTCTTAGCGTCGGCCTGAATGCTCTGCTGCTGCTGGTTTTCGTCGCCCTGCTCGTCCAGCGCAGCCTGGCCTCTCCCCTGTCCGGGGGCCTGAAACTGCTGATTCTGCTGCTGGCCCTGGTTCTAGCCCGTGGGGCCCTGGGGGAACTGGCCGAATGCCGCCGCGACTGGCCCCGGCCGGCGGCTATCCCCCTGGCCGCTCCCCTGCCGCCCCGCGCGCCCCCCGGCCATTCCTACCGCCAGAACCTGACCGCCCGGCTGGATTTTCCCCTGTGGCTGCTGCTCGGCGGCCTGCTGCTGGTGTTGATTGTGCTGCTGCTGTTCCAGCCGCCCACGGCCCAGCAGATGAGTGGCCTGATGGAACTGGGCGGACTGGTCGCAACGCTGGTGGCGGCCGGACTGGCGCGCCGGGTCTGGCAGCGGCGCCGCTGTGGCTACGAGGCCCAATCCGATAGCTTCCACCGCAACCGGGCCAGCTATTTCGGCCCCTATGAAAGGGAAGGGTGCTGGCCGGCGGCCGATTTCTGCGGCCTCTACTGGGAGAAAAAAACGAGCTGGAGCCGGGAAGTGCCGCGCAGCCGGCTGTGGCTGGCGGGCAAAGCCGGCGGTCAGGATGTGCTGCTGGCCGAATTGAATTACTGGCACCGCGACAACCAGCGGGCCGCCCGGCAGCTGGCCCAGGAACTGAGCGCCGCCAGCGGTCTGCCGCTGCTGTACCGCTGGCCCGGCCCCCCGGCGGAAATCCATGCCCAGGCCCTCGAACTCCCCGCCACGGCCCCGGCCGAGGGGCTGTTCCTTGTCCCCAGCGCCCTGTTCACCGCCAACGCCGACCCGCGCCAGCTGCTGCGCGACCTGCTCGGCTGAAGCGCTTCCCCCCGGCGAAGCGCTTCGCCCTAACGAAGCGCTCCCCGTTCGCCACTGCTGGCTGATTGATGATTCCAAACCGAAGCGCTTCCTCCCAATGGGGGCCCCGGGCGCGCCTGGCAGAAAATACAACGCCGGAGAACGAAGCGCTTCGTTGAGACTCTTCCGCGCGAAGCGCTCCCCCTTTTTAGCGCTAGCGCTGCGCTTCGTTTTCACCGCCCCCGGCCGCCCAGCGCCGCCAGTCTGCGGCCACGGCGGCCAGCTCGACCGGTAGTGCCTGGCCCGGCGGCAGCTGGTAGTCGAACTGGAGTTGGCCCGCCCGCAACGGCCGGCGGTAGTAGCCGAGCCGGCGATTGGCCCGGAGCAGCAGTCCCTGGCCATTGACGAAGGGCGGCGGCGGCAGAGCGTCGGCCCCGGGGAACGCCGCGCCCCGGTGGCTGAGCACCAGCTCATCGAACAGCGGCAGCAGGCCGGTGAACGTGGCCCCGGCGTCGAAATCGCCAGCGCTGTGGTAATAGTCCACCCCGGCCCAGCGCCGGCGCGGGAAGGGCGCCAGCATCAGCGCCCGGTCGGCGGCCGGCAGCACCAGCCAGCGGCCCAAATCCGCCCCGCTGGCCACGGCCCGGCCGGCCAGCCAGCGCGCCCCCAGCTCCTGCAGCCGTTCCGCCCGACTGCGTTCCGGCGCCGGCGGCAGATTGAGCCAGTGATAATCGGCGCCGATTTGGCCCACCAGCCCCAGCGCTTCGGCCATCTGCAGCAGGTGGCGGCCGGCGCGGCGGTTCTGGCCGATGGCGGGAAAGGCCGGGGTCAGGGCGTCGATGAGGGCGGCGGCCGGCCGGGGCTGGTCCGTCAGCAGGCTTTCCAGCATTTTTAACGCCCGTTCCAGCGTCGGCCCCTGCCAGCCCATGGCGCGACGGTCGCGGCCGGCGACGGCCAGCAGCGGCCCGGACAGCAGCGTCAGCAGGACGGGCAGGTCGGCGCGGCGCACATAGTGCCAGGTGGGCCGGGGCAGATGGAGACGAATAATCGCACCGGCGGCGAGCTCGGCGCTTATGGCGGCGGCGCTCAGGCCGGTGCGCAGATAGAAGGAATAGGCGGTGGACGGCTCGTCCTGGGCCTGGACGGCGAGCAGCTGTTCAACGACGGCGGCCACCGTCGGCTGGCGCGTCAGCAGGCCGCTGGCCCGGAGCCGGGCGGCGAGGATAGGGTTCAGGGTCATGGCAACTCCCGGGGCAATCTTGCCCCCGTTTGGGGGCGCTGATTATAATGGCCGCCGTTGTCAGCTTTTTGGTTTCTGACTTCTCCTTGCCCGGCGTGCTCCTTCGCCGGGCTTTTTTTTGCATGAAGGAATGACAACCGCAGCGCCCCGGGGCCCTTGCTAAAATTTTGGCCTTAGTTTTACGGAAGGTTTCCCATGCATCCCACCAATCCCCTGCTGTCCCAGCGTATCCGCCTGCTTGGCCAAATCCTCGGCCAGGTCATCGAAGCCCAGACCAGCCCCCAGACCCTGGAAGTCATCGAAAGCCTGCGCCGGGGCTTCATCGCCCAGCGCCAGCGCCCCGACGCCGAACGGCTCGCCGGCCTGCGCGCCCAAATCGCCGCCCTCGACAATGACACCCTCCGGGACGTTATCCGGGGCTTCAGCCTCTATTTTTCCCTGGCCAACATCGCCGAGGAGGACGCCCAGCGCCGCACCCGCAACGAACAGCAGGAGGCCGACGCCATCCAGTGGGAGGGCTCCTTCCACCGCACCCTGCAGGAGTGCCGCGCCAGCGACATCAGCCCGGAACAGATGCGCGAACTGCTGCAACAGCTGCAATTTATCCCGGTGTTCACCGCCCACCCCACCGAGGCCCGGCGGCGTACCACCATGAATCTGCTGCAGAATATTTTCCGGCGCTGCCGCCAGCTCGACGGCCAGAGCGAGGGCAGCGGCGCCTATCGTTCCACCCTGAAGCAGCTCCAGGGCGACATCGAACTGCTCTGGGCCTCGGACGAGGTGCGCCAGCGCAAGCCCCTGGTGCTGGACGAAATCAACAACGGCATGCACTACTTCAATAACAGCCTGTTCCGCGCCATTCCCCAGGTCTACCGCAATCTGGGCAAGGCCCTGAACCGCGTCTATCCGGAGCTGAGCGACTTTCCCCTGCCGACGCTGATGCGCTTCGGCTCCTGGATTGGCGGCGACCGCGACGGCAATCCCTTCGTTACCCACGAAACCACCCAAACGGCCCTGCTGCTGCACGCGGAAACGCTGTTCTCCCACTATCTGGAGGCCCTGAAGGCCCTGCAGCAGGAGCTGATTCACTGCGCCAGCATCGTCAAACTGGCGCCGGAGCTCTACGCCAAGCTCGACGACTACGCCGCCCTCACCGATGAGGTGCTGTCCTACAACCCCATGGACTACAGCAACGAGCCCTACCGCCGGCTGCTGTCGGCCATTCTCGCCAAGGTGCGGGCGACGCGGAAATATATCCTCAGCCTCGGCGCCAGCCCGGCCGAACACATCTACCCCCGGCCCGAGGCCCTGCTCGCCGATTTGGAACTGATTCGCCGCTGCCTCGCCCAGCATGACCCGCGCCGGGCCAACGGCAGCGTGCTCGATTTGATTCGGCTGGTGAAAACCTGCGGCTTCCATCTGGCCAGCCTCGACATCCGCCAGGAATCCAGCCACCACAGCGCCGTGGTCGCCGACATTTTCCGCCACGCCCCCAATCTGCCCGACTACGAAGCGCTTCCCGAAGAAGAACGCTGCGCCCTGCTGAGCCGGCTCATCGCCGCCCCGGGGGCGCCGCTGCTGTTTGAACGGGAGCTGGCGCCGGCGACGCTGGAACAGCTGGCCCTGCTGCAGACCATCGCCCGGCTGCGTGAGCTCATGGGCCCGGGCACCTTCGGCAGCTACATCATCTCCATGACCAACCGGGCCAGCCACGTGCTGGAGGTGCTGTTCCTGATGCGCTTCGCCGGCCTCAGCGGCCACGACAGCCACGGCCAGCCCTGGGCCGCCCTGCCCATTGCGCCGCTGTTCGAGACCATCGAGGATTTGAAGAACATCGACCACATTCTGCCGACGCTCTTCGCCAATCCCACCTACCGGGCCGTGGTCGCCGGCCAGCGCAACACCCAGGAAATCATGCTGGGCTATTCGGACAGCTCCAAGGACGGCGGCATTCTCACCAGCGCCTGGCAGCTCTACCGGGCCCAGCAGAATATCCTGGCCATTGCCCAGCGCTTCCAGCTCAAAACCCGGCTGTTCCACGGCCGGGGCGGTTCGGTCAGTCGCGGCGGCGGTTCCACCCACAAGGCCATCGTCGCCCAGCCGGCCGGCACCCTGCAGGGGGAAATCAAATTCACCGAGCAGGGCGAAGTGCTCTACGCCAAATATGCCAACGCCGAAACCGCCACCTACGAGCTGACCGTGGGCATCACCGGCGCCCTCAAGGCCAGTTCCACCCGCTTTGAGACCAATCCGCCGGAGCTGGCCCAGTACGAAGCGCTCATTGCCCGGCTCGCCGACAGCTGCGAGGCCCGCTACCGGGCCCTGACCGACCACACCGAGGGCCTCTACGATTTCTTCCAGAGCGCCACGCCCATTCAGGAAATCAGCCTGCTGAACATCGGCTCGCGGCCGTCCCACCGCAAACAGGGCACGCCCACCAAGCAGACCATTCGCGCCATTCCCTGGGTCTTCGCCTGGTCGCTGGCCCGCTTCACCCTGCCGGCCTGGTTCGGCGTCGGCAGCGCCCTGGCCGCCATTCGCCCCGAGGAGGAGGCCCAGATTGGGGAAATGCTCCAGCGCTGGGCCTTTTTCCGCGCCTTCATCTCCAACATTGAAATGGGCTTTGCCAAAACCGAACCGGACATTGCCACCGCCTACGCCCAGCTCTGCCCGGACGCCGCTGTCCGCCGGCGGGTGCTGGACGCCTTCCAGGCCGAATATGCGGAGACGGCGGCCCAGTTCCGGCGCATTCTGAACCAGAGCGAGCTGCTGGCCACCCAGCCGGAGCTGAAGCAGTCGCTGCAGTGGCGCGATGCCTATCTGGACCCGCTGAACTATATGCAAATCGAGCTGCTGCACCGGCGCCGCCAGGACGGCCCGAGCCCGGCCATCGAAGACCCGCTGATTCGCAGCATCAACGCCCTGGCCGCCGGCCTGCGTAATACCGGCTAACAGCGGCTACAATCCCCACCTTTTGCAGCGCTTCCTTCGGGAAGCGCTCTTAGCATCGTCCCCAGGAGAAGCGAAACATGAGATTAATTCCCCCCGGCCTGCTGCTGGCCCTGCTCACCGGCTGCACGAGTTTTGAAAACAACCAGATGGATTTATCGGTGGTGCTCGGCATCATCGCCTTCAGCCTCTGCGTGCCGCTGCTGGCGCTGATTTATGTCTTCTGGCGCCACCGGCGCCGCCGCCGCGAAGCGCTCCCCCCGGACGAGCAGCCCTGATGGCCCGGGCCAGTTTTCACATCGACGGCCTCCACTGCCAGAGCTGCGCCAGCGGCCTGGAGGCGGCCCTGCGCGCGGTGGCGGCGGTGCGCCGGGCCGAGGTCAGCTTTGCCAGCGAGGAGGCCCTCATTGACTACGACGAGGCCCAGCTCCAGTCGGAAAACCTGCGCGAACTGGTGGCCGCCAGCGGCTTCCGCGCCACCCTGCTGGACGAACGGCTGCCGCCCCCGCCGCCTCCGCCCGGGCCGCTACTGGCCACGCTGCTGCTGGCCCTGCCGTTCCTGCCGGCCATGGGGGCCATGCTGTTCGGTCGGCACCAATGGATGCTGCCGCCCTTCTGGCAGTGGCTGCTGGCCAGCGCCGCCCAACTACTGGCCGGGCCCTTCTACCGCCGCGCCGGCCGGGCCCTCAGGGCCGGCAGTGCCAATATGGACGTGCTCATCGTGCTCGGCACCATGGCCATCTATGGCTATTCCAGCTGGGCCTATTGGAGCGGCCGCCCCGACCTCTACTTCGAGGCCAGCGTTATGGTGCTGGCGCTGGTGGGCCTGGGCAAATGGCTGGAGGAGCGCGCCAAACGCGGCAGCCTCAACGCCCTGGCCCTGCTGCTCCAGCTGACGCCGCGCACGGTGCAACGGCAGACGGCCACCGGAACGGAGACGGTGGCAACGGCGGCGGTGGCCGTGGGCGATGTGCTCCGGGCCCAGACCGGCGACCGCATCGTTGCCGACGGCCGGGTGCAGGCCGGCTCCGGCTGGTGCGACGAATCCCACCTCACCGGCGAAGCGCTGCCCCAGTGCCGGGAGCCCGGCGCCCGGGTGCTGGCCGGGGCCCTGGTCAGCGACGGCGCCTTCAGCTACCGGGTCGAGGCCACCGGCGCGGCCACCCTGCTCGGCGATTTGACCACGGCCCTGCGCGAGGCCCAGAACAGCAAGGCGCCCCTGGCCCGGCTCGCCGACCGGGTGGCGGCCCACTTTGTCCCGGCGGTGCTGGGCCTGGCCCTGCTCACCCTGCTGGCCACGGCCGCCCTCGGCGACGGCCGCACGGCGCTGATTCATGCGGTCAGCGTACTGGTGGTGGCCTGCCCCTGTGCCCTGGGACTGGCGACGCCGGCCAGTCTGATGGTGGGCCTGGGCCGGGCCGTGGGCCGGGGCATCTGGTTTCGCGACGCCGAGGCCCTGGAAACCTTCGCCGCCACCGACGTGCTGCTGCTGGATAAAACCGGCACCCTGACCGTCGGCCAGCCCCACATCCTCGCCCGCTGGACGGCCCCGGCCTTTGCCTCGGCGCCGCTGGAACGCTGGGCGGCGGCCCTGCAGAGTTCGGTGCGCCACCCGCTGGCCCGGGCCTTTGCCCTGGACACCGGGCCCCGGCCGCCGCTGGCGAATCTGCGCGTGGTGGCCGGCGCCGGCGTCGAAGCCGAGCTGGACGGTAAACGGCTGCGCCTCGGCCATCCGAGCTTCAGCGGCGTGAACCTGCCGCCGGCTTTGCCCGCCGACCCCTGGGCCACGGCCACGCTGGTGGGTCTGAGCGTGGACGGCGAACCGGCGGCCCTCTTTGCCCTCGGCGACCCGCTGCGCCCGGACAGCGCGGCGGCCCTGGCGGCCCTGCGCGGGCTGGGGGTGGAGCTGGAGATGGTCAGCGGCGACCGGCCGGCGGCGGTGGCGGCGGTGGCGGCATCCTTGGGATTGGCCTCGGCCACGGGCGGCCTCAGTCCCCGGGCCAAGGCCGAGCGGGTGGCGGCGCTGCAGGCCCAGGGGCGGCGGGTGGCCATGGTGGGCGACGGCATCAACGACGCCCCGGCCCTGGCCCGAGCCGACAGTGGCATCGCCGTTCAGGGCAGCAGCGACGTGGCCAGTGCCAGCGCGGCCCTGCGGCTGGTGCAACCGTCGCTTATGAATCTGGCCCGGGCCCTGCTGATTGCCCGCCAGACCGTGGCCAATATCCGCCAGAACCTGTTTTTTGCCTTCGCCTATAACGCCATCGCCCTGCCCCTGGCCATGGCCGGCCAGCTGACCCCGGTCATCGCCGCCCTGGCCATGACGCTCAGTTCCCTGTCGGTGCTGGCCAACGCCCTGCGCCTGCGCCGCCGGCCGCTGCCGTTCTAGGGGCCCCGCCCGCCCCGAAGCGCTTCGCCGCCAACCGACGGGAAGAGGCGCTTCGACCCGCAACCCAACCCCATTCATAAAGCGCTTCGTTTTGAAAAGCTCCTAACCCCGGAAGCGCTTCTTCCATTCGCCCTCTGTTCCGGAGGGAAGCGCTGCCCCAATCCCAGCGCCCACCCCGGCCCGTTTTCCGGGAAAAAGGGAAGCGCTGCGGCCGGAGGAATCGGTTTCGACCGCTCAGCCCCTTCCAGCGGGAAGCGCTTCCAACGGGCACCATCAAACCGAAGCGCTTCGGTTTAGCCAATGGCCCGGAATCTTCCCGGGCCGGGGTTCAAAAGGAAGCGCTTCGACGCCGTGAATTCATTGTTCCCACCCAAAAAACCGCGCCCCAGACCGAAGCGCTTCGGTGCTAGGAAGCGCTTCCCCAGCGTGGCCATCAGCCCCAGCCTGCTTTCTAGGAACAAGGGGAGCGCTTCGTTCTGGGAAGGTTGAGATTGGAGGGAACCGAAGCGCTTCGGCCTGCCGAGCCAGAGTTAAAAGAAAGGGAGTGCTTCCGGCTGGGGAATTAATTCCGACCGTTTGGCATCTCTTCCCGAGGGAAGCGCTTCCCCAATCTTCACCGCCCGCCCCGGCCCGTTTTCTGGAAAGAGGGGAGCGCTTCAATTTAAAAAGCCACCGGCAACCGAAGCGCTTCATTCATTTGCCCCCCTGTTCTAGAGGGAAGCGCTTCCCCAATCCCCCCGACCACCCGGCCTGCTTTCTGAAAAATAAAGGGAGCGCTTCGTTCTGGGAAGATTGAGTCTGGAAGAACCGAAGCGCTTCGGTTCAGGCATCGGCGATGGATTCTTTTTGGGTTGAGGCGGAGGGAAGGGAGCGCTTCCAGCGGGCCTAAATGAAAGAAGCGCTTCGATTAGGAAGGCCGGGGAAACCGAAGCGCTTCGGCTTGAAAAGCCACTAATTAGGGGAGCACTGACCTGCTCTAGTCATCGGCCCCGGCCCGTTTTCTGGAAACAAGGGGAGCGCTTCAATTTAAAAAGCCGCTGGGAAGTAAAGCGCTTCGTTCTGGTCTAGCCCACCGAAGCGCTTCGGGCTGGGGAGTCCATTTCGACCGTTCGGCCTCATTTCCAGAGTGAAGCGCTTTTCCAATCCCAGTGCCCGGGCGCGGCGCCGGAATTTGCCCGGGCCGGGGTTCAAAAGGGGAGCGCTTCGGCCGGAGGAATCGGTTTCAACTGTTAGGCCCCTTCCCGAGGGAAGCGCTTCGTGGCCCCGGCGGATTGTTCCGGCTCGGCTGCCCGTCCTTGTTCAAAGCCAATAGGCACTTCAGCACTGCCCCGGCCGCCGCTGCCTCTCAACCCCAAACGAAGCGCTTCCGGTAATTTGCCCGCCGCGATGGGCCACGGGGAGGAACAGGCCGGGGGGCTAAGGCAGAAAAAGGGGAGCGCTTCGGTCTGAAGCTCGGGAAGCGCTTCGGCCTGCCGAACCAGAGTTAAAAGAAAAGGAGCGCTTCCTTTCGGCCAGACCCCGGGGGAAGCGCTTCCCTGTTTCGGTCATCAGCCCCGGCGGGTCTTCAGGGGAAAAGGGGGAGCGCTTCAATTTAAAAAGCCGCTGGGAAATGAAGCGCTTCGACAGGAGGAAGCGCTTCCTTAAATAGGGCCGCCCGGCGCGGCCTGTCTCTGGAGAAAAGGGGAAAGCGCTTTACCCCCGGCAAATCTGGGGGAACGAAGCGCTTCGATTGGGCCAAACCGGGGGAGCGCTTCGATTAGAAAGGCCGGCGCCAACGAAGCGCTTCGGCAGGAGGAAGCGCTTCCCCGTTTCGGTCATCGGCCCCGGCCCGTGTTCTGGAAACAAGGGGAGCGCTTCGCTCTGGGAAATTTGAGGCTGGAGGGAAGGGAGCGCTGCCAGCGGGCCTAGATGAAAGAAGCGCTTCGCTCTGGAGGGAGGGAAGCGCTTCGGTTCTGTCAGCGACAACGGATTTTCCCCGGGCCGGGGTTTAGAAGGGAAGCGCTTCGGCCTGGGTAAGCTAGGAATAGCGAAGCGCTTCTTTCTGGTCTAGCGAACCGGAGCGCTTCGGCCTAGGCCGTCCAGGAATCCGAAGCGCTTCGGCTAGAGCTCCAGCTTCTGCACCCGGCAGGCAAAATTAAGGAAGGAGCGGCGGTCGCTGGGCGAGGAGGGAATGGCGATGCGGCGGTTCTGGGGCGAAATGAGCACGTGGTGTTTGCGGCTTTTACGGTAGGTCCAACCGCCGCGTAGTTTCTCTAGAACCAGCTGGTTGATGGCGCTGTCATTGCTATATTTCATCGGTTTTCCTCTATGAATACGGGCCGGCCACCCGACCCTTGGGCTATGCTGCTCCTTTTGTTTTAGGAGATTCTTATGACCCTCGCCATCATCGCCGCCATGGCCCCCGAGGCCGCCCAGCTGCAGGCCGCTCTGACCGACCGGGAGGAAATCCACCACGGCCATCACTCGTTCCATCAGGGTCGGCTGGCCGGGGTGCCGGTGGTGCTGAGCCAGTGCGGCATCGGCAAGGTGCACGCGGCCATCGCCACCACCCTGCTTATCCAACGCTGGGCGCCAACGCTGGTCATCAACACCGGCAGCGCCGGCGGACTGGCCCCGGGCCAGCGCCAGGGCGACATCGTCATCGCCGCCGAAACCGCCCACCACGATGTGGACGTCGGCGCCTTCGGCTATGCCAAGGGCCAGCTGCCGGCCTGTCCGCCGCGCTTTGCCGCCGACCCCGAGGCCGTGGCCCTGGCCGCCGAGCTGGCCGGGCCGGTGAGCGCCGCCCTGGGGGGCCGCTGTGAGGCGCCGGGGCTGATTGTCAGCGGCGACCAGTTCATCCACGACCCGGCCGACGTTGCCCGCATCCGCCGGGATTTTCCCGAGGCCCGGGCTCTGGAAATGGAGGCCGCCGCCATCGCCCAGACCTGCCAGCGGCTGCAAACGCCCTGGCTGGTGATTCGGGCCCTTTCCGATTTAGCCGACGGCGGTGCCGCCCTGAGTTTCGATGAATTTCTGCCCCTGGCCAGCCAACGTTCGGCCGAGCTGGTACGGGCGCTGGTGGCCGCCTGGGCCCGGCGGCGGGCGGTTTGAGATGAACTATCCCATTGGGCTCACTCGGAGTGGCCCGCCATGCTGATTGCGCTCATGCTGCTGCTGGCGGTTCTACACCTGTGGACGGAAATTATCCTGGCCACGGATTACGCCCTGCCGGCCAAACTGGCCATTAATCTGGTTGTAACGGCTGGCATCACGGCATTTTTTGGCTGGATTTTTCATTTCGACCGGCGCTTTATTTTTGCCAGCTGTGCGCTCATCAGCTTCTACGTGGCCTTCAGCCATTTCCTGCGGAAACTCCAACGGAAGAGCCCCTATTGGGCCCTGCTTTATTTTTTCACCGTGCTGGGCCTGTTCATGGCGGCCCTTCTGTTTGCCATAGGCCGGGGCTATTGAATTAGAGCCTCGGCCGAAGCGCTTCCCCCCCTCTCCCAAAAAAAAACGCCGCCGGGGCGACGTTCTTTCGGCCGGCGGCTAGTCCAGCAGACTCAATTCCGGCCGGGCCGGCTGCAGGCTGGCGGCCACCAGCCGCAGGGTCGGCGGCAGGCGCAGCAGGCTTTTGCCCTTGCCCTTGCTGAGCAGCGGCACCGTCGCCAGCGGCAGCGTCCGGCTTGAATTGTTGCTTAGGGTCAGCTGGAGGGCCCAAGCGTCCGCGTCGGTCGGCAGCGGCAGCAGGGCCAGCGCCCGGGCCTCCGGAGCCAGGGTCAGCAGGGCCTTGCCCTGGCGTTTGCCACTGCGCAAATCCTCGCCCCGGCAGCGGAAGGCCGTGGCCCGGTCGCTGAGCACCAGATATTCCCGCCGGGGCTCCAGCACCACCGCCGTCAGCAGGCTGGCCGTGGGGTCGAGGCTCAGGCTCGCCGCCAGCGGTTCACCGTAGCCGCGCGCGCTCGGCAAATCCTGCAGGCCCAGATTGTGGACGCGGCCATCGCTGCCGAACAGCACCGCCGTGGCCGCCGAGGAGGTGGCCAGCTGGCACAGGAAACCGTCGCCGGTTTTATAGGGAAGCGCTTCGCCCTGGAGCTGGTGGCCCTTGCCGGCCCGCACCCAGCCCTGGCGCGAAAAGACCACCGTCAGCGGCTCGTCGCTCGGCGGCAGGCTCGGCACCCCGGCGGCGGCGGTGGGCTCGAGGCGGCAGCGGCGGCCGTCCTGATAGAGGACGCTGTCGGCGGCCAGCTCCCGGCCAATCTCCCGGTCCAGCCGCTTTTCATCGTCCAGCAGCCGTTGCAGCCGTGCGGCCTCGGCCTCGCTCTGCTGCTGTTCCCGGCGCAGCTGGGCCTCCTCCAGCCGGGCCAGGGCGCGCAGGCGCAGATTCAACACCGCCGCCAGCTGCTCGGCGCTGAAGGCGAAGCGCTTCGTCAGTTCGGCGGCCGGGTCGTCGCCATTGCGAATAATCTCGATGGTTTCGTCCAGATGCTGGAAGACCGTCCGCAGCGCCGCCAGCACCGCCAGCCGTTCCCGGAGCTGCTGCAAAGCCTGCTGGCAGCGGATACGCAGATTCTGGCGGCGGAAACTCAGCCACTCGGTCAATAGGGTTTTCAGGCTTTTCACCGCCGGCCGGCCGTCGAGGCCGATGACGTTCATTTGACTGCTGAAGCGCTTCTCCAGGTCGGTGCTGGCCCAGAGCTGTTCGAGCAGTCGCGGCGCCTCCCGGCTGCTCTTGGCGGTCAGCACCAGCCGCACCGGGTTTTCGTGGTCGCTCTCGTCGCGCATCTCCTCCAGCAGCGGCAATTTCTTCTGCTGCACCAGTTTGGCGATTTGTTCCTGCAGCCGCGCCCCGGCCAGCTGGTAGGGCAGGGCGGTGATGATGATGCGCTTGCCGTCGATTTCATAGGCGGCGCGCTGGCGCACCGTGCCTCGGCCCGTGCGGTAGAGGCTGGCCAGCTCCTCGGGCGTCGAGACGATGACGCCGCCGCCGGGAAAGTCCGGCCCGGGCACCAGCTGGTGCAGGGCCTCGTCGTCCAGCTCCGGATTGGCCAGCAGGGCCTGGCAGGCGGCGACGATTTCCGTCAGGTTGTGGGGCAGAATCAGCGTGGCCATGCCGACGGCAATGCCGGTGGCGCCGTTGAGCAGCACGTTGGGCAGCCGCGCCGGCAGAAAGGTCGGCTCCGTCAGGCTGCTATCGAAATTCGGCCGGAATTCGGCGGTGGCCAAATCCTGGAGCAGGGCCTTGGCATAGGGGCTGAGCCGGCTCTCGGTGTAGCGCATGGCGGCGAAGGACTTGGGGTCGTCGCTGCTGCCCCAGTTGCCCTGGCCGTCGATGAGCGGGTAGCGCTGGGAAAAGGGCTGGGCCATGTGCACCATGGCCTCATAGCAGGCGCTATCGCCGTGGGGGTGATATTTGCCGATGACATCGCCGACGGTGCGCGCCGATTTCTTCGGTTTGGCCGGCGCCGCCAGCCCCAGTTCGGCCATGGCGTAGATGATGCGCCGCTGCACCGGCTTGAGGCCGTCGCCGACAAAGGGCAGGGCCCGGTCGAGGATGACGTAGAGGGAATAGTCCAGATAGGCCTGCTCGACGAAGGACGCCAGCGGCCGACTTTCTTCGGTTTTCAACATATTAGTTCAGGGCAAGACGGGTGAAATGGGCCAGCAGCAGCACGATGGACGCCACGTAGTAGCGCAGCAGCAGATGCAGGCCCAGGGCGATTTGGGCCGCCAGCGGCAGCGGCAGGGCCGCCAGCCGGCTGATGATGAGGCTGCCGTTGAGCAGCAGCAGGCCCAGATAGGCCAGCACAAACAGGCCCACCGGATAGCCGCCCAGGGCCAGCAGCAGATTGCAGGTGAAGGCCGAGCCGATGAAGACCAGCGGCCGGGTCAGCCAGCCGAAGGGCAGGGGAAAGCGCCGCTGCCAGTAATAGTAGGGCAGGGCGCTGAGCAGCAGCAGGCCGAGGCTGACCAGCGTAAAAATAGTGGAAGCGGCCACGCGCTAGATGCGTTTGTACTTGATGCGCACCGGCTGGTCGGCGGCCTCGCCGAGCCGTTTCTTGCGGTCGGCCTCGTACTCCGAGTAGGTGCCGTTAAAGAAGCTCACCTGGGAATCGCCCTCGAAGGCAAGAATGTGGGTGGCCACCCGGTCGAGGAACCAGCGGTCGTGGGAAATAATCAGGGCACTGCCGGCGAAGGACAGAATCGCCTCCTCCAGGGCGCGCAGCGTTTCCACGTCCAAATCGTTGGTGGGTTCGTCCAGCAGCAGCACGTTGCCGCCGCTCTTCAGCAGCTTGGCCAGATGCAGCCGGTTGCGCTCGCCGCCGGACAGGTCGCCGACGCGTTTCTGCTGGTCGGCCCCCTTGAAGTTGAAGCGGCCCAGATAGGCACGGCTGGGAATGGTGTAGCTGCCGACGACGATGTTATCCAGCCCCTCGGAGACCTCCTCCCAGACGGTTTTGCTGGCGTCGAGGGCGTCCCGGGACTGGTTGACGAAGGCAATCTGCACCGTCGAACCGATGTCCACGGTGCCGGAATAGTCCTGGTCCAGACCGGCGATGATGTTAAACAGGGTCGATTTGCCGGCGCCGTTGGGGCCGATGATGCCGAGAATGGCCCCGGCGGGCAGATTGAAGCTCAAATCCTCGTAGAGCACCTTATGTTCAAAGGACTTGGCCAGATGCTCGGCAATGATGACCTTGTCGCCGAGGCGCTCGCCGGCGGGAATGTAGATTTCCTGGGTTTCGGCCCGTTTCTGGAATTCCTTGCTCGCCAGCTCCTCATAGCGGGCCAGCCGCGCCTTGTTCTTGCTGTGGCGGCCCTTGGGATTGTTGCGCACCCATTCCAGCTCCTGCTTCAGGGCGCGGCGGTGGGCACTCTCCTGCTTCTCCTCCTGGGCCAGGCGCTTCTCCTTCTGTTCCAGCCAGGCGGAGTAGTTGCCCTCGTAGGGAATGCCCTCACCCCGGTCGAGCTCGAGAATCCAGCCGGCCACGTTGTCGAGGAAGTAGCGGTCGTGGGTTACGGCAACGACGGTGCCGGGGAAATCGTGGAGGTAGCGTTCCAGCCAGGCGATGGACTCGGCGTCCAGGTGGTTGGTGGGTTCGTCCAGCAGCAGCATGTCCGGGCTGGACAGCAGCAGCCGGCAGAGGGCCACCCGGCGCTTCTCGCCGCCGGACAGGGTGCTGACCGACTGTTCCCAGGGCGGCAGGCGCAGGGCGTCGGCGGCGATTTCCATGCGGCGCTCGTTGTCATGGCCGCCGCCGGCGGCGATTTTATTTTCCAGCTCGGCCTGCTTGGCGGCCAGGGCGTCGAAGTCGGCGTCCGGGTCGGCGTAGGCGGCATAGACGGCGTCGAGCTCGGCCTGCAGGTCCTTGCTGGCGGCCAGGGCCTCCTCCACCACTTCGCGCACGGTTTTGTTCGGGTCGAGCTGGGGCTCCTGGGGCAGGTAGCCGATTTGAATGCCGGTCTGGGCGCGGGCCTCGCCCTGAATGTCCGTATCGACGCCGGCCATGATTTTCAGCAGCGTGGATTTGCCGGCGCCGTTGAGGCCGAGAATGCCGATTTTGGCGCCGTGGAAGAAGGACAGGGAAATATCCTTGAGAATGTAGCGCCCGCCGGTAACCACCTTGCTGACGCGGTTCATGGTGAAGACATATTGCATAAAAGCTCCAGACTGGAAAAAGGGCCTATTCTAGCGGAGAAGGCCCCCGGGCTAGGGGCCGGGCAAGCGCTCCCGTTTGGCCCGCTGGGCGCGGCATTGCGGTTGCGGCCGAAAACCTTCGGCATGAAGCCATTGACGATAATCACCGTCAGCTTGTAGGCATTGGCACCCCCGGCCCGGGGGCTAGAACGAAGCGCTTCGGTTCGTTGAATCAGAACCGGCGGGCCGGGCTAAATCATTCTGCTAGCGGGAAGCGCTTCGCCGGCGAAGGGGTCATTTTTAGGGAAGCGCTTCGTTCTGGTCATTCAACTAACCGAAGCGCTTCCTTCCCAACAAAGCTAGGGCGAACGAAGCACCGGCCACCTTTGGCAGCAAGTATCAATGGTGAACCGTTGCGGCCGGCGTTGGGTTAATGACGAAGCGCTTCATTAAATTGGGCCTTCTCGGCGGGAAGCGCTTCGGTTTGGTTCATGGGGCCGGGGCAGGCCGGGGAAAATGATGCCGCTAGTGGGAAAGCGCTTCGCCGGAAAATCTGGCGTTCCAGAACGAAGCGCTTCCCTGGTTCCAGCCCGGGTCGGAGTGCTTTACCCCGGGGCCTTGCGGCGGGAAGATTTCGGTTTAGCATGGGCACTTTTTCCGGAAAAATCATGCACGCCAAACTCATCGCCTATGCCCAGCTGCTGCGCCTTGACCGGCCGGTGGGGACGCTGCTCCTCGGCTGGAGCACCCTCTGGGGTCTGTGGCTGGCCGGCCACGGCCGCCCGTCGCCACTGGTCGTTTTTATCCTGCTGCTCGGCACCCTCAGCACCCGTTCCCTGGGCTGTGCCCTCAACGACTGGGCCGACCGCGCTTTCGATGGCCACGTCCAGCGCACCCGCCAGCGCCCCCTGGCCCAGGGCGCCCTCTCCGGCACCGAAGCGCTGGGGGCCGCCGCCCTGCTCGCCGGTCTCAGCCTGCTGCTGCTCCTGCCCCTGAACCGGGCCAGCGGGCTGGTGGCGCTCTACTGCCTGGCCGTCCTCGCCGTCTATCCCTTCTGTAAGCGCTTCCTCGCTCTGCCCCAGGCGGTGCTGGGTCTGGCCTTTGCCGCCCCCATTCTGATGGCCGAAGTGGCGCTGACGGGCAGCCTCAGCGTGGCCGGCCTCTGTCTCTATCTGGCCAGCGCCGTTTGGGCCCTGGTTTACGATACCTTCTATGCCCTGGTGGACCGGGACGATGACCGCGCCCTGGGCCTGCACTCCTCGGCCCTCTGGGCCACGGGCCGGGAAACGCGTTTTCTCGCCGCCATGATGGCCCTGATGCTGGCTCTGCTGCTGCTGGCCGGCCTGTGGGCGGGGCTGAACGGCTGGTACTACGCCGGTCTGGCCGCCGCCGCCCTGCTCTTCCTCTGGGAACTCTGGACAACGCGCGACCTCAACCGGGACGCCTGTTTCCGGGCCTTTCTTCACAACAACTGGGTTGGCGCCGCCCTCTGGCTGGGCCTGGTGCTGGCCCATCTACCCTAGGAGTGTTTATGTCCTCGTCGAAAATTTCCGCCGTCATTCGGCTCCTGCGTCTGGACGGGCCGGTGGTGCCGTTGCTCATCGTCTGGAGCTGTCTCTGGGGCCTGTGGCTGGCCGGTCAGGGCCAACCGCCGGCGCGGCTGGTCTTCATCTTCCTGCTCGGCAGCTACCTCAGCCACGCCGCCGGCTGTGTCTTCAACGACATCGCCGACCGCCATTTCGATGGCCGCGTGGAACGCACCCGGAATCGGCCCCTGGCCACCGGTGAAATTAGTGTGGGCACCGCCCTGGCGCTGGGACTGGGGCTGCTGGCGCTGAATCTGCTGCTCGCCCTGCAGCTCAACGGCGCCACCCTAGCCCTGGTTGGGGTCGCCGGCCTGCTGCTGCTCGGCTATCCCTACTGCAAGCGCTTCTTCCTCGTGCCCCAGCTGGTGCTGGGAATGGCCCTGGCCCTGCCGGTGCTGCTGACCTCCACGGCGGTGCTGGGGCGAATCAGCGGCCCGGCCCTGCTGTTCTATGGCGCCGGCATCTGCTGGACGCTGGTCTATGACACGTTCTATGCGCTGGTGGACAGGAACGACGACCGTCGCATCGGCCTGCACTCGTCGGCCCTCTGGGTGGAGGGGCGGGAACTGCCGTTTCTGGCCGGCATGATGGGATTGATGCTGCTGCTGCTGCTGCTGGGGGGATGGGTTGCCGGCCTCGGCGGCTGGTACCACGTCGGTCTGGGGGCCGCCGCCCTGCTGCTGGCCTGGGAGCTCTACAGCGTTCGCCAGTTCGACCGGGAGGCCTGTTTCCGCGCCTTTCTACACAGCAACTGGGTGGGGGCCGCCGTCTGGGCCGGCCTGGTTCTGAACTTTTTGTGAAAAATTTTGGGGGTGGAATCGCCGTTGGCACACCCCCTGCTTCTAGAGGCAATGTTTGTTAATGATATACATATGGAGGGCAGTTGGGTTTGAAAAGTTTCCCGGCTGCGGGCGGAAGCTCAGGATTAGCGGTTAGTGCCAGACCTCACCAACTGCCGCAGCCATTGACAGCGACCTCCTTGGGCTCCGGCCCAGCTGGGCAATGGCCGGAGAGCCACGAGACGGTAACAACAATTATATCTCCTATCTTGACCGCCTTCGGGCGGTTTTATTTTCCTTGGAAGAAGAGAACCCGGCCTGGTGCCGGGTTTTTTTTAGCCGCCGAGATAGGCTTCCCTGATGCGGTCGCTGGCCAGCAGGTTGGTGCCGCTGTCGCTGTGGCTGATGCGGCCCAGCTCCAGAATATAGCCCCGGTCGGCGATTTGCAGGGCCTTATGGGCGTTCTGTTCGACGAGCAGAATGGTCATGCCCTCGGCGCGAATGGCCTGGATGATGGCGAAAATCTGGTTGATGATGATGGGCGCCAGCCCCAGTGAGGGTTCGTCCAGCAGCAGCAATTTCGGCTGCATCATCAGGCCCCGGCCGATGGCCAGCATCTGCTGTTCGCCGCCGGAGAGAGTGCCGGCACGCTGGTGGCGGCGCTCCTTCAGCCGGGGAAACAGATTTTCGTAGATATTGGCCCGGGTGCGCTCGTTGGTGGCCGCACTCTGGAAGAAGCCGCCCAGGGATAGATTTTCCTCCACGCTCAGGCTGGGGAAAATGCGCCGGCCCTCGGGCACCAGGGCCAGGCCCCGGCGGCAGATTTGGTGGGTGGCCAGGTGGCTGATGTCCTCGCCCAGGTAGTCGATGCGCCCGGCGCTGGCCGGGGGCTGGCCGCAGATGCAGTTGAGCAGCGTCGATTTGCCGGCGCCGTTGGCGCCAATCAGGCAGACGATTTCACCGGCGCCCACCTCCAGAGAAATGCCTTTAAGCGCTTCGATGGGCCCGTAGTGGGCGTGTAGATTTTCAATTTTTAGCATGGCTGGACTCCCCGGGGCGCCGTTGGGCGGCAAGCGCCTTCACCGGCGCCCACTTCCAGAGAAATGCCCTTAAGCGCTTCGATGGGCCCGTAGTGGGCGTGCAGGTTTTCAATTTTTAGCATGGCTGGACTCCCCGGGGCGCCGTTGGGCGGCAAGCGCC
>CAUSKK010000015.1:0-50014 GCA_963532425.1 uncultured Cardiobacteriaceae bacterium
CATTGCCAGCATTGCCAGCATTGCCAGCATTGCCAGCGTTGGCGGCACTGGCGGCATTGGCGGCATTGGCGGCGGCGGCCGGGTCAAAGCGCACCGGCCCGGGCTTTTGATTTTCCGGGCCCATCAGTCCACCTGCCGTTCCACGCCAATCATGCCGTCGATTTGGCCGAGGTGATGCAGCGTCCGCGACAGCTGTTCCATATCGACCACCTCCAGGGTCATCTGGCCGGCCAGCCGGCCGTAGTGGCTCTGCTGCTGTAAATTCACCTCCAGAATCGGCACCCCCTCATTGACGAGCACGGCGTTGATGTCGCGCAGCATATTGGCGTTGTCCTGGGCCTCCAGCCGGATTTTCACCGGGAAGGCACCGAGCTCGGCCGCCGACCAGCGCACTGCCACCAGCCGTTCCGGGTGCACCCGGGCCAGGTGTTCAAAGTTGCGACAGTCGCGCCGGTGAATATTGACGCCCCGGCCCTGGGTCAGGAAACCGCCGATGGCCACCGGGGGCAGCGGCTGGCAGCAGCTGGCGAAGTTCATCACCCCGTCGCCGAGGCCTTCGATTTCCACGCTCTGGCGCCGGCCGCCGCGCCGCCGTTTTATCGGCAGCAGGGCCAGCCGTTCGGCGAAGCTCAGCGGCTGTTCAACGCGCTGCTGCTCCTCCAGGGCGTGGGCCACGGTCAGCACGCCCACCTCGCCGGAGCCAATCAGGGCGAGCACGTCCTCGGCGCTGTGCTGGTTGAATTTGTCCGCCAGCGCCGCCAGCCGGTCGCTGCGGAGGCCGAGCCGGCGGCATTCCTTATCGAGTAGCTCACGGCCGGCGGCGATGTGGCTGTCCTTGTCCAGCTTTTTGAAATAGCTGCGCACCTTGGCCCGGGCGCGCTCGCTCTGCAGATAGCCCAGGTGTTTATTCAGCCAGTCGCGGCTGGGATTGAGCTCCTTCTGGGTGAGGATTTCGACGCTGTCGCCGTTCTTCAGGGCCGTGGTCAGCGGCACCATCTGGCCATTGACCTTGGCCCCCCGGCAGCGGTGGCCCAGGGAGGTGTGAATGTGATAGGCGAAGTCCAGCGGCGTGGCGCCCTCGGGCAGGTCGATGACCATGCCTTGGGGCGAAACCGCATAGACGCGCTCGCGGAAGGCCTCGTTCTTGAAGGCATCGAAGACCACGTCGCCCCGGCTCGGGTCGCCGCCGGAAATCATGCGGCGCAGCCACTCGATTTGCTTTTCAAACTGCAGGCTGTGCTTGACGCCCTTTTCCTTGTAGAGCCAGTGGGCGGCCATGCCGAGCTCGGCCTGCTCGTGCATGGCGCTGGTGCGAATCTGCACCTCGACGATGAGGTTATCCGGGCCGATGAAGGAGCTGTGCAGCGACTGGTAGCCGTTGGCCTTGGGCTTACTGATGTAGTCGTCGAACTCCTCGGGAATGGGCTTCCACAGGCTATCGATCACGGCCAGGGCCTTGTAGCAGTTCTCCGCCGTGTCCGTTTCGATGCGCACGGCGCGGATGTCGTTGAGCTGCTCGAACTTGATGCCCTTGCGCTTCATCTTCTGGTAGATGGAATTGATGTGCTTGACCCGGCCGTAGAGCTTGCGCACCGGCACGCCGAATTTTTCCAGCTCGTGGCGGAGCAGGCCGATGATGCGTTCGATGTAGCGTTCCCTATCGACGCGCTTGCCCTCGAGCTCGTCGGAAATCTCCTGGTAGATGTCCGGTTCCAGCACGCGCAGGGCCCGGTCTTCCAGCTCCCACTTGAGCTGGGCGATGCCGAGCCGGTTGGCCAGCGGCGCGAAGATGTCCCGGGTCTGCAGGGCGTAGCGCTGCTGCTGCTCCGGGGCCAGGGTGCTCATGTGGCGCATCAGCACCACCTGCAGGGCCAGCTTCAGCACCACGGCGCGCATGTCCGTGGCCAGGGCCAGCAGCATTTTGCGCAGGCGCTCCAAATCGGACTGCTCCTGCTCGTGGAGCTGGTCGATGAGGGCGAGCTGGTCCAGGGCCTGGAGAATGGCCAGCACCTCCGGATGGACGGCGCGGACGGCATTCAATAATTCCTCGTCCTTCTCGGCGGCCGAGCGCCAGGTTTTCACCAGCAGGCCGGCGGCCAGCAGCATGGCATCGCTGCGCAGTTCACCGAGCAGCCGGCACAGGGCCAGGGTGCGTTCGTCCGGCGGCGGCGCTTCCCCCGGGGCCGGGGCCGGAGCCCGGGCCGCCACCAGGGCGGCGGCGGCAGTCAAAATGGCGCGCTGTTCCGGGGTGCTGGCCAGGGTTTCCAGGGCCGCCAGCAGGGCCGGCACCGGCTTAGCCGCCACGACGCAGGCGCTCCAGGGTTTCCTGCACCTCGACGGCGAGGCCGGGGGTGGCGGCCAGGTCGTCGAGCACCGCAGCCACCCGGGCCCGGCGGCCGGCGTCCAGCTTGGCGCTTAGGGCGAAGGCGTTGAGCAGCCGCGAGGCGTTCTGCGGGTTGCGGGTGATGATGCGCTTCAGCTGGGCGGCGAAGAAGCGGTAGCCGCCGCCGTCGGCCCGGTGAAACTGGGCCAGATTGAAGCGGGCCAGGGTCAGCAGCAGGGCCCGGCTGCGGTTCGGATTGTCCGGATTGAAGCTCGGCAACGCCGCCAGCGCCTCCAGCTCGGCCACGCTGGCCGCCGCCCGGGCCTGCACCGCAAACCACTTGTCCAGCACCAGCGGCTGGGTGGCGAAGCGCTCGTGGAAATCGGCCAGGGCCTCGGTGCGGGCGTCGTCATCGCGGCGGGCCAGGGCCTGCAGGGCGCTGAGCCGGTCGGTCATGGTCGGGGCGTGGCGGTAGTCGTGGCGTAGCCATTCCCGGTTGGCCGGGTCGGCCGGGTCGAGATGGTCGCGCAGCACGCCCTTGAGCCAGCGCACCCCGGCGGCGGCCGGTGTCCAGCGCGGCGGCGGATGGCCGAGGGCGTCGAGCTGGGCGCGCAGGTTGGCGCTGCCGAAGTGGGCGCTCAGCTGGCTTTGCAGCCGTTCATAGGCCGGCAGAATGGCGTCCAGGTCGTAGGGTTCCGCCAGGAAATTCAGCAGGGTTTCCAGCGCCGGCAGGCCGAGCAGCAGGGCCTTTTCGCCGGGGCTTTTCGGGCCGGTGCGCACGGTTTCGGCCACGGTCAGCAGCTGCTGGAGCGGGTCCCCATCGCCGGCCAGCAGGCCGTCCAGGGCGCGGCGGTAGAACAGCTGCATGGCCTCGTAGCGGACGAAGCCATCGTCGCTGTGTTCGATGAGGGTCTGCAGCTCGGCCGGCCGGTAGTCGTAGTGGTAGTAGACCGGCGCCGAGAAATCCTCCAGCAGCGCCGGAATGGACTGTTCGCAATTATCAAAGGTCCAGCTGGCTTCGACCCCCTCCAGCAGCAGCAGCTTCTGGGTCTGGCCGCCGCCGAAGTCATAGTGGCGGCCCGTGCTATCGAGCAGGCCCAGGCGAATGGGAATGACCAGCGGCCGGGGCGGTTCGACGGCATCCACCTCCTGGCGGACGGTGAGGGTGAAGCGCTTCGCGGCGGCGTCATAGTCGGCGCTGAACGTCAGGCGCGGCGTGCCGGCGGTCAGATACCAGTCGAAGAAGGGCCCGCGAAAATCGTAGAAATCCGAGGACAGGGCGGTGGCGAAGTCCTCGATGCGCACGGCCTGGCCGTCGTAGCTCTGGATATAGCGGGCCATGCCCTGCTGGAAGCGCTCCTCGCCGAGAATGCTGTGGTACATGCGGATAATTTCGGCGCCCTTCTCGTAGACGGTGGCGGTGTAGAAATTGTCGATGGCGGCGTACTCCTGGGGCTGCACCGGGTGGCGCAGCGGGCCGCTGTCCTCGGGAAACTGGAAGGCGCGCAGCCGCTGGATTTCCTTGATGCGTTCGAGGAAGCGCTCGCCGTGGTCGGCGCTGAATTCCTGGTCGCGGAAGACGGTCAGGCCCTCCTTCAGCGACAGCTGGAACCAGTCGCGGCAGGTGATGCGGTTGCCGGTCCAGTTGTGGAAATACTCGTGGGCGATGACGCCGTGCACCAGGCGGAAATCCTCGTCGGTGCTGGTCTCGCTGGCGGCGAGGACGCAGCGGGTGTTGAAGATGTTGAGGCTCTTGTTCTCCATGGCGCCCATGTTGAAATCACCGATGGCGACGATGTTAAAGCGGTTCAAATCGTAGGACAGGTTGAAGCGTTGTTCGTCCCAGACGATGGCGTCCTTGAGGGCCTCCAGGGCAAATTGACACTGGTCGAGAAATTCCTTGGCGCTGTAGATGCGCAGGTCGATGGCCACGCCTTTAGGGCTGATGAAGCGCTCGCCGATGTGGCTGAGCTCGCCGGCGACCAGGGCGAAGAGATAGGTGGGTTTCGGGTGCGGGTCGTGCCATTCGGAGAAATGGCGGCCGTCGCCCAAATCGCCCTCGCTGAGCAAATTGCCGTTGGACAGGCTGACCCGGAAGGGGCTTTCGATGCGCACCCGGAAGGTGGAGAGCACGTCGGGCCGGTCGCAGGCGAAGGAAATGCGGCGGAAGCCCTCGGCCTCGCACTGGGTGCAGTAGATGCCGCCGGAGCAGTAGAGGCCGGAGAGGGCGCTGTTTTCCTCGGGGTGGATACGCACCAAGGTTTCCAGTTCGGCGCTCTCCGGCAGGTCGGTCAGGGTCAATAAATCGTTTTCATAGCGGTAGCGGGCCGGGGGCAGCTCTTTGCCGTCGAGGCGGATTTCCAGCAGTTCCAGCCCCTCGCCGTTGAGCACGGCGGCGGTGGCGTCGGGCCGTTGCCGTTGCAGCCGCTGGCGGTGGCGAACCAGGGTTTCGCCGGGGAAGATTTGAAAGGTCAGCTGGTGGTCGTCGGAGCGGTAGGGCGCCGGCTGGTAGTCGCACAGTTTGACGGTGGCAAGGGTAGTCATATCAATCTCCTGAAGGGCGCTGGACAGCGCTACGGTTGCAAAGGGACGCGGCCCGGCTTTCCCCGGCCCGCCGTGGCCAACAGTATAGGCCGAGCCGGCGCGGGACGGGGGGAGCGCTTCGAGCTGCGGGAAAAAGATTTTCGGAGGGAAGCGCTTCCTTCTACCGAGAGGCCGTTTTACCGAAGCACTTCGGTGTTAGCTCAAAGGAAGCGCTTCATTTTTATCGGCTAGCCAAGCCAAGGGGGAAGCGCTTCTAGCGGCGGAAAAAAGCGTTCCCGAGGGAAGCGCTTCGGGCTGGGCCGTTCCAATTTAGACCGAAGCGCTTCGCTGGTTCCCACAAAAGAGGGAGCGCTTCGACCTCAGCTTTCCGGAAGGAAGCGCTTCCTTCTACCAAGAGACTGTTTTACCGAAGCGCTTCGGTGTTAGCTCAAAGGAAGGACTTCATTTTTATTGGCTAGCCAAGCCAAGGGGGAAGCGCTTCTAGCGGCGGAAAAAAGCGTTCCCGAGCGAAGCGCTTCGACCTCGGCTTTCCAACGAAGCGCTTCGGCTTTTCAAACCAGCGAGAGGGGAAGCGCTTCGGTAGTTTCCACAAAAGAGGAAGCGCTTCATTGTCGTTAGCTAGCCAAGCCAGAAGGGAAAGCGCTTCGTTTTTATCGGTTAGTCAAGCCGAGAAGGGAAGCGCTTCGGCGTTTAGTTAAAGGAAGCGCTTCAGCCTTGACCGTTCCCTTGACCGTTCCAGTTTAGAAAGAAGCGCTTCTCTGGTTCCAAACCCCCAAAGGGGTAGAGAAAACATGGGTGCAGGAGAGCAGGGAAGCGGTTGCTGCGCGGCTGACGCCTGCTCGCTACCCGGCGGTGCCGGGCTTCGGTTGGAATAGCAACCCGGGAGAGGAAGCGCTTCGTTGTTATTGGTCGGTTCGGCCGAGGGGAGCGCTTCGTTTTAAAAAGAACGAGCGGTCAGAACGAAGCGGTTGCTGCGCGGCTGACGCCTGCTCGCTGCCCGGCGGCGCCGGGCTTCGGTTCCAGAAGCTAGAAATGAGGAAGCGCTTCGCTGTTATTGGTCAGTTCGGCCGAGCGGGGAAGCCGGGGCAGTCGGCGGGGGCGAACTTTGGTTTTCACCGGGCCGGGGCCATAAAAAAAGCGCCACCCGGGGGAAGCGCTTCCTGCTTTAGGCCTGGCCTATTTAGAAGAACGGCGGGCCTGCAGTTGTTTTTTGTAGGCGTCCCAGTCGCTGATGGGGCGGCGGGCCACGCCGGATTCCATCGCCGCCTTGGCCACGGCCATGGGCACCACCCAGAGCAGGCGTGGGTCAAAGGGTTTGGGAATGAAATACTGTGGGCCGAAGCTGATGTGCTGGCCGGGGTAGGCCTTCTTCACCTCCTCGTCCACCGGCTCCCGGGCTAGGGCGGCCAGGGCGCGGCAGGCGGCCATTTTCATGGCCTCGTTGATGGCGGTGGCGCCCACGTCCAGCGCGCCCCGGAACAGATAGGGGAAGCAAAGCACGTTGTTAATCTGGTTGTCGAAGTCCGAACGGCCGGTGGCCACCAGCGCATCGGGGCGCACGGCCAGGGCTTCGGCCGGCATGATTTCCGGCGTCGGGTTGGCCAGGGCGCAAATCAGCGGCTTGTCGGCCATGGTTTTGACCATTTCCTGGGTGAGCAGGCCGGCCTGGGAGACGCCGAAGAAGACGTCGGCGCCTACCAGCGCTTCGGCCAGGGTGCGGGCCTCGGTTTTGGCCACATACTCGCCCTTGCGACCGTCGAGCTTGCCGGGGCGGCCCTCGTAAATCACGCCCTTGGAATCACAGACGATGATGTTTTCCTTCTTCACGCCCAGGGCCACGAACATGTCCATGCAGGAAATGCCCGCCGCGCCGGCGCCGGAGGTTACCACTTTGATTTTGCTGATGTCTTTACCCTGAATGTCCAGGGCGTTGAGCAGGCCGGCGCTGGAGATAATGGCGGTGCCGTGCTGGTCATCGTGGAAGACGGGGATATTCAGGCGCTCCTTCAGGGTTTTTTCAATGACGAAGCATTCCGGAGCCTTGATGTCCTCCAGGTTGATGCCGCCGAAGGTGGGTTCCAGGCTGGCGACGATGTCGATGAGCTTCTGCGGGTCTTTTTCGTTGATTTCCAGGTCGAAGACGTCCACATCGGCGAATTTTTTGAAGAGCACGCCCTTGCCCTCCATCACCGGCTTGCCGGCCAGGGGGCCGATGTCGCCGAGGCCGAGCACGGCGGTGCCGTTGGAAATCACCGCCACCAGGTTGGCCCGGGCGGTCAGATAGTCGGCCTGGATAGGGTCTTCCTTGATGGCTTCACAGGCGTAGGCCACGCCCGGCGAGTAGGCCAGCGCCAAATCCCGCTGGTTTTCCAGCTTTTTCGTCGGGGTTACGGTGATTTTGCCCGGCACGGGGAGACGGTGGAAATTGAGGGCGTCTTCTTTCAATTGCTTGCTCATAGGATTAACTCTTGGTTAGGTTGTCGAAATCGGCGCCTATTCTGCGCCTTCGGCGCCGATTTTCCAATCGACCCGGCCAAAAAAAAAGCACCCCGCAGGGTGCTCGTTGGGGCCGCCGGCAATTACTGGCGGGCGGCACCGAAGGTGGCGTCGGCCTGGGGATACTGGGCCGATTTCATCAGACCGGCCACTTCCTCGTAGTTGGGGCCGTAGAAGCCACCGCGCACGTCCATGACCGAGGTGCTATTAACCTTGGCATTAGCATCGGGGTTGGTGATGGTTGAGCTGCCATCTTTTTTAATGAGCAGGTCGCGGATGGTACCGGTGCCGGCGAATTTGTTGCCGGTAATATTGCTCTTGAAGTCATATTGGCGGCTGGGAATGAAATCTTCGCTGTTTTTGCCGGTGGGGTTGCTGGTGCCCGGGTTGGGTTTGTTCTCCTGTACCATGTAGCCGGTGCCGGTGAAGGTCTTGGTGCCGAAGTTGGCCTCACCTCGGAAGCCGCCGGCGCGCACGCCCTCGTTCTGAATATTAGCGCCCAGGTTGTCCTCCTTCACCGAACCGATATTGTTGGCATAGAGCGAACCGGTATAGTAGGCAACGCCGCTGTTGGGAATGGCGTTCACCGGCGTATCAATGCCGCCCACGTGGCCGACGATGCCGTTCTGCACGTGGCTGACCTCGGTGAAATTATAGGAATAGCGGCCAGAGTGGCCGGCCACGTAGTATTTGCCGTTGAGATTCTGGGCATTCATGGTGCCCTGGCCATAGCCGAATTTCAGCGCTTCACCGTTGGACAGGCGCAGATAGTTTTGCGGTGTGATGACGCCGTCGGGGCGGGGGTCGCCGTGCTGGGAGCTGCCGCAGCCGCTGAGAATCAGGGCCACGCTGGCCGCCAGAATTAATTTTTTCATGTTCAATCTCCAAAAGGGAATATTTGTGCGCCCATTTTATATTTCTCCCGCTGGGAACGAAAGATTAAAAAATAGGCGCCGAGATTCATTCCATTTAGATAAGCGATAAATCCGCCACCAAATCGAATTTGTTTTGTAGAAGCGTTAATAGTGCCAACCGATTTTTTTGCAGTTTTTTATCCTCGCTCATGACCATCACGTGGGTGAAAAAACTATCGAGATGGCGGTCCAGTGTGCCCAATAGATGAAGCGCTTCGCCATAATTAACTGTATTAAGTGCTTGATTTAATGACGATTCCTGTTGTTGAAATGCAACAAACAGTTCCTTCTCGGCCGGTTCCACCAGCAGTGCGGCTTCCACCGGGGCTTCCACCCGGCCATTTTTGCGCAGAATATTGCGAATGCGCTTGGCACAGGCCAGCAGAATTTCCGCCGCCCCGGCCCGGACAAATTGATTTAGGGCTTTAATCCGTCTATCGAAATCCAATAGGTCATTTAATTCGCGCGCTTTCACCGCCTGATAAATCTCGCTGGCAATATTCTGCTCGGAATAATAATGCTCGAGACGCTCAATAATATATTCGCGCAAATCGGCCAGAACCTTTTCCGCCGCCAATTCGGCCGAAAATAGGGAAGCGCTTCGTTCCAATAGGGCTTTTAAATCCAGACTTAATTCATTTTCGATAATGAGCCGAATCAGGGCGATGGCATTGCGGCGCAGGCCGTAGGGGTCCTTGCTGCCGCTGGGCTTGGCGCCGAGGGCAAAGCCGCCCACCAGCACATCCACCTTCTCGGCCAGGGCCAGGGCCAGCCCCTCCCGGGTGCGCGGCAGGCTGCCCTGGGCACCCAGGGGCTGGTACTGCTCGCGCAGGGCCGCCGCCACCGTCGGGCCCAGGCCCTCGGCCTCGGCATAGTAGGCGCCCATTACCCCCTGGAGCTCGGGGAATTCCATCACCATCTCCGAGAGCAAATCCGACTTGCTCAGCCGGGCCGCCAACGCCAGCGGGGCCGGGTCGGCGCCGGTCAGCGGGCCCAGATAGGCCGTCAGTGCCTCCAGCCGGGCCACCTTGTCGGCCAGGGTGCCGAGCTTGGCCTGGTAGGACACCGCCGCCAGCCGGGGCAGATAGTCGGCCAGGGGCCGTTTCAAATCCTGTTCCCAGAAGAACTGGGCGTCGGCAAAGCGCGGCCGAATGACCTTCTCGTTGCCCTTTTTCACCAGGGCCTCGTCGCGGCTGCGCAGGTTGGCGATGGCGATGAAATGGGGCAGCAGGGCGCCGGCGCTGTTGAAGAGCGGGAAGGTTTTCTGGTTGTCGCGCATGGTGGTAATCAGCACCTCGGCCGGAATGCGCAGAAACTCCGGTTCAAAGTCGCCGAGCAGGGCCACCGGCCATTCCACCAGCGCCGTAACCTCGTCGAGCAGGGCCTCCTCCACCGTGGCCACCGCCTGCTGCTGTTCGGCCAGGGCCTCGATTTGGGCCTGGATAGACCGGCGCCGCTCGGCCGGGTCGGCGAGGACGCCGTTGTCGCGCAGCACGTCCAGATAGCTATCCGGATGGGCGATGGTCAGCGGGCCGGGGCCGTGCACCCGGTGGCCCAGGGTCTGGTTGCCGGCGCGCAGGCCGAAATATTCCAGCGGCAGGATTTCCTCGTTGTAGAGGGCCAGCAGCGACAGCACCGGCCGCACGAAGCTCTGTTCGTTGCTGCCCCAGCGCATGCGTTTGGCGATGGGAAGCGCTTCGGTCAGGGCGGCGAAGATGGCGGGAAAGAGCTCGGCCAAATCCCGGCCCGGCTGCTCGCGCTGGAAGTACAAATGGCCGTCGCGCTGTTCCAGCTCGTCCACGGCCACGCCGCAGGACTGGGCAAAACCGAGGGCGGCCTTGCTCCACTGGCCGGTGCTGTCTTTGGCGGCGCCGAGGGCCGGGCCCTTGCGTTCCAGCCGCTGGGTGGGCTGTTGGCGCCGGAGGCCATCCACCCGCCAGGCCAGCCGGCGCGGGGTGGCATAGCGGTGGATGGCCGCATAGGGCAGCTGCTGGCTCTGGAGCTGGGCGCCCAGCGCTTCGGCCCCGGCCGCGCTCAGTTCGCTGACCGCCCGGGTGGGCAGCTCTTCGGTCAGTATCTCCAGTAGTAAAGTTCCTTCCATTAGTGTTTCTCCTGACAAAGGGGGAAGCCCAGCGCTTCGCGGCTGGCGTAGTAGCTGCCGGCCACGGCCTTGGCCAGCGTGCGCACGCGCAGGATATAGCGCTGCCGTTCGGAGACGGCGATGGCCCGGCGGGCGTCCAGCAGGTTAAAGCTGTGCGAGGCTTTCAGCACCTGCTCATAGGCCGGCAGGGCCAGATTTTTTTCCACCAGGGCCAGGGCCATTTTTTCGGCCTGGTCAAACTGGTGGAAGAGGTCGGCCACGTCGGCCTCCTCGAAGTTGTAGGCGCTCTGTTCGCGCTCGTTCTGGCGGTAGACATCGCCGTAGTAGACCGGGCCGGCCGGGGTGGTGGTCCACAGCAGCTCATAGACGTTGTCCACGCCCTGCAGGTACATGGCCAGCCGCTCCAGGCCGTAGGTCAGTTCACCCAGCACCGGCTTACATTCCAGACCGCCGGCCTGCTGGAAGTAGGTGAACTGGGAGGCCTCCATGCCGTCAATCCAGACCTCCCAACCCAGGCCCCAGGCGCCCAGGGTCGGGCTTTCCCAGTTATCCTCGACGAAGCGAATGTCGTGGATGCGCGGGTCAATGCCGATGGCGGCCAGGGAACGCAGGTACAAATCCTGGAAGGCCGGCGGCGACGGTTTCATCACCACCTGGAATTGGTAGTAGCGCTGCAGCCGGTTGGGGTTGTCGCCATAGCGGCCGTCGGTGGGCCGGCGCGAGGGCTGGACATAGGCGGCGGCCCAGGGCTCGGGGCCGAGGGCACGCAGGAAGGTGGCCGGGTGGAAGGTGCCGGCGCCCACCTCCATATCCAGCGGCTGCATGAGCACGCAGCCCTGGTCGGCCCAGAAGCGTTGCAGGGTCAGAATGGTATCTTGGAAATTCAAAGGTTTTGGGTTCATCAGTTTTCCTTGGTAGGGGGGACGATTTCCCGCCGGGCGCGTTCGTAGAGGCCGCGCACCTCGTCGGCATAGCGTTCGTCGGCGTGCAAATCCAACGCGCGCAGGAACCGGGGAAGCGCTTCGGGGCTGCGCCGTAGCAGCAGGATTTCCAGGGCGTTGGCGAGAAAATCGCTGGCGTAGAGCAGCGTCTCCTCGTCGTCCAGTTCGGCGGCCAGGGCGCCCAGCTCATGGCTGTGGTCGTGGCCGTGCTCAGGGTCGTGGTCGCCGCCACAGCAGCTGCAGCCGCTTTCCGCCGGCTGGCTGAATTCAGCGCTGAGTTCGGTGGCCTTCAGGGCGGTGAAGCGCTCCAGCAGGGCGCCCTGGTCGCGGCAGCAGGCGGCCAGTTCGGCCGGCGTGATTTGGGCCAGGGCCAGCTCTTCGGCCAGCACGTCCAAATCCTCCGCCGGGGCGGTGGGAATCAGGGTTTGGTCCTGTTCACTGGCATAGTGGGCCAGCAGGGCCTGGAATTCCGCCGAGGCCACCAGGGCCGCCAGCGAATCCACAAAATCGGCCTCGGGCCGGGGTGGGTGCATAAAAAAATCCTCATAGATGGGGTTGATATAATTGCGCATTTTACCCACTTGCTATGACCCATTACGTGCTCGCGATGAAGTGGGGGACGAAATATCCGGCCCTGTTTGTCAATCGCCTCTATGCCATGCTCCGGCGTAATCTCACCCTGCCCTTTGAGCTGGTTTGTCTCACCGACGACCCTGCCGGCATCGACCCGGCCGTGCGCTGCCTGCCGCTGCCGCCGCTGGATTTGCCCCCGGGCCTGCCCGAACGGGGCTGGCGCAAACTGACCGTTTTCGGCGATTTGGGCCTGAGCGGCACTGCCCTGTTTCTGGATTTGGACGTGGTTATCCTGCGCAACATCGACCATTTCTTCAGCTACCGGGCCGACGACCGCCGGCGCCTCTACATCATCAAGGACTTCAAAAAACGCTGGCGGATTACCGGCAACAGCTCGGTTTTCCGCTTTGAACTGAACGCCTTCCCCGACCTGCTGCCCCATTTCCGCCACCACTTCGACGATATCCGCGCCGCCCACCGCCACGAGCAGTCCTTTCTTTCCGCCTATCTCCACGGCCGTGACCAGCTGCGCTACTGGCCGGCCGGCTGGTGCCAGAGCTACAAGTACCACGCCCTCTATCCGCCCCCGCTGGACTGGCTGCTGCCGCCCCGGCGGCCGGACTGCGACATTCTCATCTTCCACGGGGAAATCAATCCCGACCAAGCCATCGTCGGCGGCGGCGGCAAGTGGTATCGCCACGTCAAGCCGGCCCCCTGGCTGGCCGATTACTGGGGCTAGGAGCGCCTTATGACCCTCTCTCTCATCATTCTGACCAAAAACGAGGCCGCGAATCTGCGCGTGCTGCTGCCGGCGGTACGGGAACTGGCCGATGAAATCATCGTCTACGACAGCGGCAGCGACGATGACAGCGCCGCCGTGGCCGCCGAATTTGGCGCCCGCTTCATCAGCGACCCGGACTGGCAGGGCTTCGGCCGCCAGCGCCAGAAGGCCCAGGCCCAGGCCCGGGGCGACTGGATTTTGATGCTGGACGCCGACGAGGTGCCCGATGCCACCCTGGCCGCCGCCATCAAAGCCACCGTGGCCCAGCCCCCGGCCGGGACGGTCTACGGCCTGCGCCGGGTCGATGAGCTCTTCGGCGCCGCCATCGACTATCCCAGCCGCTGGCTCAAGGCCCACTGGCGCCTCTACCCGAAGCGCTTCGGCTACGATGACGCCCGGGTGCATGAATCCCTCAGGCTGGCGGACGCCTCGACCGAAACGCTGCCGGGCTTTCTCCGCCACCGCACGGCGCCGACGCCGCAGTTCTGGCTGGCGAAGCGCTTCCACTATGCCGCCGTCTGGGCCGAGGAACGGGCCGCCCGGGGCAAAAACGTGTCCCTGCTCGGCGTCCTCGGCCACAGCCTCGGCGCCTTCTTTAAGCAATATTTCTGGGACGGGCGCTTTCTCTGTGGCCGGGCCGGCTGGCTCTACAGCTGGCTCTTCGTCCAGTACACCTTTAATAAATACGCCCTGCTCTACGACCGTCGGCACCGGCCGGAGAGCTACCGGGCCGATTTCCAGCCCCACGACGACCGCCCACCGGGGGAAGCGCTTCCCCACCGGGAGCCGCTGAGCGTCGTCCTGATTACGAAGAATGAGCAGCGCCACCTGGCCCACTGCCTCGCCAGCGTCCAGGGCCTGGCCGATGACATCGTCGTGCTCGACAGCGGCAGCGACGACGACACCCTGAACATCGCCAAGCGCTTCGGCGCCCGCTGTTTTAGCAATACGGACTGGCCCGGCTTCGGCCTCCAGCGCCAGCGCGCCCAGGCCTTGGCCCGCCACGACTGGCTGCTGATGCTCGATGCCGATGAGGCCCTGGACGAAGAGCTGCGCGCCAGCATCGCCGCCGTCCTCGCCACGCCGCCGCCCACCGACCGGGTCTATGCCGTCGCCCGCCGCAATATTTTCTGCGGCCGGCACATCCACCGCCGCTACCACGATGCCATCGACCGGCTCTATCACCGCCGCCATTTCCACTACCGGCCGCTGGCCGTCCACGAGAGCCTCGACCGGGGTTCGGCGCAGGTGGAAGTGCTGGGCGGCCATCTGCTCCACTACACCAACGACAATTTGCAGCATTTCCTCGCCAAAAACCTGCGCTACAGCCAGATTTGGGGCGAAGAGCGGCCACCGCGCCGGCGCAGTCTGGCCCTGCTGCCGCTGCGGGCCCTGGTCAGCTTCCTGCGCGAATATGTCCTGCGCGGCGCCTACCATGGCGGTGCCTATGGCTTCTTCCTCGCCGCCGCCAGCGGGGCCTATACCTTTAATAAGTATCTGATTAATCACTTCGCCGGGGCCGCCGATGAGTCCCGGTGATAAGACTCTCTACCGGCGGCTGCTCGCCTATGTGCGCCCCCAGCGCCGGGCCCTGCTGGCGCTGCTGCTGGGAACGGTGGTCTACGGCCTGACCGAACCGCTGGTGCCGCTGATTCTGCAGCCACTCATCGACGGCGGCTTTACCCAACACGGGCTGGCCACCCTGCGCCGGATGCTGCTGCTGCTCTGCCTGGGCTATGCGCTGCGCGGCCTGGCCAATTTCACCGCCGACTATGCCATGAGCTGGCTGGCGCAGACGGTGGTCAGCCAGCTGCGCCGGGAGATGTTCGCCCGGCTGCTGCGCCTGCCGCTGGAGACGGTGCAGGCCCAGCCGGCCGGGGCCCTGCTGTCCAAATTCACCTATGACGTGCTCCAGCTGATGAGCGCCGCCACCGACGCCCTGGCCATCGTCGTGCGCGAGAGCGTTACCATCGCCGCCCTGGTGCTGACCCTGCTCTATCTGGACTGGCGCCTGTGCCTGCTGCTGTTTACGGTGGCGCCGCTGCTCATCTTTTTCATCGTCTTCATTTCCCGGCGGCTGCGGGCCATCGCCCACCGGCTCCAGGCGGAAATGGGCGACCTCAATCAGAGCCTGAGCGAGGCCCTGCGGGCTGGGGCCATCATTCGCAGCCACAACGCCCAGGCCTACGAGGGGGAGCGCTTCGACCGGCGCGTCCAGAATCTTTGCGCCCAGCAGCTGCAGGCGAGCCGGATTACGGCGCTGATTTCACCGCTGGTGGAGATGCTGATTATTCTGACCCTGAGCGCCATCATGCTGATTGCCGGCGCCTGGGCCCAACAGGACGGCAGCGCCCTGACCGTGGGCCGGCTGATTAGTTTCATCGGGGCCATGGCGTTGCTGTTTCCACCGATTAAGCGGCTGAGCAAGGTGTCCGAACCGATTCAGCGCGGGCTGGCGGCCATGGCCAGCGTCTTCGGCTTCCTCGACCAGAGCGAGGAGGAAGCGCTTCGGTTTGGCGAAGCCGAGGGCAGCGCTTCCGGCCTGGGCACCGCCGCCGCCGATTTCCCAGACCGAAGCGCTTCGGTCCATTCGTTGGAAGGGGGAAGCGCTTCGGCCCAGGGGGCCGAGGGGGAAGCGTTTCGGTTTGGTGAAGCCGAGGGCAGCGCTCCCCCTATATGCCGGGGGGCCATCGCTCTGGTGAGGGTGGAACTGGAGCGCCACGGTCGCCCCCTGCTGGCGGATATTCATCTGGAACTCAAGCCCGGGGAGACGGTGGCCCTGGTGGGGGCCAGCGGCGCCGGCAAATCAACGCTGGCGGCGGTCATTGCCGGCTTTATGGTGCCCAGCCGGGGCCAAATCTATTTCGACGGCCGGCCGGCGGCGGCCTATAGTCTGGCCCAGCGTCGCGCCGCCATCGCCTATGTGCCCCAGGAAACCCAGCTCTTCGCCGGCACCGTCGCCGAGAACATCGCCTACGCCCGGCCCGAGTGTTTCCGTAATCACCAGCTCCGGGCCGAAGCGCTTCCCGCCGTGGCCGAGGCCGCTGCCGCCGCCCAGGCCGAGGAGTTCATTCACAATCTGCCCGCCGGCTACGACCAGCCCCTGGGCGACAACGGCAGTCCCCTGTCCGGCGGCCAGCGCCAGCGGCTGGCCATCGCCCGCGCCTTCTACAAACGGGCGCCCATTCTTATCCTCGACGAGGCCACCGCCGCCCTCGATAACCACAGCGAACAGCTGTTGAAACGGGCGTTGGAAACGGGCCGGGGCACGCGGACAACGCTTATCATCGCCCACCGGCTTTCCACCATCCGCAGCGCCGACCGCATCGTCGTGCTGAGCCAGGGGCGCATCGTCGAAATGGGCAGCCACACGGAGCTACTCGCCCGGGCCGGGGCCTATGCCGCCCTCTGGGAGCAGGCCCGGTGAACAATCTTCACGAAATCTGGGAGCTGGCGCTGATTCATCTGGAAACGCTGGTGAGCCAAGATGGCATGCTGGTGGCCCGGGCCCTGGCCGTCAGCGAGCGCGACGGGGAAATTATTCTTGCCGCCCCCAATAAATATGCCCTAAACAAGGCCCGCCAGGAACTCTGGACGGACATCAAAAAGGCCTTCGGCGTGCGGCTGGAGCAGGCGAAAATTTTCAAGCCCCTGCGTCTGGAGCTGGAAGCGCTGCCGGATATTTTTGCCCAGCCCAGCCCAGAGGAGAGCTTCGCCACCGGCCTGAGCAATGAATTTCGCTTCGACAATTTCATTCGCGGCCACAGCAACGAATCGGCCTTCATCGCCGCCAAGGCCGTGGCCACCCAGTACCAGAACTATTCCAATCCGCTGATGATTTACGGCGCCGCCGGCCTCGGCAAGTCCCACCTGCTCCACGCCATCGGTAACGAAATGCGGGCGCGCGGCCTGAAAAAAGTGTTGTATATCAGCGGGGAAGCCTTCAGCCAGGAGGTGGTGGCGATGATTTTTCGGCCGAACAATCATTTCAACGGCAGCTACGAGTTTCACCATAAATTCCACAGCCTCGATGCCCTGCTCATCGACGACATTCAGCTGATTTCCAAGAAGGAGCGCTCGCAGTTCGAGCTGTTCAATATTTATAACCATCTGATTCTAAACAAAAAACAGATAGTCTTCGCCTCGGACAAACACCCCAGCGCGCTGATTAACATCGAGGAACGGCTCACCAGCCGCTTTTCCCACGGGGTTACGGTCAATGTGGAGCGGCCGGACGTGGAAACCCGCATCGCCATTCTCAAGCACAAGGCCGGGGAGCTGAATTTTGACCTGCCGAACTATGTGGCCGTGGACATTGCCAACAATGCCAACACCCGCAACGTCCGCGATTTGGAGGGGGAACTGCGCACGCTCTACATGGCCTATTCAGCCAATCCCGAGGCCCTGAACAGCAAGTACCAGCCCCGGGCCAGCACGCCCAGCGCCGACGGGGCCGATTTCGGCCGCCATGCCAATGTGATTCAGGAAATTGTCTGCAATCACTACGGCGTGAAGATGGAGGAGCTGCTCAGCAAGCGGCGCGGGAAGGCCCAGGTGGTGCTGGCGCGGCAAATGGCCATGACCCTGCTCAAGGACCTGACCAGCCTGTCCTATATTCAAATCGGGGAGCGCTTCGGCCGGGAACACAGCACGGTGATTCACGCCCAGAAAACCATTCGCAGCAAATGCAAAAAGGACGAGGCCCTGCGCCGGGACTTCGAGGCCCTGAAGCGACGCATTGAACCCTAGCCCGGCGGCGTTCACAGCCGGGCTGTTTATAACTTTTTTCAAGTTGTTCATAACGGGGCGGCTGTTCACCGGCCGGCTGGTTCATGGCTGGACCTGGGTTTGTTCATAAATTGGCCTGACCGCTGTTCATAACTTGGCGGCCGGCCGGTTCATAACTTGTTTATAGGTTCTCCAAGCGATGAACCGCCCTTTTTCCGCCCTTCTCATCAATAAAATAAATCAAAACCCGGTTTCAGGTTTCGACACGCCTATCATAGGCCGGTTTTTACAGACTTAAATGGTATTTTTCGATGGTAAAATCACCCAAGGGCCATTTTGGGATAATCCTTTGTTTTTAAAGAATATTTGTCTTTTTATGATTGATAAAATATGCAAAAAACCGGTTTCAAGTTTCGACGCGCCAATCATAACAAAAACGTCCGTAAACGACTTAATCCTTTGATTAAACAGAGAAAATCGGGAATTTTTCGTATAACTTCATGATTTTAAAAAGAAATTCGGCTTCTGCACCGAGGGGTGTTCATAACTTGGGCCCAAATGTTCATAACTTCGAAAAAAATGTTCACAACCGCTTTTTATAATCTTTTGTTTTTAAAAATGTTTTTGACTTATGCACAGAAATTGTTCATAACTCACGTTTTCGGGGCCAAAATCGGGCAAAATGGGCTGTGCATAACTGGGCGCACCCAAGTTATGAACATTTTTGCGGGCAGTTATGAACAGGTTTTTACGGTTATGAACAGTTTTTGAAAAGTTATGAACACCCTATTTTCTTTGATTTTTAAAGAAATTTCCGAGTTATGAACAGTTTTTCCGCGACTATACTAATAAACCTTATAGACATAAAAAAAGGATAGATATAAACATGCAATTGACCATTAAGCGCGAAATCCTCAGCGACCGCCTGGCCGACATCAACAACATCGCCGAACGAAAAAATACCGCTCCCATTCTTAGCCACGTGCTGCTGGAGGCCGACAGCAACGGCCTGGTGCTCAAGGGTACCGATACGGAAATCAGCCTGAGCATTCATTGCCAGGAGGTGGAAGTTAGCGAGCCCGGTGCCATCACCGTGCCCGTGGGCAAGCTGCTGGAGGCGGTGAAGCACCAGAGGGCGGAAAGCCTTATTGGCTGCCAGCTGGTCGAGGGCCAGTTCGTGCTGAAGACGCCGGAAAGCACCTTCCGGCTGCTGACCCTGCCGGCCGAGGATTTCCCCGCCGTGGCCGATAGCCCCAGCGCCTACCAGCTGCGCATTCAGAGCAAGGTGCTGCACAATCTGCTTACTAAGGTGCGCTTTGCCATGGCCGACCAGGAGCCGCGCGCCTTCCTGAACGGCCTTTATCTGCACGTGGTGGAGGAGGGCAAGGCCCTGCACGCGGTCAGCTCCGACGGCCACCGGCTCGCCTGTGGGCGCGGTCTGCTTGAAAGTGAGGCCAATCCCGAGGCCAAGCTGATTCTGCCGAAGAAGGCCGTGAGCGAGCTCATTCGCCTGCTCGGCCGGGTGGACGAGGTGGTTACGCTGGAGGTGAGTGAACGGCAGCTGACGCTGGTGCTGGGTGCCTATCGCTTTAGCACCCGTCTGATTGATGGCACCTATGCCCGCTATCAGGAGGTCATTCCCGTGCGTCAGGAAAATCCGGTGCTGATTCCGCGCAACGCCCTGATTGAAGCGCTTCAGCGGGCCAAGGTGCTGCTCAGCGACCGCCGCGACGGCGTCTATCTGCGCTTCAAGGAAAGTTCGGTGCAGATTAGCGGCCGCAATACCGCCAACGAGAGCCTGGAAGAAAGCCTCGACATCGTGAATAACGCCGCTGTGGACTATGAGATTGGTTTGAACGTGGCCTATCTGCTGCAGGCCTGCCAGAATCTGGAGAGCGAGAGTCTGCAGCTGCATTTGAGCGGCAACAGCGGCGCCTGTCTGCTCACCGGCGAGGCCGATAGCCATTTGAGTTTCGTGATTATGACCATGCGCCTGTGAACGGCCCAAAAAGCCGCAAAGAAGCGCTGGATTTTTCCTGATAAATCAGTAAAATATCCGGCTTTAAGAATTTTACAAGGATTTAACATGTTAGCAATTAGACTTGCTCGTGGTGGCGCAAAAAAACGCCCTTTCTACCACATTGTGGCCACCAACAGCCGCAACGCCCGCGATGGTCGTTTCATTGAAAGCATTGGCTTTTTTAACCCCCTGGCCAAGGGTCAGGAGGAAGAAATTCGTATTGATTTGGAACGCTACAACTACTGGCTGAGTGTCGGTGGTCAGGCCAGCGACCGGGTTCGTACTCTGGTGAAACAGTATCAAAAAGCCAAGGCCTAATGGCTTCAGACAGCGCGCCCATTGAACTTGGGCGCATCGTCGGCACACACGGGGTTCGCGGTTGGGTAAAGGTTTACTCGGACTGCCGGCCCCGTGAAGCTATTTTTAAATACAAAGATTTTCTCGGCCTTTCCCCCCAGGGCAATCGGCCACTACGGCTAAGCGCTTCCCGAGTGCAGGGCAATGGGCTGGTGGCCAAGTTTGTGGGCGTCGATGACATGGACCAGGCTCGAGCCCTGAATGGACTGGTGCTGGCGGTGGCCGCCCTAAAGCCGCTGCAGAAGGGGGAATTCTACTGGCGGGATTTAATCGGTCTGACTGTGATTAACCGGCAGGAGGAAACGCTGGGTCGGGTGAAAACCCTACTGGAAACCGGCGCCAATGATGTGCTGGTGGTGGTCGATGACAGCGACCGGGAAATCCTTATTCCCTACGTCGTTCCCCGCTATGTGGAGCATATCGACCTGGAACAGAAACAGATGCGGGTGGACTACTCCCTTGACTGGCTCAATGAAAATTGAGGTCATCAGTATCTTTCCCACCCTGGTAGAACACTGGTTTCAACAGGGCGTAGTGGGCCGGGCTTTGGGGCGGGTCGCCCAGCTGCGCTATCACAATCCCCGCGATTACAGTTCGGATAAATTCGGCCGTATTGATGATCGGCCCTTTGGTGGCGGTTCGGGCATGTTGATGCAATATGAACCGCTGGCCCGCATTGCCGAAGCGCTTCGCCGGGAGGACGACCCGGAAACGCCCGGGCCATTTAATATCTATCTCAGCCCCCAGGGCGTGCCACTGCAGCAGGATTTGATTCAGGCACTAGCCCAGAAGCCCCATCTGGCCTTTTGGTGCGGCCGCTATGAGGGCATCGACCAGCGTTTTTTGGACCGCCATATCGATTTGGAAGTTTCGCTGGGTGATTTCGTTATTTCCGGTGGTGAGATGGCGGCGGCGGTGATGATAGATGCCATTCTGCGTCAGATTGATGGTGTATTGGGCAATCAACAGTCGGCCCAGGAGGACTCTTTTCAACAGGGTTTGCTGGATTGTCCGCACTATACGCGTCCAGAAATAGTTGATAGAATGCGCGTTCCTCCGGTTTTGCTCAGTGGCAACCACGGAGAAATCCAACGCTGGCGCCTACAACAGGCGCTGGGTGCAACATTTTTACGGCGCCCCGATATTTTTAACCGGCTCCAATTGAGCGACAAGCAAATGGCGCTATTAAATGATTTTTTAAAGGACCTAACATGAGCAAAATTATTGCTGAACTTGAAAAAGAACAAATGCGTAAAGACCCTCTGCCTAACTTTGGCCCGGGCGACACCATCGTCGTACAGGTAAAAGTGCGTGAGGGCAACCACGAACGGCTGCAGGCTTTCGAGGGCGTGGTTATTGCCAAGCGCAATCGTGGTCTGAACTCCTCATTCACCGTCCGGAAAATTTCCCACGGCGAAGGGGTAGAGCGGGTTTTCCAAACCCACAGCCCCATTGTAGCTTCGGTCAGTGTGAAGCGCTTGGGTAAAGTCCGCCGGGCAAAACTCTACTATCTGCGTGGTCTGGAAGGTAAGGCAGCGCGAATCAAAGAGCGTCTGGTCAAAAAAGGCTAATGCTCATCCTTCTTCCGCAAATCGAGGCGCTCTGTCGAAAGACGAGCGCCGAAATTTTATCTTTCTACGGCAACCAATCGACTCTGACCATTAGTCAGAAGTCGGACAATACTCCACTCACCCAGGCCGATTTATTGGCCCATCAACAACTTAGCTCTGGATTGGCGGCCATTTTGCCTCTGCCGGTGGTTAGCGAAGAATCCAAAGACTATCAGCCCAGCGACGACTATTGGCTCATTGACCCCATCGATGGCACCCGGGAATTCATCGAACAGAGCAGCAATTTTTGCATTTGCATTGCGCGCATTTGCCAGCAGCGGCCCCGGTTTGGTCTTATCTATGCGCCGTTGAGCGGCCACTATTGGTATGCCCAGGCTGGCGCCGGCGCCTACCATTGGGATGGCCAGCAACACTGGCGACTACAGGTTCAGCCTCGCCACCACCGGCTTATCACTGCCCGACCCCGTATTTCGGCTGCTCTCAAGGAATTTGCCGCTGCCCTGCTGGGCCACGACTATGAACATAAAACCAAGGGCAGCGCTCTTAAATTCTGTCTGCTGGCCCAGGGCGATGCGGATATTTATCCAAAGTTGGTGGCCGCCACTAATGAATGGGACATTGCCAGCGGCGATATTATTTTGCACGAGGCCGGCGGTTTCCTTCGTTTCGGCGATGGCAGCCTGCCCCGCTACGGGACCAAAGCCTCGCCGTTGAATCCGCCGTTCATTGCCTGCAATGACGCCGAGTTGCTGCAACGGGCCCTGGCGCTGCTGGCGAAGAAATAAAAAATTTCTTCCAAAAAAAAGCGCTCCCGCAGGGGAGCGCTTCGTTTTGGTCTTGGTTACTTCTTGAATTAGAAGTTGTGGCGCAGACCAACAACGGCTTCGTAGAAGCTCTTACGGCTGCCACTGGTGTCATTTTTCTGATAGGCACCTTCAACCCAGGCCAGCGTACGTTTGCTGAAGTTGTACTGGTAGCCCAGCAGGGTACGATAGACAGTTTTTTGACCTTTGGTGGTGGGGTCGAAAGCTTCGAAGCCCAGACGGAAGGTGTTGGTTTCATCCAGACGATATTGAGCCAGCAGGGCATACATATTGGCGCGGCTAGAGGCGTGCTCATAGTCAAAAGCAGCGTACAGACCAACATCGTTCTTATCGCCATAGCTCAAAGAGCCGGTGATGGATTCCTGTTTACCGCGTGGGTTACCGACATCACCATCCACATAGGTATAGGTAGTGGCAGCGGTGATACCATTCCAGGTGTATTGGGCGCCGACTTGACCCATGGAGAAGTTACGGCTGTCAGAGGTTGGAGTTACCCGGTCAGGGGTGGCAAAGCCATTGTTACCGTCAAGGATACCGGCAAAACCCAGTTGCAGACCGTAGTCGTCGGCAAACTGTTTGCTAGTCATATAGCTTACGGTTTTGGCAGTACGTTTGTAGGTTTGGTAAGTGCCAGAAACCTCTTGGAATTCATCGGTTTTACCGAAGAAGGCATCGCGCAGGTTATTCTGTTTACCAAATTTCAGAGTACCGAAATCACCCGCCAGACCTACCCAGGCTTGACGAACTTCGCTAAGACTACCTTTCTCGGTGTCAGTGTTATAGCCAAATTCCAATTGGTAAATGGCGTTCAGACCGCTGGCCAGGCCTTCATTGCCTTTAACGCCTAGACGGATACCATTTTCTTTCAGGTCAAATTTGGTTTTATTTTTGCGGTTGTTGGCATCGCGCTTATCGTCGAATTTGAAGCCATAGCCAATACGACCATAAAGGGTGGTGGTGTCGGTGCTATCCTGAGCGTGAACCACGCCAGCAGCTGAGACCATTGCAATGAGAGTTGCCAAAGTTATTTGTTTTTTCATAAACAAGTCCTTGTTGAAAATTTACGTAAAAACGAGATGAAGTGAAGTTCTTTCACTGCCCATACTATGCCGATGATGTTAACCATTTTGCTGGGCTAATGCAAGTCTTTTTGTAGTAAGAAAACAACAGATAAGAATCCTTCTTAAGACTGCCAATAGTCATCGGCGCCCAGTGCCCATTGATTATAAATCATTTGTTGTTCTGCACTATCCAAATCCAACTGGGCCCGGGCTCGTTCCAGCAGAATTTTGTCGCGCGGGAAATCAACAAAGTAGAAGTTCTGGCCGCCGGTCTGGCGCTTGCCCACCATTTCCCCGGCGCCGCGCAGCTCAAAATCAGCCTCGGCAATAAGGAAACCGTTGTTGGTGCTGCGCATCAACTGCAGTCGCTGCTGTGCCACTTCGGTGAGTTCCTGATAGAGCAAAACGCAGTGGGAAGCCTGCTGGCCCCGGCCCACCCGGCCGCGCAGCTGGTGCAGCTGGGCCAGACCGAAGCGCTCGGCATTTTCAATCACCATCAGGCTGGCATTGGGCACATCAACGCCCACCTCAATCACCGTGGTGGCCACCAGCAGCGCGATTTCGCCAGCAAGGAAGCGCTCCATGATGGCCTGGCGCTGGTCGCTGGGCAGCTGGCCATGCAGCACCTCAATGGTTATATCCGGAAGCGCTTCCCGCAGCTGGGCGGCGGTGGTCTCCACGTTCTCGCCGTCGCCCTCGCCAATCAGCGGACAGACCCAATAGGCCTGGCGCCCCTGGCGGCAGTTTTCCCCGACCCGCTGAATGATTTCCGCCCGCCGCGCCGCACTGAAAACGCTGGTTTTCACCGGCGCCCGCCCGGCCGGCAGGCTGTCGATGACGGATAAATCCAGCGCCCCATAGTGGCTCATGGCCAGGGTGCGTGGAATGGGCGTGGCCGTCAGCAGCAGCTGGTGGGCGCTGCTGTCCTCGCTGCTTTTGTTGCGCAGCCGCAGCCGCTGTTCAACGCCAAAGCGATGCTGTTCGTCGATGACCACCAGAGCCAAATCGGCATAGTTGACCTTGTCCTGAAAGAGGGCATGGGTGCCGACGATGATTTGCGCCGAACCGTCGGCAATGGCCGGAAGCGCTTCCCGTTTTTTGCTGGTGAGCAACACCACCGCCACCGGCAGCGTTCCCAGCAGGCGTTGGCAGGACTGGAAATGTTGCCGGGCCAGCAGTTCGGTGGGCGCAAGGATACAGGCCTGCTTGCCCGCCGCCACCGCCCGGAGACAGGCATAGAGGGCCACCAGGGTTTTACCGCTGCCGACGTCGCCCTGTACCAGCCGCATCATCGGCCGGGGCTGGGCCAAATCGGCGGCAATTTCGGCCATGACCTTTTCCTGGACCGGCGTCGGCGCAAAGGGCAGCTGCTGGCGGAAATCGCGCAGCAGGCTGTCATCGCCCACCAGGGGCACCGCCCGCAGGGTTTGGCGCTGCTGGCGGGCCCGTTCCAGGGCGAAGACGTGGGCCAGCAATTCCTGTTCGGCCAGCTGCTGGCGGGCCAAGGCCACCGCCGCCAGACTGTCGGGCTGGTGCAACTGGCGAAGCGCTTCCCGTAGCGGCCCGGGCGGCAGCAGCTCCAGAGCCTGGCGGCGCAGGTCGGCCAGAGATTTGAAGTGGGCGCGGCTGGGATAGATGGGAGTGATGGACGGCGAAAACTCGGCACTCTCCAAATCGTCCAGCCAATTGACCTTGGGATGATTCATCTCAAAGAGCTGCTCGTAGCCGTTGAAATGCACCTTGCCGAAGAAGAGACCCTCGCGGCCGTTGCGATAGTTGCCGGTGGTGTGGTCGCTGAAATTGAAGAAGCGGGCGCCACACAGGGCCTGGCCATCGCTGAGCAGGGCCTGGAACAGGGGGCGACTGCGGCCGCGAATGATTTTGCTCGATTGCACCCAGGCCCGAATCAGCACCTCCCGTTCCTGCTGGGCGCCCAGTTCGGCCAGGGGGGTGATTTGGGTACGGTCCTCGTAGCGCAGTGGCGCGCAGCAGAGCAAATCAGCCAGCGTAAAAAAGCCAGCCTTTTCACAGCGGCTGGCTTGGGTTTTGGTCAGGGTAAGGACGGTACCCAGGCGGGCTTGCAGGGAGAGCGCTTCGTTGGCGCTCATGGGCGCAGTACCACCGCTTCCACCTCCACCAGAGCCCCCTTCGGCAGGGCCGCCACCTGCAGCGCCGCCCGGGCCGGATAGGGGGCGCTGAACCACTGTTCCATGATTTGGTTCAGCTCGGCAAAATTGGCCAGGTCGGCCAGATAGATATTGAGCTTAACGGCATGCTCCAGGCCACTGCCGCCGGCCGCACAGACCGCCTTCAGATTGCTGAACACCCGGTTGGCCTGGGCACTGAAACCTTCCTCCAGCTCCATGGTATCGGGGTTAAGGCCAATCTGGCCGGACAGAAAAATCAGATTGCCGACGGCCACCGCCTGGGAGTAGGTGCCGATGGCCTTGGGGGCGTTGGGGCTGTTGATGATTTCCTTGTTCATAAAAACCTCGTGGTTAGCAATAAAAGGGGAGCGCTTCGTTCTACTCGGTGGCAAAGAAGCGCTTCAGACTGCGCCGGACTAGGGGAAGCGCTTCGTTCGGGGCAGTCAGGCGGGATTAAGCACCCGTTGTACCGAGAAGACATCGGCGATGGCGGCGATGCTGTCCAAGGCCCGCTGCAGCTCCTCCCGGTGGTGCACCTCCAGCCAGAAATGGATATTGACGGGGCTGTTGTTTTTGGACAACGGCTCGGAAAACTTGGTGAAGTTGGCGATGTTAATGGCCTGGGCACCGAGGCGGGTGGTGATTTCGCCCAGCAGACCGGGCCGGTCGGCGGTGATGACCTCCACCCGGGCGATGAAGGTGCCGTGGAGCTCGGCCGCCCACTGGCAGTTCAGCCGTTGGGCCTTGGGGTCGAAGCTGGCCACTTCGCATTCACGCCGATGCACGGCACAGCCGGCGCCGGTCAGAATGCCGACGATGTCCTCCCGGGGCACCGGCGTGCAGCAGTCGGAGCAGTAGCTGCCGGCGCTGTGGGCCCGGTGGATAGAGATGATTTCGTCGGCGGCCGGCAACAGCTGTTCGTTGAGCAGGGCAGCGGCCACCGCCTTGGCCGTGCGGCGGCCCCGGCCAATCTGTTGTAGAAGCGCTTCCAGGGTTAGCCGTTCCTGGCGGGCCAGTTCCAGCAGTCGCTTTTGCTGCTCCTCCCAGCGGTGGCCGAGACTCTTCAGGGCCTGGCGCAGCAGTTCCCGGCCGAATTCCTCGGCCTTGGCCTCATCCAGATGGCGCAGATAGCTCAGGATGGCCTGGCGGGCCGGGGGCCAGACCGCATATTCCAGCCATTCCGGCTGGGGCGTGGCCTGGGGATTGGTGATGATTTCCACCGTAACGCCGGGCTTAAGCGGCTGGTAGAGGGGATAGGTATGGCCATTGACCCGGGCGGCGGCGCAGTGTTTGCCCACCTCCTTGTGGATACGGTAGGCAAAATCAATGGCGGTGGCGCCCTGGGGCAGTTCCAGCGGCTGGTTGGCGGGGGTGAAAAAGGTGAGGTTCTCCCGGGTATTGAGGCCGGCCTTGATGGCCTCGTAGCTTTCCAGCGGCGCCTCGTTCTGCTGGGCGGCGAGGCTCTGCAGGGCGTCCAGCCATTTGGTCAGCCACTGCTGGGCCTGCTGGGCGAAATCCTGGTCAATGGCGCAGCTGTCCTGGCGGTAGAAAATGGCCATCAGCCCCCATTCGGAGGCCTCGTGCATGGCGGCGGTTTTGATTTGCACGTTCAGCACCCGGCTGACCAGCTTCTGGGAGACGGCGTCCCGCTCCGGGCGAATGACGCTGCACTGCAGAGCCTGGTAGCCGTTTTCCTTGGGGGTGGCGATGTGGTCGGTGAATTTTATCGGCCGGTAGAGATGGTGGATGCGGCCCAGCACCCGATAGCAGTCATCTTCACTATTGACGATGACATTGAGGGTGGTGGTCTGAAGCGCTTCGCGCAGGGAACCCTTGCGGCGCATGCGCTCATAAATATTGGACAGGCAGCGGCGCCGTTTCTGCAGCTGGACGCCGGTCAGGTTAATGGCGGCACAGGCCTTTTGCAGCTCGCCGTTGAGCTGGTCGAGCAGCTCCTGGTTGGCGAAGTTTCGGTCGTAGTGCTTCTGGATAACCGCCGTCCGCCAGGGGTGTTCGTAGCGGAAGGCCAAATCGTCGAGGCGGTTGGCAAAGTAGAACATGCCGAGTTTTTTCGACAGCTCCACATAGACCCGGCGCGTCTCGTCGATGATGCGCAGCTGCTTTTCCCGTTTGAAGGCGTCCAGGGTTTGCATGTTGTGGAGGCGGTCGGCCAGCTTGACCAGCAGCACACGCGGGTCGGCAATCAGGGCCTGCAGCATTTTGATGAAACTGCTGGCCTGGTTGCGGCGCGGGTCGCTCTCCTTAATCTTTTGAATTTTGCTGACCCCCTGGACGATGTGAACCACCTGGCTGCCGAAGCGCTTCGCCATTTCCTCGGGGCTGATACTGGTGTCCTCCAGCACGTCATGGAGCAGAGCGCTTTGCAGCAGAACGGCGTCATAGTGCAGTTCGGCGAGGATGGCCGCCACGGCGAGGGGGTGGGTGATGTAGGGGGAACCGTCGCCCTTGCGGGTCTGGCCGTCGTGGGCGGCCGCGCCAAAAAGGGCCGCCGTCTGAATGCTGTGCTGTTCGGCCGGACTGAGATAGTGAATTTTCGCGGCCAGCTGTTCCCAGGCCTTTTGAATAAGCGCTTCCCCCCGGTAGGCGCTGAACAGTCCTTGGCTTGGCGTCATGGCTTCTCCTCCTCCGGCGCTGGGACGGCTCTAGTAGTTGCTGCGGGTGAGCAGGTTCTTGATGCTGGTCTTGCCCTCCTGAATTTCGGCCAGGGCCAGAATGGTTACCTTGCTGCCATCGTCGGTGATGAGCGGCTGGTGGCCCATGGCCAGTTGGCGGGCGCGGCGGGCGGCGGCGAGGACAAGACGGAAACGATTGTTTTCCTCCTGCAGGCAGGCTTCGATGGAAACGGTTGACATGGGAAGGTCCTTGTAAAAATTAGAAAGGAAAAGAGATTAAGAGAAAGAGAGGGGAAGCGCAACCGCCATGCCCGCTATCCATTACCCTTGAACCGACAGGGGTTCAAGGCGGGCGTTTCGGCAGTCTTCGGGCGTCCTACTCAAGGCAGGCTGGCTCACCTAACTGCGTCTAACGTCCTCGGGAGTGAATTTAGGAACAAGGGACTCTGTGGAAACGCGCAGCTGGCAGAAGCGCTTCAAGGGTGAATATAGCGCCATCCCCGGAGGCTGTAAAGCTCCCCAAATATTAAATTTTTCGGACGGGTTCGGGCTTTTAAATGGAGTTGGGACATTAATAATTTAATTCCCTTGGCGGGGTAATTTTAATTCCTCCCCTATTTCATTCCCTTTTGGGCGGCGGGAATAATTTCATTTAATTGATGGCAAAAAAAAACCAGTCCGAAGACTGGTCCAAAACTATAGGGTAAATTAACAATAACTATTCTAGCACCTAAGATTGGAGCAAAACGAGCTTTTGGGCCCAATATTTTGCTCCTAGTTAATCCATTAACGTTTGGAGTACTGGGTGGCTCGGCGGGCCTTGTGCAGACCGACCTTTTTCCGTTCCACTTCGCGGGAATCGCGGGTGAGGAAGCCGGCTTTACGCAGAGGCAGACGCAGGTCCTCATTATAGGCACGCAAAGCCCGGGCGATGCCGTGGCGGATGGCGCCGGCCTGACCGCTGTTGCCGCCGCCGGCCACGGTGATGTAGAAATCAAAGTTTTCGCTCATTTCCACCGTTTCCAGGGGTTGGCGCACAATCATGCGGGCCGTTTCGCGACCGAAGTACTCGTCCAGCGGTTTTTGGTTCACGATGATTTGACCGGAGCCCCGGCGCAGGAAGACGCGGGCAGTGGAGGTTTTACGGCGACCGGTGGCGTAGATTTGTTCTGACATATTTTTTTATCCTTAAATTTCCAACGCGATGGGCTGCTGGGCACTGTGCTGATGTTCGGCACCGGCATAGATTTTCAGTTTCTTCAACATGGCCCGACCCAGAGGACCCCGGGGCAGCATGCCCTTCACAGCCAGCTCAATGACGCGCTCGGGCCGTTTGGCGTTCAGTTCGGCGAAGGTGGCGTGTTTCAGATTGCCGATGTAGCCAGTGGAGCGGTAGTAAACCTTATCCGTCCGTTTTTTTCCGGTTACGGCAATTTTTTCTGCATTAATAACAATAATGTAGTCGCCGGTATCAATGTTGGGGGTGAATTCGGGTTTGTGTTTGCCCCGCAGACGGAAGGCAATTTCACTGGCCAGACGACCAAGCGTTTTACCGCTGGCATCGACCAAATACCAATCACGCTTAATGGTGCTTGGGGTTGCAACAAATGTTTTCATCGGGTACTCCGAGCTTAAAAATTAAAGCGTGCAATACTACTAAAGCCGCCTTTTTTTTGCAAGATGAAAAGCAAATTTTTCCAGCGTTTTTCGTTGGTTAGCCCTCACTCTTTCCCCGGCAAAGCGCTTCTTTTATATGTTAGAATTTTTAGTTTTAATCTTTCGGATTATTGTCATGCTATTAATGCTAGATAATTATGATTCTTTCACCTTTAATTTGGTGCAATATTTCGGAGAATTAGGCCAAACGGTAAAAGTTTTCCGTAATGATGAAATTACCCTTCCCCAAATAGAATCCCTTCAACCGGCCGCCATTATTATTTCCCCCGGCCCCTGTACCCCCGCCGAAGCCGGCATTTCCAACGATGTTATCCGCCATTTCTCCGGAAAAATCCCACTGCTGGGCGTTTGCCTCGGCCACCAGTGCATTGGCTATGTGAATGGGGTTCAAATCAAGCGGGCGGAACGAATCATGCACGGGAAAACCTCAGTGGTGCATCACCACAATGTGGGAATGTTTAAAAATCTACCCAATCCGGTGTCGGTGGCCCGCTACCACTCGCTCATCGTCGAAGCGCTCCCCCCTGAATTCGAACTCACGGCCTGGACGGAAGAGGACGGCCAAAAAATTATCATGGGAATGCGCCATCGCTCCTGGGCCGTAGAAAGCGTGCAATTTCACCCGGAATCTTTTTTAACCGAACAGGGCCGGCAGATGCTGGCGAACTTTTTACAGGAATATAGGGTATCTCTATGAGTGATTACGATGGCGTCGTTGCCTACATGGTGCAACATAAAATCTGCACGCCGGAACAGATGCGCGATTTACAAATCAGCGTTCAGAAAAAACGGGGGAATTTCGTCCAGCAGATTCTGGCCGATGGCCTGGTGGATAGCGGCCGGCTGGCCCAGATTTTCCGCGAAGTCTTTGCCCTGCCGCTGGTGGCGCTGCGCGAACTGGACATTCGCCGGGAACTGACCTCCCAGTTTAAAGAGGCAGTGGTGCGCAAATACACCGCCCTCCCCATCTACGCCAATGGTGGCCGTCTCTTCATCGCCACCTTCGACCCGGCCAATAAGCTGATGCTGGACGAGTTCAAATACGAGGGTAAATTCACCTCGGTGGAGGCGGTCCTGGCCGAGCCGGCGGCCATCGAGTCGCTGATTGAGGACCACTACGCCGGCCAGAGCGGCAGCATGGATGCCCTCTTCGAGGACGAGAAAGAGGACGACCTCAACGCCATTCAGGAAGCGCTTAACACCATGAACGTGGCCGAGGACGAGGCTCCGGTGGTGCGCTTCGTCCAGGGCATGCTGCTGGACGCCATTCGTACCGGCGCCTCGGACTTGCACTTTGAGCCCTATGAAACCACCTACCGCGTCCGCTTCCGCCGCGACGGCGTGCTGCAGGAGGTGGCCGCGCCGCCGCCGAGCATTGCCAACAAAATCACCGCCCGTCTCAAGGTTATGGCCGACTTGGACATCGCCGAAAAGCGCGTGCCCCAGGACGGTCGGATTAAGCTCAAGGTTTCCGACACCAAGTCCATCGACTTCCGGGTGAACTCCATGCCCACCCTCTGGGGGGAAAAAGTGGTGCTGCGGATTCTCGACAGCTCGGCGGCCAAGCTGAACATCGACGTGCTCGGCTTTGAACCGAAACAGAAGGAGGATTACCTCAACGCCATCAGCAAGCCCCAGGGCCTGGTGCTGGTTACGGGGCCGACCGGTTCCGGTAAGACGGTGTCGCTCTATACCGGCCTGTCCATTCTGAACAAGCCGACGGTGAACATCTCCACAGCCGAAGACCCGGTGGAAATCAACCTGATGGGCATCAACCAGGTGAACGTCAACCCGAAAACCGGCCTCGACTTCGCCGCCGCCCTGAAGGCCTTCCTCCGCCAGGACCCGGACATCATCATGGTGGGGGAGATTCGGGACATTACCACCGGCGAAATCGCGGTGAAGGCGGCCCAAACGGGCCACTTGGTGCTCTCGACGCTGCACACCAACGACGTGCCCCAGACCATTTCCCGGCTAGTGAACATCGGCATTCCCTCCTATAACATTGCCGCCGCCACCAACCTCATCATGGCCCAGCGTCTGGCCCGGCGCCTCTGCCCCAACTGCAAGGTGCGCGACCGGCGCCACTCCCACGAGGAATTGCTGGCCCTGGGCTTCGCCGAGGACGAATTGGACGAACTGCGCATCTACGGGCCCAAAGGTTGCGACCGCTGCAGCTACCAGGGCTATCGCGGCCGGGCCGGCATCTACCAGGTGGTGCCCATCTCCGATGCGCTGGCCGATTTGATTCTGCACAATGCGGCGGCGGCGGACATTGAGGCCCAGTGCCAGAAGGAAGGCTACTGGAACCTGCGCCAGTCGGCACTGAACAAAGTTAAACAGGGCATTATTTCCATTGAGGAAGTTCTGCGCGTAACCACCGATTAATTGGAGTTTTTAAATGGCTGAAGAAGGCAAAAAGAAACTAAAGAAATTCCTCTGGAAGGGGAAAAACAAACAGGGCAAGGAGCTCAGCGGCGAAACCGAATCCGTCAGCGATGCGGTGCTGCGCGGCTTCCTGGCCAAGCAGGGGCTCAGCAACGTCTGGGTTAAGGAAAAGCCAAAGGATTTATTCGAGTCCAAGGGCACCATCAAGAGCACCCACATTCTGTTCTTCACCCGCCAGATGGGCACCATGCTGCGCGCCGGTATGCCGGTGCTGCGGGCCCTGGATTTGGTGGGCCAGAGTGTGGAGCGCCCCAAGGCGCTGCAGGAGCTGATTTTCGGTATCCACGACCACATTCAGGGCGGTTTGAGCTTTGCCGACGCCCTGGCCAAATACCCGCTCTATTTCGATGACCTCTATGTGAGTCTGGTCAATGCCGGGGAGAACGCCGGTATGCTGGAAAGCACCATGGATAACCTGGCCCTGAACATGGAAAAGAGTGCGGCCACGGCGAAAAAAATCAAAAAGGCGCTGCAATATCCGGCCATCGTTATGCTCTTCGCCATCGTGGTTACGGTGGTGCTGCTGGTGAAGGTTATTCCGGTCTTTGCCAACTTCTTCGTTTCCAACGGCGGCCAGCTGCCGGCCATTACCCAGTTTGTGGTTGACCTCTCCAACTATATGGTGCAGGACGGCTGGAAAATCCTCGTCGGCGTCATTGTCTTTGTCTATGTCTTTATGTTTGTGCGCAAGCGCAACCGCAAATTCCGCCAGGGCATCAGCCGGGTGATGCTGAAATCGCCACTGATTGGGCCCATTCTGCGCACCGGGGCCAATGCCCGTTTTGCCCGCACCATGTCCACCATGTTTAACGCCGGGGTCTCGCTGATGAAAGCGCTGAACGCCACCGCGCCGGCCTCGGGCAACATCGTCTACGAGGAGGCCATCTATGAAATCGCCGTCGATGTTTCCAACGGCCAGCAGATGAGCTTCGCCATGAAGAACACCGGCCTCTTCCCGGTGATTGCGGTGCAGATGACCGCCATCGGTGAGGAGTCCGGTAACCTGGGCGAAATGCTCGGCCGGGTGGCCTCCTTCTACGAGGAGGAGCTCGACTACAAAATCGACAACCTGACGGCCATGATTGAGCCGCTGATTATGGCCTTCCTGGCCGTGGTGGTCGGTGGTCTGCTCATCGCCATGTACATGCCAATCTTCCAAATGGGTTCCCTGTTCTAATGAGCCTTGAGCCCTCTTTTATAGTCGGCCTGGCCACGCTGCTGGGCCTGCTGGTGGGTAGCTTTCTCAACGTGGTGATTTATCGGCTGCCGCTGATGATGAACCGTGAGGAGAAGGCCGATGCCTGGCACGTGCTACAGCGCAGCGATGACCCGCTGCCGCCGGAGCTGCTGCGCTGGGGGGAAGCGCTTCCCGAAGCGGGGGAGCGCTTCGTGCCGCCGGCTGAAGCCACGAGTGAAGCCGACGCAAATCCTTTTAGCGCCAGCGGAGACCAGAACTCTTTTGAAGGAAAGCGCTTCGCCGGGGCCACGCCGGAGGAAGCGCTTCGGTCTCGCCTGCCCAATCCCTTCACCACCGACGACCCGGAAAAGAACCCCTTTGAAGGGAAGCGCTTCACCGGGGCCACGCCGGAGGAAGCGCTTCGGTCTCGCCTGCCCAATCCCTTCACCACCGACGACCCGGAAAAGAACCCCTTTGAAGGGAAGCGCTTCAACCTCATGACCCCGCCGTCGCGCTGTCCCCACTGTGGCAGCGTTATCCGCGCCTGGCAGAACATTCCGGTGCTGAGCTACCTCCTCCAGCGGGGCAAATGCGCCCACTGTCGGACGCCGATTTCACCACGCTATGCCTGCGTGGAGCTGCTGACGGCCCTGCTGAGCTTTCTGGTGGCCCGCCACTTCATCAACGAGCCCGGCGCCCTGGCCCTGGGCCTGCTCTTCACCTGGGCCCTGGTGGCGCTGTTTTTCATCGACATGGAAACCCAGTACCTGCCCGATGTGATTACCCTGCCGCTGCTGTGGCTGGGCCTGGCGGTGGCGGTGCTGCCGCCGCTGTGGGAGGGCCGGGAGCCCTTCATTCCGATTGGCGAGGCCGTCATTGGGGCCATGGCCGGCTACGGCGTGCTCTGGCTGGCCTTCTGGGGCTTCAAGCTCCTGACCGGCAAGGAGGGCATGGGCTACGGCGACTTCAAACTGCTGGCGGCCCTGGGGGCCTGGCAGGGGGCCAGCGTCCTGCCGTTTATCCTCTTCGCCTCGGCGGCCATGGGCCTGGCCTTTGCTCTGGCCCGGCGCATCGGCTTCGGCCGGGAAATGGCCTTTGGGCCCTTTCTGGCTATCGCCGGCTGGAGTACCTTCCTCTATGGGCCGGAGCTGATGGCTCTGCTGGGCATGTGATGATTCTGGGACTGAGCGGCGGCATCGGCAGCGGCAAAAGCACGGTGAGCGCACAGCTGGAAGCGCTGGGGGTGGCGGTGGTGGATGCCGATGTGCTGAGCCGGGAGCTGGTCAAGGCCGGCGCCCCGGCCCTGCGGGCGCTGGTGGAAGCCTTCGGGCCGTCCATTCTCCGGGCGGACGGCGAACTGAACCGGCCGGCTCTGCGCGCCCGGGCCTTCGGCGACGAGGCCAGCCGGGCCCAGCTCAATCAGATTATGCAGCCCCGCATCCGCCAGGCCCTGCTGCTGGCGCTGGCGGCGGCCCCGGCCCGGCCCTACCGGGTGCTCAGCGCGCCGCTGCTGCTGGAAAATAATCTGCTGCCGCTGGTGGATGCACTCTGCATCGTCGATGTGCCCGAAGCGCTGCAGCTGGAACGCACCCGGGCCCGGGACGGCGGCGCCGAGGCCACCCTTCGTAGCATTCTCGCCGCCCAGTGCCGGCGGGCGGAGCGGCTGGCCCAGGCCCACTATGTGATTGACAACAGCGGCAGCGTCGCCGCCACGGCCCTGCAGGTGGCCCGGCTGCACAGCCATCTGCTGGCCCTGGTCGACGAAGCGCTTCCCTCTAACTAAAAATTGCCATGGACACTCTCAATACCCTGAACTATCTGCTCATCTCCTCCACCTTTATTTTTATCTTCTTCATCGCCTGGCGCTCGGGCTGGCTCGGTCGGATGTTCCAGGAGGGTAAAAAAGTGCCCCAGCGCTGGGACGCCTTCGCCCTGCTGATGCTGCTGGTGGTGGCCATCGTCTATCTGCTGATAAAACTGTGATGTGGGACATCGGCGTTAATCTGGCCAGCGGTCGCCTGCTCCCTCGGGCCGAAGCGCTTCTCCACCGGGCCGAGGCGGCCGGGGTGAGCGGCGTCATCATCACCGGCAGCGACGAGGACAGCAACCGCGAGGCCGCCGCCCTGTGCCAGCGGCTGGGGAAGCATTTTTCCCTCTATTTCACCGCCGGCCACCATCCCCACCATGCCGACCACTGGCGCCCGGCCGCCCGGGAACAAATCGAAAGGCTGGCCACTGACCCCCACTGCGTCGCCGTCGGAGAAATGGGCCTGGACTATTTCCGCAACTGTTCGACCCCGGCCCACCAGCGCCAATGCTTCGCCGACCAGCTCACCATTGCCCGCCGGCTGGGCAAGCCGGTGTTTCTGCACGAGCGTGAGGCCTACGCCGATTTCCGCGCCCAGCTGCGCGAAGCGCTTCCCGATTTGGCCGGCGCCGTCTGGCACTGTTTCACCGGCAGCCGCGCCCAGATGGAGGAGCTGGCCGCCGAGGGCGTCTATTTCGGCATCACCGGCTGGCTCTGCGACCCCCGGCGCGGCGCGGCCCTGCGCGAGGTGGTGGCCCACATTCCCGCCGACCGGCTGATGATTGAAACCGACGCCCCCTATCTGACCCCCAAGACGCTCCAGCCGACGCCCCATTGCAACGAGCCGGCCTATCTGGCCGAGGTGCTGCGGGTGCTGGCCCAGTGTCGCAACGAGGAGCCGGCGGCCCTGGCCGCCCAGACCACGGCCAATACGAAGCGCTTCTTTGGCCTCTAGCCGAAGCGCTTCCTTGGAAGCAGCTGACGAGGCTCCGGCCGAGGGGAAGCGCTTCCCCTCTATAATTTCCCGTTTTACTACCTGTTGTCTTTTTCCGTTTCGCCCGCTGCGTGTGGTAGTCGCAAGGCGAGAAGAAGGAATTTTTATGCTAAACATCACCCTGCCCGACGGTTCCGTCCGTCAATTTAATAAGCCCACCACCGGCGCAGAAATCGCCGCCAGCATCGGCGCCGGCCTCGCGAAAGCCGCCATTGCCATCAAAGTGAACGGCCTGCAGCGCGACCTCAGCGACCCCATCAGCGAAGACGCCAGCGTCAGCATCATCACCGCCAAGGACGAGGAGGGGCTGCACATCATGCGCCACTCCATGGCACACCTACTCGGCCACGCGCTGAAGCAGCTGTATCCGGACGCGAAAATGGTCATCGGCCCGGTCATTGAGAACGGCTTCTTCTACGACATCGACAGCAAGCACCGCTTCAGCCCGGAAGATTTGGAAAAATTGGAACAGCGCATGGCCGAGCTGGCGAAAACCGAATACAAGGTGGAAAAGGTCTGGACGTCGGTGCAGGAAGCCCGCGACACCTTCGCCAAGCGCAACGAGGATTTCAAAATCCGCCTCATCGACGACTTCGACCCCAGCATCAAGCAGGTGGGCCTCTACCATCACCAGGAATACATCGACATGTGCGTCGGCCCCCACGTGCCGCACATGGGCCACATTAAGGCCTTCAAGCTAACGAAGCTGTCCGGTTCCTACTGGCGCGGCGACGCCAAGGGTGAACCGCTACAGCGCATCTACGGCGTCGGTTTCCGCGATAAGAAATCCCTGGACGAATACCTGCACCAGATGGCCGAGGCGGAAAAGCGCGACCACCGCAAAATCGGCAAGGCTCTGGATTTATTCCATCTCCAGGAGGAGGCGCCGGGCATGGTCTTCTGGCACGCCAAGGGCTGGACCATCTTCCGGCTGCTGGAAAATTACATGCGCGAAAAGCTGAAGAAATACGGCTATCAGGAGGTGCAGGGGCCGCAGATTCTCGACCGTTCCCTGTGGGAAAAATCCGGCCACTGGGACAAGTTTGGCGGCAATATGTTCACCTGCTGCATCGACGAGCACGACTACGCGGTGAAGCCCATGAACTGCCCCGGCCACGTGCAAATTTTCAACCAGGGCATGCGCTCCTACCGGGAACTGCCCATTCGCTACGCGGAATTCGGCATCTGCCACCGCAATGAGCCTTCCGGCACTTTGCACGGCATCATGCGCGTGCGCCGCTTCGTCCAGGACGACGGCCACATCTTCTGCACCCGCGGCCAGATTCGCAGCGAAATCGAACGCACCTGCCAGATGGTCTACGAGGTTTATAAGGACTTCGGCTTTAACGAAGTGGAACTGGCCCTGTCCACCCGGCCGGAAAAGCGGGTCGGCGCCGATGAAATCTGGGACGAGGCCGAACGGGATTTGGCCGAAGCGCTGCAGGGCCTCGGCAAGGAATACCGGCTCCAGCCCGGCGAGGGCGCCTTCTACGGCCCGAAAATCGAGTTCACCCTGAAGGACAGCCTCGGCCGCCGCTGGCAGTGCGGCACTATCCAGCTGGACTTCTCCATGCCCGAACGCCTCGACGCCCACTACATCGACGAGCACGGCGAGAAGCAGACGCCGGTGATGATTCACCGCGCCGTGCTGGGCTCGCTGGAGCGCTTCATCGGCATTCTCATCGAGCAGTATGCCGGCGCCCTGCCGCTGTGGCTGTCGCCGGTGCAGGCCATGGTCATGCCCATCACCGACGCCCAGGCCGACTATGTGAACGAAGTGGAACAAACCCTGCTAAATGCGGGCATTCGCGCCGAGAAAGATTTGCGCAACGAGAAAATAAGCTATAAAATTCGCGAACATACGTTACAGCGCGTCCCCTTTATGCTTGTGGCCGGCGACCGCGAAAAAGAGAACCACACGGTTTCGGTGCGGTTGCGCGACGGCAAGGATTTAGGTGCGATGGCCATTTCTGATTTGGTTGCGCATCTGCAACAACTCATCAACACAAAAGCACAGGAGATTTAGCCATAGCTAAGCCAAATGAAACCCGTATTAATGAAAAAATTACGGAGAAAGAGGTGCGTCTCATCGGTTCTAACGGTGAGCAGCTGGGCATCGTATCCATCGATGAAGCGCTGGAACAGGCCTATGAGCAGGACTTAGATTTGGTGGAAGTTGCTACCAATGCCGAACCGCCGGTGTGTCGGATTATGGACTACAGCAAATTCCGCTATGAACAGCAGAAAAAACAACAGGAAGCGCGCAAAAACCAGAAGCGCATCCAAGTGAAAGAAGTCAAGTTCCGTCCCGGAACTGATGAGGGCGACTATCAGGTTAAACTACGCAACCTGAAGCGCTTTTTAGAAGATGGTGATAAGGCCAAAGTTACCGTCCGCTTTCGCGGCCGGGAAATGGCACACCTGGAGCTGGGGCAGGATGTCCTCACCCGCGTTGAAACCGATTTAGCCCAGTGGGCCACGGTGGAGCAGAAGGCCGGCGTTGAAGGTCGGCAGATGGTGATGGTCCTGGCCCCGAAGAAATAAACGTGAAATCAATGCGAGTTAATTCATGCCAAAAATGAAAACCCACCGGGGCGCGGCGAAGCGCTTCAAGAAAACGGCCAGCGGTTACAAACGCTCCCACTCCCATGCCCGTCATATCCTGACGAAAAAATCCACCAAGCGGAAACGCGGCCTGCGCGGCACGGTGATGGTGCATGAGAGCGATGTTAAAGCCATTAAACAAATGATTGGTTAAGGAGTCTGAACCGTGGCAAGAGTAAAAAGAGGGGTAACCGCCCGCGCCCGCCATAAAAAAATCCTGAAGCTGGCCAAGGGCTATTACAACGCCCGCCGCAAGGTGTTCCGCGTCGCCAAACAGGCCGTTATCAAGGCCCACCAGTACGCCTACCGCGACCGTAAGGCGAAAAAACGCGAGTTCCGCGCCCTCTGGATTGTGCGCATTAACGCCGCCGCCCGCCTCAACGGTTTGTCCTACAGCCGTCTGATTAACGGTCTGAAGAAAGCCGGCATCGCCATCGACCGGAAAATCCTGGCCGAGCTGGCGGTTTATAACAAGGAAGTGTTCGCAGTGGTAGCCGAAAAGGCCAAAGCTGCCCTCTAGGCGCTTTCCTCTGCTTTCTCTGACGGCTACCGCGTGTAGCCGTTTTTTATTGCCAAGCGCTTCCCGGGAAGCGCTTCTTCCCGAAGGAATATTTCATGTCATTGCAGGAACAAATCGACGGGCTGCGCGCCGAAGCCCAGGCGGCACTGGACGCGGCCACCGACCTTGCCGGGTTGGACGAGGTCAAAAACAGCTATCTGGCGAAAAAGGGTAAATTTGCCGAATTCACCGCCCTGCTGGCCACGGCCAGTGCCGAGGAACGGCCGCTCTGGGGCAAAATCATCAACGCGGCCAAGGACGGCTTTGTCCAGGCCTTCACCGCCAAGAAGGAAGCGCTTCAGGCCGCCGCCCTCAACGAGCGCCTGGCCCGGGAACGCATCGATATCAGCCTGTCGCGGCGCAGCCATCGCGGTGCCCTGCATCCGGTAACCCTGACCCGGCGCTGGCTGGAGGATTGGTTCGGGCGCCTCGGCTTTGTGGTCAAGGACGGCCCCGAGCTGGAGGACGATTTCCACAACTTCGAAGCGCTTAACATGCCGAAGCACCACCCGGCCCGGGCCATGCAGGATACCTTTTATATTGACGCCGCCACGGTGCTGCGCACCCACACCTCCGGCGTACAGATTCGCACACTGGAAAGCGAGGGCGCGCCGCTGCGCATCATCGCCCCGGGCCGGGTCTACCGTTCGGACTATGACATGACCCACACGCCCATGTTCCACCAGATTGAGGGGCTGGTCATCGACCGCTCCAGCAATTTTGCCGACCTCAAGGGCATCATCATTCATCTGCTCCAGGACTTCTTCGCCACCAATGCGGCCGTGCAAATCCAGTTCCGGCCCTCCTTCTTCCCCTTCACCGAACCCAGCGCCGAGGTGGACATTGCCTTTCTAAACCCGGACGGCACGCGCTCGCGCTGGCTGGAGGTGCTGGGCTGCGGCATGGTGCACCCCCAGGTGCTGCGCAACGCCGGCATTGACCCGGAACAGTTCCAGGGCTACGCCTTCGGCCTCGGACTGGAGCGACTGGCCATGCTGCGCTATGGCGCCCCGGATTTGCGCCAATTTTTTGAAAACGACGTGCGTTTTTTGCGCCAATTTGCGGCGGAGGTTTAACCATGCGTTTGAGTAGCGATTATCTGGCCGACCAGGGCCTGCAACTGCCGGTGGCCGTGCTGGCCGAGCGGCTGACCCTGGCCGGCCTGGAGGTGGACAGCATCGAGCCGGTGGCCCCGCCGTTCAGCGGCGTGGTGGTGGCCGAGGTGCTGACCCTGGAGAAACACCCGGACGCCGACAAGCTGCGCGTAGCCACGGTAAATAAAGGCGACGAGGTGCTGCAAATCGTCTGTGGCGCCCCCAACGTGGCCGTGGGCGTGAAGGTGCCCCTGGCCACCATTGGCGCCAGGCTGCCCGGCGGTCTCCAGATTAAAAAGGGCAGGCTGCGCGGGGTGGAATCCTTCGGCATGCTCTGCTCGGCCCGGGAACTGGGCCTCAGCGAGGAGGCCAGCGGTCTGCTTATCCTGCCGGACGAGGCGCCGGTGGGCACGGACATTCGCAGCTATCTGCGTCTGGACGATAGCATTCTGGACATCAACATCACCCCCAACCGTGGCGACTGCTTCTCCCTGCGCGGCCTGCTGCGCGAAATCCAACTGAACTGCGCCGACCGGCTGCCACCGAACTGGTCGCCCCACTCTAACCCCGTCCCTGCCGTCCCCGGCGCCGACCCGGCCCCGGCCCTGGTGCCCCCCGCCGGCGAAGCGCTTCGGGCCTGTCCGGCCTACCGGCTGCGGGCTCTGCGCGGTCTGAATAACCGGGTGCCGACGCCGGAACCCATCCGCCGCCGGCTGGAACGGGCCGGCCTGCGCTGCCATGACCCCATCGTCGACATCACCAACTTCGTTATGCTGGAGCTGGGCACGCCGCTGCACGCCTTCGACCGGGCCAAAACCCGGGGGGCTTTGACCGTGCGCTTCGGCCGTCCCGACGAACGGCTGACCCTGCTCAACGGCGAGGAAGCGCTTCTGGATGGTGAAGTGCTGCTGATTGCCGACGAGGCCGGCCCGCTGGCCCTGGCCGGGGTCATGGGCGGCGCCGCCAGTGCCTGTACGGCCGATACCACGGAAATTCTGCTGGAAAGTGCCTGGTTCCAGCCGCTGGCCATCGCCGGCCGGGCCCGGCGCTATAACCTCAGCAGCGACGCGGCCCAGCGCTTTGAACGGGGCGTCGATTTCACCCTGCAGGCCCGGGCTCTGGAACAGGCCACCGCCCTGATTCTGGAAGTCTGCGGCGGTACGGCCAGCGCCGTCGGTTTCGTCGGCGACGAAGCGCTTCTGCCAGCCCGGCCGCCGGTGCTGTTGCCGCTGGCGGCGGTGGCCCAGCGGCTCGGCCACTCCTACAGCCCGGAACGCATCACCGCCATTCTCCGCGCCCTGGGCTGTGAGGTGGAATTTGCCGCCGAGCGCTTCCGGGTAACGCCGCCGAGCTGGCGCTTCGATTTGGAAATCCCCGCCGACCTCATCGAGGAAATCGCCCGGGTGGACGGCTACGGCCACATTCCCGCCACTCCCCAGTCCTTCCACTATCAGCCGGTGGCCCCGGGCAACCAGCGCCTGGCCGCCGACCGGCTCGTCGCCCTGGGCTACCAGGAGGCCATCTGCTACAGCTTCCTCGATCCCCAGTGGCAGGGCGCCTTCCTGCCCGGCGCGGCGGCCATCGACCTGCAGAATCCGCTGAGCAGCACCCTATCCCAGCTGCGCCTGAGTCTGGTGCCGGGACTGGTGGCGGCGGTGCAGTACAACCGCAACCGCCAGCAGAGCGATATTCGCCTGTTCGAGCTTGGCCGGGTCTTTAACGGCATTGCCGACCAGCCCTATCAGCTCGCCGGCGTGCTGGCCGGGGCGGCGGTGCCGGAAAACTGGGGCGACCCGAACCGGCCGGTGGACTTCTACGATGCCAAGGCCACGGTGGAAGCGCTGCTCTATCCCCGGGTGGCCGAATTCACCCCCGGCGGCGCCCCCTACCACCACCCCAACCGCAGTGCCACGGTGTGGCTCGACGGCCAGCCCATCGGCAGCCTCGGCGCCCTCCATCCGGAGCTGCTCCAGCGGCTGGGGCTGAAGGGCGGCGACCTCTACAGCTTTGAGCTCGCGGCGGCGGCCCTGCCCACCGCCCACCGGGTCGCCTACGAAGCGCTTCCCCGTTTCCCCGGCGTGCGCCGGGATTTGGCCCTGCTGGTGGATAAAAACATTTCGGCCGGGGCCCTCATCGCCGCCATTCGCCAGCGGCTGGGCGCGCTGTTGCAGGATTGCTACTGCTTCGATGTCTACGAAAGTGAAGCCCTGGGTGGCCGGCGCAGTCTGGCCCTGGCGCTGCTGCTGCAGGACAAAGAAAAAACCTTGCAAGATGAAGAACTTAGCACTATTATTGTGGCTCTAGTACAACACTTGAAAGATTTATTTGACGCAGATTTAAGGTAGCCCTCTATGACACTAACCAAAGCTGATATTGTGGAATCGCTGATTACACAGGTGAAACTATCCCGCCCCGATGCCCGTTCCCTCGTCGATGATATGTTTGCCGAGATTCGGGAATGTCTGGCCCAGAATGAAGATGTGAAACTGTCTGGCTTTGGCAACTTTGAGTTGCGCGAAAAGAAGCAACGGCCCGGCCGCAACCCCAAAACCGGTGAGGAAATTCCCATTTCGGCCCGGCGGGTGGTGAGCTTCAAGGCCGGCCAGAAGCTGAAGGCCCGGGTGGCCAACAGCAAGCCGCGCGGCACCAAGCTGAAATAGGCGGAAGTCGGGGTTCGTCCCCGGCTTTTTTTTTGTACTAAATGCGAATGTCTCTAAAATAGCTGTCGATTTTTTTAGGAGACTCAAAATAATGGAAAAACCCTCTGAAACCATACTCGCCCAGCACCGCGCTCGGGAAAGGAAGCGCTTCCAACTGCTGGGCGTTTTCGTCCTTCTTTGTCTGCTCACGCTGGTGCTGGACATCACCAACGGCCCGGCCGGCGGCCAAATCAGCACCCTGGACGTGGTGCGGGCCCTGCTCCATCTGGACGGGGTCGATGGCTACACCCGCACCATCGTCAATGACCTGCGCCTGCCGGCGGCCCTGATGGCCCTGGTGGCCGGCATGGCCCTGGGCGTAGGTGGCGCCGAGATTCAAACCCTGCTCAACAATCCCATGGCCAGCCCCTACACCCTGGGCATGGCCGCCGCCGCCGGCTTTGGGGCGGCGCTGGTGGTGGTTTTCGGTGCCTTCGGCCTGCCGCTCATCTACGCCCAGCCGCTCAGCGCCTTCCTCATGACCATGCTGGCCTCGCTGGTGATGTTCATCTTCGCCGCCATGAAGCGCTTCGGCTCCTCGACGCTGGTGCTGGTGGGCATCGCCCTGCTCTTCCTGTTCTCGGCGGCCTCGTCGCTGGTGCAGTATCTGGCCACCCCCGAGGACAGCCAGAAAATCCTCTTCTGGCTCTTCGGCAGTCTGGCCAAGGCCAAATGGAACACCCTGGCCATCACCACGGTGGTAACGGCCCTGTGCATCAGCCTGCTGGTGCGCAAGGCCTGGCAGCTGACCGCCCTGCGCCTCGGCGAGGCCCGGGCCCTGTCCATGGGCATCAACCTCAACCGGCTGCGGCTGGAGGTGCTGCTGCTGGTGGCCATCATGACCGCCACCGTCATCAGCTTCATCGGCACCATCGGCTTCATCGGTCTGGTGGCCCCACACATCGCCCGCATGCTGGTGGGCGAAGACCAGCGCTTCTTCCTGCCGGCCTCGGCCCTCTGCGGCGCCGGTTTCCTGTCGCTGGCCTCGGTGCTATCGGAAACCCTCAAACCCGGCGCCATCTTCCCCATCGGCATCATCACCGCCTTCATCGGCGTGCCGTTCTTCTTCTGGATAATTCTGTCGCGGAGAAGCTATGTTGCAGCTTGAAAATCTCACCATTCACCGGGGCCATCTTTGCGTGGCCCGGAACTTCAATCTCCAGCTGGAGCCGGGCAAGGTCTATGCGGTGCTGGGCCCCAACGGCGCCGGCAAGTCGTCGCTGCTGAAGGCCCTGTTTGCGGAAATCCCCTATGAGGGCCACATTCACCACCGGGGCCAGCCGCTGGTGCCGGCCCTGGCCAGCCTCTGGCGCAAGCACTTCGCCTATATGCCCCAGGACACGGTTATGGATGCCTCGCTGACGGCGCTGGAAGTGGTGCTGCTCGGCCAGCTGGACGCCCTGTCCCTGCACGTCAGCGACGAGCAGTTGCAGCGGGCCATTGCCACCATGGAGCTGCTCGGCATCGCCCATCTGGCCGACCGGGATGTGCTCGCCCTCTCCGGCGGCCAGCGCCAGATGGTGATTTTTGCCCAGGTGCTGCTGCGCAATCCGGAAATCCTGCTGCTGGACGAGCCGGTCAGCGCCCTAGACATGCACCACCAGTGCGTTCTGCTCGAACACGTGCGCCAGCAGACCCGCCAGCACCAGCTCATTACCATCACCATCCTGCACGATTTGAATCTGGCCTCCCAGTTCGCCGACGAGCTGATTTTCGTTAGCGGCGGCCAGGTGCAGGCCCTCGGCGAACCGGCGGCGGTCATTGAACAGGCGCTGATTGAACGGCTCTACCGCGTCAGAACCGTCCTGTTCCACGGGCCCGGGCAGCTGCCGTTCATCGTCGCCCAGGAGGCCCTGTGAGCCTGATTTTTGTCCGCCATGGCCAGAGCGCTTCCAACGTGGGCGCCTCCCTGGCCAGCATTGGCGAGAACGCCGCCATTCCCCTGACCGAGCGCGGTCGGGCCCAGGCCGAAGCGCTTCCCGACGAACTGCCGGTGCCCGGGGCCATCTACTGTTCGACGTTTCTACGCGCCCAGCGCACGGCCCAGCCCTATGCCCAGCACCACGGCCGGCGTGCCGAAGTCTGGGCGGCGCTGAACGAGTTCGACTATCTGCCCTTTGATTTGGTGCGCCGTGAACCGCGCCGGGCCCTGTTCCGCCACGATTTGGCCTACTGGCAGCGGGCCAATCCCACCGAGCGCTTCGGCCCGGAGAGCTGGGCGGATTTGCAGGGGCGTCTCGATGAATTCTGCGCCCGGGCCGCCACCCTGCCGCCGGCCAGCGTCTGCTTCGGCCATAGCCTCTGGTTCAAGGCCCTGGGCTGGCGGCTGGCGGGCCAGAATCCCAACGACATGGCCGGCTTCGGCCTCTGGCAGCGCAGCCAGCGGGTGCCCAATGGCAGTATCCATACCGTTTCCCTAACCACTGGAGTTTAAACATGAAAAAAATAATCCCCTTCCTGCTGCTGGCGGCGCCGCTGTGGGCCGCCGAATATGAGGTGCAGATGCTGGACATGAACGACAGCAAGCAAACCATGGTTTTCGAGCCCGGCTTTCTCAAGGTGGCCCCGGGGGACACGGTGAAATTCGTCCCCACCCACAAAAGCCACTATGTGGAGGCCAAGGTGGTGCCCGAGGGCGCCGAGAAGTTCAAAAGCGAGCTTGACCAGGAATTCAGCGTCAAGCTGGAGAAGGAGGGCGTCTATTTCTATGTCTGTCCGCCCCATAACCTGATGAACATGGTGGGCGTGATTCAGGTGGGCGCGCCGGTGAATCTGGCCGAGGTCAAGGAGCGCGCCGCCAAATTCGACAAGCGTGCCACCGCCAACAAGGGCCGGGCCCTGCAGCTGGTGGAACAGGTGGGCCAGGCCGATGATGCCGGAGCCCAGGCCGATGCCAAGACCGAAGCGCTTCCGACCGAGGCCCCCGCTGCCGAAGCTAAAAGCGAGGCACAGGCTGCCGAAGCTAAAAGCGAGGCAAAAACCGAAGCCACCCCGGCCGCCGAGAAAAAATAATTCGGCCACCCCGAAGCGCTTCCCCCCGGGGGGGAGCGCTTCTTTTTTATCGGGGTCGGGGGAAGCGCTTCGTTCCAGAGGGTGCGAAAGGGCGAAGCGCTTCGGTTTTGGGCCTATTTATGTTCTATTAACGACGGCGGTTCGTTGTCGTTCCACCGTTTTCTCCCTATTTTGGAGGTGTTTTATGGATTTATTGCTAGGAAAGGGCCGGTGGCGCCTCGGTCTGCTGGGGCTGGTTTTGGCCTTTGGCAGCGCCCGGGCGTTTTTTACCATTGATTTCAACGAACAGTGGCTGCGTCAGGACGCCTATAGCCGGGCCATGAATCAGGCGAAGAAGAATCTGCAGCCGCCCGAGGAGCCGGAAACGACCAAGGATGTTAAGACGGATATGCTCTATACCGGCGCGCTGGTGCGGGCGGGGGATGATTTTCTCTCGGATACGGACGGAGTCGATGAGCTGGCCCAGCTGCTGCCGGCAGCCCAGCGCAAGGAGGGCCGGCGCCTGCTGGTGGAGGGCATCGACCGGATCAATGGCAGCGTGGAACGGCTCTACGGGATTCCGCCGGAAAACGTGGCCACCGGCCTGGTGGCGCTGCTCGACGGGGCCCATTCGGCCTATTTCAATCGGCCCCTGGCGGACGAGGCGGTGCGGCCGGCGTTTCTGCAGATTGCCGCCTATCTGCGCCGGAGCCCCGAGCTCTTCGAGAACGAGAGCGCGGAAAAAATGATGTACTCCTATCAAATATCCGTGGGCCTGGGCTTTCTACTGACGGCGCTGCAGCAGGAATTGGAGCAGCACCCGGACCCGGCCAAGGCGGCGGAACTGAAGGCCATCGGCCGTCTGGTTTTCCGGGCGCTGCTGAATGTGGAGCCCGAGCAGGTGGATTTCACCCCAGCGGGCCTACACTTTAAATAAGTGTCGGAGGGAAGCGCTTCGTTTAATCCCCGTCGGCCAGCAGTGTCGGCAGCTGGTCGCGGAGATAGGCGCGCAGCTGCGGCCCGAGCTGGGGGTGGCGCAGGCTCATTTCCAGATTGGCCTGGATATAGCCGAGCTTGTCGCCACAGTCGAAGCGCTTCCCCCGGAAACCATAGGCCAGCACTGTTTTTTCCTGTAGCAGGGCGCCGATGGCGTCGGTGAGTTGGATTTCGCCGCCGGCGCCGCTGGACGTGTTGCGGAGCATGGTCATGATGCGGGCCGGCAGAATGTAGCGGCCGACCACGGCCAGGGTGGAGGGGGCAGCGGCGGGTTCGGGTTTTTCCACAATATTTTCAATGGTATAAAGCCCCGGCTCCAGCTGGGCTCCGGCGGAGACGATGCCGTATTTCTGGGTTTCCGCCCGGGGGACTTCCATCACGCCGATGACGCCCTGCTGCTGTTTGTTATAAACTTCAACCATTTGTTTAAGAACGGATTTTTCCGGAGCTAGCATCAAATCGTCGGCGAGCAGCACCGCAAAGGGATTGTTCTGGGTGATGGGCGCCGCACAGAGCACCGCATGGCCTAGTCCCAGCGCCTGCTCCTGGCGAATGTAGATGACGTTCATATCGCGGGGTTTTACCGCCTGCACCGTGCGCAGCAGCTCATTTTTCTGGCGCTGGGCCAGCTCGGTTTCGAGCTCATAGGCGATGTCGTAGTGTTCGGTAATGGCCCATTTATTCCGGCCGGTGATGAAAACCATCGTGCGCAGGCCGGCGTCGTAGGCCTCCTCCACCGCATATTGAATCAGCGGTTTATCCACCACCGGCAGCATCTCCTTCGGGCAGGCCTTGGTGGCCGGTAGAAAACGGGTTCCAAAGCCCGCCACCGGAAAAACGGCGATTTTCAGCATAAAAAGTCCTCAAAATGGGGGAAAATGAGCGGATTTTAACAAAAGGAAGAGGGAATGAAAGCGCTACTCCAGCGGGTACAAACGGCCAGCGTCCAGGTCGCCGGCCACGAGATTGCCCGGATTCATCAGGGGCTGTTGGTTTTTCTGGCTCTGGAAAAGGGCGATGGCCCCGAGGCCGAGGCCAAAATGCAGGATAAGATTCTGCAGCTGCGGATTTTCAGCGACGATGCCGACCGAATGAATCTCAACGTCCAGGACATTGGCGGGGAAATTCTGCTGGTGTCGCAATTTACCCTGGCCGCCGACTGTCGGCGCGGCCGGCGCCCCAGCTTCGACCGGGCTCTGCCGCCGGATTTGGCCCGGCCGGCCTTTGCGGCCTTCGCCCAGCGGCTGGCGGCACGCTATCCACGGGTGCAGCTGGGGGAGTTTGGCGCGGATATGAAGGTGAATTTGGTTAATGATGGACCGGTTACGCTGTGGCTGGAATTTTAGGGGTTTGGGTGGCGCGCCAATGCAGAAATTTAGTGGGCACTATAATATTGTGCTTAATGGCGGTGATTTTTATCATAGGAGGGCCAGCAACCGCTGGTTTTCTCGACTTTCGCGGACTCCCCAAATGAATAAAACACTACAAATCGGCTTTACCCTTATTGAAATGATGATTGTGATTGCCATCATCGGCATTCTGGCGGCGTTGGCCATTCCTTCCTATCAGGATTATCTCGCCAAAACCCAGGTTACCCGGGTGGTGGGCGAGCTTTCGGCGGCCAAGATTGGCGTTGATGCCGGTCTCTTTGACGGTAAAAAACCTACCATTGGCACCAGCGCTTCTGGCGACCCGGACCACATCGCCCCATTGGGTCTGGCCATTAATAGCGGCGACGTGCTGAGCGCCGATTCCACCCAAACCCGCTCCAATCTGATGGGCCGGGTTTATATCAGCGATTTCACCAGCCGGGGCAATGGTCAGATTGTGGCGGTGCTGGGTCGTAACGTTACTAGTGAGATTCGCAACACGGAAATCGGCCAGGTGCGCAGCCATCTGGGGGTGTGGAGATGTGAAGTAAACGGCAAGGGGGCCGGCTGGAAGGCGAAATTCATTCCGTCGGGCTGTTTGGGGGTGAGTGCCATTAATAGTGATTTCACTAACTAGATTGGGCTTTGATTTATTCCAAACTAGGCTCTCCAACTAGGCCTCTAATTGGAGGGCTTTTTTATTGGCTTGGAACGAAGCGCTTCATTTTTGAGAAAAATTTTTCTCGGATTTTTAACGTTGGCACGCTTCTGGCTTTTACTTAAGCTGTCAGCAATCCCGCTGGCTTAATAAGAAATTTTAAGGACTTATAAAATGAAAAAATCTCTGCAAAAAGGTTTCACCCTGATCGAACTGATGATCGTTGTTGCCATCATCGGTATTCTGGCTGCTCTGGCTATCCCTGCCTACCAAGACTACATCTCTAAAACCCAAGTAACTCGGGTTGTGGGCGAGCTGGCTGCCGGTAAAACTGGTGTTGACGCTGCCATCTTCGACGGTAAAAAACCTACCATCGGTACGGGTATTTCTACCGATGCCTCTGACCTGTCTCCTATTGGTCTGGCTGTTACTACCGGTGAAGTTTACAGCGCTGATTCTACTCAGACTCGTTCTAACCTGATTGGCAGCGTAGAAGTAACTAACTCTTTTAATTCTGGCAGTGCCGGTTACATCCAAGCTGTTCTGGGTCGTAACGTTAACAACGATATCCGTGGTACTAAAGTCGTTCAAGCTCGTAATGCCCAGGGCGTATGGCAGTGCCAAATCATCGGTGCTGGTACCGGTTGGAAATCTAAATTCATTCCTTCAGGTTGCAAAGGCGTGTCCTCTGTCATCACTACCTTTACGAACTAATCACTTTTTTTACTTTAGTTCAGTATTAAGCCACCCCTTGTGGGTGGCTTTTTTATTAGCTGAAACAAAAGGCTTCATTTTTGAGAAAATTTTTCTCGAATTTTTAACGTTGGCATGCTTCTGGCTTTTACTTACCTGTCAGCAATCCCGCTGGCTCAATAAGAAATTTTAAGGACTTATAAAATGAAAAAATCTCTGCAAAAAGGTTTCAC
>CAUSKK010000016.1:0-46502 GCA_963532425.1 uncultured Cardiobacteriaceae bacterium
TCGCTGTTCGCTGTTCGCTGTTCGCTGTTCGCTCTTTCGCTCAGCGAAGCGCTTCCCCTGTCTTCCATTTCTTCAAAAATATCTTTCGGGAAACACTGGGCCCCGGCCTCCATAGAATTTAAGTCCGGTATATGGTTATTCATCAGAGCAGAAAAACCATTTTTTGCACCCCGGCCCGTAACGCTAATAGCCTGATTTTCCGCGTCGGCGCTGGGGAATATGGAAGGCATTTGATAGACCCGTTCATTCATATCTCTACTGAAATAAATGTAGCTTTTACTAAAAGGCCGATATAGGGCTATCTGTAGGGATTTTTCCTCAAATTGAATGAATTTTTGATTGCTGAAATCTTTAGTCAAATTTTCACTCCAACTAATTTTTGTATCGTCTTTACTAACAAAATTTTTAATGTCCGAACGCTTCCCTTTTGGTAAAGCGGTACCGGCCGCCTGGAAGCGTTCCACCTCGCTGTTATAGAAAGCAATCATATTGGCCATATTCTCCTGCAGCCGTTGCCGGGAAAAGTTGTAGCACCAGACATCGCGGTTGGTCTTAACTCCACCGGAGTAGTTTTCAAATACTGTCAGAGCGCTTTTATCGTTCTTGGCACCCAGGCTAATGAAGCGCTCGAAGCTATCGTCGCGCTGGTTGAGCCAGTCGTTGTGTCTGTCGGGCACCAGGGTTTGCCAGCCGGGGCCGGCGGCGATGCCGTTGATGCTGCCGAGCTCGGCAATGGTGGCCAGCTTCTCCTCCCGGCTGAGATAGTCGCCGATATCGTGGAAGAAGATTTGGCCCGAACGGCCGGCCCGGGGATTTTTTACCAGCAGGGAAATGGCAATGGGCGCCCGGCTGCCTTCACCAAACACATTGCCCTTTTCCTTGCGCCGCTGTTCACCGGAGGTGCGGGCGTTGCCGCGCAAATGGAAGATATAGAGGCGACTGAATTCCTCGGCCAGGCAATGGCGCAGGCCGTCGCTGCTGTTGGAATCGAGCCAGCCGGCATTGGTAACAAAGCCAATGACGCCCTCGCCGCCCTTCTCGTTGATGCGGTCGGAGGCCCAGCGGAAGGCGCGGATATAGCTGTCGTAGGTGGAATTCTTATTGGTGGCCTGGGAATGGGCGGCGTAGGTCTGGCGAATGCGTTCGTCCAGGGGCGGATATTCCAAATTGGCGTTGTTGTCGTTGGCCGATTCCTGGCCGGCCGAATAGGGTGGATTGCCGATAATCACCTGGATAGGCTGGGCCTTCTGGCGCTGGCGCCGGGCGCTGTTTTCCGGCAGCGTGCCGGTCAGCAGGTCTTTCCGTTCGTACATATCGAAGGTATCGGTGAGGCAAATGCCGGTGAAGGGCTCGTAGACGGCCGGGGCGCCGGCGGCGGCCATCAGGTCATGGAAGGTGGCCTCGATGTTAATGGCGGCGATGTAGTAGGCCAGCAGCACAATTTCGTTGGCGTGGATTTCCTCGTGGCGGTATTTGGCCGCCAGCGCTTCCGGCGCAATCAGGCCACTTTGCAGCAGCCGGGTGATGAAGGTGCCGGTGCCGGTGAAGGGGTCGAGGATATGAACGCCCCGGTCGGCCAGGCTCCGGCCGAATTCCTGGCGCAGCACCTCATCAACGCTGTGAATGATGAAATCCACCACCTCCACCGGCGTGTAAACGATGCCGAGCCGCTCGGCCATGCGCGGAAAGGCACTGCGGAAAAATTGGTCATAGAGTTCGATGATGACCTTCTGCTTGCCGGCGCCGCTGTTGATGCCCTCGGCCCGGTGGCGCACGTCGTCATAGAAGCTCTGTAGGTGCTCGCGCTCCTTGTGCAGGTTTTCGCCGTAGAGCAGGGCCAGAATCTCGGCCATGGCCTGGCTGACCGGGTTATGGGCCGCAAAGGCATATTCGCCGAAGAGCGCTTCAAAGACCGGCTGGGTGATGAGGTGCTGGGCCAGCATTTCGATGATGTCGTCGTCCTTGAGCTGGTTGTTTAAATCCTGGCGCAGCTGGGCGGCGAAGCGGGCGAAGGCGGCCCGCTCGGCGCTGCGGCCGGGGTCGTCCAGCAGATTTCTGATGCGGTTGATGTGGGTCTGGGCAATGCGGCCGATGTCCTGGGCCCAGGTGCCCCAATAGCGGCGGTCGCCGCATTTCTGCACGATTTTGGCGTAGAGGGCCCGTTCCAGGTTGTAGCCGAAGTTAATCACCTCCTGGACACGGCTATCCGGTTCGCCGATTTCAAATTTTCCCGCCGTCGCCGCCACCGGGTCGCGGGCACTCGGCCCCTCGCGGCGCGGCGGAAGCGCTTCGCCCACGGCCACCACTTCGATGTGCTGATGCTCGGAACCCTCGAATTCCAGCCGGTTGATGGTGGCATTCATGCGCTGGTCGTGGGCACGCAGGGCATTGAGCACCTGCCAAATCACCCGGTATTTTTCGTTGTTATTCAGCGCCTCCTCCGGGCGGACGCCGGCGGGAATGACCACCGGCAGAATCACATAGCCGAGCTTTTTCCCCGGCGCCCGGCGCATCACCCGGCCCACCGACTGCACCACGTCCACCAGCGAGCTGCGCGGCGTCAGGAACAACACCGCGTCCAGCGCCGGCACATCGACGCCCTCGGACAGGCAACGCACATTCGAGAGAATGCGGCAACTGTTATCCGCGTCCTCCGCCTTAAGCCAGCGTAACTTTTCCTCCTTCTCCAGGGCGTTCATCTTGCCGTCCACGTGCTGGGCCTCGAAGCGCTGGCTCAGGGCCGGGGGCAGGGGCAAATCCGGCCACTGGCGCTGCCATTCGGCCCGTTCCGATTCTTGGTAGGCCTCGACCACGGCGCCGAAGGTTGCGGCAATGCGCTTGGAACTGACCTTCGGCGTCTTGCTCTTCGACTTTTCTTCGATGACCTGGCAGAAGGCCACCGCCCGGCGCATGGGGGCCGTTTCGCCGTCGTCGCCGTCCAGGTCATAGCGGGACAGGGCCTTCCAGCAGCCGACGATTTTGGCCGCATCATCGACGCGCAAATCGTTGTCCTCGGAGCTGAGCAGATTTTGCAGGCGGCGGTTAATGTGGGCCTCGTCGATGGCCAGCACGATGACCTTGTAATCCACCAGCAGGCCCTGCCGTACGGCGCTGGCAAAGCTCAGGCTGTGGAAGGTGGGCCCGAACTTGTCCTCGTCGTCCATGGAATAGAGCAGCAGACTGTCGTCCTGCTTGACCCGCTCGTCGTAGATGCGCGGCGTGGCCGTCATGTATAAGCGCTTCGCCCCCTGGAGATAGTCGCCGTCGTGCACGCGCACAAAGGCCGACTCCTCTTCGCCCGCCCGGCTGGCGCCGGTGGTGCGGTGGGCTTCGTCGCAGATGATTAAATCGAAGGGCGCCAGGCCGTGTTCCCGCTGGGCCCGGTGAATCACGTCGATGGAATGGTAGGTGGCGTAGATGACGGTCATGTGTTCGCCGTCGCGCTGGCGGGCCACGGCCCGGGCCAGGTCGGCGGCGGTGGTGGTGGCCGGATATTCCAGCTCGTTGCGCCCGGTGAAATCGCCGTCGTCGTCCCTTTTGCCGACCTGGTCATCGGAACAGACGGCAAAATTCCGCAGTCGCAGCCGGCTGTCCTGGGCCCATTCGCGCAATGTCTGATTCAGCAGGGCCAGGCTGGGCACGAGAAACAGCACCGAGTGGCCGACGCCGGCCAGCGCTTCGGCACAGTTCAGGGCGGTGAAGGTTTTGCCGGTGCCGCAGGCCATGATGAGTTTGCCCCGGTTGGCGCCGCCGTTGAAGCCGGCCAGCACGTTGGCCAGGGCCGCCTCCTGGTGGGGCAGCGGGGTTTTGCCGGCCTTCAGCGTGGGCGTCTGGCCCGGCCGGTAGCGACCCCAGTCCAGGGCGCTGTTTTCCAGGGTTTCCAGGGTGATGGTGGAAACGGGGATTTGCTGGTCGCGAAGCGCTTCGGTGGCGTGGCGCGACCAGTGGTTCGTGGTGCTGACGATGATGCGGTTGGCGAAATAGGTTTTGCCGGAGGCGGTGAAGAAGCTGTCGATGTCTTCCTTGTTGATTTGCCGGTCGGGGTCGTAGTTTTTGCACTGAATGGCGTGGTGCTGGCCGTCCACGGTGGTGGCGACCAAATCAATGCCGGCATCGGCGCGGTTGCTGAGGCCGTATTTCTGGCCGTACTCCTTGACCCAGGCGCCATAGAAGCGCACCCGGTTGTAAAGCTCCCGGTACTGGGGTTCATAGCGGAAATAGTCAATCATCAGGTGTTCAAAGGCGGTGCCCTGGTCGCGGACGGTGGGACTGCTGAGACGCATCTTCTCCAGCAGCTGGCGTAAATCACTCATGGTTTTCTCCGGGGTCTGGCTAAAAGTCAGAATTTTAGCCAAGGGCCGGGGCCGCCGTGGCTCTGGCGACGGGGAAGCGCTTCCCCCGCTGGGTTCAGTCTTCTGCCGGCCGAAGCGCTTCCGCCAGAAAATCCGCCACCGCCCGCACGCTCGGGCTGCGGCGTACGTCCTCGTGCATGACCAGATAGATTTCCGCCGGGAATGCCTCCGCGCCCGGGGCCAGGGCCACCGGCTGGAGGCCATCTTCCGGGCCTACGGCAAAATCCGGCAGCGGGCCGACGCCCAGCCGTGCCGAAAGGGCCTGCTTCACCGCCGCAAAATCGTTGCTGGCCAGCACCACATCCGCCTCGTCGCCAATCAAATCGTTGAACCAGCGGGCGAAGGCCGTCGGCACGGCGATTTGCACAAACTGCCAGGCGGCGCGGCGGGTCTGGCGCAGGTAGTCGCGCTGGCCGTAGACGCGATAGCTGAAGCGGTACAGCCGGCGCACGGTCAAATCCGGCCGGGTCGGCCGCACCAGCCGCAGGGCAATGTCCGCCTGGCGGCCGTGCAGGTCGGCCAGGGTCGCTTCCGCCTGAAGGATTAAACGAATGTGCCGGTGTTGGCGGTAGAAGGCGCCCAGCCGGGGCAGCAGCAGCTGGCGCACAACGAAGGGCGGCGCGGAAATGACCACCCGATGGTGCCGTTCCCGCTGTTCCCGGGCCAGCCGCTCCAGCCCCTGCATATCCTTGTAGAGCTCGCCGGCGTGGTGGTAGAGCCGTTCGCCGGCGGCGCTGAGGTGATAGCGCTTGCCGACCCGGTCGAAGAGGCGCAGGCCCAGGGCTGCCTCCAGCTGGCGAATCTGCCGCGCCACGGTGCTGTGCTGCACGTTCAGCCGCTCGGCGGCGGCGGTCAGCGTCTGGCACTCCACCAGGGTGACGAAGTGGCGAATGCCGTTCCAATCCCAGTTCATAGTTCCTTCGGGTAATTTTTGGTAATTATTGCCAATTTCTGCGCTGTTAAGCGGGAATTGCGGGCCCTAGACTGGCGCTCTTTAAAAATCGAGGAAACACCCATGAATCTATTAAGCGATAAGTGCGCCGTCATCACCGGCGGCAGCGACGGCATCGGCCTCGGCATCGCCCGGGCCTTTGTGGAAGCCGGCGCCGCCCAGCTGCTGCTCATCGGCCGCGACGAAGCCAAATTGGCCGCCGCCCGGACCAGCCTGGCCGGTCAGACTACCGTCCACACCCTGGCCGCCGACCTGGCCAATTCCAGCGGCATTAGCGCCCTGGCGGAACGCATCGGCGCCACCCTGCCCCGGCTGGACATACTGGTAAACAATGCGGGCCTGGGCCGCTTCGTGCCCTTCGCCGACAGTGACGAAGCGCTGTTCGACGCCCATTTCAATCTCAACGTGAAGGCGCCCTACTTTCTAACTCAGGCGCTGCTGCCGGCCCTGACCGCGGCCCGGGGCAATGTTCTGAATATTTCCTCCTACTTTGCCCAGCGCATGCTGCCCGGCCGGGCCGCCAGCATCTATTCCGCCACCAAGGGCGCGCTGAATACCCTGACCAAGGCCCTAGCCTTCGAGCTGGGCGCCCGCGGCATCCGCGTCAATGCCATCGCCCCCGGCAGCGTGGAAACGCCGCAGCTGCAGCACAATCTGTCCGTCATGGCCGCGGACAAACGGGCGGCCTTTGCCCAGCTGGTGCGCACTAGCCACCCCCTCGGCCACATCGGCCAGCCGGCGGACATTGGCCAGGCGGCGGCCTTCCTCGCCTCCGACCAGGCCGCCTGGATAACCGGCGCCGTGCTGGCGGTGGACGGTGGCTTAACCACCCACTAGCCATGAAGAAACTACCGAAGCGCTTCGCCGGCCTGCTGTTTTCCCTCTACGCCTCGGCGGTGATGGTGCTCATCGTCAGCGCCGTGCTGATGGCGCTGAACAATGGCTTCGACGGCGCCTATCCCCTGCGGCTGCTGCGCGCCTATCTCATCACCTGGCCGGTGGCCTTTATCAGCCTGCTGGCGGTGCGGCCGCTGGTGCTGAAGTGGGTGGCCGCCTCCATTGCCGATTAACTTTAAAACTGGAGTAATCAATGACGAAGAAAAACGTTCTCTTTGTGGTAACCAGCCACGACCTGAAGGGCGATAGCGGCGAGAAAACCGGCCTGTGGCTGGCGGAATTGACCCACCCGCTGCACGAGCTGGAGGCGGCCGGCCACCGGGCGCTTATCGCCAGCATTCAGGCTGGAAAAGCACCGGTGGACGGCGACAGCCTGAATATGACCGACCCCATTAACGCCCGGTACTGGGAACGGGGCGACCTGCAACAGCGCCTAAAAAATGCCCCGGCCCTGGCCGACCTCAACGGCGCCGACTACGACGCCATTTTCTTCACCGGCGGCTACGGCACCATGTGGGATTTTCGAGAAAGCACGGCGGCCCAGCGGCTGACCCGGGAAATTTACGAACGCGGCGGCATTGTCGCGGCGGTCTGCCACGGGCCGGCGGCGCTGGTGGACGTAAAACTAGCCAACGGCGAATACCTGGTGCAGGGCAAGCGCCTGGCCGCCTTCACCAACCAGGAGGAAGAGGCCACCGGCGGCATTAAGATTGTGCCCTTCCTGCTGGCCGATGCGCTGGTCGCCCACGGCGCCTTGCACCAGCCGGCGGCGAACTGGGCGGAAAATGTGGTGGTCGATGGCCGTCTGATTACGGGCCAGAATCCGGCTTCGGCGGCGGCCGTGGGCCGGGCGTTGCTGCGGGCGTTGGCCGGCTAGAACGAAGCGCTTCTTTAAATTGTGTTGTTGAGCGTCCCTCCGGGGGCGCTTTTTTTTGAGATGGGGGAGCGCTTCGTTCGGGGAAAAGACCTTCCAACCGAAGCGCTTCGGCCAGGGCAAGCAATAAATGGGGGAAGCGCTTTGCGCCGAAATCTGGCGAGCGAGGCATGCTTCAATCCGGCGCCGGGGTTGATGGCCCCAAACCGAAGCGCTTCGTTAGAACGGCCCGGCGCTAGATTTCAAGCAATCGGTTTTTGCTTCCGACCCGCCCGGCCGGGAAAAGGGGAGCGCTTCGTTCCGGGCCGGGGGAAGCGCTTCGGGCTGCAAGAGGGTAAAAGGGGGAGCGCTTCGTTTCGGCCGGTCTTTGGGGGGAAGCGCTTCCTTTTCTTGGGCTTCGGTTGGCTAATCCAGCTGAAGCGGCCGAGCTAATCAAAGGGCAGTTTTAAACCCGGCCAGCGGCGAAGCGCTTCCCTGTTTGTTAATTAATTCAATCCGGCCTTGTCTAAGCCCATCAGGCTATCCATGCTGCCGGCCGGCGTGGCAAAGGCCACGTTGAGGCGGTTCCAAACGTTGATGGTGTTGATGACGTGGGTCAGCGCCACCAGTTCTTCATCGTCGAAATGGGCGCGCACCGCCGCGTAGTCCGCATCGCTAACGGCCTGGTCGGCGAGGCGGGTCAGCCGTTCCGCCCACTGCAACGCCGCCCGCTCCTTCCCGTTAAACAGGGACGATTCCCGCCAGACCGCCAGATGATGGAGGCGCAATTCGCGTTCGCCGTGCAATTTGGCCTCCTTCACGTGCATATCGACGCAGAAAACGCAGCCGTTAATTTGCGAAACGCGCAGTTTCACCAAATCTTTCAGGGTGCTGTCCAGGCTGAGGCTGGCCTCCAGGGCCAGCATCGCCTTGTAGGAAGCTATAGCATGCTGGGAATAATTCAATCTCATGGTCTCTCCTGAAATTACTGGCCGAAAACCCGCTGCAGGTGGGCCCGGTAATTGGCGAAGTATGTTTCCACCTGGGGATTCTTAATCACGTCGTTGCAGATGAAGGTGGGCAGCGGCTGGGTGCCGAGGAATTCGTTGGCCTTGTGGAAATGCAGATAGACGCCGTCCACGCCCGCGCCGTCGAAGAAATCGCCGGGCCGGGTGAAGGCCTCGATGGGCGCGTTCCAGGTCAGGGACAGCATGTGCTTTTTACCGTGCAGCAGGCCGCCGGTGCCGTAGCCCTCGGTGGGCGTGGCGCTGTGGCGGCCGTCGCTGGTCCACAGCTTATTAAAGCCAGCGCTTAAGACCTCGTCGATGTACTTTTTCACCGTCCAGGGCTCGCCCATCCACCAGCCGGGCATCTGCCAGATGACCGCGTCCAGCCACTGCCATTTTTCCACCTCGGCCGCAATGTCATAGCCGCCGTCGATGACCGTTTCCTTAAGGGCATGGCCGAGGCCGCCCAGCACTTCCTTGGCCAGTCTGTGTAGGCTGTGGTTCAGTTCGCCCTGGGAGTGGCCGAAGGACTTGCCGCCGTCCAGTAGGAGAATATTCATAGTTAATTCCTCATAAAAAGGCGCCATTATGGGCCGGCCCGCCGGCGCGCGCTATCCCCAAACTGGAGCGACTGTCCTCCGAGGGCCGCATTAATTTGGGGGCTTAGGTTTAATTTTATAGGCAACTGTCAATTGCCATAGAAAGCTGATATAGAAAAAATGGCTTAAAATAAAACAGGATTGTGAGGGGTATTTTTATGTCGACAATTAAAATTGAAAACCTCAGTTTTTCATATTATGCCTATGTAAAACCCATATTTAAAAATGTGTCGTTTGCCTTTGATACAAACTGGAAAATAGGATTGATAGGAAGAAATGGAATTGGTAAATCAACGCTATTTAAGTTACTTTTAAATGAAGAAACCTATCAAGGTAAGATAATCAAGGATGTCGAATTTATTAAATTTCCACCAAATATAATTGATACTTCAAAATCAGCGATCGAGTTATATAAAGAACTCATATTAGGTGAGGAAGAATGGAAATTATTTAGAGAACTTAATTTGCTGAATGTAGATGAGAACCTTGTTTATAGGGAATTTGAAACCCTTTCTAAAGGAGAGCAAACAAAAATTCTTTTAGCTATTTTGTTTACAAGAGAAGATGGTTTTTTGCTTATTGATGAACCAACAAACCATTTAGATATGTACGGAAGAAAAATTGTAAGTGAATACCTGAAAAGTAAAAAAGGGTTTTTGCTCATATCTCATGATAGAGATTTTTTAGATGGCTGTATTAATCATGTTATTTCTATTAACAGGAATTCCATTGATGTTCAATCAGGAAATTTTACATCATGGTATGAAAATAAATTGATGAAAGACCAATTTGAAATCAGTAAAAACGAGAAATTAAGAAAAGATATTAAACGATTAAAAGAAGCTGCAAGACAATGTCAAATTTGGTCTGATAAAATTGAAAATACTAAAAATGGTGTGAAAATATCAGGTGTAAAACCAGACAAAGGATATATAGGTCATAAGTCAGCCAAGATGATGAAAAGATCTAAGAATTTGGAGAATAGACAAAATAAGGCAATAGAAGAAAAACAGAATTTACTAAAAGATATTGAAACGAAGGAAAATCTATTATTGCATCCGTTACATCATCGCAAAAATCCTCTAATATCGGTTAGTGATTTATCATCATACTATGGAGAAAAACAGATATTAAGTAACGTGAGCTTTGAAATAAAACAAGGCGATATAGTAGCTATATATGGTAGTAATGGAAGTGGAAAATCGACCTTGATTAAAATTTTATTAGGTCTGAATCACGAGTATACAGGCGAGGTAAATTTAGCAAGTAATTTGGAAATATCGTATATCCCTCAAGATACATCTGATTTAACGGGCAGCCTAAATGAGTATATTCATAAGCAAGATGTTGATGAAACATTGTGTAAAACAATTCTTAGAAAATTAGATTTTTCAAGAGAATTATTTGAAATGGATATGAAGAATTATAGTGATGGACAAAAAAAGAAAGTTTTAATCGCCGTAAGTTTGTCAAAGCCAGCTCATTTATTTGTTTGGGACGAGCCATTAAATTATATAGATGTAATCTCAAGAATACAGATTGAAGAAATCATAAAAGAAGCAAAGCCGACACTTATATTTGTGGAACACGATAAGCGATTTGTAGAAGATACAGTCAATAAAATCATACAGTTATAAATGAAATAGAAGCACTTCACCTGTATGAATATCAATCCCGAGAACGGCAGCCTCATTCTGCCCGACGGTCAGACCATCACGGCGGCCACCGACTTCGATGAACTGCGCGCCCGCTGGCCCCGGTCGGAACTGGCCAATCAGCTGAGCTTTTCCTTTATAGCCCAGTCCCGCCGATACACCCTGGCGGCCCACTTCGACGGCCAGCGGCTGCGGCAGCTGACCCTATTTTTCTGCCCTGTGGGCGAAGATTTAAGTTGGGAAAACTGGTCGGAAAGCCGCGAACTGCAACGGCGCCGGCAATTTGACCGCTGGCTGGACAAACAGCTGGGCGCGGCTCCCTGTACGGTCAAAAGCTCGGCCGCCGGCCGGTGTCGCTGCTTTAGCTGGGGTAACGTGGGCGCCTACTACCACCCCCAGGACGGCAGCACGCGCATGGTGCTGGCCTATGGCTAGGAGCCATCCGAGTGCACCCCTTCCCACCACTTTTCCCGGGGCGGCTTGCTGATGTGAAAGACTTCACCAATACGCGGCGTAGCCAGGGGCAGATGATGGGCGGCGGCGGCGCGGCTGAAGCGCTCGATGGGGTCGCGCCAGCGGTGGCTGGACAGGTCGAATTTACCCCAATGAATGGGCAGTACCAGCGGCGCGCCCAGGTCTAGAGCCGCCCGAACGCCCTCCTCCGGCGTTTCGTGCACCAGCGCCCACTGGTCGCTGTAGGCGCCGTTTTCCAGCAGAGCTAAATCGAAGGGACCATAGGGAGCGATGCGTTCGGCAAAGTGGCGCCCGTAGCCGCTGTCGCCGCCGTAGTAGATGGCCAAATCCGGCGCCTTCAGCACGTAGCCGCCCCACAGGCTCTGATTACGTTTGAAGCGGCGGCCGCTGAAATGGCGGGCCGGAACCAGCGTTACCGTTACTTCGCCCACGGCGGTGCTTTCGTCCCAATCCAGCTCGGTGATTTTCCCGGCGGCGACGCCCCAGCGTTGCAGATGGCCCTTTACCCCCAGCGGCACGATGAAGCGCTTCGCTTTGGCGTCCAGGGCGCCGATGGCACGGTAGTCCAGATGGTCGTAATGGTCGTGGGAAATCAGCACCGCGTCCAGGGCTGGCAGCTCGGCGACGCTGGCCGTGTGTGTCATGGGGAAGGGTTTACCGCCCAGCGGCAGCGGCGAGGCGCGGTGGAACACCGGGTCGGTGATGAAGGTCTGGCCGGCGCTGCGCAGCAGCACAGTGGAATGGCCGAGCCAGGCGATGCTGCCGTCCCGCAGCTGGGAGGAGTCCAGAGGCACCGTCGGCAACGGCTTGGCCGGGTGCTTACCCGGCGGCGGCCTCAGCATCGACCACAGCCAACCCAGGCCCGGCTTCCGGTCGCCGGTCATCAGTGGCGTGGCTTCCAGATTGACGAACTCGCGGCCGTTGAAGGCTTTGGAACGGCGAATGCGGGCCATGCTGGCGGCGTCCGGCGTACCGCCGAAGACCGGGTGCCAACGATAGAAGGCCCAGCCGGCCCCGGCCACAAGGACGATTAATAGCAAGAGAACGATAAAAAATTTCCACATAAAACGTCTAAACATAGGAATAGCAATAAATAGAAGGGGGCAGTCTAACCACCGCTGGCTGTAGGAGTTACGCTTTCATTCCAACGTTGCCATTGCTCCAGCTGCCATTGACGTTCCCGGCTAACTGCATGTGGATTTTGCGCGTTGGCCAAACCCACGGCTTTGATGGCGTAGTCGCCGCAGACCGGTGCGTGTTCCCTCATATGCCCCACGCCGACCGCCTGCCCGGCAGCACGTAAAACGGCAGTGGCCACGGAATTTTGCTGTTCCTTTGCCAGTCTGTGCAGCGCAAATCCCGCCCGGCGCAGCGTCGCCACATCCACTTGCCCCTTTTGCCAACCTTCCAGCAGAACAAAGGCGTCCTGAATCGCCGCTGTCGTTGTTGTGTCAGACAACAGCGGCAGAATATGCCGGACGCAGCGCATCGCCCAGGTGGCCAAATCCCGCTGGTGGTGCGCAATCAGCAGCTGGCACAGACGGTGGCGGCGCTCGTCGTCGTCCACTATGCGGATTTTGGGACGGCAGTAGGCCGGCAGCTGGCTTTTCCGCACATAAGCCATGCGGTAATTGACCAGACGTAGCCCGAAGCGTTGGACGTGGTTTTCCCGCTGGCGCCGGAAGCCCCGTTGTTCAAAAAAGGCCAGCGCCGCCTTGGACACGTCCGCCGTCAAGATGTCCACGCGGGCCGTCGCCAGCACGGTGGCTAGCAGCGCACTGGCAACGCCCCGACGCTGATAATCTGGGTCGGTGAACAGGCAGTCCACGTGGCCTGGCCCAGGTAAATATTCAATGAACCCCAGCGGTCGGCCCCGGCCCGTGGCCACTTGGATAAAGCCCCGGCCGATGCGTTCCTGCCAGCGGCCGACGTCGTCGCCGCCGGTCAGCCAGGCCTTTTTTTCAGCGTCGCCGTAATGGCGGGAGTCAATGGCCAGAATGGCGCGGCGGAAGATGGCGGCTAGGTCAGCGGCGTCGGCACTGGTAGCCGGCCGTATGTCGATGGATTCCATAAATTCTCCCTAAAACAATAACTATAAATACAGGGGAAGCGCCTACCGCTTCGGCACTACAACACTTTTACCCCAGGACATACTGGCAGCCACCCGGGAATCCCAGCGGTCGGCCTAGTTACTAACAATGAAGCGCTTCGGGCCGGGGCGACTTTTGCCAACGAAGCGCTTCCCCCTGGGATAGGCCGAAGCGCTTCGTTCCCAGCAGTCAGTAGAAAAGGAAGCGCTCCCCCTCCGGATTTTGACAACGAGTTCCCCAATAATGCAAACTGGTTGTCTATTTCCAACGGAGACCCCCCATGAATCCACAGACCATGAGCCAGCTGGTGCTGGGCATTTTCCGCCTCAACGGCCAAATCAGCGCCTGGGGCGACCGCTTCGCCGCCGGCAGCGCTCTAACCACCGCCCGCTGGCAGGTGCTCGGCGCCATCGGCAGCAGCGACAATCCCCCCACGGCGCCGCAGATTGGCGAACGCATGGGCATTAGCCGCCAGGGCGTGCAAAAGCAGCTCAATCTATTGCTGGAGGAAAAACTCATCGAAACCCGGGATAACGTCGCCCACAAACGTTCCCCCGGCTATGTGCTCAGCCCGGCCGGCCGCCAGCGGCTCGACCACATCAACGGCCGCTGGCAGGAGCAGGCGGTCCGCTGGGCCCGGGATTACCCGCCGGAAGCGCTCAGCGCTGCCCTGGCCGTGCTAGAAATCCTCGCCCACCAGCTGCAAAGCCCGGAGCAACCATGAACCCGCTTCTTCTTATGGCTAACACCCTCTGCGCCCTGCTGGCGCTGGTGGCCGCCCTGCTCGCCCTGGGTCGGCCCGGTTTGATGCTACGCACGGCGACCGTCGGCCCCGAGGCCCGCTTCTACGCGCAAATGTACGCCGCCCGGGCCATTCCCTTCGCCCTGGCGGCGGCGCTGACGCCCTTCTACTTCCACAGCGGCGCGGCCCGGCTGCTGCTGATTGCCTTCGCTCTGACCCAGCTGGGCGACGCGTTTATCGGCTGGCGGCGCCGGGAGTGGGGCATGGTGATTTTCCCCGGCCTCTGTGCCCTGGTCCATCTGGCCGCTGCCCATTTTGTGATGATGCCGTGAATAAACCCCTAAACGCCATGAGTTTGGCCGAGCTGTGGCAGCTATTCCCCATTAAATTAACGGCGCCCAATCCCCGTTGGCCGCAGTGGTACCAGCGGGAAGCGCGGCTGCTGCGGGCCTTTCTCCCCGGGGAATCCATCGCCCTGCATCACATTGGCAGCACGGCCATTCCGGGCATCTGGGCCAAGCCCATCATTGATATGCTGCTAACGACCGTCGACGAAGCGGCCCTCCAACGCGTCGGCGCCCGGCTGCTGCGCCACGGCTATTTGCTGATGTCCGCCAGCGCCCGCCGCCAATCCCTGAACAAGGGCTACACCCCGCGCGGCTTCGGCGCCCGGGTTTTCCACATTCACCTGCGCCTGCCGGGCGACAACGACGAGCTCTATTTCCGCGATTACCTGCGCGAGCGGCCGGCGGTGGCCCGGGCCTACGAAGGGCTGAAGCTGGAGCTATGGCACCGCTACGAACACGACCGCGACGGCTACACCGCCGCCAAGGACGCATTCATCAGCCATTACACTGCGCGGGCAAAAGTCCTTTACGGTAACCGCTACGGCCCGGCCTGACCCAAGCCATCAGGGCCGGCGGCGGCTCAGAAAATGCCCTCATCCCGGCAATGGGCGCTAAGCGCTTCCTCCTCCAGCACCGGGTCGAACTCATCAGTAAAGCGTCTAGAAGCTTTGGGGTCATATTCGGCCACCGTTTTGAGAAATTCCTGGAAAATCGGATTTTTTTCGGCCAGCTCATGGATAGTGTCATAGTCCAGACTTTCCCGACTACGGGCCGGACTCAGGACCTGGCTTTGGTCCACGTGGGCGGCATCCAGCTGAATGATGCCGATGCCGAAGCTGCGACTCAGTTTCTGCAGTGCCTCGCGAAAATCCTCGTCCTCTTCCACCGTCAGCGCCACCAGATAACCCTCATGGGCCCAGCTAGAATTGCTCACCGCCTGGAAGAAACTTTCCTTGTAATTGCCGTAATTCAGCGCCTTTTTGATTTCAAAGGAATAGATTTTCAGCGGCCGCCGGTCGAATTTGTCCATCAGGGCCAGCAGATTTTCGCCGTAATCGGCATAGTCGAAGCGAACGGCCACCAGGTCCGGATGCAGCCATTGATTGGCGCCGGCGCTCTTTTTCTTACTTTTTTCGTGGCGGATGGTTCCGGCCGAGGCCTGGAACAGCGGCGAGCCCCGGAGAAAGGCGACCAGCAGCGGATGTAACTCCCGTTCATGGAAGCGGGGGGAACGGGTTTCCGGCTCCAATGTTGGGTCAGGGTCAAGGTCCAGGGGCCCGCCATAGCTGGGCAGATAGAAGCGCTTCGGATTATGGCCCTGCGCCTTAACCCGGCCGTCGGGCTTCTGGGCTTCCGTATAGAGACGGGAACCCACGCTGTCCTGGGGAGTTTTCCCAATGGAGTCCTTACCGACTTCCTCGTCATAGCTTTTTAGCCGTTTATAGAGCTGATTTTTCTCAATATGGGTCCAAATTTCCCCTCCGCTGGCCGGCCGATTCATTTCCCCAAGGGCTAATAAAGCCAGTTCTAGGTAGGTTAGTTTTTGCATTTTCCGCCCCAGCTCAAAGCCCACAGACCCGCAGCCGGCCGTCCAGCGGCTCGTGGCTTTTCTCCCGCGCCGGGCCGGCGATGCCGCCGAAGACCATCTGCGTGCGCAGGTGCCAGGACTCCGGCACGGCCCAGGTCTTCGCCACCTCTGCGTCAATCAGCGGGTTGTAGTGCTGAATGTTCACGCCGATGCCGGCGGCGGTAAACGTCGTCCACAGGGCGTACTGCAACATGGCGTCGGCCTTGTCCGCCGAACCGGGGAAGGTGTCGGCATAGCGGGGCAGGCGCGCCTGGAGTTCGGCGATGACGTTTCTATCCTCGTAAAAGAGAATGGTGCCGGCGGCGGCGCGGAAGCCCTGGAGCTTCTCGGCGGTCAGGGCGAATTGCTCGGCGCCGGTGGCGGCGCGCAGCGCCTCGGCGACGATGTCCCACAGCCGTTCGTGGTCGGCGCCGAACAGCACCAGCAGCCGGGTGGACTGGCTATTGAAGGGCGACGGGGCGTGGTGCAGGGCGTGTTTGACGATGGCGACGATTTCCGCTGGCGGCAGCGGCAGGTCGCGGTTCAGGGCATAAATGGAACGGCGCCGTTCGATGATTTGTAGCAGTTGCTGGTAGTCCATGGGTTCTCCCAAAAAGCGTTCATGGTAGCGGCAGGCCCGGCGGTCGTACAATTTCAGAACGCGGCCCATCGCCGTCCCCTAGCAATGGAGTTCCCATGAAAAAACCACTTTCCCTTCTTATCGCCACGGCCCTGGCCGGCTGTGGGGGCAGTGCCACCAATCCGGCCCTGAGCACCTTCACCCCCGAAGCGCTTCCCCGGCCCACGGCCACGCCCCAGCCGGCCCCCAATCCACAGCCCACGGCCACGCCCACCTCGGGCCCTCAACCCGGTGGCGGCAATGGGGGCGGTACCAAACCCACCCCCAGCGCCTCGCCTTCCCAACCCCCTGCGCTTCACCCCCCCCCCCCAACGGCGCCGGCCGGCCCACCGCCCCCGAACACGGGCCGGCCCCGGCCACTAGCCTCATCGCCAACGTTAGGGACTACGGCGCCAGGGGCGACGGCCAGAGCGATGACACCGACGCCCTTCAGAAGGCCATCGACGCGGTCAATGCCAAGGGCGGCGGCATCGTGGACGTGCCCGCCGGCACCTACCTCATCGACCCCATGCGGCGCGCCAGTTCCTACTATGAAACCAGCGGCCTGATTCTGAAGAGCAATGTGATTCTGCGCATGACCGACCGCACGGTGCTGAAGGCCCTGCCCCACGGCTCCCAATTCGCCTCGGTCATTGCCATCAGCGACGCCACCAATGCCCACCTGCTCGGCGGCACCATCGAGGGCGAACGCGACCGCCATAGCGACGAATACGGCGAATGGGCCCACGGCGTGCGCATTAACAACTCCAGCAACGTGGTCATCGAGAAGGTAACGTCGCGCAATCACTGGGGCGACGGCTTCTACATCGGCAAGCGCGCCACCAGCAAGCTGGCCACGGAAAACATCACCTTCCACCGGGTGAACGCCGAACACAACCGGCGCCAGGGCCTGTCCATCACCTACGGCAAGGACATCCGGGTGCTGAACTCGCTCTTCCGCGACACCGACGGCACCGACCCGCGCGCCGGCATCGACATTGAGCCGAATAAGGACGAGCAGGTCAGCAACGTGGAAATGCGCGGCAACACCTTCATCGGCAACCGCATCGGCATGGTGGCCTCCAACCACATGCACGGCGGCAGCACCTCGGTGAAAAACGTCATCTTTGAGGACAACATCGTGCGCGGTAACCACGCCGGCATCCTCTTTGTCGGCATCGAGGGCGGCCGGGCGCGCCATAACACCCTCTACCAGCGCCACGACATGCCGAAGAATTACCCCTACCACTACCAGTACGGCATTGAGCTACGCAACGGCGCCGTCCAGAAGGTAACTGGCATTGACATCAGCCATAACACCCTCTACGGCGGCAACGTCATCGACCGCAACACCAGCGGCAATAGCTTCGGCACCAATGCCTTTAAATCCGCCGTCTATGTGTTCGGCGTTGCCCAGCCGGGCCAGAAGCTCACCGCCGAGGTTTATGACGGCGACTACGGCGAACTGCGCCGCCACGTGAGCATCGAGGTGCCGCCCCGCTTTATCAGCAGCTACCAGTGGCTGGCCGACGGCGTGGCCATTCCCGGTGCCACCGCGTCCACCTACACCCTGACCGAGAACGAGCGCGGCAAAAAAATCACCGTCCAGATTGCCTACACCGACAAGACCGGCCAGAAGGAAAACGCCACCAGTGAAGCCACCCTGCCGGTGGGCTACCGGAACCACGCGCCGACGGACATTCGCGTTAATCCGCTGGTCATCTACGGCAACGAGGACCAGCCGGAGGTGGGCATTATTCAGACCACCGATGCCGACGCCGGCGACGTGCACCGCTACACCATCGACGACGACCGCTTCGAAATCAACGGCGACTTCCTGAAGATGAAGCCGGGCCAGCGGCTGGATTACAGCAAGGTGAACAGCCTGAATTTCACCATCACCGCCACCGACCAGCTGGGCGCCTCATTCAGCAAAACCTTCACCGCCTACGTGCGGGCGCCGCGCGGGGCGCCGGAAATTGGCTTTGGCGATTTCACCATCGACAATCGCACCGTCAGGGAGAACCAGCCCGGCGCCGTCATCGGCCGGCTCAGCCTGAACGACCGGGACGTGGGCAAAACCCATAAATACTATGTGGTCGACAGGCGCTTCGAGCTGGTCAATGGCCTGACGCTGAAGCTCAAGGCCGGCCAACAGCTGGACTATGAAACGGAGCCGCTGGCCCGGGTGCACATCATTGCCAGCAACAGCGGCGGCCGCACCATCATGAAGGAGTTCGTGCTCCAGGTGCTGGACGACCCCAACGAACCGACCACGGCCAGCAATGCCATCGTGGCCGGCCAGCCGGGCCAGCCGACCGGCACCGCCAAAACGGCCGGCACAGTGGCTTTGGCCCCAGCGGCCCCGGACTCGGCCTCCAGCCCCGCCCAGGCCAGCGCCACCAGCTCCACCCATTCAACCGCCCCCGGCCGAAACGGCCAAAACGGCTCGGCCACCGCCGGCGGTAACGACGCTGCCGCCGGCTCGACCCCGGCGAGCCCAACCCCGGCCAGTGCCCGTCCGGACGCTGCCGGCCCGGCCCCCCGGGTGGATTTGAGCCAGCACTTCCAGACGCCGGAGGAACTGCGCGCCTTGGTAGACCGGGTCAAGGCCGAGGGTGGCACCGCGCTGCAACTGCGCCTGTCCTCGGACGATGGCTATATGCTGGAGAGCGAAGCGCTCGGCCAGACCCCGGCCACGGCCCGCCGCACCGCCGCCGGCACCTATGAAAACGGCCGCGGTCGGCCCTTCTACGGCCGCGAGCAGCTGGCCGCGCTGGCCGACTATGCCCGCCGCCAGAATGTGGAACTCATCGCCGAGGTGGATTTTCCCGGGGCCGCCGGTGGCATTTATCAACTGCTGAAACAGAAAGACCCGGCCCGGGCCGAGCGCCTCTTCCGGGGCAATGGCTCAACGGCCCAGGTGGCCGAGGCCGGCGAGTTTGTCCGTGAGATTTACAGTGAAGTCTTGCAGGCCCTGCCCGGCAGTCGCCATTTCCATATGGGCGGTGCCGAATTCACCGGCCAGCGCGAAACCAGTGCGGCCTTCCTGGACTTTGTCAGCGCCAACGGTCGCTTCCTCCAGAGCCGGGGCGTGCAGCCGCGCCTGTGGAACGACGGCGTCTACAGCGAAGCGCTCCCCCATCTGGATAGGAGCATCGAAATCGAATGGCGCCGCGCCGGCGACGGTCGCGCCAGCGGCGAAGCGCTTCGGTCCGCCGGTTTCCGGGTGCGGGATAGCCAGTAAGCGGGCGGCCAGCTCGTCCCTACGGTCGGAGTACGCTCCGGCCGTTTTTTATTGGCTGGCCAAACGCTGAAGCGCTTCGGCAGGGGAGCGCTTCCCCCGGAAGCGCTCCCCCCGACGATTAGCCCGACAAAGCCCGGCGGCGCGCCGGTTGCTTAGTTCGTGCCAGTCTTTCTATTAATGGAGTCCCCATGAAACCCCAACTGCTCCCCCTACTTATCGCGGCGGTGCTGACCGGCTGCGGCGGCAACGCCACCAATCCGGCCCTGAGCACCTTTATTCCCGAAGCGCTGCCCCGGCCTAGTGTTAGTCCAACGGCCACGCCTCCGGCCCCGCCGAGCCCCAGCGCTGCGCCCACGCCCACGGCTACTCCCAGCCCCACCGCCGCCCCTGGCCAACTGCCAGGCCTAAGTCTCAGTGGCCCCGGAGAAATCCGCGAGGGCAACCGGGCCACCTACACCGTTAGCCTCGACCTGGCCCCGCTGCCCCCGGCCAACTCCGCCGCCGAACTGCTCGCCAATCTAAAGGCTAATCCGGGCCTGCTCTTCGGCCAGCATCAGGGCCTGCGGGTCGGCCGCGCCGCCGCTGACAGCCAGGGCCACCGTTCCGACGTTCACGCCCTAACCGGCCGCTACCCGGCCATCGTCGGTTTGGCCCTGATGGAAGAACCCATGGAACGGAGCAAAAGCGACCGGGAGAATGCCCAGCTCATGGGCGCGGAAATCGCCAAAATCGACGCCATCGGCGCCATCGCCGCCATTTCCGCCCACTGGGACAACCCCATGCCCGGGCCCAACGGCGCCAACGATTTTTCCCAGGTCAATCTCCGCCGGCTGCTGCCCGGCGGCGACCTGAATGGCACGCTGAACCGCTGGCTCGATATGGTGGCCCTCATGGCCCAGCAGGCGGTGCGGGCCGACGGCAGCCGCATTCCCTTTATCTTCCGGCCGCTGCACGAGGGCAACGGCAGCTGGGCCTGGTGGTACTACGAGCGCGGCGGCGCCGACGCCTACAAGGAATTGTTCCGCTACATCGTCAAATACCTGCGCGACCACGGCACGGCCGGGCAAATGCTGGTGGCCTTCGCTCCCAACGGCAACTTCAACGGTGAGGCGCGTCGCTACCAGCTGCTCTACCCGGGCGATGATGTGGTGGATATCCTCGGCTACGACGGCTACGACACGAACGTGGCCAAACTCGCCAAAGAGGGCTGGGTGCAGGAAACGGTAACCGACCTGGCCATGCTGGTGCGCCTGGCCGAAGCCCGGGGCAAGGTGGCGGCGCTGACCGAATTCGGCCGTAACGGCGCCAAGATGATTAAAACCCGGGGCAATGTGGATAGCGAGTTTTACACCGACCTGCTCCGGGCCATTCTTGCCGACCCCAGCGCCCGCAAAATCGCCTACCTGATGACCTGGGCCAACTGGGGCGATAACGAAGTCTACGTACCGAAGCCGGGCGAGGAGCTGGCGGAAAACTTCAAAGCCTTCGTCCGGCAGCTCCAGCTGACCCGTGTGGCCGACCGGGACATTAGCGTCGATGTGGCCATCGAACCGGGCACTACCGACGCCAACGACTTGAGCCTTGACCGCTCGCAGCTGACCATTCGTCGGGGGGAAAACCGTGCCCGTTTCACCGTGGCGGCGGTGGCCGATGGCCAGAGCGAAGGGGATGAAAGCTATACCGTGAAAATCCTCAATCCGCAGGGGGCGGTGCTCAGCACTGGCCGCGACCGGGTCGCCACCGTCCTCCACGATGCGCCAATCCCACCCACCCCCAGCGCTTCGCCCTCGGCAACCCCAACGGTCGTTCCCAGCCCGAGCGCTTCGCCGGCCCCAATCCCGACGGCGGCCCCCAAGCCAAGCGCTTCGCCTGCGCCAACGGCGGTTCCCAGTCCGAACCCAAGCGCTTCGCCAACACCGGCGCCAAGCCCCAGCGCTTCGCCCGCACCAAGCGCTTCGCCAACGGCTGTCCCAACCCCTAGCGCTTCGCCAACACCAGCGCCAAGCCCAAGCGCTTCGGTTACGCCAACTGCGGTTCCTAGCCCAAGCGCTTCGCCCAGCGCCCCCCCGGCGCCCACGGTTAAAAATATGGCCGAGGCCCTGGCGGCGGTGGCCCGGGACGGCAGCCTAAATGCCATCACCATCAACGACGGCCAGAACGTCCTAACCTTCACGAAGAACGGCAGTGGCAACTACACTTCGCCCCATCTGGCCGGCTGGACGACGACCATCGACAGGGTGGTGCCCGTGGCCATCTTCCACATTGACGCCGACAACAACATCAGCGCCGCCCTCGACCGGGCCCTGCGCTTCATCAATGGTCGGCCGGCCATGACCCTCAGTTTTCCCAAGGAGGCCAGCCTGACCCTCAGCCAGCAGCTGAACGTGCCCAGCCATATCAAACTGGCCGGCCATAACAGCCTGATTCGCACCGTACGCGGCGGCCGCTATCCCGAGGAGACGGCCCTCTTTCTCGATAATCTGACCCGGGATGTGGAAATCGACGGCCTGCGCCTGGATTTGGCCGACACGCCGGGCCTGAAGGGTATCCACGGCTACACCGTCGCCGACGTGAGCATTCGCCATAGCCAAATCCTCAACGTGCGCGGTCCCAACCACAAGGCGGCGGCGGCCATCAGCTTCGTCAGCGGCCTCAGCGGGCCCATCGAGAGGGTCTTGATTGAAAACAACCTGCTCCAGGCCAGCCTCGGCACCGACCGCAACGGCGAGGCCCAGACCGTCGGCATTCGCTTCAACGGCGCCCTCCAGGTCAATCCGGCCTATCGCGGTGCCAAGGCGCGGCTGTGGCAGGAAATGACCGAAAACGGCTTCATCGAGCCGGCCGACCCGAACCGGCCGGTGCGCCAAATCACCATCAGAAACAACATCATCGACGGCGGCTACTATGGCATCGAGTTCTCCACGGTCAGCGACAGCCTCATCGCCGGCAACCACATCAGCAACAACGTGCGCAATATTTCCCTGCAGAACCACAGTGCCCGCAACCAGCTGCGCCATAACCTGCTCACCGATGCCGTCTCCGCCTCGGTGCATCTGGCCTACCAGTCCGATGACAACGTCATCAGCGGCAACGCCATCGCCAGCGAACGCAGCACCGGCCAACCGCCCCTGCAGGCCTATCAGGCCAGCAAAAACAACGTGTTCGAGCTAAACCGCATCAACAGCGTTGCCAATGCCTCCATGAATCTGGTCTATGTGGGCCCGGATTCCAGCGGCGTGCAGGTCAAGGACAATCTGCTCAGCGGCCGGGCCAGCAAGGCGGCCATTGCGGTGGAATCGGTCTGGGACAGCCAGTCCGCCGGCAGCGAAAAGGCCGCCTACGCCCAGGGCACCGGCGCCGACGACCCGTCCGTTGCCGACCACCACGTGAGCTACAAGGGCGGCCACGGCAGCCTCGATGGCGTACATATCAGCGGCAATATTCTGGCGGTGCAGCTGACCCGGGACACGGCGGCCACGGACATTGCGCCGCTGGTCTATGTGGGCGCCGACACCGCCACCGGTCTGGGCAGCGCCGCTTTGGTGAATAAAACGCCCAAACGCATCATCGGTAACATCAACAACCTGACCATCGCCGACAATCCCTGGCTGGTGATGCCGGAGCTGCGGCCGAGTGTCCAGCGTGAGGCCATTCGCCAGCATCGCGGCACGAATAATCCCCAGCTGCCGCTGCCCAGCATCGACCTGAAGGGCAACGGCCTGTTGCCCCGCCCCGAGGGCATTCACCGGCGCGGCGATACGGTCTACAGCAACAAGGACTACAGCTTGCAGGCCGGCGAAGCCAATCTGGTGCTCCTGGGGGAAAGCCAGTTCGGCCGGCTCGGCGGGGTGATTACGGAGGAAAGCAATCTCAACGGCAGCGGCAACGACGGCGCCAACCGGCTGCTCGGCAACGGCCAGGCCAACCGCTTGAACGGCGGTGGCGGCGATGACCAGCTGGACGGCAACCTGGGCAACGACACCTTGACCGGCGGCCCCGGTGCCGACAGCTTCATCTTCGCCAGCAAGATTCCCCTGCAGGAGAACCGCAGCGAGAAGCTCGGCGGCCCGGCGCTGGAATACCGCAGCACCCGGGAACACAACAACCTCGACACCATCACCGATTTCAACGCCGGCGAGGGCGACAGCATCGGCCTGGCGCGGACGGTCTTCGGCGAGCTAAGCGGCAACTGGTTCGTCAGCGACCCGGCCACGGCCACGGCGGAAACCCGGGTGATTTACCAGAACGGCACCCTCTACCACGACCCGGACGGCAGCGGCAGCCGCTATGCGCCCCAGCCCTTCGCGCTGCTGAGCGGGGCGCCGGCGCTGGCTAAGGCCGATTTCCGCTCGGTGGCCGTTAGCCATCAGCTCGGCGCCGAAGGCCATCGACTCAGCGCCGTGGCCGGCATCTTTGCCCGCCACGGGGCCGACACCGCCGCCCGGGCCGGGGCATGGGCAGAAAAGGCCCCGGGAAGCGCTTCGTCCCACCCGGCGGTCGAGGCCAGTCCACCGGCCGAGGCCCATAAAGCGAAGGCGGCCGCCGAGGCCAATCCACCGGCCGAGGCCAATCCACCGAAGGCAACCGCCGAGGCCAATAAAGCGAAAACCGAGGAAGCGCGCGGCGCCCCGGCGCCGGCCAGCCATTCGGAGTTGGCCGCCGCCCGGGTGGATTTGAGCCAGCACTTCCAGACGCCGGACGAGCTGCGCGCGCTAATCGACCGGGTCAAGGCCGAGGGGGGTTCCGCGCTGCAGCTGCGCCTGTCCTCGGACGAGGGCTATGTGCTGGAGAGCGAAGCGCTCGGCCAGACCCCGACCACCGCCCGCCGCACCGCCGCCGGCACCTATGAAAACGGCCTCGGCCAGCCCTTCTACGGCCGCGACCAGCTGGCCGCGCTGGCCGACTATGCCCGCCGCCAAAACGTGGAACTCATCGCCGAGGTGGATTTCCCCGGGGCCGCCGGCGGTATTTATCAACTGCTGAAACAAAAAGACCCGGCCAAGGCCGAGCGCCTCTTCCGGGGTAACGGTTCGACGGCCAACGTGGCCGAGGCCGGCGAGTTTGTCCGTGAGATTTACAGTGAAGTCTTGCAGGCCCTGCCCGGCAGCCGCCATTTCCACCTGGGCGGTGCCGAATTCACCGGCCAGCGTGAAACCAGCGCGGCCTTCCTGGATTTTGTCAGTGCCAACGGCCGTTTTCTGCAATCACGGGGCGTGCAGCCGCGCCTGTGGAACGACGGCGTCTACAGCGAAGCGCTTCCCCATCTGGATAGGAGCATCGAAATCGAATGGCGCCGCAGCGGCGACGGTCGCGCCAGCGGCGAAGCGCTTCGGTCCGCCGGCTTCCGGGTGCGGGACTAGGCCCCGGCCGGCGATTCCCCCAGCAGCCGGGCCAGCAGCGCTTCGGTTTCCGCCAGCTGGGCGAGCCGGGCCCGGTTTTCCGCCCGGCAGGCGCGCAGCTGGGCCCGCAGCTCATCGCACAGGGGTGCCGGCCCCAGGCAGTCCAGCAGCTGCGCCACCTCCTTCAACGCCAGGCCGGCCCGCTGCAGCAGGCGAATCTTCGCCACCCGCGCCACGTCCGTTTCCGCATATTGCCGATAGCCGGCCGCCGTCCGCACCGGGCTGAGCAGGCCCTGTTCCTCGTAAAAGCGCAGCATGCGTTCGCTCACGCCGGTGCGCCGGGCCAGTTCACCAATTTTCATCGTTCCTCCGTTTGACCTTGACAGCGTGTCATAGTCTAAGCTCGCCCCTTTTTTCAGGAGCAAGCCATGCGCGCTTTCATCATTCACGGCTACGGCGCCGGCCCGGCCGACCACTGGTTCCCCTGGCTCGGCGAACGGCTGAGCCAGGCCGGCATTCCCACCACCATTCCCGCCCTGCCCGACCCGGAACGGCCGGATTTCGACCGCTGGCAGGCGGCCCTGGCCGAGTCCATCGGCCGCCCCGACGGCGAGACCCTGCTCATTGGCCACAGCCTCGGCACCCTCACTCTGCTGCACTATCTCAGCGCCCAGCGGCCGGCCACCCTCGGCGGCCTGATACTGGTGGCCGGCTTCGGTGCGCCGCTGCCGGCGTTGCCGGCCATTGGCGCCTTTAACGTCGATGACTATGTGGCCCGGGCCCGGCTCGACGACCAGTGGCTGCGCCGCTACCGCCCCTGGCATTTCATCAGCAGCAACGATTACATCGTTGAACCGGCCCAGAGTCGGGCCCTGGCCCAGCGACTCGGCGGCGAAGTGCAGGAACTCGCCGACCACGGCCATTTCCTCGCCGCCGACGGCATTGACCGGCTGCCGGCCCTGGCCGACCGGCTGCTGTCCGGAGGAAATCATGTTTAAAATCATCATGTTGGTTAAAAAACGGCCGGAGCTCAGCGACGCGGAATTCTGGGAACACTGGCGCGCCCATTCGGCCAAGGTGCTGGCTCTGCGGGAGGTGCTCGGCATTCGCCACTACAGCAAAACCCGCCCGGAGCCGGCCGCCAGCCAGCGGCCCACCCAGGCCTTCGGCTATGACGCCATGGGCGAGCTCTGGTATGCCAGCCGGGAGGATTTTCTCCGCGCCCGCCAGACCCCGGCCGGCCGGGCCGCCCTGGCCGAACTGCGCGCCGACGAACAGCGCTTTGTCGATTGGGAAAATTCCGTGCTCTGGTTCGGTAGCGAGGAGCGGCTGCTCTAGGGAAGCGCTTTCCCCGAAGCGGCGGCCTATACTGGCTCCTTTTTTCGGAGAATCCCCATGTTTTATAACGAGTTCCAGCAGCCCATCGGCGCGCCCCTGCCGGATTTCCGCCCCGGCGCGCTGCCCGCCATCGACCTGCTGCCCGGCCGCTACGGCCGCCTGGAACGGCTCGACCCGGCCCGCCACGGCGCTGACCTTTACGCGGTCTACGGGCCCAGCGCCCCCGCCGGCCATTTCACCTATTTGAGCATTGACCCGTCCCCCGACCGGGCCCACCACGACGAACGCCTGCGGCAAATGGCCGCCAGCGCCGACCCCTACCATCTGGCCATCTGTGATAACAACGGCCGCGCCCTCGGCACCCTGGCCCTGATGCGCATGGACCCGAAGAATCGGGTCATCGAAGTGGGCTGGGTCTGCTACGGCCCGGCCTTGCAGCGCCGTCGCCTGGCCACGGAAGCCCAATATCTGCTGATGGCCTACGTCTTCGACGTCCTCCACTACCGCCGCTACGAATGGAAGTGCGACAGCCTGAACGCCCCCAGCCGCCGCGCGGCCGAACGGTTCGGCTTCACTTTCGAGGGCATCTTCCGCCAGGCGCTGGTCTACAAGGGCCGCAACCGGGACACCGCCTGGTTCTCCCTGCTGGACAGCGAATGGCCGGCGCGGCGGGCGCGGCTGGAACGCTGGCTTAATCCGGAGAACTTCGACGCGGCGGGCCGGCAGCGGTCGCCGCTTTAGGCGACAATGGTCCAAATTAACTGGAGAAAAACTATGACCATTCTGAAAATATCTACCGAGGGCCAAATCACCCTAGAAAAAGATTTACTTGCCTATCTTGGGGTTAATGCCGGCGATAGCATTCACATTACTAAAGAAGCGGATAACAGTCTGAAAATCACTCCACCACCCAAGCGCTCAATAATGGAGCTGGCGGGCTGTCTTAAGCCCTACACAGATGTGCATTTAACTTTGGAAGAAATCAGCGAGGCCATTGCCGACAGCTACGCGGCCCGCGGTCGGAAGCCATGATAGTTGCCGTTGATACCAATATTCTGCTGCGTCATATCGTTGGTGATGACCAAATTCAGTCGCCTAAGGCAACGGCCCTAATTGGTCAGGCGACAAAAATTATTATTCCAACGACGGTGTTTTGTGAATTGGTGTGGGTTTTAATGCGCAGCTATCGTATTCCTCGCAAGGAAATTACAGCCGTTATTAGCAACTTGATTCAGGCGGATAAAGTTATTTGTGAGGCGGCTGTTATTTCTGCTGGATTAGTCTATTTACATCAGGGTGGAGATTTTTCTGATGGTGTTTTGACCCAGCAAGCAATAATGTTAGGAGCTAAGACCCTAGCCAGCTTTGACCATAAAAGTTTGCAATTGCTTCAGCAAAATTACCTTTTAATTATTGAAGGACTTAACCCTATAGAGGAATAGGGCGCTTTAGCCATGAAAGACGAATAGGACTTCGGCTCCGTCGTACGCAATCCATACCTGCGGCAGGTGCTGCTGGTGCCGTTGGACGCAGGCAGCCGCGCCTATTTTCAACGGTTGGCCGACGAGAGAAATATGCCCGTGGAACAGCTCATTGGCCTGTATTTACAGCGGAGCGCCGCCGAGCAGCAGCCGCTGGATTTGCCCTAATTACCGACAGGGAAGCGCTTCAGCTGTATGTTATTTAGCCCTTAATACAGCAGCAGCGCTAAGGCGACTGGCAAAGCCAGGGAGGGAGAAGAAGCGCTTCCCCGTTTGTTTAAGCCATGAAGGGCCGCCCCACTTTCCCTAAAAACCCTACAGGGCGTTGTTGTTCATGGTCCAGCAGTTGCTGATTTTGCCAGCGCGGATTTTGAGAAAGTCCGTGCCCACCTTAACGGTGCTGCGGTCGCCGATGGTGGCGGTAACTTTCCAGTAGGCGGAAATCATGTCGCCGTCGCGGAAGGGGCCGAGCACGATTTCATAGTGCAGGTCAGCCTTCGCGCGAATGGTGCTAATCCAGGCCTTGGCGCTGGCAATGTCCCTGACCGGCGCCGGCGGTTTGGTGGAATCGGCGGTGAGATGGGCGTGAAAGTCCGCAGTCAGAATTTCGTCGGCCCGGGCCAAATCGCCGTTCCACATGGCCGTCCAGGCGGCGTAGATTTCTTTGGCATTATTCATCATGAGTACTCCTAGGCAGCGGGCGCTAACCCAAGTTAGCCTTGTGAAACCCGGCCGGCCATTCTAATTAAGGATTGAACCGAAGCGCTTCGCTCTAGCTAAAGCACCCAATAAAAAACCCGCTCGAAAGCTGGATTTTGAAGAATTTGTGGAGCCGGCCCCCCGGCTTGGCCGCGCCGGCGCCCCATAGCTCCATCGAAGGCAGAAATAAAAAATCCCACCTCGGAGGTGGGAGTAGAAAAACTGTGGAGCCGGCAAAGGGACTTGAACCCATGACCTGCGCGTTACGAGTGCGCTGCTCTACCAACTGAGCTATGCCGGCGAAAACGGCGCCCATCATAACCGGAAGTCCGGTCGAAGACAATCGCCGCCGGCTATTCGCGCTCGGCCGCCTCCAGCTCCTCGGCCCGCTGCAGCCACCGGGTCTCGGCCGCCGCCAGTTCCTTCTGCACGCTGGCGTCCTCGGCCATCACCCGGCGCAGGGCCTCGCGGTCGGCGTAGAGGGCCTCATCGGCCAGCTGGATTTGCAGGGCCGAGGCGCGCTCGTTGAGCCGGTTCATCTCCCGTTCGGCCGCCGCCAGGGCTTGCTGCAGCGGGCGCAGCCGGGCGCGGCGGTCGGCGGCCTCGCGGCGGTTCTGGACCCGGGCCGAGGGGGGAAGCGCTTCGGCCGGGGGAGCGCTGGCGGCCCGCTCCTCGGTTAGTAGGAGCTGCTGGTAATCGTCCAAATCACCATCAAAGGGCTGAACCTGGCCGTTGGCCACCAGCAGAAATTCATCGCAGCAGGCGCGCAGCAGACTGCGGTCGTGGGAGACCAGCACCAGGCCGCCACTGTAGTTCTGCAGGGCCTCGGTCAGGGCGTCGCGCAGGGTTAAATCCAGATGGTTGGTGGGCTCGTCGAGCAGCAGCAGATTCGGCGCCCGGGCCACCAGCAGGGCCAGGGCTAGCCGGGCCCGCTCGCCGCCGGAATAGTGGGCCACCGGCGCCGCCAGCCCGTCGCCGCGAAAACCGAAGCCCCCGAGGAAAGTACGGCCCTCCTGGGCCGGGGCCGTCGGACGCAGGGCCTGCCAGTGTTCCAGGGCATCGCGACCCCCGTCGAGGCTGTCCAGCTGGTGCTGGGTGAAATAGCCGAGCCGGCACTGGGGGTGCCAGTGGCTTTCCCCGGCCAGGGCCGGCAGCTGCTGGGCGAGAAAACGCAGCAGCGTGGATTTGCCGGCGCCGTTGCGGCCGAGCAGGCCGAGACGGGTGCTAGGGGTCAGGCGCAGGCGTAGACCCTGGAGCAGCGGCGTGGTTCCGGGGCCGATAGCCACGCCGCGACAGTGGAACAGCGGGTCGGGCAGGGCCTCGGGTTCCGGCCATTGCAGCGTGTAGGCCTCGCCCTCGGGCGGCGGCGGCAGGGCGCTGAGTTTTTCCAGGGCCTTGATACGGCTCTGGGCCTGTTTGGCCTTGGTGGCCGAGGCGCGGAAGCGGCGTACAAAATCCTCCAGATGGGCGCGGCGCTGCTGTTCCTGCTGGTAGAGCGCTTCGCTCTGGCGCCGCCGTTCGGCCCGCTGGCGCTCAAAGCTGCTGTAGTTGCCGCTGTAGAGGGTCAGGGTTTCATTTTCCAGATGGAGAATCTGGGTGCAGAGGCTGTCGAGCAGTTCCCGGTCGTGGGCGATGATGATTTGGGTGCAGGGCAGCGTCTTCAGATAGTCCTGCAGCCAGATGACCGCGTCCAAATCCAGATGGTTGGAGGGCTCGTCGAGCAGGAGCAAATCGGCCGGGGCAATCAGGGCCTGGGCCAGGTTCAGTCGCATGCGCCAGCCGCCGGAGAAGCTGGCCACCGGCTGGCCCTGCTGCTCCAGACTGAAACCGAGGCCGTGCAGCAGCCGCCGGGCCCGGGCCTCCTGCTCGTAGCCGAAGACGGCGCCATAGGCATCGTGGGCGGCGGCGATTTCCTCGCCGGTTTGGGCCGTGGCCATGAGTTTTTCGGCGGCGCGGAAGGCCTGGTGGCCGTCCAGCACATAGTCCAGGGCGCTGCAGGCCAGGCCCGGCGTTTCCTGGGCGGCGCTGGCAATGAGCCAGGATTCGGGACGGCCATAGTGGCCGGCCTCCGGTTCGAGGTCGCCGCGCAGCAGGGCCAGCAGCGACGACTTGCCACAGCCGTTGCGACCCACCAGGCCGACCCGGGCGCGCGGGTGAATCTGCAGGCTGGCGTCCCGCACCAGCGTGCGGCCGGCCCGGGCGAAGGAGAGGTTTTCAAAGCTAATCATAGGGATAGGGCGATTGGGATTTTCAAAAGCAATTCAAAACTGGATAAAATACCTCATTTCACTGGAGAAAATCTTGTCAAAGCAAACCGAAAACCTGTTAATTCCGCTGTTTAACTATCTGGATAACACCCTGGAACCGGACCCGCTGCTGGTTACGGTGCAACTGGAAATGCTACAGCTGTCCGGGGTACCATCGCGCCGGCTGTGGCAATACTTCTTCTCCGACCCCTGCCGCCGGCTCTTCATGCTCAGCATCATCGCGCCCATGAGCGTAACCCGCACGCGCAAGCACAACGCCCAGGAGCTCTTCCGCCTCTGGGAGAACGGCGTTTTCGACAAGGAACAGGAGCTGGAGGTGTTCAGCGCCCTGGCCGTGCTCAACCACGGGCCGATTCTGCCGGTGCTGGCTGACATCGTTTTCCACGGCGACCCCGGCGACTACTGGCGCCAGCGCTGCGCCAGCCTCGGTCTGCTTCACCTGGACTGCCGCGACCTCCAGGACGACATCGAACGGACGCTACGTAAATGTCTACGGCAGGAGCGCTTCCCGGAATTCTGGCCGGTGCTGCTGAGCAAGCTGGTGGGCCGGGGCCTGCGCCAGCGCTGGATGAAGCTGTTCTTCGAGCACGGCGAAAAATGTTCCTGCGACAACAACGCCGGCCTGCTCGAAGCCTTTTCCCTCTGCCGCCAGGACGGCCTGCCCTACTTCCAGCGCGCCCTATTCAATCCCCACTGGAACTGCGGCGGCAATGCGACCAGCCGCGCCGTGGCCTACCGGGGGCTAAAACGGCTAGAGGTGAAACTCAGCCAGCTGTGGACGGACATCGAAATCCAACCGGCGGCGGCCCGGGCCAATGCCCTGAACCTGCTGCTGCACTGCCTCAGTCTCAGCGCCCACGACCTCACGCCGCTGGAGCCGGCGGCCCTGCTCTACGAACGCTATTTCAGTAACCATTTCCTCATCGGCCAGGTGGAGGAGGAGCAGCGCGATTGGGCCTGGACGGTGCGCGACCAGCTGGAAATCGCCATGCGCGGCGAGGCCCTGCGGACGCTGGCCCAGCAGCCGCCCCGGCCGCCGGTGGAAAGCGTCGGCTCCGAACGGCCGGAGCCGGCGGAGGACTAGGAACTTCCCTAGCCGCCGGCCCCGGCCGACCGAAGCGCTTCCCCCCTCTCCCTTTCTCCAGTCCGAAGCGCTTCCCCTCCCCCAGAAACTCCAGCTCTGAGCGTCTCTTCGCCCCACCCAAACGAAGCGCTTCGCCCCAATAACCCCGGCGAGCCGAAGCGCTTCCCTCACTCCCCCAGTCCCCGGGCCCGCAGCAGTTCCCGCGCGGCGGCGGCCGCCCTATCCCCCTGGGCGGCGGCCCGGTCGAACCAATAAACGGCCCGGCCATAGTCCAGCCAGCCGGCGGCCGGATTAATCAGCAGCCGGGCCAAATCACTTTGGGCATCGCCATCGCCGGCCCGGGCGGCCCGCTCGTACCAACGCCGGGCGCGGCCCCAGTGGCTCCGACCCTCATGGTGGCTGGCCAGACAGTAGGCGGCCACCGTATCGCCCCGGGCGGCCCCCCGCTGCCAGCAGCGCCGGGCCCGGGCCTCATTCGGCGCCACTCCCAGTCCCAGTTCATAGCAGCAGCCCAGCCGCGTCCAGGCCTGCGCTTCCCCACCGGCGGCCAGACGCCGACAGAGGGCCACGGCCCGGCCGAAATCGCCCCGGTCATAGGCGGCCTCGGCGGCGGCGTTGAGAGCGGCGCGCCGGGCCCGGGTCAGCTGTTTTTTCATCGCGTTAATCCAGAGAACTAGCCGCCCTATAGCAGCGGACTCAGCAGCCGCACACAGCGTTCCAGCAGCCGCTGCAGCCCCGGCCGGCGCCGCCAGCCCTGGACGCTCACCGGCTGGCAGGCGGCCAGATAGTCCTCCTGGAGCTGGGCAATGGCCGCCACCGTCGTCCGGTCGTAGACCGCCAGCGACAGCTCCATATTCAGATAGAAACTGCGCATGTCCATGTTCACTGTGCCGAAGAGGGCATATTCCCGGTCGATGACCACGGTTTTGCTGTGCAGCAGGCCGCGCCGGAAGCGGTGAATCTGAATGCCGGCGTCCAGCAGCAGCTGGTAGTAGGCCTTGGCCGCATAGGCCACCAGCCGCGAATCATTGCGCGCCGGCAGCAGTATGCGCACCGTTACCCCGCGCCGGGCCGCGCTGAGCAGGGCGTTGAGCAGGGCCTCATCGGGAACGAAATAAGGCGTGGTGATGGTGATGCTCTCCAGGGCGTTGTAGAAGGCGGCAATCAGCGTGTCATAGGCGATGTAGCTCTGTTCGTCCGGAGCCGAGGGGATGGCCTGCAGAATGCCCGGGCCCAGATGGGCCGGGGGCAGCGCTTCGGCCGCCGGCAGGGCCTGGCCCTCCAGCCACCAATCGCCGGCGAAGACCCGGGCCAGGGCCGCCACCGTCGGGCCCTCCAGCCGTAGCATCACGTCCACCCAGTGGCCGACGCCCTCGTCCCGTTTGAAGCGGCGCGGGTCGACCAGATTAAAGCTGCCGGTGTAGGCGATGGCCCCGTCGATGAGCAGCAGTTTGCGGTGATTGCGCAAATCCAGCCGGCGCACGAACAGCGCCCGCAGCAGGCCCACCGGCAGGGCCTCCACCACCTCGACGCCGGCCGCCCGCAGCCGGGCCGGCCAGGGGGACCGGAGGAAGGCCGCGCTGCCGAGGCTGTCCACCAGCAGCTGACAGCAGACGCCGCGCCGGGCCGTGGCCGCCAGCGTGTCCAGCAATGTTTCAATCTGGCCCTGGGCCTCGACGATGTAGAACATCAGCCGGCAGCTGTGTTGGGCGGCGGCCATATCGGCGCCCATGGCGGCGATGAGGGCGGCGCTGTCGGTGTGTAGGGTGGTGCGGTTGCCGGCGGCCGGGGCCAGGCCGGTGGTGTGGGTGGCGAGCCGGGCCAGACTCTGCCAGCGCGGCGCCAATGCCTCCGACGGGGGCGGTGGCGGGTCGCCGGCGTAGAGGCGCCGCAGGGCCTGCTGGTGGCGGGCGCGGCGCCGGCCCAGGTGGGTTTCGCCGATGAGCAGATAGAGCAGCAGACCGCCATAGGGAAAGACAAACAGCACCACCAGCCAGGCCAGGGCCGAGCCGATGGGCCGCCGGCTGTAAATGACGCGCAGGGCGCTGCTCATACTTAAAATAAAGTGGCCGAGCACCAGCCAGCCGGTGAAATTCATGGGCTATTCTCCTGTTTAATATGAAAATTCTTAGCTACAACATCCAGGCCGCCATCAATAGCAGCGGCTATCTAAGTTATCTGTGGCAATGGCCACGCCAGATTCTACCCACCGCCGCCAAACGCACCAATCTGCGCCGCATCGCCAGCTTTCTGCGCGACTATGAGGTGGTTTGTCTCCAGGAAATCGAGCTGGGCGGCCTGCGCAACGGCTTCGCCAGCCAGCTGCTGCAGCTGCAGGAACTCAGCGACTTTCCCGAGGCCGTGTGGCAGCTGAATCGGCGCGTCGGCCGGCTGTCCGCCCACGGCAATGTGATTCTGGCGCGCCAGCCCCTGCAAAAGCGGGTCGATGTGCCGCTGCCGGGGAAAATTCGCGGCCGGGGCCTGCTGGCGGCCCAGCTCGGCGACCGGGTCATCGCCACCACCCATCTCAGCCTCGGCCGGGCCGACCAGCTTCGACAGCTGGCCTTTATCCGGGCGACCCTGCAGCCCTGGCCGGCGGTGCTACTCTGCGGCGATTTCAACTGTGGCCCCCAGCGGCTGGCCCCGCTGACCGACGGCGGCTGGCAGCTGCTCGGGACGGGCCAGGCCAGTTTTCCCAGCTGGAAACCGCGCCGCTGCCTCGACCATGCCCTGCTGCGCGGCGGCACAGCCACGGCCGAGGTGCTGACCTTCCGCGCCTCCGACCATCTGCCCCTGGCCATCGGCTGGGAGTAGCGGCGCTTCCTCCTGACTAGCTGGCGCCGAGAGAGAAGCGCTTCCCCCGGAACTTCCCCCGGCCCGGGCGACCGCCGTCTTTTCCCGCCTCTGGGAGAGGAAGCGCTTTGTTCCAATCGCCCCGCCACCGACGGTGCCCTTATTTCTAGCCTTCGTGGGGGGAAGCGCTTCGATTTTCTGGCGGCCGGGAATGAAGCGCTTCAATGGTCCGCCGGCCCGCCGGTACTTCTCTAATCAGACTGACCTTTTCCCCGCAGCGAAGCGCTTCGGACTAGAACGAGGGTGGCGCTTCTTCCTCCGCCGGCCGCCCGGTGCATCTTTAATCTGATTGACCATTTCCCACCGGCGAAGCGCTTCCCTTGGACCGCCAGTGGCCATCTAAATGCCAAAATCGAAGCGCTTTGGGTTTTCCCCGGCCCGGGCCAACGAAGCGCTTCGGACTCGGCAAAAGGGGGAGCGCTTCGTTCCCAGAGGCCGGATAAAACAAGCGCTTCCCGCCGGGTTGGCCGACGCTCTGGGCTGGAGACAAGGGGAAGCGCTTCGTTTGAAGAAGCCGTCCATCGGATAAAAGCCTTTCCCCGGTTGCAGCGCTTCGGCCGCAGTCGGCGGAATTATCCCGTGGGGCTTTTGGCCGGAAGCGCTTCCCGCTACTGAAGTCTGGCGTCGGCGCCCCCTCTTCACTCCTACCGCCCGGGCCTATCCCCCATGACCTTTTACCAACGAAGCGCTTCCCTCCGGACGGGCCGGGGCCGGTGATGATTAAAAGCGGCGGCTGGAAGGAAGCGCTTCGGTGCGGCGCCGTTGTTTTAACGAAAACGGAAAAGCGCTTCGGCCGGCCGTTGGCCGCGCTGGGCCCGTTTTGACCGGGGACAAATCCCGAGGAGAGCCGCCACCCCGTGGCGGGCCGGTGAGCATTCCGATGCCGGGCTGGATAAATTTATTTACCGAGAACGAAGCGCTTCGGTTTAGTCCCCCGAGGCCGAATTTATTTTTCCCGGCTCTGAGGGCGAAGCGCTCCCCTCCGGACGGGCCGGGGCCGGCGCTGGCAATAGGCAAAACTTTTTCCGGCGCCAAATTCTGGAACCGAGGCGCTTCGGCGGAAGAACCGACCAATGGCGAACAGCGGGGGAAGCGCTTCTTCTCCAGCCGTTGTCTTTCTGCGGGCGAAGCGCTTCCCCGGAGCAGGTCGGTGTCAATTCAGCTGCCGGGCCGAGAAAAATTCCTCTGCTGAGACCGAAGCGCTCCCCCTTTGAGCCCCGGCCCGGAAAGAATCCGCCCGTCTGACCGGAGGAAGGGCCGCTGGTTTGGGCAGCCGGCCGAAGGGAAGCGCTTCGGCTCGGAAAAGGGTAGAAGTCGAAGCGCTTCGCCGGGGAAGGCTTTCTTGGATTGAAGCGCTTCGGTCTAACTAAAAAGGAGCGCTTCGTTTTATTGGGGTTTGCGGGGCGAAGCGCTTCGGCCTGGACTAAAACGCCGCTGGAACTGAATGGGCGGAAGCGCTTCCCGTTGCAAGCTCCGGTCGGCTGGAAAAAGGGGCCGTTGCACGTCGTGGGTTCGCGGTGCCGAAGCGCTTCGACCGGCGGCGACCGGGTCAGGGCTTGAGCACTCAGCCGAGCGCTTCGTTGGGAAAAGCCCTTTAGGGGGAAGCGCTTCCTCGGCCCCGGCTGGAAAAAGCCCAAAGCCAACGGTCGGAACGAAGCGCTTCAACCTTTGCACCTCCTGGTCTTGCCTAACGCTTCTCCGACCGAAGCGCTCCCCCTCGGGCCCGGCCGGGGCTACTTAAAAAGCGGCCGCTAGGGAAGCGCTTCGCTCCCAGTGGCGACCGCTGGGAATTTAGGTTTCAAGCCGAAGCGCTTCGGTTCATGGGGGTCGGTTGGAATGAAGCGCTTCGGTTATTTCCCAGCGCGGAAAAGGAAGCGCGCCCCGGTTCGAGCCGGTGATAGTTTAAGCGGCACCGGCCGGATTTAAAGCGCTTCCTTCTGACCGGTGAAGGCTGCGCCGCCGAGTCCGGACGGTGGGAAGCGCTTCGCCCCGAACGGATTTCCTGAGGGTTCAGCCCACATAAACCGCGCGCCGGTCTGAGTGTCTGTCGAGGGCCGAGCGGAAGCTATCCCTGCTCCAACCGAAGCGCTTTGTTCCCACAGGCCAGATAAACCGAAGCGCTTCGTTCAAAGGAAACCTTTTGGCTCGCTGCTGGATTAATCGGGAAAGGAAGCGCTCTTCTTTTATCCCCGCCGGGCCGGGGTTCGACCACTTAGCCAAGCGCTTCGCCAGACGAGCGCTTCATTTACCCACCCCAGGCCCAATTTATTTTTCCTAGCCGCCGGGCTGAAGCACTTCCCTAGGAGTGTAAAAAAGCCGGGGGGTAAAGCCCGGCTCATAAAAAAGCGAAGTATGACGGCGCGGCCGCTGGTTCCTGCTCGGCCGGCCCCGCTAGCCGGTAGGCCGAAGCGCTTCCTCCTGCCGGTGCCCGTCTTCAACACTGGAGATAAAAGCCGACAGAGTGAAGCGCTTCGCTAAAAGCCGATTTTCAGGCTAAAGCGCTTCCCCCTTTTCCAGTTTTTCCAGAGCGAAGCGCTCCCCTTTTGCCGGGCCGGTGATTATTTATGCCAGACCGAAGTGCTTCGTTGAGATTAGCCTTCGAGGGAGAAGCGCTTCCGGCTGAAGAGTCAGAACGAAGCACTTCCCCCACCCGCCACAAAAAAACCGGGCGTAGAACCCGGCGGGTGGAACTGAAGCGCTTCGTTTCCAGAGGTCAGCAGGTCGGAGAAAAGGAAGCGGCGGGGGCCGACGCGGGCGCTTGGTGTCTGCGATGCACCGCCCTACGGCTGGGCACTGCGCCGGCGGTTGGAGCCGGCGGCGCTGCCTTCGGGCCAGCCTTCGCCGGGCCGGCCCGCTAGTCGGCCGTCTTCACCTCGCTGACAAAGGTGGGCAGCTCCCAGGAACCGCCAGGCACCCCTTTGCACAGCCCACTATCGCTAACGCTGCTGCGCATGAAGCGCTCGCCGGTCCAGACATAGCTTGTTGTCACCCAGCAATCGCCCAGACCCCGGCCCTTGTGGGCGCCGCTGACGGTGCCGTCCTCGTAGTCATTCAGCGGGTCCTCGTCGCCGAGCAGCTGTTGCAGTTCCTGCAGGGCGCTATCGAAGAGGCCATAGCGGAAGGTCTCGTTGTAGGCGCCCCGGTTGCAGAGTTTCGACACCAGCCGGAAATGGTCGTCGAGGCGGTGGACGGTTAGAGGTTGATTTTCATCGTCATCAAATTCAAGGCATTCCTCCTCCGGGTCGAGCAGTCGGCTGAGGCGCTGGAAGTCGGCGCTGCCGGCCGGGATAAAGCTCGGTTCGCTCGGCGCCACCGGGGCCGCCCGAATCACCGGCACCGGCAGGGGGGAAACCGTAACCGGGCCGCTGCCACGCCGTTTTTTCATCAGGGCGCTGGGACTGTTGATGCGGCCCTGCTGGGCGTCCAGCCGTAGCAGCACCGCCGCCGCCCCGGTGTTCGATAGCCGCCACTGGGTGCCGCCGCCGCTGAAACGAATGTCGGCATGCTTGGCCTGCAGGGCGTCAATCAGCGCCTCCAGCTGGGCCGGGGTCAATTCACCCTGGCCGTTCTCGTCCAGCGCGACCGGGCCGAGGCTGCGGCCGTTGAGCAGCAGTTTTACGCTGGCCGGCAGTGGCGGGCCATCTTCGCCATAGGGGGCGGCGGCCAGACTGATTTCACCCTGCAGCGGCGCCCCGGCCCCGGCCGCCCGGGTCAGCAGCAGCGCCACCGGATTTTCGCCCAGGCCGTCGGCCTGATAGCCGGCGGCGCGGCAGGTATTGGTGTTGTCGCAGGCACTCACCCAGTCGCCATGTTCGAAACGGTCCACGGCCCGGGCGGCGCCGGCGAGCAGCGTCAGCAGGAGGATTTTTTTCATAGTTTTTCTCGCGGTTTAGGAAAGGGGCTAAGGCGCCCATTGTAGGCGGCCGGCCGGGGATTAGGGCCGGCCGTAGGCCTGCCGCCACTCGTCCCAGCGGCGCGGGTGGGTGAAGCCCAGCTGCCGGGCCCGGGTTACTTTCAGGCCCCGGTGAAACAGCGCCCCCCAGCGCTTCGGCGGGCGCCAACCGGGTTGCCAGGCGGCGGGGAATGGCTGGTGGGAGGGGCGGCAATACCGTTGGTGGCGGCGCCAGGCCCGGCTACGCTCGGTCATGGGAGCCTTCGACCAGCCGGCGCCGGTCGTCCTGGCGGTGGGGATAGTCGAAGCCCAGCTGCCGGGCCCGTTTCAGTTTGACCCGGCGGCTGTAGAGCAAATCCCATTTTTTTACGGGCTTCCAGACGGGTTGCCAATCGGCGGGGATTGGCTGATGGGAGGGGCGGCGGTATTGCTGGTGGCGGCGCCAGGCACGGCTGCGGCGCGGGGAAGATGGATTCATGGTTAGCCTTGGTTTGCGTTCAACGAAAATCGGGGGTCAGCAGCCGCGATTTTGTCCGAAGCAGAGCCGGGCAAAGTGGCGCCATTGTAGCGCTTCGCCCCGCGTAAAATAGGCCCTTTTTCACCATGTTTCCAATTCCTTCCGGCCTGCTGTTTAGCCTGCTGACGGTGCTGCTGTGGGGGTCCCTACCCCTGGCGCTACAGCAGGCTTTCAAAGTGCTGAGCCCGGCCACGGTGGTGGCCGTTCGTTTTCTCAGCGCCACCCTCATTCTCGGCCTCTGGCTCGGCGCCCGCCGCCGCCTGCCCCCGGTCCAGCTGCTGCTCCAGCCCGGCACCCGCCGGCCGCTGCTGTTCGGCATGCTCGGCCTGGTTGGCAATTTCTGGCTCTACAGCGCTTCGCTGCTCTATCTGCCCGCCGCCGCCGCCCAGGTGCTGGCCCAGCTGTCGCCGTTCATGCTGATGGCCGCCGGCGTGCTGGTGCTCGGCGAACGGCTGGCTCCGGCCCAGAAAATCGGCGCGCTGGTGGTTTTCCTCGGCATTCTGCTGTTTTTCAATCGCCAGCTGCCCGAACTCGGCCGGGGTGGCCCGGCGGCTCTGGGCATCGGTCTGGGACTGGCTGGAGCCCTGGTCTGGGCCGGCTACGGTCTGAGTCAAAAAATCCTGCTGCGCCACTGCGAGGCCCAGCCGATTCTGCTGCTGTTCTACGCCGGCTGCAGTCTGCTCGCCCTGCCCGGCGCCGACTGGGCTAGTCTGGCCCGGCTCGACGGCCCGGCGGCCCTGGCCCTGCTCTACTGCTGTCTGAATACGCCCATTGCCTACGGTTCCTTCGGCGAGGCCCTGCGCCGCTGGGAGGTGGCCAAGGTGTCCACGGTGATTACACTAGTACCGCTGGCCACCATCGGCTTTGCCCAGCTCGGCCATCGGCTCGCCCCGGAGCGCTTCGCCGCGCCGGATTTGAACGGCCTGGCCCTGGCCGGGGCCCTGCTGGTGGTGGTCGGCGCCAGCGTGTCGGTGCTTGCTCGGCGCCAGCGGCTACAATAGGCCCCGTATTTGCATTGCTTCGCCCAAAATTCCACGGAAAACACCATGAAAAAAACCCTCCTCCTGCTGCTGGCCCTGGCCAGCGTTCTGCGGGCCGAAGACCGGCTCGCCCTGCTCATTGGCAACGGCGCCTACCGCCAGACGCCCCTGCGTAATCCGGTTTACGACGTGCGCGCCCTCGACCAGGTCCTGACCCAGCTCGGTTTCAAGGTCATTCGTCTGGAGAATGCCACCGGCGCCCAGATGCAGGAGGGGCTGGAGCGCTTCGCCAACGGCCTCAATAAAAACAGCGTCGGCCTGTTTTTCTACTCCGGCCACGGCCTGCAGCAGGACGGGGTTAATTATCTGATGCCGGTGGACGGCCAGCTGGAACAGCCCGACGACCTGAAGCGCTTCCTCAGTGCCAGCCAGGTGCAAACCACCATGGCCCGGCGCAGCAAGGGCCAGAAATTCATCTTCCTCGACGCCTGCCGCACCGACGCCCAGAGCCTATTCCCCGGCCACCGCAGCCAGGGGTTGGCGCCGCCGCCGGTCAGTGGCAATACGCTGATTTCCTATGCCACGGCGCCGAACAGTCCGGCCTATGACGGCCTCATCAACAGTCCCTATGCCGAAAGTCTGGTGCGCCATCTGCCCGAGGGCCGGCCGGTGGCCGAGCTGCTGGCGGCGGTGAATCAGGACGTACGCCGCGACACTGATGATGGCCAAATCCCCTGGCTGCAGAACAATCTCAGCGCCCCCTACAGCTTCGGCACCCCGACCACGCCGGAGCGCCACCGCATCGTCGCCAAACAGCAACACAATAGCCTGGAGGAGCTGAAGCGCTTCGCCGCCGGCGGCGATGACACCTCCCAATTCATGCTGGGCTTCCTCTACGAGAGCGGCGACCGCATTCCCCGCGACTACCGCCAGGCCCTGCTCTGGTACGAGAAGGCCGCCAAACAGGGGCTGGCCGAGGCCCAGTTCGCCCTGGGCCGTCTCTACTATCGCGGCAACGGCGCCCGCCAGAGCAACAGCCAGGCCCTCTACTGGTGGCAGCAGGCCGCCGCGCAGAAGCACGCCGACGCCCAGAATAATCTCGGCTATTTCTACGAGCAGGGTTTGAGTGGCCGCAAGGATTTGGCGGCGGCGAAGCGCTACTACCGCCAGGCCTGCAGCGACGGTTCCCCCGAGGGCTGCCAGAACGGCGCCCGGCTGGAACGCTAGAAAATAAAAAAGCCCCGGTTGGGGCTTTTTTTTCGGCCCGGCTGGGGCCGCTGGGAAAAGTTTTATTCTGGCGTGGGCCTTCTTTATTTCTATAATCGGCTCTGGTCTATTAACAGAGGAAAAAACCATGAATAAAAAATCCCTGAGTGTGCTCATCGCCCTGGTGCTCAGCGCCTGCGGCGGCGACCAGCAGAACCCCAATCTCGCCCAGTTCATTCCCGAACAGCCGAAACCAAGCCCGACGCCCAATCCCCAACCCACTTTGACCCCTAGCCCCACCGCCACGCCCAGCGCTGCCCCCAGCCCGACGGCCCTGGCGGTGAAAATTTATTCGCACCCGGTCTATGGTCTCTATGTGAGAGCCGCCGACTTCGGCGCCGACGTCAGCGGCAAAACCGACAGCAGCGCCGCCATCGACCAGGCCCTGCGCTTTGCCGAGGCGAAGCAGGTTTCCGTGCAGCTTAGCGGTAAGCTTTACATCAGCCGGCCCATCGTACTGGACGAGAACAACCGCAACGTCCACGCCCTCTTCGGCGAGGGCATGGATAAAACCACCGTCCGCTTCAACACCAAGCAGAAGGGCAGTTACGCCTCGGACAGCCAGAACCCCAATGAGCTGGACGTGGCCGAGTATGCCGGCATCGTGGTGCGCGGCCGCGACAGCAGCGTCGTCGGCAAGGACCACAAAACCATCATCGCCCAGCTGGCCGTGGTCTATGAGGACCCGGACCCGCAACGTACCCGGGGCGCCGGCGGCTGGAGTATGAACCTCGGCAAGGTCAATGGCATCTATGTGGATGATTCTGACAATGTTTGGATTGACCAGGTGGACGTCAGCGGTGCTAACCGGGCCGGCATCTACTTCGATTCCAATAACAGCTACCGCCAGCAGGTACCCCGGCTGGGCATCAGCTACAAGGAGGCCGTCAGAACGAACAAAATCGCGCCCACCGACCCCAGCGTGCCCGCCGGCGATAACAACCGGGTAACTAACAGCAAACTGCACCATAACCACATGGGTGGTTTACTCGCTGCCTTCCAGCGCGATTTGCTCATTGAGAAAAACGAGGCCAGCAATAACGGCGGCATCCGGGAAATCTGGAGCGGCACGGGCATTGGTATTATGAGCGGCGCGCAGATGTACGGCCAGAAAGTTACGATTCGCAACAATAAAACCGAAGACAACACCTCGGTGGGCATTAGTGGCGGTGCCGATGGCGAGCTCCTCATCGAGGGCAACCAGCTGGAGGGCGACCGCCTGGGGGGCATCAGTGTCGTTACCGCCGATTTGTCCAGCCGCGTGAGTATCACCAATAACAAAATTGTGCGGCGCCAGGACAAGGAGGCAAAGAATATCCTAGCTAGCGGCGGTTCCTATCCGCAGAGCGGCAGCGCCGTTGGCTATAAAGGTATTAGCCTAAACCGCGCTACTTCACGTCAGGATGGCAGCGGCCGAGCCTCTACGACTCCCTATGTCATTGAACACAATGAGCTCACCATGACGCCGACGGATGATGATACCCGACGGATGATGGCTTTAGCTCATTCGGGAACACTAATCCCCCACGAAAACGGCATCTACTTCCATAACCGCGCTCACAACGGCTACTCCCTCAAGCTGGCCCATAATCAAATCTCGTCCAAAGAGTTTTCTAAAGCACCGGCGGCGGTGATTAGTGATGGCAGTGGGGTAGGAGACGTTCAAATACTGGCCAATGGCATTCAGGCCGAATATATAAATCTAAATACCAGCGCCATTTTCATGAAAGAAGGAAAACCGCAGGCCAACGAAGGCCAGCAGGGCAATATTGTCGTTAAAAACAACAGGGTTAATATTGGCCGACCTGACTTTCGCTATACCGCCGACCAGTTCCCGGCCTTTGATATTGGCGGGCCGGAGAGTGCTAACAACAGTGGCACTTCGGCCTCCGCTCTCTCCGTGGAAGGCAATGAGTTCAACCTCAGCGGCGTGCTGGGTAAAACCCAGAAGCCCTATGTGGCGCGCCTCCGCAGCAGCTTTAACACCATCAAGGGCGGTGTAACCGGCAATATCGTGCGCAGCGACAGCGTTGAGCGCCGCTATGACGAGGACAGCTGGCTCACTACTAACATTAGTGGCACCCATAGCGGCAACCGTTTTCTCCCCGAGGACGACGCCAACCCCGGCCCTATTCCCAGCGGTTCGCCGAAACCCATTCCCACCGGCGTTCCTCAGCCCAGCGGCAGCCCAGTGCCCAGCGTGAGCCCAGGCCCCATCGACCCGGCAGCGCCCCAGCCCTCCAGCACCGCCACCCCGAACCCCGGCGGCCAGCCCAATAATCCCGGCGGCCAGCCCAACCCCGGCCCGCAGCCCAGCGGCCAGCCGACACCGAGCACCCAACCGTCGCCGTCGGCTTCGCCCAGCCCCAGCGCTTCCCCATCGGCCACTCCGAGCCCAAGCGCTTCGCCGAGCCTGACGCCCACCCCCAGCGCTTCACCCACCCCCACGGTGAAACCACGGCCGACGCCCACCCTGCAACCGGCCGCCGAGCCATTGCCCAAGACTACCGGCCTGATGCTGGATGTGGCGCGCAGCTTCTACACCGTGGATGAGCTGAAGGACGTCATCGACCTGGTGCAACGCAGCGGCGGTCAGTTCCTGCATCTGCGCCTCTCCGATGACCAGAACTACGCCCTGGAAAGTGAGGTGCTCGGCCAGACCCTGGATAAGGCCACCGATGAGCCGGCCGGCTATCGCAACAACACCTTCGGCAACCGTTTCTACAGTCGTAACCAAATCGCCGAGCTGGTGCGCTATGCCAACGGTGCCGGCGTTGAGCTGGTACCGGAAATCGACCTGCCCGGCCATTCCAAAGCCATCTATGTGCTGATGAACGCCAAGGATTCCGCCCGGGCCGCCCGACTCTTCAACAACGACGGCGCCAACGTGGACGAGGCCCTGAGTTTTACCCTGGAGCTTCACCGTGAGGTGGCCGAACTGTTCCGGGGCAACAGCAAGCACTTCCACATCGGCGGCGACCAGTTTGCCGGTGCGGTTAGAAATAACGAGGGCTATGTGCGCTATGTTAACCAGGTGGCCGCCGAGCTGCTGAGCCAGGGCCTGAAGCCACGCATGTGGAACGATGGGGTCATGACCGCCCAGCTGGGCAAACTCAATCCGCAGATTGAAATCACCTACTGGGATTGGGACGGTAACCCAGACAACCCGGTTGAGCGTCAGCAGAATCTGGAAAACCGGGCCACGGTGGGCGAGCTGGTCAAGGCCGGCTATCGGGTGTTGAATTACAACCAGCACTACCTCTATCACTTTGCGGGGGGTAATAGTGAATACGATGCCGGCAAAAATCTGCAGAAACAGCAGACCGACCAGTGGAATATTGGCCGCTGGGATGAAAACAATCGCGAAAATGCAGTGGAAGCCCGCCAGATGCTGGGCGCTGCTGTCTCCATCTGGCACTGGCACCTCGGCGGAATACCGGCCCCGCTGAAGAAAGAGACACTGCGTACCACCATCGAACCGCAGCTGCGCTGGGTGGTGCAGAAGGTCAGGGAGGCCGAAGCCCAGGCCAACAAAAAGAACTAGGCCTATCTACCAGGCCTATTAAAGGTCGCCCCGGCGTCCTGGCCCCGCTCCGGCGGGGCTTTTTTTTGGCCCTTCCCTTGCCCGTCCGGGCCCGGCCGTAGTAAGTTTTCAGGGCCAACAGTCCGTTGGTGCTATCTGAGGAAAAGACCATGAAGAAAACTCTGCTTGTAAGTCTGCTGCTGGGCGGCGCCGCCCTGGCGGCCCCGGGCCGTTCCACCCAGGAAACGACCCCCGGTCGTTCTACCCAAGAAATCATCGACACGGCCCCCGCCGACGCCTGGCGCACCCCCGACCCGGCCCAGCTGCTCTATCTGAACACGGCCAAGGGCACGGTGGTCTTTGAACTGGCGCCGGACTTCGCTCCGGAACACGTGGCGCAAATCAAGCTGCTGGCGGCGAAGCGCTTCTGGGACGACACCCATGTCTACCGCGTGCAGGACAACTATGTGGTGCAGTTCGGCGACGCCAACGCAGAAGATAAGGAGAAGGCCAAACCGCTCCCCACGGAAATTAAGACCCTGCCCGACGAATACAGCCGCCCGGTGGCCGGCCTCGACTTTAAGCCCATTCCGGACAAGGACGGCTGGGCCGAGCAGGTGGGCTTTGTGAACGGTTTCCCGGTGGGCCGCGAGGGCGACGAGGCCTGGCTTACCCACTGCTACGGCGCTCTGGGTGTGGGCCGCAACAACCCGCCGGACAACGGCAACGGCAGCGAACTCTACGTGGTCATCGGCCAATCGCCGCGCTATCTGGACCGCAACATCGCCCTGGTGGGCCGGGTCATTCACGGCGCCGGCGTGCTCAGCTCCCTGCCGCGCGGCACCAACAATAACGCTGGCTATGCGGGCTACTACAACAGCCCGGACGAATTCACGCCGGTGAAAAGTGTCCGCCTCGGCAGCGAGGTGCCCGAGGGCGAACGGCTGCCGTTGCAGGTGATGAAGACCGACAGCCCCGCCTTTGCCGAACTGGTGGAATCGCGGCGCAACCGCAGCGGCGACTGGTTCAAGCGCCGGGCCAATTACACGGACATTTGTAATATCGACATTCCCAGTCGGCTGCAGAAATAGCTCTGCCATCGGCCCCAGCCCAAGCCCACTTCGGTGGGCTTTTCTGTTCCCAGCGAAGCGCTTCGGTAGGAACAGGCGCCGAGCGGCATTGGCCAGACTGAAGCGCTTGCCTGGGCCGGGGCTGAAGTCGGGAATGTAATCGGCCGGGCGTCTCTAGCTGAAGCGCTTCGCTAAAAGCGGCCCTGCTGGAAGCGCTTCGCCAATAGCGCTTTCCCTAGCGGGAGGCACTCCTTTTGAATAAAGCCATTCCCCAAACCGAAGCGCTTCGGTTTTTCTAGTCCTCGGGTACGAAGCGCTCCCCCCCTTTCTCGTTTTTCCAGAAGGAAGCGCTTCGGTTTGTTTGAAACGGTCAGTTCGGAGCGCTTCGCCAGAAATAAGGACAGCGGGCCCGAAGCGCTTCGCTAAAAGTCGAGCCGGCGGGTGAAGCGCTCCCCTCCTGCTAGTTTTTCCAGAACGAAGCGCTTCCCTTTGTTTGAAACGGTCAGTTCAGAGCGCTTCACCAGAAATAAGGACGGCGGACCCGAAGCGCTTCGTTAAAAGTCGGGCCGGCGGGTGAAGCGTAAAAGTCGGGCCGCAGGAACGAAGCGCTTCGGTTTGCCGGGCTGGCCCGAAGCGCTTCCCCTTCCGCAACCCACAAAAAAACCGGGCCGGAGCCCGGTTTTAATGGTAAAGGCGGCTAGTCCCGCCATTGGGGTTTGGCCGTGGCTTCGCCCGGTTGCTGGTCCTGCCAGCTGTCGAGCTCGGCGAGGATTTCCGGCTTGACGACGTCCT
>CAUSKK010000017.1:0-43707 GCA_963532425.1 uncultured Cardiobacteriaceae bacterium
GGACACTATCAGGATTTTATTTTTAGCCCCAGTAGCAATACTGGGGCTTTCTTTTATCTCAATTTTTCTTTAGACAAAACAAAAGCGCTTCAGTAAGAAGCGCTCCCTATTTTTAGCTTTCGCAACTATTACATGTATTCAATAAATCACGATTAAAGCGCTGGGCGGCACTCATGGAGTGCTGATAGTAGAGGGATTTTAGCCCCAGTTCCTCGGCGCGAATATAAAGTTGGTTAATATCTTTGGTTGGAGTGGCCGGGTGAATAACCACGTTTAAACTCTGTCCCTGGTCAATGTATTTTTGCCGTTGACCAGCCTGTTGAATGATGGCCAGCTGAGAAATCTCCTCAAAGGTTTTAAAGACTTCCTTTTCCTCATCGCTTAGAGCGCTTAGATGTTGCACCGAACCATTAAAGGTCAGAATACTTTGCCAGGTACTTTCTTTGTCCAAGCCCTTTTCCCGTAGCAGTTTAACCAGGTAGGGATTCTTATAGACCGTTTTAATCTTAGCTAAATCCTTAACGTGGTAGTTAGATTTGAATGGTTCAATGGAGGGGGAAACACTTCCCAGAATGAAACTACTGGATTTGGTCGGAGCCACGCTCATCAGTGTGGTATTGCGTCGCCCGTAGCCCTGGAGAATTTCCGGTTCGCCATAGCGGCGGGCCAGTTCCTCCGAAGCGCTTCGGGTACGTTGTTGCAGTAGAGCGAAGATTTCATTGTTCTTCTGCATGGCGGTGAAGCTATCAAAGGCGATGAAATGGGACTGCAGATAGGAATGCCAGCCGAGCACACCCAGACCCAAAGCACGATGGCGGCGGGCAAAACGGTGGGCCCGTTCCAGATAGGGAATATCAGCGCTTTTCTGCACAAATTCGCTCATCACCGCATCCAGGAAGAAGGTCAGGGTTTCGACGGCGTCGGTGTCCTTCCACTCGTCATAGTGAAGCAGATTCATGGAGGAGAGGCAGCAAACAAAACTTTCCTCCTCGCTGGCCGGCAACATGATCTCCGAACAGAGATTGGAGGCATAGATTTTCAGGTCCAAATCCTTGTAAACCTCGGGCCGGCCCTCATTGGCATTGTCGGTGAAAAACAGATAGGGAATGCCGGTTTCGGCCTTGCGTTGTAGCACCTTGGCCCAGATGCGCCGTTTTTCCGGGTCGCCGGCCTTCATGGCCTGGAACCACTCGCGGCGGATGCAAACGCCGTAGTACATCAGCTGAATGGGATTGCCCTCGATGTGAATGTCGAGCCATTCCTCAATGTCACCGTGGTCGATGTCGATGTAGCCGGCGAACTGGCCCTTGCGGCTGGTGCCCTGGGAAATCACGTCGATGGTGCAGTTGAAGAGCTTGGCGAAATTGAACGAGCCGTCGGACTTGCCGTTGTTGGTGATGGCGCTGCCCCGGGGCCGAATGGCGCCGAAATAGGCACTGGTACCCCCGCCGATTTTGCTCATCATGCCGACTTCGGAGGCGGTGCGCAGAATGGAATGGATACTGTCGCCGATGAAGCTGCCGAAGCAGGAAATGGGCAGACCGCGTTCCAGACCAAAGTTCGACCAGATGGGCGAAGACAGGGAGAAATAGCCCCGGGCCATGTAGTGGAAAAATTTATCGCCAAAGCCCTTGATGCCTAACATCTTTTCGGCATAGTCGGCGATATAGCGAATGCGGGTTTCCGGACTGGTATCGTTCAGCAAATAGCCGCGCTTTAGAAAAGTGCGGCTTTCATCGTTGAGCCAGTCAAAATCTGGCCGGGCGGGAGGTTTAGAAAAGGTCATCGGCGGTAATCTGTTTGATTTTTTTGGAATAGTCGGTGCTGCGTTTGTAGAAGAAATCGTGTTCCTTGCCCGACAGAATTTCGATGTCGAACCATTCGGTTTCCTTCAGAAGCGCTTCGTCCACCGGATAGGGGCGGTCCAGGCCAAGAATTTCGAGGGAATTGTTGTAGCGATTGACGATGTAGTTTTCCACCGTGCGCCGGCTGAGGAAATCCAAATCGCCGGCCTCAAAAATCCAGTCGAGAATTTTCCGTTCGGCCTGCAGGGCGTGGTCGGCCAGCTGGCGCAGGTCATTGTAGAACTCGGGGGTGAAAAGCTCGGGCTCCTCCTCCTTCAGAATGCCGTAGAGGGTGATACCAAAGCGACCGTGAATTTCCTCCTCCTTGGAGGTGGCTTCCACGGTGTTGGACATGCCCTTGAAGAGATTGCGCTGCTTATTGAAGGACATGATGACGATGAACTGGCCGAACAGGGAAATATGTTCCACAAAGAGCGAGAACATAATCAGCGTCAGGATGAAATGCTGATTGCCCTGGTCTTTGTACTGCATGAACTCGTCGATGTAGTTGATGCGGGCCATCAGGGCGGGAATTTCACGAATCTGGCTGAACAGTTCGTTCATGCCCAGCTGTTCGAGCAGGAAGGAATAGGCGTCCTTATGGCGAATTTCACTTTCAGCAAAAGTGCCGCCCACGTCGTCAATTTCCGGTTTGGGGAAATAGCGGTAGAGGTCGCCCCAGAAGCGCTTCACGTTTACCTCCACCTGGGAAATGGCCAGCATGGCCCGGGTCAGGGCACTGCGTTCGCTCTCGGTGATGACGGTTTTATAGTCCTGAATGTCAGAGGTGAAGTTAAATTCCGTGTGCAGCCAGTAGGAATGGCGAATGGCATCTTTAAAATCGAGGAGTTCGGGGTATTCGTAGGGCTTAATTTCTAAGCGCGGTTTAAACAGGCTTCTTTTGTTCATGACATTTATAGATAGAAAAATCGGGTGTTAATTGTGGCAAATCGGGGGGAAATTTCAAGAATTGACAGGCCTCACGGCTGGGGTAATTTATTGAAATCAAAAAGGAAAAATGAAAGAAGGCCGGCCTTCCCGTCCTTTCCAATAGTCCGTTGTAATTGCAACGAATTAACTTGGGAAAAGCCCAAAAAAAGAAGCGCTCCCTAGGGGAAGCGCTTCGGTCGCTGGGGGCGCTTCGGAATTAGTAGTACTCGCCGTGGCGATAGTCCCAGCTGTTAAAGCTGTCGGCCAGATGCATCATGATTTTGTCCACGTCCAGACCCTTGCGAATCAGCACCGGCGCCGGGCTGACGGAACGGGCATTGCCCTGCTCGGGAATCAGCTGACCCTCCTTATTCACCATCGACACCATCACGCCCTGCTCATAGCGGGTTTCCACGGTTTTATCCGGCTGAATGGAGGCCACATAGTCATCGGCCTCAATAATCAAATCCACCTTGCTGGCAATGCGTTCGCCGATGCCTTCCACCTTGCCCCGGTTGCCCTTGCCGGACGGATTGGCGCTGGAGGCATAGACCATTTTCTTCTCGGTACGCCAGAGGTGTTCGGCCAGCTGTTCGCCACAGACGCCAAATTTAATGACAAAGCAGCTGGTGCTGCGCTTGTCCATCATCAGCTCCTCGCGACCGTCCTTCAGCAGCTGGGCCTTGGCATCCTCGCGCCAGGGCAGAATGCAGCCGAGCAGAATGTCTTCGTCCCAGTGCTTCTGGTAGAAGGCTTCGATTTCCGGATTGAGCTGGGCCAGAGCCTTGAGCTGTTCCATGGAACCGCAGAGCACCACGCCGGGTTTGTTGCGATTGCGTTCCTTGGCATCGAATTTCCGTTCCAGACCCTTTTTGTCGGTGGTCATGATGATATAGCCCACTTTGGTGGGGCAGACGATAACGCCGCCCTCCTGGCCGAGTACGCTAAGCGCTTCCTGGGAGAGCTGGCGGTCCCAGTGAATTTGTTTGGTCATGGCTAGTCCTTATTCGTTGATGAGTGCCGATAACACCGCAACCAGTGTCATCGCAAATAGCAGTATTTTCATGGTTTTGGGCCGGATGCTCAGGGCGGCTTTGACGCCCAGATGGGCACCCCACATATTGCCCGCCGCCAAACTTAAACCCAGCGGCCAATTGACTTGGTCGTGATAAATAAAAATGGTCAGCGCTATCACCGTAAAGAAGATGGTGCCGACCAGTTTCAGGGCATTGGTTGCCACTAAATCATAGCGCAAACTCCCGGCAATTGCCGTAATGAGGATAAAGCCAACGCCGGCCTGAACGAAGCCACCGTAGAGGCCGGCGAGGAAAAGGCCGAGCTGGGCGCTGGGCGTCTGGCGCACGCGCCGGGGCCGTTCGTCGGCGCCGGCGAGGATAACGTTCGGCAGAAACAGTACCACGGTGCTCACCGTCAGCATGGACCCCAGCAGCAGGATTTTCAGAAGCGCTTCGGGCAGCTCGGCGGCGAAGAGGGCGCCTAGCAGACCGCCGCCGGATACCCAGGCAAAGATGGCGGGTAAATCGGCGGTGGGCAGCCGGCCGTGGCGCTGGAAGGCCCAGACGCCAACCAGGTTTTGCAGCAGAATGCCAACCCGATTGGTGCCGTTGGCGACGCTGGGCGGCAGGCCGTAGAGCATCAGCAGCGGCAGCACCAGATTGGAACCGCCGCCGGCCAGCACATTAATTACGCCGCAGAGAATGCCCAGGGCGAAGATGGCCAGATATTGCCATAGGTCCACGTCAGTACTCCTTTATATAGGGGGCGTATTTATGCTTCTTGAGGAAATCGGCGATTTTCTTCGCCTCGTCGCGGCTGGGCGCCTCAATTTGCACCAGATACATCTGATTCCGTTCGCTGCGCGGCAGGTCGATGCGGTACTGGGCGTTCAGGGCCAGCAACTTTTCCTTCAGGGCCAGGGCCGTGGGCCGGTCGTGGACGGCGCTCACCTGGACGCGAAAGATGGTTTTCTTGGCGCGCTCCTGGGGACTCTGCCGTTCGATTTCCTCGGCCCGGGCATCGATGTTCTGGGAAAAATCATATTTGGGCCGGCTGATGCGCGGGCCCGGGGCGGGGGTGTCCTCGTCGCTCAGCATTTCCGCATCATTATTGGCCAGCGCTCCCGGAGGTGGCGGCGCAGCTCCCGGCACCGGTTTTGGCGGGGGCAGCTCGTTGGGCAGATGTTCCGCCTGGCCCACACTGGCCAGCGGTTCCACGGCGCCCAGAATCGTTTCCGGCGGCGGCGGCGGGGGCGGCGGCTTGCGCCGGGGCAGAATGTCCCCGCCGAAGAACAGCACAAACAGCACAATGAGGCCGGCAATGCGCAGGCTCCATTTTTCCTGCATTTACATTTTTTCCAGCGCCTTGACCCCAATCAGGCCGAGGCCGTTGCGAATGAGCTGGCGCAGACCGTAGGTCAGCAGCAGCCGGGCGTTGCGCAGCGCGGCGTCCTCGTGGAGGAGCTTATAGCCGGCGTCGTAGTACTGGTGCCAGGCCGTGGCCAGTTCCTTCAGATAGTTGATGATGAGATGGGGCGCCTGGTCGCGGCCGGCGGCCAGCACCACATCGCCATAGCGGGCCATTTCCCGCAGCAGCGCCTGTTCCTTCTCCTCCACCAGCAGGCTTACCAGGGGAAGCGCTTCCTCGGGCACAAAGGGGAAGCCGGCCTCGGCGGCCTTCTCCAGCACGCGATTGGCGCGGGTGTTGGCGTACTGGACGTAGTAGAAGGGGTTCTCCTTGCTCTGGGAGCGGGCCAAGTCCAGGTCAAAATCCAGATGGTTATCGGATTTGCGCATGGCGTAGAAGAAGCGGCAGGCGTCCGAACCCACCTGCTGGCGCAGCTGGCGCAGGGTAACGAAGGAGCCGGAGCGGGTGCTCATCTGCACCTTTTCGCCGTGCTGATAGAGCACCGCAAACTGCACCAGATTGATGACCAGCTTCTGCGGGTCGAGGCCCAGGGCCGCCAGGGCCGCCTTGACCCGGGCGATGTAGCCGTGGTGGTCGGCGCCCCAGATATTGATGGCCAGGTCGTAGCCGCGCTGGAATTTCTCCAGGTGATAGGCGATGTCCGAGGCGAAATAGGTGGTGATGCCGTTGTCGCGCTGCACCACCCGGTCTTTCTCGTCGCCGAACTGGGTGGATTTGAACCAGCGGGCGCCGTCCTTCTCGTAGATGAAGCCGTTGGCGGCCAGCAGCCGAAGCGCTTCGTCGATTTTGCCCCGGGTGAAGAGGGATTTCTCCGAATAGTAGTTGTCGAAGTGGACGTTGAATTCCGCCAAATCCTCGCGGATGTCGGCCAGCTGGGAATCGAGGCCGGCATTGAAAACCCGGGCGTAGCGTTCCGAACCCAGGGCGGCGCGCAGCCGGGCGATGGCCGTGTCTATCCAGTGGTCGCGGTGTTCCTCGTCGTTGGGGAAATCCGGGCAGAAATCGGCCAGCGGCAGCCGAAGCGCTTCGCCCTGGTCGCGCCGGAGCCCGGCGGCGATGTCCTTGACATAGTCGCCCTGGTAGACGCCGGGGGGAAGCGCTTCCTCCAGCCCCAGGGCCTGGAGATAGCGCCAGTAGGTGGACAGGGCGAGGATGTCCATCTGGCGGCCGGCGTCATTGACGTAGTATTCACAGTCCACGCTATAGCCGTTGGCACGCAGCACATTGGCCAGGCTGGAACCGTAGCCGGCGCCCCGGCCGTGGCCGACGTGCAGCGGGCCGTTGGGATTGGCGGAGACAAATTCCAGCAGAATGCGCGTGCCGGCGCCGGATGAGTTTTCACCGAAGCGCTCCCCCTCGGCCAGAATCTGTTGCAGCAGCCGCTGGTGGGCATCGCCGGCCAGCCGAATATTGATGAAGCCGGCGCCGGCAATTTCCCAGGCCGCCACCCCCTCCACCGGCCCGAGGGTCGCCAGCAGGGCTTCGGCCAGCTCCCGGGGTTTGCGGCCCAGGGCCTTGGCCTGTTTCAGCGCCACATTGGAGGCAAAATCGCCGTGGGCCGGGTCGCGGCAGCGTTCAATCTCGACGACCACCGGGCCCAGCTCCGGCGCCAGCTGGCGCAGGGCCTGTTCTAGTTGTTGTTGGAGAAAATCTTTCATGCTTATTCCTAAAAAAATTGAAAACCCGCCCGGGCGGGCGGTGGCAGGGGCTTCATTGTAGCGTCCGCCCCGGCGCTGCCAAGGGTGGCGGTGGCAAGAAAAAAGCGCTCCGGGGGAGCGCTTCGGCCGGGCTGCTTAGCCGTGCCGGCGTTCAAATTCCGCCATAAACGCCAGCAGCGCGTCTACTGCCGCCCCGGGCAGGGCGTTGTAGAGCGAAGCCCGGATGCCGCCCCGGATGCGGTGGCCCTTGAGGCCGCTCATGCCCTGGGTCTCGGCCTCCTGCCAGAACTGGCTTTCCAGCTCGGCGCTGGGCAGGTTGAAGATGACGTTGGTTTGGGAACGGAACGGCGCCGGAATGGGATTGCGGTAGAAAGCGCTGGCGTCGATGGCCGCATAGAGACGGGCCGAGCGCTCCCGGCTCTGGGCCGCGAAATGGTCAACGCCGCCCTGGGCCTCCATCCAGCGCAGCATCTTGCCGAGCACGTAGATTTGAAAGGTGGGCGGGGTGTTATAGAGACTCTGGGCGTCGGCGTGGGCCTTGTAGCTGAGAAACTGGGGAATCTTGGGGTGTTCCACCAGCAGGCGCTTGCGAATGAAGACCAGCGCCAGGCCGGCCGGGGCCAGATTCTTCTGAACGCCGCCATAGACCAGGTCGCAGCGGGCCCAGTCCAGATGGCGGGTGTAGAAATCCGAGGAGGCGTCCACCACCAGCGGCGCCGCCACCGTGGGCAGCTCGCGGAACTGGACACCGCCCACGGTCTCATTGCTGGCCAGATAGACATAGCGGCTGTCCGGAGCCAGGGGGGGAAGCGCTTCGTTGGCGGGCAGGGTGGTGTAATCCTGGCCGGCGCCGTCCCAGAGCGCTTCGGCCGGGCCAATGCGCTGGGCCTCGCGCAGGGCCTTGGCACTCCAGATGCCGCTGACGATGAAGGCGGCCCGGCCGCCGTCGGCGAGCAGGTTAAGGGCCGTCATCACAAACTGCTGGTGGGCGCCGCCGGGCAGCAGCAGCGCCTCAAACTCATCGGGCACCCGCAGCAGCTTTTTCGCCAGGGCCAGGGTTTCAAAGTGCAGCGCCTCGAAGCGCTTCGAGCGGTGGCTGATTTCAATCACCGACATGCCCGAACCCTGGAAATCCAGCAGTTCGGCCTGCACCTCCGCCAGAACGGCGGTGGGCAGTGTGCAGGGGCCGGCACAGAAGTTATAGATGCGATGAACCATAGCGAATCCTCAGGAATTGATTTTTTTCAGAATATCTTGGTGCCGGGCCTGTTCCTCGGCACTGGCCGTTAGCGCCAGCCAGCCCTCCCAGGGCACTTCGCCCCCCTCGGCGCCGGCATCAAAGGCCGGCCGGGGCGCCTCGGCCAGATTAAGGGCGTTCTGGCTGCTGGTCATCTTCAGATAGACCTCGGCCAGCAGCCGACTGTCGAGCAGGGCGCCGTGCAGGCTGCGGTGGGAGGTGTCGATGTGGTAGCGCTTGCAGAGGGCGTCCAGATTGTTGCGGCTGTTGCTGCCGAAAATCTGCCGGGCCAGCTTCAGCGTATCCACCAGCCGGAAGCGCTCCTCCAGCCGCCAGCCGGCGCCGTAGAGGGCCAGCTCCCGGTTAATAAACATCTGGTCGAACTCAATGTTATGGGCGATGAGCTCGTCGGCACCGGCGATGAAGTCGAGAAATTCCGGCGCCTTCTGGGCGAAGGTGGGCTCCATTTTGACCCGGGCATCGGTGATGCCGTGCACCCGGGTGGATTCCGGGTCGATGGGCTGTTCCGGATTGAGATAGCACTGGAATTCGCGGCCGGTGAAATGGCGGTCGATGAGTTCGACGCAGCCGATTTCAATGATGCGATGGCCCTCGGATTTGTCGCGGCCGGCCTTGTTCATGCCGGTGGTCTCCGTATCGAAAACGATGCTACGCATCAGCTCTGCGCCAGGTGGTCGCGGGTGGCGTGGAATTGGATGTCCGGGAAGCGCTCCTGGGTCAGCTGTAGATTGACCCGGGACGGCGCCACATAGACCAGCTGGCCGTAGTGGTCGTGGGCCAGGTTGGCGGCGTTTTTGTCGCTGAAGGCGCGCAGGCTCTTGTCGTCCGGGGCGCTAATCCAGCGGGCCGTGGCCACGGACACCGCCTCAAATTGGCAGCTGACACCGTATTCACCGGCGAGCCGTTCGCGCACCACGTCAAATTGCAGCACCCCGACGGCGCCCAGAATCAAATCGTTGCCGAGCAGGGGCTTGAAGAACTGGGTGGCGCCCTCCTCGCAGAGCTGTTCCAGACCTTTGAGCAGGGCCTTCATCTTCAGCGGGTCCTTCAGACGCACCCGGCGAAACAGCTCCGGCGCGAAGTCGGGAATGCCGGTGAACTGAAGCGCTTCGCCCTCGGTGAAGGTGTCGCCGATGCGAATGGTGCCGTGGTTGTGAATGCCGATGATGTCGCCGGCCACGGCGGCGCTGATGTGCTCCCGTTCGGCGGCCAGAAAGCTAAGCGCTTCGGGAATCTTCACCTCACGGTTGAGGCGCACTTGAAAGAGCTTCATGCCCGGTGTGAAGGTGCCGGAGTTGATGCGCAGAAAGGCGATGCGGTCGCGGTGTTTCGGGTCCATATTGGCCTGAATCTTAAAGACAAAACCACTAAATTTAGGCTCCTCCGGCGCCACCGGTCGAAGGGTGGTGGGCCGGGGCCGGGGCGGCGGCGCAAACTGGACGAAGCCATTCAGCATCTCGCGCAGGCCGAAATTGCTGATGGCGGAACCGAAATAGACCGGCGTCAGCTCGCCGCGCAGATAGGCCTCGTGGTCGAATTCATTGCCGGCGGCGCGCAGCAGTTCGATTTCCTCGCGGAAGGCACCGATATTCGGAATCAGCTCGTCCAGGCGCGGATTGTCCAGGCCCTGAATTTCCTCGCCGTTATTGACCTCGCTGTTTTTGCCGCTCTCATAGAGATAGACCCGGTCTTCGAGCAGGTGGTAGACCCCCTGCAGACTGCGGCCCATGCCAATGGGCCAGGTTACCGGCGCACAGCGGATTTTCAGCACCTCCTCCACCTCGTCGAGCAGGCTCATGGGCTCTCGGCCCTCGCGGTCGAGCTTATTAATAAAGGTAAAAATCGGCGTGTCGCGCAGGCGGCAGACTTCCATCAGCTTGATGGTGCGTTCCTCCACGCCCTTGGCGCAGTCGATGACCATCAGGGCGCTGTCCACGGCGGTGAGGGTGCGGTAGGTGTCCTCGGAGAAATCCTCGTGGCCGGGGGTGTCGAGCAGGTTGATGACCTTGTCCCGGTAGGGGAACTGCATCACCGAGCTGGTTACGGAAATGCCGCGCTCCTGCTCCATCTTCATCCAGTCGGAGGTGGCGTGGCGAGCGGCCTTGCGCCCCTTGACCGTGCCGGCCATGGCAATGGCACCGCCGAAGAGCAGCAGTTTCTCGGTTACGGTGGTTTTCCCCGCGTCCGGGTGGGAAATGATGGCGAAGGTGCGGCGGTTGTGAAAATCGGAGGAAGCGCTCATCGGTAATAACGCACCCAGCGGTCCAGTTCGGTATTTTTCGGCTCCCGTAGGGCTTCTACGGCGGTGCCCAGCAGCAGCAGGCCGATGACCTTATCCTGGGTCGTACCCCCCAGCGCTTCGCGCAGGGCGGCCTTTTTCGCCCAGGCGCCGCTAATCCAGACGCTGCTAAAGCCCTGGGCCTCGGCGGCCAGCTGCAGGGCGTAGGTGGCGCAGCCGGCGGTAATCTCCTGTTCCCACTGGGGAATGTTCCAGGAATTGGGCAGCTGCAGCCGGGTGCAGACGCCGATAAGCACCGGCGCCATGTTAATGAGATTGGCGGCCTTCTCCCGAAGCGCTTCGTCGTCGCCGGCGGCGGCCAGCAGCACCTCATCGCGGAAGCGGCGCTTGGCCTCGTCGCCGGCGATGACGGTAAATTGATAGGGGGTGAGGTTGCCGTGGTCGGGCACCTGGGTGGCGGCCTGCAGCATGATTTCCAGCTGGGCGGCGTCCGGCCCCGGGCCGGTGAGTTTCCGCACCGACCGCCGGGTGGTGAGGAGAGCGAGGCTGTCCATCACTGGTTGGTTCCGGTTACTTTCATATTGATTTCAAAGCCAAAGCCGTTGTCGCCCACCTCTTTGTTCTGGACGGCGCGCACCTGAATGCAGCCCAGCTCCGGCTGTTCCTCCTGAATAATACGTTCGATGGCCGCGTGAATGCGGTGAATGGTGATTTCCCTCAGCACGCCCGGTTCAAAGCGCATGAACAGGAAGCGCTCCCACAGAATCTTCGTGGTGGCCTTGCCGCTGTCCTCGCCCTCGTAGGCGGCGAGCATGGAGCCCTTGGGCGGCTCTTTCTTACCCCAGAAGGCCATGGCTATTTCTTCCCGAAGAGGCGGGCGAAGAAGCCGCGCCGCTTGTCTTCAATGAAACGCCAGGGCACGTCCTTGCCCAGGAAACGGTCAACGAAATCGAAGTAGGCCTTGGAGACGTCGCTGTCCTCCATGGCGATGACCGGCACCTTCCGCGCCGAGGCCCGCTGCACGTCCTTGGACTCGGGAATGACCCCCTGCAGGCGCAGGGCAAGAATGCTGGTGATGTGGTTGGTGTCGAGCATCTCATCGACGGCGACCCGCTCCGGGTCATAGCGGGTGATGAGCAGGTGTTTATTGATTTGTTTCCCTTCCTGGGCGCGCTTGGTTTTGATGTCCAACAGCCCAATGATGCGGTCGGAATCGTTCATGGAAGAGACCTCCGGGTTGGTAACGATGACGGCGTCATCGGCGTAGTACATGGCAAAGAGGGCGCCCTGTTCGATGCCGGCCGGGCTGTCGCAGATGATGAAATCAAAGCCATCGGCCTTGAGTTCGTCCAGCACCTTGCCGACCCCCTCCAGGGTCAGGTCGTCCTTGTTGTGGCGCTGGGAGGCCGGCAGCAGAAACAGGGTGTCCTTGAAAAAGCGGTCGGGAATCAGGGCCAGGCGCAGGCTCGTGCGCCCCTCGATGACCTGGATAATGTCGCTGGCGATGCGGTTTTCCAGACCCATCAGCAAATCCACGTTGCGCAGGCCGATATCAAAGTCAATGATGCAAACCTTATAGCCACGACTGGCCAGGCCGATACCCATGCTCACACTGGTGGTAGTCTTGCCGACACCCCCCTTGCCCGACGTAACCACCACCACGCGACAGTGGTTGGTATCGTCGGTTGTTGTTGTGTTATTAGTCATATCATCCTCAAATTGGGTGTTAATTCAGCGTAATTTTAAGTTGTTTTGCCTGGTCGAGAAATTCCATTTGATTTTGGCCGTTTAGGCGGAAAAAGCCCTCGCCGAAAACATAGCGGTGTTTCTGGGCAAAGTTTTGTAAATCGCGGCGCTCCAGGGTTCTATCGCCGATGCTGATAAATTCGGCACTGAGGCCGCGACAGTAGATAACGCTGCTGCGATTGCCGCGCGCCCCGGCCCAGGCCCCACCGCGCAGGACGCCGAAAATATAGATGCTGCCATCGGCACGGACGGTGGCGGCATCATTGACCGAACCCAGCACCACCAAATCCCCGCCGTCGGCACCAATGTCCATGCCGCCACGCACCGTGCTTTCCACAATGCGGGTGGCCAGGGCCGGCGGGGGCAGCACCGGCACCGGCGTTTTCGATGACCGTTCCAGGGCGTGGCGAATCAGATTGAGATTGGTACCGAGCAGGTCGGTGGTGCGCAGGTCGCGATGCTCCACGCCAATCAGATTAAGGCGGTGGCGCAGAAAAAGATGCTGCAAATCCTGCAGCACTTCCCGGGACGGCTTCGGCAGGGCGTTCAAATCGACCACCACCGCCTGGGCCGCAAAAAAGCCCACCGGCGATTGCTTGAGACGTTCCTCCAGCTCGGCGGCGAGCAGGTTTAAATCCAGTGTGTCCAGGCTCAGGGTGATGACACTGATATTCTTGTTTTTAAAGCAGATGTGGCTCATAGCGGGTTCTTCAGGGCCTCGGGGAAATAGAAGGAGAGCTCGTCCACGGCCTGGCGGTAAACCTTGCGTTTGAAGTGCACCACTTCGCGGCAGGCGGTGGCGCAGTCCTGCCACATCCAGCGTTCAAACTCCGGCTTGCCGGTGGCGTTGAGGTCGATGTGCTCCTCGCTGCTGCAGAGGCGCATCAGATACCAGCGCTGTTTCTGGCCCACACACTGGTTATAGCCTGGACGCCGGGGGCGGCGGAAGCGCACCGGCAGACGGTATTTGAACCAGGAGGGGGTTTTGCCGATGACCTCCACATCATCGGGGTGAAGGCCGAGTTCCTCGTAGAGTTCCCGGTAGGCACTTTGTAAATCCGATTCGCCGGCGCAGAGGCCGCCCTGGGGAAATTGCCACGAATCGTGGCCAATGCGTTTAGCCCAAAAAACCTTATCGCCACTTTCATTAAGAAGAATAATACCCACATTAAAACGAAAGCCCTGATTGTCGAAAATATTGTCCTCTATTTGCGGTTTCATCGCGTCAATCCTGAATTTTTGCCTATTATCCAATGTTTTCCTTGACCGCTCACCATATTTCTCTAGAATGCCTAACGATAAAATTTCGCATTACGAGAGCCTCTATGATTATCTGTGTTTGCCAGGGCGTCAGCCATAAATCCATTGACCAGGCCATTGAAAACGGTGCCGCCAGCGCCAGTCGGGTGGCCCAGCAGCTCGGCATCGGCGGCTGCTGCGGCAAGTGTATCCCGGTGGTGAAGGAGCGCCTGGCCGAGAAAAAAGCCGCCGGAGTGGTGCGCTACGTGGCGTAAAATTGGGCATTTATGCCGACATTAGCCGCGAAAATTCAACAACTGCAGCCACTCTTCGCTGCCTTCTCCTGTCCCCCACCCCAGATTTTCCCCAGCCCGCTGGACGGCTACCGCCAGCGGGTTGAATTTGGCCTTTACCATGAGGGCGAGGCGCTTCACTACAGCATGCGTGATGGCGCCGGCCAAATCGTCAAAATCGACCGGCTGCCCCGAGCCGCCCCAGCTATCCAGGCCCTGATGCCGCCGCTGCGGGAAGCGCTTCGGGCCCAGCCACCGCTACGCCACCGGCTGTTCCAGATTAATTTTCTGAGCACGCTCCGGGGTGAAATGCTGCTGACCCTGCTCTACCATCGGCCCCTGGACGCCGACTGGACCGCCGCCGCCGAGGCCCTGGGCCGGCAGTTCAACGTGGAAATTATCGGACGCAGTCGCGGTCAGAAAATCGTGCTGGGTCGGAGCTATGTGAATGAAAGTTTCACGGTGGGCGGGGAGCGCTTCCACTACCGCCACTATGAGGGGGCCTTTTCCCAGCCCAACGGCCGGATGTGCGAACAGATGCTCCAATGGGCCTGGGAACAGACCCGGGCTTCCCAACGGGAGGATTTGCTGGAACTCTACTGTGGCAGTGGCAATTTCACCCTGCCACTGAGCCGCAATTTCCGCCGGGTGCTGGCCACCGAGGTGAGCAAGACCGCCATCCAAGCCCTGCGTGAAAATCAGGCCCTAAACCACATTGATAATCTGCAGGTGGCCCGGCTGGCGGCCGAGGAACTGACCGTGGCCCTGCGCGGCGACCGGCCGTTCCGCCGGCTCCAGCAGGACGCCATCGACCTGGGCAGCTATGACTTTGGCACGGTGCTGGTGGACCCGCCCCGGGCCGGGGTGGACGCGGGCACGCTGGCCCTGCTCCAGCAGTTTCCGCGCATTCTCTATATTTCCTGTAACCCGCTCAGCCTGGCCGCCAATCTCCAACGGCTCAGCCAGAGCCACCAGCCGAAGCGCTTCGCTGTCTTCGACCAGTTCCCCGATACCCCCCATCTGGAACTGGGGCTGCTGCTGGAACGGCGCTAGGTGTCCCGGCCGGGGGGAAGCGCTTCTCTCCAACGAAGCGCTTCCCTAGCGTCGCCCCCATAAAAAAAAGCACCCGATTGGGTGCTTTTTTCTGCTCGGAGTAAAGGGAAGCGCTTAACGAATACGCTTGGCGCCGAAGCCACCGCGATAGGTTTTGTTGTCGATGTCGCGGTTGAAGGTGCCGCCCATTTCCTCCTGGCCGCCACCGTAGAACTTGGCCTCGTAGCCGGCGGGGCTGACAAATTTCTTGCCGGTGCTGTCCCATTCCAGCTGCTGGTTGCTGACGTCAAAGCGCCGGTCGGCCGTGGCGCCGTGGAAGCCGGCGGTGCGGATATTCTCGGCGATTTTACTGTCGGTCATGTTCAGGGTCATGCGCCGGTTTACTACGCTGGCCCGCACGTTGGAAACCACCTCGCTGTTGGTGTCGTAGGTACCCATGGCGATGCCTTCATATTCGCCCCGGAAGTTGACGATGTCGCTAGGAGCGGTGGGTTTACCAATGCTGACATAGCCCACCGGCCGGGTGCGGTCGGCCACCTGGCCAAAGGTTTGATAGCGCCAGCCGGCGGTTTCCGGGTCGCGGATAATCAGCGATTTGATTTCGTTGTTGTTGTTGTCGTCGAGGCGATAAATCAGCGCCTTGCCGAAGCGGCGGTCAACGCCAGCTATGCCATTGCGAACGGCATTAACGCCCAAATCCCTGCCGGCATCACCGCCGGGGGTGCTGGTCAGCTCGCGGGTAGCCCGGGCCAGGTCCAGGGTGTTGGTGTCGGCGGTCAGGGTGATTTTCGGGGGCAGACCGTTCTGCTCATCGCGCACGAAGTCCAGCAGGCTGGGGTTGACGCTGTGGCCGCTGGAGAATTCCGCCGGGTTCGGGCTGGCGCTGGGCGATGGTGAGGGGCCCGGCGTATTGGTGGCCGTCGGCAGCGGGGTCATGCTGGAGGTGGGCGACGGTGAAGGGGAAATGGGGGGAATGGTGGGCGTCGGGCTGGCGCTGGAGGTCGGCCGGTCATAGCGATGGGGTGAACCCGGCGTCAGTTCATAGTTGCCAATTCCCGAGCTGAGTGCACTGCCATTGCCACTGCCGCCACAGGCGGCCAATAACACCAGCGTGGCCACGGTCAATGCAATTTTATTTTTAGTCATGGTTAATTCCTCTTTCAAGAATGTGTTTTGTACAGTTGAATAGTTTATAGCAAATTATCGGCCAAATATATTGGCCGCCGGAAAAAGAATTTATTCAATAATTGGACTATCCGTTTGTTCCAAACTTTTTAGTCTTTTTAATAATTCCCGGAAATCCACCCGCCGTTGAAAGGCAATAATATCAAGCCGGGGAATGGCACTGCCCTTTAATAAATAAAAGCCGCCGCTTTTATGATTTTCAAAACCCTGCAGCGTTAAAACCCCATTATTTAAAACGCCATTAAAACCGAGTTGTTCATAGGGAAAACTATTGAGAAAACGGACAAATTGGCCCACCAGGGCGCCGGTGCCGCCGGCCCGGGTCAGATAGCTCACGGCGCGATGGTCAATGCGACGCTGGCCGCGATTGGCGCGCAAACTCAGCTCAAAGGCATTGAGCTGCCAGCCGAGCAGACGCACATTCCTTGCCTGGCCATCGAGCAGGCCGGTTATTTTGCCAATCTCCAGAAAATCCGTCAGTTTTTGCAGGTCGATGCCGTCGATTTTCATATCAAAGCTCAGCTCCGGCACGCTGCTGAGCAGGCCGTTGAGGGCTAGCCGGGACAGGGTGAGCCGGCCGCCGAAGACGTCCACAAACACCGGCTGGCCCAGGCTGATTTTCTGCCAGGAGATGAATAGTTGCGGGAATTTGCCGCTGATTTGGCCGTTGAATTTCAAATCATAGAGGGCGCTGCGCAGGGCGGCCAGGGTCAGCGGTTCCAGCTCCGCATCCACCCGGTAGCCGCCGCCCTGGGGCTGGAGCCGGCGAATGAGTAGGGCGCCGTCGGCCAGGGGAATACGCAGGGGCGCTCCCAGGGTCAGCTGGCGCCCCCGGAGGGTGAAGCGGGCCTCGCTGCGGCCGATGGGAATGGCCCGCCAGCGCGCCCCGGTCCAGCGCAGCCGCGAGGGCCGCCCGTCGTTGCCAAGCTGGCCGTCCAAATCGTCCACCTGGAAGCGCCGTTGGCCATCGCGGATGGAAATATGGTGCAGCACCACATTAAAGGAGCGCAGCCCATTGTCATAGAGACCATTGCCACCAATGCGCCCGCTCAGGCTCATCTCATTAAAGGCACTATCGCCGAGAAAGGGTTTGGCGTAATTCTGATAAAGCGCTTCGGCGTCGCCGCGAATATCCTCAATATTGAAGCGCTTCCTTTTCGGCGTAATTAGCACTTCGGCGCGCAAACTATTCCGGGGCGTTTCCATTTGGATATTGCGGAAATGATAGTAGCCGGGGCGAATTGTGAATTCGCCGCTCAATTGGCTGGCTAATTGGTCGAAATTTAAATAGAGCGCATCCCAGACTAATTCGCCGCCGTTTAAAGTTAATTGCAGGGAACCCTGCCAGCCGTTCCGCCGTTGCCGGGCCTGGAGGCGGATATGGCCGCTGAGCCGGGCCACCGAGAAGCGCTCCGAGCTGAAACCCACCCCCTGTAGCTGGCCCTCGGCCCGGAGTTGGAGGGCCCCGGCCCGGTAGTGCAGCTGAAAATTCGGCAACAGCCGGCCGGCGCTGAGCGGCGCCCCCAGGGCCCAGTCGGGGGGACTGGCCAGCTGCAGTTCCCAGGCCCGGGCCGGAGCGGCGAGCAGGGCCAGAAGCAATAAAAGGCGCATAAATCCTTGAAAAAATCCGATGACTCATTATTTATAGAGGAATTTTAACGAGGAATAGCCATGAGCAAACACGAGCACCACGAACATCACATCCATCACCACCACCAGCCCGGGGAAGCGCTTCCGCCGGAGGACGCCACCGCGCCCGTCGAGCCGGTTGAAACGCCGCAAACCGAAGCGCTTCCCGTGGAGGAAGCCCCCCAGCCGGACGCCGCCGCCGCCGAAATCGAAGCGCTGCGCGGCGAAATTGAGCAGCTGAAAACGGCGGTGCTGCGCGAGCGCGCCGACGGGGAAAATCTGCGCAAACGGCTGGAGCGGGAAGCGCTTAACGCCAGCAAATTCGCCAGCGAACAGCTGCTCAAGGATTTGCTGCCGACCCTGGACGCCCTCACCCTCGGCCTGGAGGCCGCCCGCCAGCAGGCCGCCAGCGATACGGCCCTGGCCGAATTCGTCAAGGGCACCGAACTGACCCTGAAAACCCTGCTGGAAACCCTGCAGAAACACGGCATCGAGGAACTCAATCCGCTGGGTGAAAAGCTCAATCCCGAACAGCACCAGGCCCTGTCCATCGTCCCCAACCCCGAGGTGGAGCCCAATACCATCGTCCACGTGGCCCAGAAGGGCTATGTGCTCAACGGCCGGGTGGTGCGCGCGGCCCAGGTCATCGTCGCCGGCAAGCCGACCTAGGGTGAGTGCATTGTTTTTTTCTATCGCACCCGGAAAATTTTTTTAAAAAATTGCTTGAAAAAGCCCCGGCCCGCCCCATTAAAGGATTCAACGAAGCGCTTCGCGCTGCGAATGAACAATTTTGAGGAGTTTTATTTATGTCAAAAATCATTGGTATCGATTTAGGAACCACCAACTCTTGCGTCGCCATCATGGACGGCGACAAACCCCGGGTCATTGAGAACGCCGAGGGCGCCCGCACCACCCCGTCCATCATTGCCTATGCCGACGATGGCGAAGTGCTGGTGGGCCAGCCGGCCAAACGCCAGGCCGTAACCAACCCGAAAAACACCCTCTACGCCATTAAACGCCTGATTGGTCGGCGTTTTGACGAAAAAGAGGTGCAGAAGGACATCAAACTGGTGCCCTACAACATCATCAAGGCCGACAACGGCGATGCCTGGGTGGGCGTGAACGATAAGAAACTGGCGCCGCCGGAAATTTCCGCCAAGGTGCTGCAAAAAATGAAAAAAACCGCCGAGGACTATCTCGGTGAGACCGTAACCGACGCCGTTATCACCGTGCCGGCCTACTTCAACGACAGCCAGCGCCAGGCCACCAAGGACGCCGGTCGCATCGCTGGCCTGAACGTGCGCCGCATCATCAACGAGCCCACCGCTGCCGCCCTGGCCTACGGCCTCGACCGGGGCGCCAAGGACGCCAAGATTGCCGTCTATGACCTGGGCGGGGGCACCTTCGATATTTCCATTATCGAGACCATCGACCTGGACGGCGAACAGCAATTTGAAGTGCTGGCCACCAACGGCGACACCTTCCTCGGCGGTGAGGACTTCGACGCCCGCATCATCGACTATCTGGTCGCCGAGTTTAAGAAGGACAGCGGCATCGACCTGTCCCAGGACAGCCTGGCCCTGCAGCGGTTGAAAGAGGCCGCCGAGAAGGCCAAGATTGAGCTGTCCTCCAGCGCCCAGACGGAAATCAATCTGCCCTACATCACCGCCGACGCCTCCGGCCCGAAACACCTGAACATCAAGATGACCCGGGCCAAGCTGGAAGCGCTGGTGGACGATTTGATTGAACGCACTTTGGAACCCTGCCGCCAGGCCCTGAAGGACGCCGGCCTGTCCGCCAAGGACATCAACGATGTGATTCTGGTCGGTGGCCAAACCCGCATGCCGAAGGTGCAGGAGGCGGTGAAAAACTTCTTCGGCAAGGAACCCCGCAAGGACGTGAACCCGGACGAGGCCGTGGCCGTCGGCGCGGCGGTGCAGGGCGGCGTGCTCGGCGGCACGGTGAAAGATGTGCTGCTGCTGGACGTAACCCCGCTGTCCCTGGGCATCGAAACCATGGGCGGGGTCATGACCAAGCTCATTGAGAAGAACACCACCATTCCCACCGAGGAAAGCCAAATCTTCTCCACCGCCGATGACAACCAGGCCGCCGTAACCATTCACGTGCTCCAGGGCGAACGGCAGCAGGCCAGCGCCAACAAATCCCTGGGCCGCTTCGACCTGACCGGCATTGAGCCCGCGCCCCGGGGCATGCCGCAAATTGAGGTTACCTTCAGCATCGACGCCAACGGCATTCTGAACGTGTCGGCCAAGGACAAGAAAACCGGCAAGGAACAGTCCATTGTCATCAAGGCCAACTCCGGCCTCAGCGATGAGGAAATCCAACGCATGGTTAAGGACGCCGCCGCCCATGCTGAGGAAGACAAGAAATTCCAGGAAAAAGTCGGGGCCAAGAACAACGCCGAAGCCATGATTTACGGCGTGGAAAAAGCCCTGACCGACCTGGGCGATAAGGTCAGCGCCGAGGAGAAGGAGCCGGTAACGGCGGCCATCGCCGAGCTGCGCACCGCCCTGGCCGGCGACGATGTGGCCGACATCAACGCCAAGACCGAGGCGCTGATGACCGCCTCCCTGCCGCTGATGCAGAAGGCCCAGGAAAGTGCCAGCGCCGCCCCGAACGAGGGGCCGGTGGAAGCCGAAGTGGTGGACGGTGATTTCAAAGAAACCGACAAGAAATAGACCGACCATAACGAAGCGCTTCGGGGTTCCGACTCCGAAGCGCTTTCTTGCGTTTAACTCTCTCTAATTAAGGAACAGCCATGGCCAATAAAGATTTATATGCCGTGCTCGGCGTGAGCAAGAGCGCTTCGGCCGACGAACTGAAAAAAGCCTTTCGCAAACTGGCGAACAAATACCACCCGGACAAGAACCCGAACAACAAGGCCGAGGCCGAGGCCAAATTTAAGGAGGCCAAGGCCGCCTATGACATCCTCTCCGACGAACAGAAGCGCGCCATCTACGACCGCTACGGCTACGACGCCGCCACCGGCCAGGGCGGCGCCGGCGGTTTTGGCGGCGGCGGCTTCGGGGGCTTCAGCGGCGGCGAATTCGATTTGGGCGATATTTTCGGCTCCATCTTCGGCAATATGGGCGGCGGCGGCGGTCGCCACAGCACGGCGGCCCAGGGCCAGAATTTGACCTACCAGCTGGAAATCTCCCTGGAGGAGGCCGTGAACGGGGTCAGCCGGGAAATCAAAATCCCGCGCCTCTACCCCTGCAACAGCTGCAAGGGCAGCGGCACCACGGAAAAATCCAAAGTGCACACCTGCAAACGCTGCAACGGCTCCGGCCAGGTGCGCGTCAACCAGGGCTTCTTCAGCCTGGCCCAGCCCTGCCCCGACTGCCAGGGCAGCGGCCAGACCATCGACCACCCCTGTGAGCAGTGCCACGGCAGCGGCCGGGTCCGCGACACGCGTTCGCTGAAAATCACCATTCCGCCCGGCGTGGACAGCGGCCTGCAGCTGCGCGTGCGCGGCGAGGGCGACGCCGGCGAACGGGGCGCTCCGGCCGGCGATTTGTACGTGGAAATCCACGTGCGCAAACACCCCATTTTCCAGCGCGACGGCAACAATCTGCTCTGCGCCGTGCCCATCGGCTTCGTTACGGCGGCCCTGGGCGGTGAAATCGAGGTGCCCACCCTCGGTGGCAAGGTGCTGCTGAAAATCCCCGCCGAAACCCAGACCGGCAAAACCTTCCGCCTCGCCGGCAAGGGGGTCAAGTCCTACAACAGCAACCACAGCGGCGATTTGTACTGCACCGTCCACATTGAAACGCCGGTCAATCTCTCCAAGGAACAGAAGGAATTGCTGCAGCAGTTCGATGCCACCCTGCACAGGGACAGCAAGCGCCACGCCCCCCAGGAAACCTCATTCTTTGATAAGGTAAAAAACTTCTTCGATAAATAAGCCCCCCGGGGCCAAGGAGTGCAAATGAGCATGGACATGGGCAATGTGCGCAAGGATTTTGACCGCCACCCGCCGCTGGAGCGGGAGGATTTGGCCGCCGACCCCTTCCAGCAGCTGGAACGCTGGCTAAATGACGCGCTGGCGCTGCCGCTGGAGGAGCCCAACGCCATGGTGCTGGCCACGGTGGACGCCGCCGGCCAGCCCTCGCAGCGGACGGTGCTGTTGAAATACTTTGATGCCGAGGGCCTGGTTTTCTACACCAACTACCAGAGCCGCAAGGCCCGGGAAATCGGCGCCAATCCCCGGGTGAGTCTGCTCTTTCCCTGGTACGGCCTGCAGCGCCAGGTCAAAATCACCGGCACCGCCAGCAAGGTGGCCCCGGCCCAGAGTCTGCGCTATTTCCTCAGCCGGCCCCGGGACAGCCAGCTCGGCGCCTGGACGTCGCCGCAGAGCCAGGTCATCAGCTCCCGGACGCTGCTGCTGGCCCAGTGGGAGGCGATGAAACGCAAATTTGCCGCCGGCGCCATTCCCCTGCCGGACTTCTGGGGCGGCTACCGGGTGGCCGTGGACGAGTGCGAATTCTGGCAGGGCCAGCCGAACCGGCTCCATGACCGTTTCCGCTACCGCCGCGACGGCGCCGGCTGGGCCATCGAGCGCCTCGCCCCATGAGCGCCGTGGACAAGGCCGACATTCAGGCCCTGCTGACCGATTTCAGTCTGGAAATCACCCCCAGCGCCCTGGGCCAGCGGGACGAGCTGTGCCGCTGGCTGCCGCCGACCACGCAGATTTTCGTTACCTGCCTGCCGGGCACGCCCGTTTCCACCACCCTGGACGCCTGCCGCGCCCTGGAGGACGTCGGTTTCCGCACCGTGCCCCATGTCAGCGCCCGGGGCCTGCGCAGCGTCGAGGAATGGCGGACGGTTCTGGCCACGGTGCGGGAACTGTCCGGCGAGGTGCTGCTGATTGCCGGCGGCAATCCGGAGCCGCTGGGGCCCTTCCGGGATTGCTACGACCTGCTGCACAGCGGCCTCATCGAAGCGCTTCCCCCCCGGCGCCTCTGGTTTGCCGGCCATGTGGAGGGCCACCCCCAGGTGGCCGGGGCCGACCTGCGCGCCGCCGAGGACTATAAATGGGCCTGGAGCCGCAATCAGAATCTGAGCGCCGCCCTGCTCACCCAGTTCTGTTTCAGCGCCGACCCGGTGCTGGCCTGGGCCGAGGCCCTGGAACAGCGCCAGCGCGATTTTCCCCTGGCCATCGGCGTGGCCGGCCTCGCCAGCATCGCGGCCCTGATTAAGCACGCCCGCCACTGTGGCGTCGGGCCGTCGCTGCAGTATCTGCTGAATTCGGGCTGGCCGCTGTTCAATGCGCTGCTGCGCCAGAAGCCGGATAAATTGCTGTTCGCCCTGGCCCGGGCCCGGCGCGCCGGCCGGCTCCGCCAGCTGCGCCAGCTGCATTTCTATCCCTTCGGGGGCTACCGGGAAACGCTGCGCTGGCTCGGTAAAATCGAGGCCGGCCAGTTTGAACTGCGCGACGACGGTTTCCGGGTGCGCTAGCCCCCTTTCCAGGCCCTCCCCTCGCAGCGCTTCCCCTCGGAAGCGCTTTTTTGTGGGCGGCTTTCCTGAAGCGCTTCTGCTCGGGGGCTGTGAAAACGAAGCGCTTCGTTCCGGGCCGGGGCAAAAGGCCCACCGCCCGCCAAGGATGAAGCGCTTCGTTAAAACCGAATCTTTCAAACCGAAGCGCTTTGCCTAAATCAACTGCCCCGGTCGCGGCGCTCCCCCGGTTCAATCCATAAAAACGACCGAAGCGCTTCCTGCTTTATCTCTACCGAAGCGCTTCGTCTGGAATGGGTGCCCAGCTAGAAGCGCTCCCCCTTTTCCAGACCATTTCAGCTGGAAGGCCTTCTCTAGCCGAAGCGCTTCCCTATTTAAGGATTACCAAGAGCGAAGCGCTTCGTTGGCGGGCTTCTTCCTAGGTTGAAGCGCTCCCGCTATCCAAACTGAAGCGCTTCGTCGGGTAGGACTTTTCCAGCAGGAAGCCATTGGGGCGGGCTGATTTAGTTGCTTACTGCCGAAGCGCTTCGTCGGGTAGAACTTCCTCGGTCGAAGGACTTCCCCAATGAAGCGCTTCCCCCTTGGCCATTAGCCCAGCTGGGCTGGCTAAAGTTGGCTGGGAAATCGAAGCGCTCCCCCCTCGGAGCTGAACCGAAGCGCTTCGCTCCCAATGGGGGAGGAATGGCCTAGCCGACCCATTCTTCCGGACGGGGGAAACGCTTCATTCTGGAGTTCAATTCAAAATCTACCCGGCCCGAAGCACTCCTTTCCGAAGCGCTTCCCCCGGGGCAAAAGAGGGCCCGGCGGTGGTGGGGACGGGCCGCGCCAACCGCCGGGAGAAAATCCGCCGGGCCGGCCGGGCTTGTAGCCACCAAAGGACAATAAAAAAGCACCGGCTGAAAAGCCGGTGCTGGGGAAGATGGTGGAGGCGGGCGGAGTTGAACCGCCGTCCGAAAACGTGCCACCGTCGGTACTACATACTTAGTGCACTCTACTGGATTTAACCGATGACAGCCGAAGCACAGGCATTCATCAGGCGAGCCCACGTCGATTTAACTGCCCGCCAGCGGGCGGACGAACAGCGATTCCGTATGAGCGTCGTTCGGGCCGAATCTACGGACGAATCCGGGCGAACGTTAGCCTAAATTAAGCGGCTAAAGCGTAGTTGTCGTCGTTTGCAACTATTTTTTTGAAAGGGATTAACGAAGTTCTTTCATCTTCGGTATGCACCTCGAGCTTTGCGTCCCCGTCGAAGCCAGTACGCCCCCGAAAGTGGCTCCAATTATGCTATTTTTAGGTCTTTTCAACAAGGGGAGCGCCGGGTGAAAACACCGAAAATTATCTTTTTTGACATTGACGAAACGCTGTTTGCCCACCGGACGCGCACGGTGCCCGCCTCGGCCATCGCCGCCCTGGAAAAGCTGAAGGCGCGTGGCATTCGCTGTGCCATTGCCTCGGGCCGGTCGCCCTGTGTCTTCCCCGCCCAAATCCAGGAACTGCGCCGGGCCGGCCTGCTGGAAGTGGCCATCGCCATCAACGGCCAGTATTGCCTGGACGGCGACCGGGTGCTGCGAGACCACCCCATTCCCAGCGCCGACGTGGAAGCCCTGCTCACCATCGCCCGCGCCGCCGGCTTTGACTATGGCTTCATCACGCCCACGGAAATGGTCATGTCCGCCGCCAGCGACCGCGTCCGCGAAGCGCTCCGCAACATCGGCCCCTATCGCATCGACCCGGAACACCACCGCCGGGCGCCGGTTTACCAGCTGCTGGTTTTCGTGGACAGCGCCGAGGAGGAAGCGCTTCGGCCCGGGATTGGCCTCGGCTATAAAAGCGTGCGCTGGCACCCGCTGGCCGTGGACTGGCTCGCCAGCGCCAGCTCCAAGGCCCTTGGTATCGCGGCGGTCTGTGCCGAGCTCGGCGTTAGTGCGGCCGACTGCCTGGCCTTCGGCGACGGGCTCAATGATTTGGAAATGGCGGCGGCGGTGGGCTATTTCGTTGCCATGGGTAACGGCCACCCGGATTTGCTCGCCCGGGCTGATTTCATCGCCCCGGCGGCGGCCGACGATGGCATCGCCCGCGCCCTGGAACAACTGGAGATACTATGACCGCACCGCTGAAACTGTGCTTTTTTGACATTGACGACACCCTCTGCATCAAGGGCGAACTGTGGCCGGACAACGGCGCCGCCCTGCGCGAACTGCACGCCGCCGGCCTGACCCTGGGCATTGCCACCGGCCGCAGCCTGCCGATGGTGCCGCCGGACATAGTGCAGCTGCTCCGGGAAGGCATTTTGACCGCCACCGTCTGTGCCAACGGCCAGCACAACTGCCTCGCCGGCCGCGAACTCAGCGCCCTGGCCCTGCCGCCGGCCGAGCTGGAGGCGCTGATTGGCCTCTGCCATAAATATGGCCTGATTTACCAGCTGGCCGGCCGCGAGCGGGTCGCCCTGTCCGAGTATCTGCCGCGCTATGACGCCGTGGCCTCGGTTTTCCCCTGCTTCACCATCAACCCGAATTTCCACCGGGAGGCGGAGATTTATCAGTTTTCCGTCCACGTGCCGTTGGACTTTGACCCCGGCCCGCTGGAGGCCGAGCTTGACCGGCTGAATTTCCACTATGTCAGCTGGCACGGCCCCGGCGCCGACCTCATTCCCTGGCGCACCTCCAAGCTCGACGGCGTGCGCACCGTGGCCACGGCTCTGGGCTACGGGCTGGAGAATGTGATGGCCTTCGGTGACGGCCTTAACGATGTGCAGCTGCTGCAGGGCGTCGGTCTGGGGGTGGCCATGGGCAACGGCCGGGACGAGGTCAAGGCCCTGGCCGATTATGTTACATTACCGCTGGACGCCGGCGGCATTCGGGCGGCTCTGCGTCATTTTCAACTTATCTAGGAAGCGCTTCGGCCTTCCTCCCTTTCACCATTTCATAAGGAAGTTCACATGGCAGTAGTTTTACAGAAGGGCGGCAACGTCAATCTCAACAAGGAAGCCCCCAACCTCAAGGATTTGCTGATTGGCCTCGGCTGGGACGTGCGCAGCACCGACGGCGCCGCCTTTGACCTGGACGGCAGCGCCTTCCTGCTCAAGGCCGATGGCAAGGTGCGTTCCGACGCCGATTTCATCTTCTATAACCAGCTGAAGAGCAGCGACGGCAGCGTGGTTCACCAGGGCGATAACCGCGACGGCGCCGGCGACGGCGACGACGAGCAAATCAAAATTGCCCTGGCCCAGGTGCCGGCGGAAATCGAGCGCATCGCCGTGGCCGTTACCATCCACGAGGCCGACGCCCGCAAACAGAACTTCGGCCAGGTGCGCAACGCCTTCATCCGCTGCGTCGATGCCGCCAGTGGCAAGGAAATCGCCCGCTTCGACCTGTCCGAGGATGCCTCGGTGGAAACGGCGATGATTTTCGGCGAAGTCTACCGCCACAACGGCGAATGGAAGTTCAAGGCCATCGGCCAGGGCTTCAGCGGCGGCCTCGGCCCCCTGGCCCGCAACTACGGGGTCAATGCCTAGTCCGTCCCGCCGTTTTCATCAGCCAAGCGCTTCCCCGGGGGAGCGCTTCTTTTTTTAAGGAGAATCCCATGAGCTACTGGAAAAATCGTTCCCTGCTGCGTCTGGCCGACCACCCCGCCGAGGCCATCGGCCAGCTGCTCTACCGGGCCCGCCAGCTGAAGCGCGCTAAAAACGCCGGCGCCGAAACGCCGCTGCTGGCCGGCAAAAATGTGGCCCTGATTTTCGAGAAGACCTCCACCCGCACCCGCTGTTCGGCCGAGGTGGCCTGCTTTGACCAGGGGGCCCGCTGCAGCTATATCGCCGGGTCCAGCTCCCAGCTCGGCCACAAGGAGAGCGTCGCCGACAGCGCCCGGGTGCTGGGCCGCTACTACGATGCCATTCTCTGGCGCGGCGCCGCCCAGCGCACGGTGGAAATCCTCGCCGCCGAGGCTGGCGTGCCGGTGATTAACGGCCTCAGCGACGATTTTCACCCGCTGCAGCTGCTGGCCGACCTGCTCACCATGCAGGAGCACAGCGGCAAAAATCTCACCGACATCAGCTTCGCCTATGTCGGCGACGCCCGCTTCAACATGGGCAATTCGCTGCTGCTGGCCGGGGCCCTGCTCGGCCTGGACGTGCGCATCGCGGCACCGGCGGCCCTGCAACCCCGTGAGGAGATTGTGGCCGAAGCGCTTCGCCTGGCCGAGGCCAGCGGCGGCCGGATTCACATCGGCACCGACCCGGTGGCGGCGGTGGCCGGCGTCGATTTCATCCATACGGACATCTGGCTGTCCATGGGCGAAGACCCGGCCGCCTTCGGCGAGCGCTGCGCCCTGCTGCTGCCCTACCGGGTGGACGAGGCCCTGCTGGCGGCCAGCGGCAATCCGGCGGTCAAATTCATGCACTGCCTGCCCAGCTACCACGACCGGGAAACGGCCCTGGGGGCCCAGTTCTACGCCGACCACGGCCTGGAGGGCATCGAGGTCAGCGCCGGGGTTTTCGCCGCGCCGGCCAGCATCGTTTTTGACCAGGCGGAAAACCGGCTGCACACCCTGAAAGCCCTGCTGGTGGCCCAGCTGGAACCCTGAAAATTTTCCTCTATTTTCAAAGAGTTATCCCGGAAAATAATCCGTCGAGAGCGCCCTGTTTTCGCTAAAATAGGCGCTCTTTTTTTAGTAGTTCGAATAGGAAAAAACAGATGAAAGAACAGCATAGAAAGGCCCTTGAAGCGGTGATGGCACAGTTGGATAAGCAATTTGGCAAGGGTACGGTGATGCGGCTGGGAGAACAGACCAGCCATGACATTGAAGTTATCTCCACCGGCTCCCTCGGTTTGGATATCGCCCTGGGCGTGGGCGGTCTGCCGCGCGGACGCATCGTTGAAATCTACGGCCCGGAATCCTCGGGCAAAACCACCCTGACCCTGCAGGTCATCGCCGAAGCCCAGAAGGCCGGCGGTATGGCTGCTTTCATCGACGCCGAACACGCCCTCGACCCGGTCTATGCCAAGAAAATCGGCGTGGACACGGATAATCTCTATGTAACCCAGCCCGACCACGGCGAACAGGCCCTGGAAATCGCCGATGCCCTGGTGCGCTCCGGTGCCTTCGACGTCATCGTCATCGACTCGGTGGCGGCGCTGACCCCCAAGGCGGAAATCGAGGGCGACATGGGCGACAGCCACATGGGCCTGCAGGCCCGGCTCATGTCCCAGGCCCTGCGCAAACTCACCGCCAACATTAAAAAGGCCAATACGCTGGTCATCTTCATCAACCAGATTCGCATGAAAATCGGCGTCATGTTCGGCTCGCCGGAAACCACCACCGGCGGCAACGCCCTGAAATTCTATGCCTCGGTGCGCATGGACATTCGCCGCATCGGCGCCGTCAAGGAGGGCGACGAGGTGCTGGGCAACGAAACCAAGGTGAAGGTGGTGAAAAACAAGGTGGCACCGCCGTTTAAGCAGGCCGAATTTGAGATTCTCTACGGCGAGGGCATTTCCCGCACCGGCGAAATCATCGATTTGGGCGTCCAGGCCGACATCATTCAGAAATCCGGCGCCTGGTACAGCTACAACGGCGAAAAGCTCGGCCAGGGCAAGGAGAAGGTGCGCGCCTTCCTCAAGGAAAATCCGGCCATCGCCGCCACCATCGAGGCCCAGATTCGCGAAAAATACCTGAGCGGCTCTCTGGCGCTGGCGGAAATGAGCAGCGCCGAGAAGCTGGAAATCGCCGCCGAGGCCGACGGGGACGACGAGGGCGAGTTCTAAACCATGCACGATAATCCTGACCACGGGCGCCTAAGCGCCCGTTTTTTACGGGCGCTGGGCCGGCGCGAGCACTCCCGCCGCGAGCTGGAGAGCAAGGCTTTGCAGGCCGGCTTCGCCCCGGAACTTATCCGCACGGTGCTGGACGAGCTGGTCGCCGCCGGCTACCAGTCCGACGAGCGCTTCGCCGCAAACTGGGCACGCTACCAGGCGGGCCGGGGCCAGGGGCCGCGCAAAATCGCCGCCCAGCTCCAGCAGAAGGGCATCGACGCCGAGCGGATTGCGGCCGCCCTGGCCCCCTTCGACTGGGAAGAAATCGCCGCAGCCCTGCATGGACGAAAATATAATGAAACCCCCGCGCGCAGCGCCGCCGAACGGGCTTCACGCCAGCGTTTTCTGCTCCAGCGGGGTTTTTCTTTTGCTGAAATCAAGAAACTGCTATGACCACAAAATTTTCCACCAATGACATTCGCACCCAATTCCTGAAATTCTTCGAGGGCCGTGGCCACAAAATCGTCCATTCCTCGTCGCTGGTGCCGGCCAATGACCCGACCCTGCTGTTCACCAACGCCGGCATGGTGCAGTTCAAGGACATCTTCACCGGTCTGGAAACCCGCGACTACAAGCGCGCCACCACCGCCCAGCGCTGCGTCCGCGCCGGCGGCAAGCACAACGACCTGGAAAACGTCGGCTACACCGCCCGCCACCACACCTTCTTCGAGATGATGGGCAACTTCAGCTTCGGCGACTACTTCAAGCGCGATGCCATTCAGAACGCCTGGGATTTGCTCACCACCGTCTTTCTGCTGCCGCCGGAAAAGCTCTGGGTAACGGTCTACCACGAGGACGACGAGGCCTTCGACATCTGGCACAGGCAAATCGGCCTGGCCCCGGAACGTATCATTCGCATCGGCGACAAGCCCGGCAAGGCCAAGTATGAATCGGACAACTTCTGGGCCATGGGCGACACCGGCCCCTGTGGCCCCTGCTCGGAAATCTTCTATGACCACGGCCCGGAGGTCTGGGGCGGCCTGCCCGGCACGCCCGAGGAGGACGGCGACCGCTATATCGAAATCTGGAACCTGGTCTTCATGCAGTTCGAGCGCGACGCCAGCGGCCAGATGAAAAAGCTGCCGAAGCCCTCCATTGATACGGGCATGGGCCTGGAACGCATGGCTGCCGTGCTCCAGCACGTCCATTCCAACTACGACATCGACATCTTCCAGAACCTGATTCGCCGGGCCGCCGAGCTGACCGGCTGCGGCGACCTGGAGCACCCTTCCCTGAAGGTCATCGCCGACCACATCCGCGCCACGGTCTTCCTCATGGTGGACGGGGTGCTGCCGGCCAACGAGGGCCGGGGCTATGTGCTGCGCCGCATCATGCGCCGGGCCATTCGCCACGGCTACAAGCTCGGTCAGAAACAGCCGTTCTTCTACCGGCTGGTGCCGACGCTGATTGCCGAAATGGGCGCCGCCTACCCGGAAATCGTGCTGGCGGAAAAGGACATCAGCGCCGCCATTCGCCGCGAGGAGGAGCGCTTCGCCCTGACCCTGGAGGGCGGCATGGAGCTGCTGGAAAAGGCCCTGGAGAACACCCAAACCATCGACGGCGAGACCATTTTCCGCCTCTACGACACCTACGGCTTCCCGGTGGACCTGACCGCCGACATCGCCCGGGAACGGGAACTGGCGCTGGATTTGGACGGCTACGAAAAACTCATGGCCGAACAGAAGGCCCGGGCCAAGGCCGCCGGCAAATTCACGGCGACGGTGAAGCTGCCGGTCAGCGGCAAAACCGAATTCCTCGGCTATGAGCAGCTCAGCGCCGAGGCCACCGTGCAAAATATCTTTGTGGAGGCCAGCGCCGTGCAGAACGTTAGCGCCGGCAGCGAGGCCGTGCTCGTCCTCGACCGCACGCCCTTCTATGCCGAAAGCGGCGGCCAGGTGGGCGACCAGGGCACCATTCGCAGCAGCGACGGCGTTTTCCGCGTCCTCGACACCCAGAAGCAGGGCGATTGCTTCCTGCACTTCGGCACGGTGGAAAGCGGCGAAATCCGCGTGAACAGCCGGGCCACGGCCAGCGTGGACGAGCAGCGCCGCGAGGCCATTCAGCGCCACCACTCGGTTACCCACCTGCTGCACAAGGCCCTGCGCGACCGGCTCGGCACCCACGTGCAGCAGAAGGGTTCCCTCAACGACGTGAGCCGCACCCGCTTTGACTTCTCCCACGAGGGCCCGCTTAGCGCCGCCGATTGGGTCGCCATCGAGGACGCCATTAACCGGCAAATCCTCGCCAACGGCGCCGTCCGCACCGAGGTGATGGGCTACGAGGAGGCCAAGAACACCGGCGCCATGGCCCTGTTCGGCGAGAAATACGGCGACCGGGTGCGGGTGGTCTTCATGGGCGAGGACAACTATTCCGTGGAGCTCTGCGGCGGCACCCACGTGAAGCGCCTCGGCGAAATTGGTCTGGCCAAGCTGACGGCGCAGAGTGCCGTGGCCGCCGGCATTCGCCGGGTGGAACTGGTTACGGGCCTGGAGGCCCTGCGCCTGGTGCGCCAGCAGGAGGGCCTGCTCCAGGAGAGCGCCGCCCGGCTCAAGGTCAGCCCCGAGGCCCTGCCCGGCCGCATCGACAGCCTGCAGCAGCAACTGAAACAGCAGGAACGGGAAATCGCCCAGCTGCAGCAGCAGCTGGCCACCGGCGGCGGCGGCGACCTGAGCCCGCAGACCATCAACGGCTGGACGGTGCTGGCCCTGCAGCGCGACCAGCTGGACAGCGGCGTGCTGCGCGACACGGCCGACCAGCTGCGCGATAAATACCGGGCCGACGTGGTGGTGCTGGCCAGCGCCGCCGGCGACACGGCCCGGCTAGTGGTATCCGTGGCCAAGGGTGCGGCGGCTCTGCACGCCGGGAATCTGATTCGCGACCTGGCCCGCCACATCGACGGCAACGGCGGCGGCCGCCCGGACTTCGCCCAGGCCGGCGGTAAAAATCCGGCCGGACTGCCCACGGCCCTGGCGGCCCTGCCGGCGGTGCTGCCCCCGAAATAGGCGCTTCCCCCTCAAGCAAGGCTGGCCTCCGGGCCGGCCTTTTTTGTGGCCGAAGGGGAGCGCTTCGATGCCCCCGGCCTCGTTCTGGCGAAGCGCTTCGTTCTCTACCCGCCGAGGGAAGTGCTTCGTCCCGGGTCGGCTGTTTTTACCGAAGCGCTTCGGTTTTAAAACGGCCAACGGGGACGCCCGGCCCGGTCTTCGTTTGGGTGGGCCCAAAGGGGGAAGCGCTTCGTTCCCGCCGACCTCTAAACCGAAGCGCTTCGGCTGCGGCCGCTTGTATTCCGCCGCCCTTTCCCCATAAACGTCGTTTTCTAATTTTGTGGAGATTCCCATGACCCAAAAATTTTTCCCCGTTCTTCTGACGCTGGCCCTGCTGGCCGGCCCCGGCGTCGCGGCCCCCGCTGGGGGAAGCGCTTCGGCCCCGGTTGCCAAAAATGAAGCGGCCCCGCTGGCCGAAGCCCGGGCCGCCTATAACCGCAGGGACTACGCCCAGGCCCGGGAAATCTGGCAGCCCCTGGCCGAGGCCGGCAATGCGGAGGCCCAATTCAATCTGGGCTATCTCTATCGGAAGGGCTGGGGGGTCAAACCGGACGACGTCCAGGCCCGCCGGTGGTACGAGCAGGCCGCCGCCGCCGGCCATGCCGAGGCCCAGCAGAATCTGGGCTTTCTCTATGACCAGGGCCTGGGCGGCCCCCAGGACGATGCCAAGGCCCGCCAGCTCTACGAACAGGCGGCGGCGGCCGGCAATGTCCTAGCCCAATACAATCTGGGTGTTTTCTACAGGGAGGGCCGGGGCGGCAAACGGGACTATGGCCAGGCGAAGGCCTGGTTTGAGAAGGCGGCCGCCGCCGGCAATGCCAGCGCCCAGGTGAATCTGGGGGCGCTCTATGAACAGGGCCTGGGGGTCAAGGCCGACCTGAACAAAGCCCGTGAACTTTACGAACAGGCGGCGGCGGCGGGCAGTGCCGATGCCCAGGCCAATCTGGGCCTGCTCCACAGCCGGGGGGCCGGGGTTAAACCGGACTACGAGCTGGCCCGCCAGTGGCTGGAGAAGGCCGCCGGCGCCGGCCAGGCCAACGCCCAGCTCCATCTGGGCCACCTCTACGCCCGGGGCCTGGGGGTGAAGGCCGACCCGGCCAAGGCCCGCCAGCTCTACGAACAGGCGGCGGCGGCCGGTGATGCCGAGGCCCAGTACACCCTGGGAACGCTTTACGAAACGGGCGCGGACGTCAAGGCCGACCCGGCCCAGGCCCGCCGATGGTATGAGAAGGCCGCCAGCGCCGGCAATGGTGCTGCCCAGAACAAGCTGGGGGTCATCTATGCCCAGGGCCGGGGGGTCAAACAGGACTATGGCCAGGCCCGCCGGTGGTACGAGCAGGCGGCCGCCGCCGGCAATGGCAATGCCCCATACAATCTGGGCCTGCTCTATGCCAAGGGCCAGGGCGTCAAGCAGGACTACGCCCGGGCGCGGGAATGGTTCCAGAGGGGGGCCGAGGCCGGCGATACCGATGCCCAATATAATCTCGGCGCCCTCTATGCCCTCGGCCAGGGCGGCCCCCAGAATTTGACCGAGGCCCGGCGCTGGTTCCTGAAGGCCGCCGCCCAGGGCGACGAGAACGCCAAGCAGGCGCTGCAAAAACTCAAAGGCCGCCGCTAATCCCGGGGTGAAGCGCTTCCGGCCCGCAAAAGGGGAGCGCTTCAATGCCCCGGCCCGGTGCTGGCGAAGCGCTTCCGGCGGAGGAAATCGTTCCGGCCGAAGCACTTCATTTCGGCCGCCCCCGTCGTGTGATGAACCTCTGCCGGGTCGGGCAAGAAGGCCAAATCCCACCGTCTGCCAATGGCGAAGCGCTTCGTTCCAACGAAAAAGGAGGAAGCGCTTCCTTTTTGTCGCCGTTTTCCCAAGCGAAGCGCTTCCTTCCAAAGGACGGGCTTTAAACCCGCCCGGGCCGGGGTCGTCCGAAGGGGAAGCGCTTCATTTTTATAAAGTGTGAAAGGGCGAAGCGCTTCACTCTGTCCAGATGCCGAAGCGCTTCACTGCCAAGACGATTCTCGGCGCCCCCGGCCCGTTTTCATTTCAAACTGTCAAAAGGGGGAGCGCTTCGTTCTCGTCCTTCAGACTTTTACTTCCAATGAAGCGCTTCCGGCCGAGAAGGTTGTTCCAACCGAAGGCTTTAGTGGCTAGGCAAAGAAGGAAGCGCTTCGTTTGAGCTGGAGTAGAAAGCTAAATCCCGGCGCTCGCTAATTGCTCGGCCAAATGGGGGAAGCGCTTCCCTCCGGGCTGGGGCAAAAGACCAAATCCCGCCGCCACTGATGTTAAAGCGCTTCGGGCTGAGGCAGTCGCTCCAACCGAAGCGCTTCGGTCGCACCTGCTGGATTTTTAAATGAAGCGCTTCCTTCCCAAAGATGACCAAACAACAAAGCACTTCCAGCAGCTAAAAGGGGAGCGCTTCGGCCGGGGGAAATCGTTCCGACCGAAGTGCTTCGGTAGTTGAACCAAGGGGAAGCGCTTCGCTCAGATGAAAGCTGGAAAACGCGCCGGCCGGAAAAGTCGTCCTTAACGAAGCGCTTCGGGGCCAGCGGCCATTGGCAGCGCTGGCCGGGCCAAAGGGGAAGCGGTTGCTTCGTCGGCGACTCGCCGTTGGCCCGCCGGGCTGGGACAGAAGACCAAATCCCGCCGCCCGCTGATGTCGAAGCGCTTCCGGCTGAAAAGGCTGTCTCCAATGAAGCGCTTCGTTCTGTTTTAGAGGGGAGCGCTTCGTTCTTGTCCTTCAGACTTTTACTTCCAGTGAAGTGCTTCGGCCGGGGGAAATTGTTTCGGCCGAAGCGCTTCTGGATTTTTAAAACATCATTGGCCCCGGCCAAAAAGGGGAGCGCTTCGTTTGAGTTGGGGTAGAAAGCCAAATCCCGGCGCCCGCCAATGTCGAAGCGCTTCCGACTGAAAAGGCTATCTCCAATGAAGCGCTTCGGTAGTTGAGCCAAGGGGAAGCGCTTCGTTCTGTTTCGGAGGGAAGCGCTTCCCTTCCTTCGACCGGCCTTTCTGAAGCGCTTCGGGGCCAGTGGCCATTGGCAGCACTAGCCCGGGCCTAAAAAGGGGAGCGCTTCGTTCTGGAGAATTGGAGGGCAGCGGTTGCTGCGCCGGCGGCTCGCGGTTGGCCCGGCGGGGCTGGCCCGGTTTTTGTTTGGACGAAAAAGGGGGAGCGCTTCTTGGCCCCGCCCGCCGGGTTCCGATATGGCGGAGTCGCGGCGCCCCCCGTTTGTCCCAACCACCCAGGAGTTCCCATGAACAGCCTCATCCTACTACTGACGGCGGCGGCGGCCGGGGTCAGCTTCCAGCCCAATCCCCCCGAACCGCGCCTGCTGGCCACCCTCATGGCGGCGGTGCCGACGCCGGCGGACGACAAGAGCTATCCGGCCCTGCTGGAAACCCGCGCCCTGCCGGTGCGCTTTGATGGCCCCTGTCGGCGCGCGCCGCAGGACTGTCTCGATGACCGGGCCCGGCTGCTGGGCCAGTGGCCCTTTCTGAGCCTGCGCCGCCAGCTGCTCGGCCGGCCGCTGGACGCCCTGCAGAGCTACAGCCATTTCCTACCGGAGCGCTTCGCCGGCCTCGACCGTAGTTTTTCCGGGGAAATCCTGATTCAGGACTATGCGGTGCAGGCCCTGGCTTTCAACCTTGGCGACCGGGCCGGGGCGCTGCGGGCCGTCTGTCGCGATGCCCGCCTGACCCGGCGGCTGCTGCTGAGTCCGGGCCAATTGACGGAAGGAAGCCTGGCCCGTGGGCTGCTGGAACGGCAACTCACCCTGCTGGCCGAAATGCGGGCCCGGCTGCCGGCCACCCAGCCCCTGCCCGAGGAATGCGCCGAACTCCGGGCCCCGGCCCGGGTGGAACTGAGTATTTGTCCCCGGCTGGCCCATGATGGCCTGGATTTTATCCGGCTCTACGCTGGCGATTTCAAACGCTGGCTGGTGGGCGCTGGGCAGTCCTTTGGCGTGCTGGCCTACCAACCGCCCTATTTCAACGACCCCCGCCAGCAGGAACTCCGGATGCGGGCTTCCATTGCCGAGTATCTGCAGGAGGCCGCCCGCCACTGTGGTAGCGCCGCCGCTGCCCTCGTCGCCGCCGACCGGCTCGACCGGCCGCCGCGTCCGGAATCCTACTGCCGGCCGGCCAATGAGCTCTGCGCCCGGGAGGACGGCCGCTGGCAGCCGTTCCAGGCGCGGCTGCTCAACGGGGGCCGGCTGCTCACCGGCTGGGAGGCACTCACCCACCCTGACCGGCCGCTGCCGCCGGGCTACCGCTGGGAGAACGGCCAGCTCCATTTTGCGCTGCATCCGGAGGGCAAAAAGCCGGCCCGGGAAATCCACTGGCCCCGGCCGGGTCAGCGGCGGGCCCCGGCGCTGGCGCTGTTCAATCGGCTGGAACGGCTGGCGGTGGGCCAGGGTGATTTTGCCCGGGCGGCCCGGCTGTGGCGGGCCCGGGCCTGGGCCGGGGCGCCGGTGGCCCAGCAGAATCTGGCGGAGCTGCAGCGCTGGGGGCTGGGCGTCGCCGAGAACAAAGAACAGGCCCGGCGCTGGCTGACCGCCGCCGCCCGCCTGGACGGGGACGCCGCCCATAAACTCGGCGAACTTTATTTCGCCGGCGAGTACGGGCCCAGCGCCCCGGAAAAAGCCCGCTTCTGGTGGCAGAGGGGCGCCGAAGCGGGCGATGCCAACGCCCAAAATAGTCTGGGCGCGCTCCATTACCACGGCTGGGGCGTGGCCCGGGATTTCGCCGAGGCGAAGCGTTGGTGGGAAAAGGCCGCCGGGCAGGGCGATGCCGAAGCCCCATTTAATCTGGGGGTGCTCCATGAGAACGGCGAGGGCGTTCCCCAGAGCTATGAACAGGCCTTCCACTGGTACAAACGGGCGGCGGAAGCCGGTCTGGCCGTCGCCCAGCATAATGTGGGGGCTTACTATGCCCGGGGCCGGGGCGTGGCCCAGGACTATGAAAAGGCCCGCCACTGGTATGAACGGGCCGCCGAGGGGGGCAATACGGAGACCCAATTTAATCTGGGCCTGCTCTACGAGAACGGCGAGGGCGGCCCCCGGGACTATGAAAAAGCCCGCCATTACTACGAACAGGCCGCCGCGGCCGACAACGTCAATGCCCAGAATAATCTGGGCGTGCTCCATTACCACGGCCAGGGCGTCCCCCAGAGCTACGATGAAGCGAAGCGCTGGTGGCTCCGGGCCGCCGAGGGGGGCAACGTCGAGGCCCAGAATAATTTGGCCTATCTCTACGCGGCCGGTGCGGGCGTGAAGCAGGACTATGCCGAGGCCCGGCGCTGGTATGAGCGGGCGGCCGCCCAGGGCCACGCCGGCGCCCAGTCCAGTTTGGGTGAGCTCTATGAGGAGGGTTGGGGCGGGGCCCCGGACGCTGAAAAGGCCCGTCACTGGTATGAACGGGCCGCCGAGGGGGGCAACGCCGAGGCCCAGAATCATTTGGCGCGTTTCTATTTCGAGGGCAGCGGCGGCGCCCAGAGCTATACGGAGGCCCGGCGCTGGTGGCAGCGGGCCGCCGAGCAGGGCAATGTGGAGGCTAAGCTGAATCTGGGGACGCTCTATGAAAATGGCTGGGGGGTGGCCCGGGACGATGCCGAGGCGAAGCGCTGGTGGGAACAGGCGGCCAAGGCCGGCAGTGCCGATGGTCTCTTTAATCTGGGCACGCTCTACGCCGAGGGCCGGGGCGTGGCCCAGGACTGGCAAACGGCCCGCCATTACTTTGAACTGGCGGCGCTCGCTAATCACCCCGAGGCCGAATTTAATCTGGGGCTGATAGCCCATCGGGGCCTGGGCCAGCCCCGGGACGACGGGGCGGCCCGGCGCTGGTGGCAGAGGGCGGCCGCACAGGATTTGGGCCGGGCCCAGGTGGCGCTGGCCGGGCTGCTGGGCCGGGGGCTCGGCGGGCCCCGGGATAGGGAGCGGGCATATCATTGGCTCGAACGGGCCGAGGCCCAGGCGGCGCAGGAGGAGGACCTGTGGTGGCGGGTCAAAATGATGCGCTGGGCCCTGGAACTGCTGGAGCGCTAGGTTATGGGGGATTTGCTGACGTGGGCGGTGGTGCTGCTGGTTGTCTATCTGGTCTATCAAATGCCGCGAACGGCGGATGTGGACCTGGAGGACAAGATTATTCGGGCCGCCGAGGCCGCCGAGGCCCGGGGCGATTATCACTGGCTGCGTCAGCTCTGGCAGCCGCTGGCCGAAAGTGGCATTGCCCGGGCCCAATATAATCTCGGTCTGCTCCACTACTGGGGCCAGGGCGGACCCAGGGACATGGCGCAGGTGCTGCGCTGGTGGGGGGCAGCGGCCGCCGCCGGCCATCGCGACGCCCAATTTAATCTGGCCCAGCTCTATCTCCGGGGCGACGGCGTAGCCCAGAGTGATGAGCAGGCCCGCCATTGGCTGGAGCAGGCCAGCGGTGATGTCCAGGCCCGGGGTCTGCTGGGGGTGCTGCTGCTGCAGGGGCGGGGTGGCCCGCCGGCGGTGAAACGGGGCCTGCGGCTGTTGCGAAAGGCCGCTGCCCGGGGTGATGGTCAGGCCTGGCTCAATCTGGGCACCTATCACCATCAGAACGGCGACGATAGGGCGGCGCGGCGCTGCTATCGTCGGGCCCTGGCCGCCGGGGAAGCCCGGGCCCGGCTGGCCCTGGGCACGCTGCTGAGCGAGGGCCAGGGTGGCCCCCGGGACGAGGGGGAAGCGCTGCGGCTCTACGAGGCCGGCGGCGATGAACCCTGGGCTCTGCTCGGGCTGGGTACGCTCTACGCCGAGGGCCGGGGCGTGGCCCGGGACGATACCGAGGCTCGGCGCTGTTTTGAACGGGCCGGGGCCAGTGCCGATGAGGATGTCCAGGCGGCGGTGGCCGAAGCGCTGGCCGAGCTGGCCCGCCGGGAATCACCTCCGGCCGACTCCTGAGGGCTTAGGAGCGCTTCTCCCCCGGTGGCGGCCGGGGTTTTTGGTCTTCGGGGCCCAAGGGGCCGCTGGCCCGCCGGCTGCTAGGGCTAGATGGGCTGGTTTAATCTTTTGTTTTTACAGTGGAAAAAGCATAAGGTTCAAAGGGGACTGGGCCCGGGCTAATTTTTGTGGTAAAAAAGCAACAAGAAAAAGTCATCTGGCCCAATTGCTGCAAGCTAGCCAGAAAGTGGGCAAAAATGCCCCTCGGATTTAGGAACAAACATGAAACACTTCATTTACAGCGGTGCCGTGGCCCTGGCCCTGATGGGCTGTGGTGGCGGCGGCAGCCAGGGGCCCACGCCGGGGCCGAGTCGCATCGACGACCCGACGGGGTCGAATCGAATCGACGGCACCGTGGCAGCGGTGGCTCTGACGTTGGGCCAGCCCCAGGCCGGCGCCACCGTCCGCAGCCAGCTGGACGACAAACAGGTGCCCAATCCCAGTGCGGCGGACATGGCCGTCATTCAGGAGGTCATCCGCCAGACCAACGCCCTGCGCCAGGCCCAGGGTCTACAGCCCCTGCGCTATGACGCCAAATTGAGCGCCTATGCCCAGGTGCGGGCCAAGGAAATCAAAACCCATTTTGCCCACGAACGGCCCGACCGTTCCAGCGTCGGCCGCTTCGCCGAAAACATCGCCCACGGCTACGATTCGGCCGGCCAGGTAATGACCGGCTGGCAGAACAGCCCCGGCCACTATCAGAATCTGGTGAATCCCCAGCTGGAAACCATCGGCGTGGGCTACTACGTCGATGAGAACGGCCATAAATACTGGACCCAGCTCTTCGGTGCCAGCTGGGGCGACAAGAGCAGCTATTCCTTCGTGAATACTTTGGCCTCGCCGGCGGCGCCCAGTCCGGCCAGCGTCCAGGCGGCTTTGAACGGCATCTACTCGGCCGACGCCGCCGGTCTCAAGTTGGGGAAAACGGTGATTCAGCTGGCCAATAATCAGACGGTGCGGCTGGAGGAACCAAGCTCACAGGGCTGGAAACAGCAGACCGTGGGCGTCATTCGCGATGCCGACGGCCGGGCGCTGGGCTATCTCAATCTGGGGCGGATTTTTACGCCGGCGGCGGACAGCGCCTTCAAGGCCACCTACCGGGGCCAGGCCCTGGGCGATTGGCAGGGCCGCGACGCCCGCGCCGAGGTGCTGGCCGAAGTGGATTTCACCGGCAGCGAGAAAAATATGGCGTTGCGTTTGTACAACAGCCAGCTGGAGGGCCAACGCCAGAGCGCTTTGGACTTCAGCGACGGCCTGCGTTGGAACGGCGCCGCGAAGCGCTTCGAGGGGGCGGCGGGTAACTTCGCCCAGTTCTACGGCCCGGCGGCCGAGGAGCTCGGCGGCCAGTTCAAGCGTGCCATCGACAGCCACAGCTATCAGGGTGCCTATGGCGCCGTTAAACAATAAAAAAATAAGGAATACGGATGAAGAAATTAGTACTCAGCGGCGCCGTCCTGGCCCTCCTCGCTGCCTGCGGGGGCAGCAACAGCACCCAAATTAATTCGCTCAATAATTTTGCGCCAGCGCCCACCAATACGCCGCTGCCCACCAATCTGCCCACCCTGGCCCCTAATCCAACGGTTACGGGCACACCGACCGGCACGGCGACGGCCACCCCAACCCCGCCCCCTCGCATCAGCATTCCCAATGCCGTGGGCCGCTCGGCGCCGGGCGGTGGTAATGGCGGCAGCGGCTCGGGTGGCAATGGCTCCGGCGGTAACGGTAGCGGCGGTGGCAATGGCCAAGGAGGCGGCGGAAATAATGGTGGCCGGCCGGTGCCTACCTTTGACCCCAGTCGTAGTACGCCTCTGGCCGGCACCCGCAGCGGCGACCCGCTGCAAATTACTGCTATCCGTACCTCTAATGGTCCGGTGGGTACCCAGCTGCCCCGGCCCAGCGACAATGATTTGAATGCGGCCCGGGCTCTTATTAATGATTTCAACCGGGCCCGGCGTTCGGAAGGGTTAGCAGAATTTACCTTTGATGAAACGCTGGCGGCCTGGTCCCTGGCCCGCATTCAGGGCGCCGGGGGTGTTGATGGTAATTTTGCCGAATTTTCCTATTCGGCAGCACCTTCCAATGACCTGATTGTTGCCGACCTGTGGAATCACCCCGATGCAGCAGCCAGCCTGAGAAATCCTAATGCTCGCCGTATTGGTGCCATCTTTGCCAATGGCCAGTGGCGAATCATCGTCAATAAAACCGGTCAAGGCAGCAGCCCCTATTCCTTTGTGGGTGCGCCCGGCTCAGGAGAGCTAACCCGTACCCAGGTAGAAACTGCCCTGAGTGGCGCCTACGCTCTAAGTCCCAGTGGCGTACAGGTGGTGCGCGAGGTGGTTAGTCTGCCCGGCGGCCGTACCCTGCAGCTGGTGCAGCCGGCCAGCAAAGGTTGGGCCCATCACACCGTTGGCATTATTAAAGACAGCGACCAGAAGGCCCTGGGCTATGTCAACGTGGGCCGGCCCTTTGTGCCCAGTGACAACACCTACTTCCAGGGCCAATATCGGGGCCAGGCACTGGGTGATGTGGGTGGCGAGAACGCCACCGCCGAGGTGAATGCCGATGTGAACTTCTACGACAGCAATAAGAGCGTGTCCCTGCGTCTGCAGAACAGCCAGCTGAACGGCACCGCCGCCCCGGATTTGGACTTCCAGGACCATCTAAACTGGAACAGCAGTGCGAAGCGCTTCGAAGGCCAAACCGGCAACTATGCCCGCTTCTATGGCAACCACGGTGAAGAGCTCGGTGGCCAATTCCAGCGCGCCGCCCGGAATAAGAACTATCAGGGCGCCTATGGTGCCGTGAAGCAGAGCACCAATCCCTAGGGGAAGCGCTTCCCCGACGAGGTTCAGATGAAGAAGAAATTAATCCTCAGCAGTGCCGTACTTGGTCTGCTCAGTGCCTGCGGCGGCAGTCTTGTTAATCCCGATGTTTCGGTTTTTGTACCGGAATCGGTGGTGCCCACACTGATGCCAACGACCACAGCAACACCGACGGTGCTGCCACCACCCCAACCTACCGTTGTTCCAACACCGACGCTGACCCCAGCCCCGACGGTGATTCCACAGCCGACAACGATGCCGGTTCCTACCGTGGTGCCAACGCCAGCACCCAGCGCTACGGCTACACCAACGCCGGTGCCGCCATCACCGACAACGGCTCCAACACCCACCGTGGTGCCAACGCCTACGCTGGTCCCCACACCGACGATTCAACCATCGCCAACACCCAGCCCGAAGCTGGAGCCAACGCCTACCACGGCGCCCAGTCCAACGGTGGCGCCGCTGCCCACGACGGTGCCGTCTGGCCCGCTGGAACCCATGACCATCAGTGCCATTCGTCCGGCTTATGAGGTGCCCGAGCCCAGCGCCGAAGACCGGAAGCTCATGCAGGATTTATTTAAACGGCTTAATCGTCTCCGCAAGGAACACAGCAGTGGTGCCTACACTGATATGACCCTTAACGATGATTTATCGGCCTTTGCCATGGTGCGAGCCAAGGAGATTTCGGAGCGAAATAGCCATTACCGCGCCGACGGTAGTCGAGTTTCTAGAAGTGATGAAAGCCTGGTAGAAGCCGACACCATTGAGGAGGCCTTTTATACCTTCCAACACAATAGCGGCCATTACGACAACATGATGCGGCCCTATGGCCACGATATGGGCATTGGTGTTTATACCAACCCCACCACCGGCAAACGCTACTGGGTCATGGTCTTTAGTAATCCGGCCTATCCCGATAGCAAGCTGGTGAGCCACTATCGCTTTAGCAACAGCGGCAAACAGGCGGCCACCCCCGCCGAGATTCAGAACGCGGTCAATCAGGCCAATGCCTATAGCGTCAGCGACCAGGGCGTTCGGGTCAATCAAACCCAGGTGAATCTGCCCAATGGCGACAAGCTTAATCTGGTGAAACCTGAAGACTACGGCTGGACCCACCAGACGGTGGGCTCTATCCAAGAAAGCTTTAATGGCTTTACTGCCGGCTATGTCAATGTGGGCAAACCCTATGTGCCGGCCCAGGACGCCCAATTCCAGGCAACCTACAAAGGTAAAGCCGTGGGCGACTGGCGCAACCAGGCCGCCAGCTCCGATGTGGAAGCCCAGGTGAACTTCACCGGTAGCGAAAAAAATATGGAATTGAAGGTCAGCAATACGGTGGTAGCCGGTCAATCTAAGAAGGAGTTGGATTTTAAAGACCGCCTGAAGTGGAACAGTGCGGCCGGTCAGTTTGAAGGTGGACCTAATCCCTATCTTTGGCATAGCTCTAATGAAGAACAAGGATTTGGTAACCACGCCCGTTTCTATGGCCCTCGGGGCGAGGAAATCGGGGGACAATTCCGTTATAACTACTCTGACGGTCCAAATTCCACCTACTACGGCGCCTATGGGGCAGTAAAACAATAGAAATTTAGAGGCGCTGGGCCGATTCCTGACCGACCCGGTGCACTAGAAAGAAGCGCTTGGTTTCCCGAGCGCCGATAACCTTGCTTTGTAATTTGATAAGAGGAAACTTCCATGAAGAAAATAGTTCTATCAGCATTGACGCTAGGACTGCTTGCCGCCTGTGGCGGTAACACCCTCAATCCCGGCCTGTCTGTCTTCGTTCCCGAAGATTACAACCGGATGCCTACCAATACGGCTACGCCTCAACCTACGTTGCCGCCACCGGTGCCAACCCCAACCATTACGCCGGGACCAACGCCTACCATTACCCCGCCGGCTCCTACTCCGACGCTGACTCCACGTCCAACCATAACCCCGCCGCCGACCTACAACCCGCAGCCCACCTATAACCCACAACCAACCTTTAACCCACAGCCAACGGTAACCCCTGGTCCAACGGTTCCACCAGCTCCAACACCATCGGTTAGCCCGAGCCCAACGGTTCCGCCGGCTCCAACACCATCGG
>CAUSKK010000018.1:0-41191 GCA_963532425.1 uncultured Cardiobacteriaceae bacterium
ATATTATTATCTATTATAAAATTTAATATAAAATCTCTAATTTTATAAATATCATTTCCTTCATAGTGTCCAACAATAGTTCTATTAAAATCTAACTCCCGCTGAGCTATAACCATCTCGTCTATAGCATACTTATTCCCAAGATACTTTTTCTGGAAATCAAACGCTAGCCTTCCAATATCATGTTTAAATCTAAAAGATTCTTTTAATGACTTATTCCATCGTCCTGGTATTCCTGTTATTTTTATATCTTTATTTTCATCTAATTCCCGACTATATATATTCTGTTTTTCATCTCCAAAAACAACTAGCTCAGTATCTTTATGGGAAAAGTAATTTATTATTAAGTTTAGCCACTCTTGTTTATAATCCTGAATTTCGTCAATAAATATTGACTCAAATTTATGAATACTTTGTTTAATTCTATCAAAAAAATCTTGACAATCGTAATCATCATTATTAATTGTACCATTATAATTATACTCTCTAGCCATCTCCCTAAAAAAACTATGATAATTTATAATATAAAAATTTTCCCAAGGAAATTCTTCTCTAACTTTGCTAATTTGATCGTGTATATAATTTATTAGAGAAATATTAAATGTTAATATTAGAACCTTACTTTGTGTTCTGATATAGGAATTTACAGCTCGTTTAGCTAGGACAACCGTTTTACCAGAGCCAGCACTTCCCTTAATTTTTTGCCGTTTTCCATTTTCGCTAACAATCAAAATCTTTTGATCTTTATTATAAATAACTTCTCTATTTATCTCAGCTTGATGAAACGTAGGTTTTATATATCTTTTTATACTTTTATAGAGCTCGTCATTAAAATATATGCTGTTTTTACTAATGTAAGTCTTGTTTAATAGATTACTAATAAATTTTATATTTAAATTGTCCCTGCCAATAATTTCTGTATATTGATGTTCTTTTTTATTTATATGTCCTGTTAAAAAATCAGAAATATCACCACTTAGCTCATTATGAAAATAAACAGCGGTTCTAACTATGCCGTATATTTTGTTATTAAATATATTTTCAAATGTGAATCTATAGTTTAGTTCCTGAAGTTTATTTTTATATAAATTAACTTGGTCAAGTGGAGAGGGAATAAAGTGATCATTTTTCTTCAATCTCCAATTGTCATGTTTATCTATGTAATAATTCCTTAAGTCCCAATCTTTAACTTCGATAATAAGAACTCCACCACCCCGTCTCATTAGCACAATATCTGGATTATTTCCGTTTAGGTATGGCTGGTAATAAATTTCATACTCGTCATTAAGATGAGCGCAAAGAAATTTTAGTAAATAATTTTCACCTTCTGTGGGTTGAACTCTTTGTTTATCTATAATTTCTCTTTCCGGGATAAGAATTGCCATTTAGTGTTTTCCTTAGGTTAAGAATTATTGTTAATAGACAATATGTGGCAATATTTATACCAAATACTTGATTGTAAAAAATCATATTTGGTTTTTACAGGTGTTAAGTCCATTTCCCTTTCAGAAAAGCTAGATTTGGTAAAAACCATATTCATCTTTATCTGATATATAAGCGATGGGCTTAAATTTAAATATAGTATTTACGATTAATTCGGTTAAATAAAAAGCCCGCCGGAGCGGGCTTGGGGTTATTTCAAAATGAAGTAGTAGGCGAAGAGGGCCACCACCACGATGCTGACGAAGTTCAGCACCAGGCCGGCCACGAACATATCCTTCGACTTAATCTCGCCGGTGCCAATGACCAGTGCGTTCGGCGGCGTCGCCACCGGCAGCATGAAGGCACAGGAGGCGCCGATGCCGATGACCAGCACCAGCACTTCCTTGGGCAGGTTCATCTGCTCGGCCACCGCCGCAAATACCGGCACCAGCAGCGCCGCCGACGCCGTATTACTGGTGAATTCGGTCAGGAAGATGATGAAGGTGGCGACGATGAAAATCACCAGCAGCGGCGACGCCTGGCCCAGGCCGCTGGCCAGCATCTGGCCGATTTCCAGCGACGCGCCGGATTCCTTCAGCACATTGCTGAGCGTAATGCCACCGCCGAAGAGCAGCAGCACGCCCCAGTCGGCGTTGTCGGTTACGTCCTTCCAGCGGGCCAGACCCAGCACCACCACCGCGACGATGGCCGCCAGGGCGACGAAGGTGTCCGGCGAACTGATGTCCAGCGCCGCTTTAAGCTTATTGCCATAGAACCAGGCCAGGGCAGTAATAATGAAGACCAGCAGGGTGAGCAGCCGTGGCTTGGTCCAGGGAATGTCCTCGCCCTCCAGCTGTTGGATTTTCTGCTTGAAGTTCGGTTTGCAGACGAAGTAGAGGGTTAGCCACATGGCCGGCATGAGCATCAGGGTGATGGGCAGGCCCACCTTCATCCAGGCGACGAAGTCCATGCCCAGGGCCTTGGCGGCGATGCCGTTGGGCGGTGAACCGGGCATCAGGCCCATGCCGCCGATGCTGGCCGAATAGGCCACCGACAGCAGCACATAGACGCGGGTGCCCCGGTCGTTCTTGTCCACGGAAGCGAGCAGGCCGACCGCCAGCGGCAGAATCATGGCCGCCGTTGCCGTGTTGGAAATCCACATGGACAGCACCGCCGTAATCAGGCTGAGGCCGAGGGTGCACCAGAGCAGGTTAGAACCGGCGCCGCTGATGATGAGCCGGGCCAGTTTCTTATCAATTTTCTGCACCTGCAGCGCCGTGGCCAGGGCGAAGCCGCCGAGGAACAGGAAAATAATCGGGTCGGCAAAGCCGGTAAGGGCGTCCTGCATGGTCATAACCTTTTCCACGCTGCCATCGGCGGCCAGTTTCGCCGGTATGTGCAGCAGCACGGCGCCCAGGGGAATCATCAGGGCGGTCAGGCTGATGTGCACCGCCTCGGAGAACCAGAGCACGGCGACGAAGGTCAGCAGCGCCAGGCCCTTGCGCGCTTCGATGCCGTAGGGCAGGTACTGGTAGGCGCCCCAGCCGGCGGCGAGGGCGAGAATGATGAGGGCCAGGCTGGTGAGTACGCCCGGCGGGAAGAAACCCTTGATTTCATTGGAAGTTACGGGGTGATGTTCGGACATGTGCAATACCTCTCAGATGATTGACAAGCTTTAATATAAAACAGCGGCGGGGGTTAGAAGTACCTATGGATATAAAAACATAGAAGCGCTTCTGCTGTATGTAATTGGAGGAAAGCCATGGGAGAAGAAGAATTGCCAGTACGGGCCTTTGCCTCCAGGGAAGAGCTGCACCATTGGCTGTTGGCCCACGGGGAAAGTGCGGTGGGCCTGTGGGTGCGGCTGTTCAGGGTGAAGAGCGGGATTAAATCCGTCAGCTTCCACGAGCTTCTGGAGGAGGGGCTCTGTTTTGGTTGGAGTGAAAGCCAAAGGCGCCGCTACGACGAACAGTCCTATCTGCAGAAATTCACGCCGCGCCGGGCTAAGAAAACCCGGTCCGAGCGCAATCTGCAGCTGGTGGAAAAATTGACCCGGGAAGGGCGTATGCAAGCGGCCGGCTACCGGGCCCTGGGGCTGGCCGCTGAGGCGCCGGAATAGGTTTATACAAGGCGCCCCATTGTATTTATAAATCCAGTTAAGCTAATGAATCATTAATTTTGGAGAATTACATGGCAATCATTGAAGGCTTCCGGGTTCAGAACTTCCGGGCCCTGCGCGACATCACCCTGGGAAAAATATCCTATGGCCAGGATGCTGAAGCGCTTACCCCGTTCACCGTTGTTATTGGCAAAAATGGTGTGGGCAAAAGCTCCCTATTTGATGCCTTTGGCTTCGTGGCTGACTGCCTTGCGCGAGATGTGGAAACCGCCTGCGACATGAAGCAGCGCGGCGGCTTTGAGCGTTTGCGTAGTAAGGACGCCACCGACCCCATTCAATTTGCCATCTACTATCGCGAAACTCCCAGCGCCCGCCCCATCAGCTACGAACTGGCCATCAATATTGATGGCAGCGGTCGGCCCTATGTGGAATCAGAGATTCTGAAACAGCGGCGCAAGGGGCAAAAACACGGTCAACCCTTTCCTTTCCTGCGGCTGCTGCAGGGCAAGGGCACGGTCTGGGGCGGGGCCGAGGCCGTGGAAGGTGAAGAAGAGGATAACGCCAAAATCCCCATTGAATTGACCAATCTACGCGAACTGGGCATTGCCACCTTGGGCAATCTGAAGGAGCACCCGCGCATTCAGAGTTTTTGCAACTTCCTAAAAAGCTGGTATCTGTCCTATTTCTATCCGGACGCGGCACGCAGTTTGCCCAATGCCGGCGCCCAGCGGCACTTAAACATTCACGGCGATAACATTGGCAACGTGGTGCAGTACATGGAGCGGGAACACAAGGAGCGCTTCAAGAAAATCCTCGCCCGTATTGCTAAAAAAATCCCCGGCATCAGCCACATTGACACCAAGGTTACGGAGGATAAGCGGGTGCTGCTGCGCTTCAACGACGGCGCCTTCAGGGAGCCCTTTTTCGCGCCGCAGATGTCCGATGGCACCCTGAAAATCTTCGCCTATCTGCTGCTGTTGGAAGACCCGGAACCGCCGCCGTTTATCTGCATTGAGGAACCGGAAAACGGCCTTTACCACAAGCTGCTGGAAACCCTGGCCAATGAGTTTCGCAGCCATGCCACCGGTGATAGGAATGCTCCACAAATATTTGTCACCACCCATCACCCCTATTTTGTTGATGCTCTGAATCCGAAAGAAGTGTGGATATTGGAAAAGGGCGACGATGGATTTTCCACCATTCGCCGCGCCTCGGAATCCACACTGGTGAATAACCTGGTGGAAGAAGGTTTGCAGCTGGGCGGCCTGTGGTACAGCGATTACCTGGATAGGAACTGATGCACATTGAAGTGCTGGTCGAAGATGATTCCGGCAAAAAAATGCTGGAAATTCTGCTGCCCAAGCTGTTGGGTGTCTATGGAGAATTCCATACGTGGAAAGTTCATGGTTACAAGGGCATTGGCCATATTGCGAAGAACCTGAGGCCGAAAACCGATGCCGGCAAGCGGGTTCTGCTGGACCGCCTGCCCCAGCTGCTTAGCGGTTACGGGCAAACGTCTTATATAGACGCGGTGGTGGTCGTGGTAGATGCGGATAGGCGCAATTGCGAGGAGTTTCTCGCGGAACTACAGAGAATAGCCAAAGAACGAGCTTTCACCTTAACCGTGCTATTTCGCCTGGCCATCGAGGAAATGGAAGCCTGGTATCTCGGCGATCGGGAGGCCATATTTGCGGCCTACCCCGAGGCCAAACGGCGCGAGTACAAACTGAAATCCTACAAGCCGGACAGCATTGTCGGCACCTGGGAGCTGCTGGCCGATTTGATTCACCAGGAAGGTGCCGCCGGGCTGAAAAAAAGCCATCGGGTGGGAGTGCAAAAATATGAATGGGCCGAAAAAATCACGCCCCACCTGGAGCCGGCCCGCAATTCATCGCCCAGCTTTCAAAAGTTCTGTGCAGGCATTAGTCGTTTATGTGATGAGGCCCAGCAGAACTAGCGCATATTTTTCGCCTATACAAACAGAAAGGCGCTTCTTATGTATGTATTTTTAACATAAATACATACATAAGAAACGCCCCCGTTGTATTTATAAATCCCCCTCAGTGCCCAGCTCCGGCCGCAGCTCACCTTGCAGCCAGTCGATGAAGGCCCGCACCGCCGGGGCGTAGCCGCGATTCTTGTAGTACAGGGCGGAAAAGGGCAGCGGCGCGCTCTGCCAGTCCGGCCAAATCCGTTCCAGACCGGCGGTCAATCCAAGGTCGGCCCGGGCCAAAGTCGCCAGCTGGAAAGCATCGTTGGCGGCAACGCGGCGCGGATTCGTCAATTCCCGCCGCTCCCGGCCCCGCTGCAGCAGCGGCGGCGGCCCGTCGCTCTTAATCAGCAGCGGCAAGATGGCCAGCACTTCCACCACATCGCCGGCCAGCAGCCCCGGTGTCGCATAGAGGCCAAAATGGAAAGTGCCCAGCGGCCGGGCGACCACATCGGGAATTAGCACCGGCCCAACGCGCAGGGCCAAATCCACCCCCTCCCGCAACAGCGCCACCGGTGAAGAAGTGGAACTGTCTGCCCATGGGGAAGAGGCCAAGGTGCTACTGCTGAGCGGCGTACCCATTGACGAGCCCATCGCCGCCCAGGGCCCCTTCGTGATGAACAGCCGCGCGGAACTTCTCGAGAAGGTGCAGGCCTTCAATCGCGGCGAGCTGGGCTCGCTGGGCTAGCCGGGCCCAGCAGGAGGGCGGCTCCGGCCCCATCAAAGACCCTGGCCCAACAGCCGCCCTAAAAATTCCGGGCCGAAGGGCCAGCTCGACGCGGCTGGGCGCGGGGATATCCATCAGCAGCAACCACAGACGCAGGCCGGCCTGGAGCAGCAGTCCCACGGCCACCGGCACAGCAAAACCGAGCCGGGTCGTGGCCAGCAGGGTCGGCCCGATTCCGCCGCAGCTGGAGCCGCCACAGCAGTATCCCGAGCAGCAGCGCCGGCCGCCCCCAGAACAGATAGTTGGCCCAGAGCACCAGCCCCAGACCGCCCTGGTTCGCGAGGCCGTCGGGGCCGGGTGAAAATTTCAGCAGCAAAAATCCCAGAACCAGCGGGGGCAGGCCGAGGACCAGGGCCAGCAGTAGACCGAGCGGGTGGCAGCGCAACGAATTGAAGTACATGGCTTTTTTTCCAAAAAAACCTATTTTAATGGTCACCCCAGCCCGGGGGCAGTAATCCGCCCCGGGGAAGCGCTTTGGAGATTGAAGCTCGTCGGGCCCTGTAATTTAAAAGTTGGCACTGGAAGAAGCGCTTCCTTCTGTCTGGGCCGGTGGAATGAAGCGCTTCGGCTTTGGGGTTCAGATTTCCAGCGACTCCAAAAAAGGGGAAGCGCTTCCTAGCCCAGAGCCGCCGGCCGGGCACTGCCGCCTATTCCGATTTAAACCGGCGAAGCGCTTCCCTGCTTTTGTTTAATCCAACCCGGGCGCCCCCGGCCGAAGCGCTTCGCCCATAAAAAAACACCCCCCGTTTCAACAGCAGGGAGCGGTTGCTTCGCGGCGTTGCGGCTCGCTTCGGCCGGGCCGGGGCCGGCTATTGGGCCGAGCTGGCAATGTCGGCCAGCCAGTCCGCCACCGCCTCCGGCTGGGACAGCATGGGCAAATGGCCGGAATCCAGGGTTTTGGTTTTCGCCCGGATGGTTTCAGCGAACTGCTCCTGCACCGGCAGCGGCAAAGCCTGGTCCTTGGCCGCCAGCAGGTAGAAGCTGGGTTTGTCCTGCCAGGCGGCCCGGTCGATTTTGTCGCCGAAGGCCTTGGCATTCATAGGATTCTGCACCGCCACCAGCCGCGCGTTCTGTGCGTCGTCCAAATCGCTGCCCATGACCTGCCTGAACGCCGCCAGCGGTAGAACGATTTCCCCATTGTCGTCCGGCTTCAGCCCGTCCAGAGCGGCGCCGACCCGTTGCATGGCGTCGGCGGCGGACTCCCCGTCCCGGGGCGCCACCGCCATCAGATAGGCCAGGGCCGCCACGTTAGAGTGCTTGCCAGCCTGGGAAATGGGTACGCCGGCCCAGAAATGGCCAACCAGCAGCGTGGGGCCGTCCTGGCGGTCGAGAACGCGCTCGGTGGCCCGTACGTCGGCGCTCAGGGAGGTGAGTGGGTTCTGTACGGCCGTTACCCTGAAGCCACGCTGTTGCAGCCGTTCAATGACCGGGCCGTAGCTGGAACCGTCGGTGAAGGCGCCATGCACCAGCACGATGTTTCTGATGGCCGGGGCGGAGGTTTAAGGCCAGGCTGAAGCGCTTCCCCATAAAAGAAGCGCTCCCCGGGGGAAGCGCTTCGGTTGGGTCGTTCGGAACGGCTATTCCAACGGTCGTTTTTCGTCGCTGACCGGGTCATAGACGCTGACGCGGCCGTCGGCCTTGGCCACCTCCAGCTGCGCGACGAGCGGGGCCGTGTTCGGGTCGCCGCCGCATTTTTCATCGTGCTTTTCGCGCACCTGAATGGGATAGCTGTCTTCGTTCGGGTCAAGGGCAATCAGGCTCAGGCACTCTTCCTTCAGTTCCGTAAGTTTGTGTTCTTTCAGGGCGGCGAAGGCGGCGGTGAAGGCGGCCTCCTCATCGTTGATGGGGGCGGCCCCGGCGGTGAGGGCGACGGCCAGCAGGGCGGGGATAAGTTTTCTAGACATGGATGCTCCGGGTTGATGAAAGGGGCTATCTTACGCCCCGGCCCGTTATACTGCCGAGCCGAATTTTCACCGGAGTAAGCCATGTCTTTACCCTCCGCCGCCGAAGTGTGGCAGCTAACCCTGGAACACCTGCGCCTGTCCCTGCTGGCGCTGCTGGCGGCGGTGGCCCTGGCCGTGCCGCTGGCCGTGGCTCTCGCCCCGCGCCGCCGCTGGGCCGAAGCGCTGTTGCAGGCTACCGCGGTCATTCAGACCATTCCGTCCCTGGCCCTGCTCGGCCTGCTCATTCCCCTGGTGGGCATTGGCCCGGCGCCGGCGCTCATCGCCCTGACCCTTTACGCCCTCCTGCCCATCTTCCAGAACACCTATCTGGGCCTGAGCCAAATCGACCCGGCCATTCGGGAGGCCTACACCGCCTTCGGCCTGTCCCGCTGGCAGGCCCTGTGGCGCATCGAACTGCCCCTGGCATTGCCGGCGCTGCTGGCCGGCATTCGCACCGCCGCCGTGTTAATCATCGGCACGGCAACGCTGGCGGCCCTCATTGGGGCCGGCGGCCTGGGCCAGCTCATTCTCCTCGGCATTGACCGGCATAACCTGGCCATGACCTTCACCGGCGCCCTGCTGGCGGCGCTGCTGGCCCTGCTGGTTAGTGCGGCCATCGGCTGGCTCCAGCGGGTAAAGCTCCGGGGCGCCCTATTGCTGGCAGTGGCGCTGCTGGCCCTGGCCGCCGGCCCGCTGCTCAGACCCGCCGCGACCCCGGCCGTGGTCATCGCCGGCAAGCTGGGCAGCGAACCGGACATTCTCATCAATATGTATAAATTGCTGATTGCCGACGCGGCGCCGGGGCTGAAGGTGGAACTGAAGCCGAACTTCGGCAAGACGGATTTTCTCTTCCGCGCTCTAAATAGCGGCGCCATCGACATCTATCCGGAATTCACCGGCACCGTGCTGGAGGGGCTGGTGCAACGGCCGGCGGGGGAAAGTACGGTGGGCCTCAGTCCGGAAGAAACCTACACCCGCGCCCGCGACCGGCTGGCGGCGCAGTACCAGCTAACCCTGCTGCCGCCCATGCGTTACCAGAACAGCTACGCCCTGGCTCTGCGCCGCGACTACGCCCGACAGCACCAGCTGGCGAAAATTTCCGATTTGCGCCGGGTGCAGGATTCCGTCCGCGCCGGCTTTACGCTGGAATTCAGCGACCGGCCCGACGGCTACCGGGGTTTGCAGGCCTACGGCCTTAATTTTCCCCAGCTGACCACCCTGGAGCCGGCCCTGCGCTATGAAGCCCTGGCCAACGGGCAAATTGACCTCATCGACGCCTATGCCACCGACAGCGACCTGCGCCAGTACCGGCTGACGGTGCTGGCCGACGATATTCAGCTATTTCCCAGCTACCAGGGGGCGCCGCTGCTGCAGGCCCGCTTTGCCGCCGCCCACCCGGAAATCGTTAGCGCCCTGAACCGGTTGGCGGGGAAAATCAGCGCTGCAGAGATGATGGAAATGAATTATCGGGTCAAGGTGGGCGGCGAAGCGCCGGCGGCGGTGGCCCGGGATTATCTGGAGAAGCGCGGCCTAATTAAAACCACAACGGGAGTATCACCATGAACATTGCCATTACCGGCGCCAGCGGCCGCATCGGCGGCCTAGTTGCCCACCATTTAAGTGAACGCGGCCTAGGGCTCATTCTGCCCCTGCGTAATCCGGCCAAGGCCCCGGCTCTCGCCAACTGTGAAGCGCGGCCCTTCGCCTACGGTGATTTTGCCTTAGCGGCCAAGGCCCTGGCCGGCGTGGAACTGTTGTTTATGGTTTCCGCCGCCGAAAGCCCAACCCGTGAGCAGGAACATCTGACCTTGGTAAAGGCGGCGGTCGCCGCCGGTGTGCGTCATCTGGTCTATCTGTCCTTCGCCGGCGCCAGTCCCCACAGCACCTTCACCCTGGCCCGCACCCACGCGGTTACCGAAGCGGCCATTCAGGCCAGCGCCCTGAATTACACCTTCCTGCGCGATAACTTTTACAGCGAACTGCTGGCCCAGCTGGCCGATGAAAACGGATTAATTGCCGGGCCGGCCGGCTCGGGGCGCGTTGCCGGGGTTTCGCAGCGGGACGTGGCGGAAGGGGCCGCCCAGCTTATCGCCGCCATGGCCACGGGAGATAAGCGCCATGACCGCCAAACCTACAACTTCACCGGTGGCGAAGCGCTTAGCCTGGCGGACGTGGCGGAAATTATGACTAGGGTCAGCGGTCGCCCCTACCGCTATGAAAATCAAACGCTGGCGGAGGCCTACGCCAGCCGTCGCCGCGCCTATCCGGAGACGCCGGACTGGCAGCTGGACGCCTGGGTTTCCACCTACACCGCCATCGGCCGGGGTGAACTGGCAGCCATTTCCCCGGATTTGCCCCGGCTGCTGGGCCGGCCGCCCCGAACTTTCGCCGCCGTCGTGGAGGAGATTTATGGCCACTGAACCGAAGCCACTCATTGAGTTTAAAAACGTCAGCAAGCACTATGGCGATAGCCGGGCGGTGCAGCACCTGAATCTGGCCATTTACCCCGGCGAATTCTTCGTGCTCGTCGGCGCCTCGGGCAGCGGCAAATCCACCACCCTGCGCATGATTAACGCGCTCACCGAACCCAGCGATGGCGACGTCTATTTCAACGGCCGCCGCATCAAGGATTACGCCCTGCGTCCGCTGCGCCACCGCATGGGCTACGTGCTCCAGCAAATCGCCCTATTCCCCACCATGACCGTGGCGGAAAACATCACGCTCATGCCGGAGCTGCTGGGCTGGAGCCGGCGCTCGCGCCGCGCACGCCTGCAGGAACTGCTGGAGCTGGTGGGCCTGGAACCGGCCCAGTACCGGCACCGTTACCCGGCGGAACTGTCCGGCGGCGAACAGCAGCGGGTCGGCATACTCCGCGCCATTGCCGCAAAGCCGGACATTCTGCTGATGGACGAGCCCTTTTCCGCACTGGACCCGCTGGCGCGGGCGTCGTTGCAGGAAACGGTGGCGCTGATTCATCGCAAGCTGGGCACCACCATTGTCTTCGTTACCCACGATATGAACGAGGCGCTCAGCCTGGCCGACCGCATCGCCGTCATGGACCAGGGCCAGCTGCTTCAGGTGGCGCCGCCGGCGGAAATTCAGAGCCGGCCCGCCGACGAACAGGTGCGCGCCCTGTTCAGCGGTACCCAGAACGATGCGGCCGCCCTCATCGCCCAGCTGGAGGCGCTGCCGCCGGCGGAGCGGGCCAAGGTGCTGCATTACTGCCGCCGCCTTTCTCCCTAAAGTACCCAGCGGGGCTTTTTCTGGGGCCTTTCCCTGCTAATCTAGGGGGGAACCTTTCCATAATTTAATAATCGGGAGAAGTCTATGAAAACCATCGGCATCATCGGCGGCATGAGTCCAGAAAGCACCGTGCTCTATTACCAAATCATCAACCGGGAAATAAACCGGCGCCTCGGCGGCAACAGCAGCGCCAAGATTATTTTGGACAGCCTGAACTTCGCGGAAATCGTCCAGCTACAGAAAAGCGGCCAATGGGAGGCCACCGCCGAGCGCCTGGTCGCCAGCGCCCGCCGGCTGGCCAGCGCCGGGGCGGATTTTCTCCTCATCGCCACCAACACCATGCACAAGAACGCGCCGGCCGTTGAAGCGGCCGTGGCCATTCCACTGCTGCATGTGGTCGATGCCACCACCGCCGCCATTCAGGCCCGGGGCTTGGAACGGGTCGGCCTGCTCGGCACCCGCTTCACCATGGCCGAGGACTTCTACCGCGAGCGCATGGGCCGCCACGGCATCGGCACCCTCATTCCCAGCTATCTTAGCTATACCGGCGCCTGGGCCCCGGACTTTATGGGAATAGAGGAAATTGACCGCATCATCTTCGACGAGCTGTGCCGGGGCGAGATTAAACCAGGTTCGGCCGAATTCTTCCGCCAGGTCATCGATGACCTCAGGGAGCAGGGCGCCCAGGGGGTAATCCTCGGCTGCACGGAAATTTGCCTGCTGATAAATGAGGAAAACAGCCCGCTGCCGGTGTTCGACAGCACCCGGCTGCACGCGTTGGCGGCGGTGGATTGGGCCCTGGCCGATTAGAGAACTTTCAAAACCAAAGCGCTTCGGTTTAGCCGGACCGGTGGGACGAAGCGCTTCCCCCTTGTCGAAAAGCCCCCGGCCGGCCAACGCCCTTCCATGAAGGTGAAGCGCTTCGTTCCCCCGAGACTTTTCCCGGCGAAGCGCTTCGGAGTCGTTAAACGGCCGGCGGCCCCGGAACCATTTTTTGAAATGAAGCGCTTCCCTTGGCCGAAGCGCTTCGGTTTAGTTGGGCGGGCCTGACGAAGCGCTTCCCTTGGGACGGCCCACAAAAAAGCCCCGCCGGAGCGGGGCCGTGGGGCTGGGTTGGCTACTTTTTCTTTTTCTTCTTCCCGCCGTTGCAGGGGTGGGCGGCGCTACTGTCGCAGACGGCAAAATCGCGCAGCTGGACGATGGCGGCGGTCAGTTCCTCCTTGCTGGGGGAATAGCGGAAGGCGTACTGCTTGACGTAGAGGCCCTGCTCACCCTGAATGGCCTTAACCCAGGTGTTTTCCGGCTTGCCGGTCTGGGGATTGTTGGGGCACGTCAGCTGCCAGAGGCCGTAGGGATAGCCGTTTTCCTCGCCCTCGCGAATGGCAATGGCGCCGCCCTCGGGACAGCTCTTCAGCCAGCCGTTGGACATATTGCTGCGGAAGGCCGCAACGCCCAGCTTGACGTTCTGGAAGCCCTGGAGCGTAATCATCTGCGTCCAGTTTTCGACGGTTTCGGCCTTGGGTACCAGCTCAACGATGCTTTGGCCGTCCTGCAGGGCCTTGAAGCCCTCCTTGAAGCCGGCCGGTGGTTTGCCGTACTGGGCCATTTCCAGCGGCGCGGCGCCCGCACCCAGGGCCAGCAGCAGAAGCAGGGGCAGTTTGTTTCGATACATGGAATTTCCTCCTGGTTAAAAAGGCCCCATTTTACTGGAGTCGATAGGTTTCGGGCAGCCGTACCAGGGCGAGCAGATAGAGGCTGGACAGGCCGAAATAGAAAACCATCGAGGCGTTCCAGCCCAGATGGTCGAGGACGAAGCTCCACAGTATGTTGAAGAGGGTGTAGAAGCTGTAGGCCAGGGCCCAAATCACACCGAAAATCAGCGTAACCTTCTGGGGATTCATGTTCGGCAGCTCGTGGGGCATGTTCAGGAAGATGGAATACTGGCTGAACATGAAGAAGCCGGACAGGAACAGGCAAACATAGCTGGCCGGCGCCCAGAAGCGGGCGAGCAGGAAGCCCAGCAGCATGAAACCAATCATCAGACTGCCGAAGAGGGCGCACATGGGCCGCCGGGGGCGCGGCTGGCGGCCGGCCACGGTGCCGAGGAAGGCGCCGGCAATACCTCCGCCGGCCACGGCCAGCGTTATCCAGCCGGTGTGCAGCAGCGGCAGATGCTTCGGCAGCACCGCCGGGTAGGTGGTCAGCGCCATCACATAGAGGAAGAGGAAGCCGGCGAAGCCCAGGGCAAAGGTCCAGTTGAAGGAATCGGCCAGGGCCTGGCGGTAGCCGTAATTTTCGGGGACGCTGTCGGCACTGGCGCCGGTGTCAAAGTCGGCCGCCACCGCAAACCAGAACAGGGCCACCAGCACAAAAATGCTGGAAAAGGCGGTCATGGTGAGCTGCCAGTTGTGGTGCATGGCATCGAGCCAGAAGGCAAAGGCCAGGGCCACGACGAAGGCGCCAACGTTGTAGCTGAGCGTTATCAGCGTGGAGAAGACCACCTTCTGGTCGCGGGCAACGAAGCGGCTCACCACCGGGTTCATATAGACCATGACCATGGAGGCGCCCACAGCCATAATCATACGGGACAGCACATAGAGGTAATAGTTGGGCATCCAGATGGCCACCAGGGCAAAGAGCAGCAGCACCACCGCCAGCGAGGCGGCCCGTTTGATGCCCAGGCGCAGCAGCACAAAGGCGGCGAGGAAGTTGGCGAAGATGCGGGCGATGGTGATGCTGTAGTTCACCACCTGCTTGACAACCGACGGCACCTCCTGGCCGGCGAAGTAGTGTTCGGTGATGTGGCCCCCGAGGGAGGAACCGGCCACCCAGTTGGCGGCGAAGGCCGTATAACCGGCCAGCAGGGCGAAAAACATCAGCAGCCCCTGGCGGGTGCTCGGCGTAGTGGTTTGATGCATGGGACAAATCCTTAGAGGGAAAAAGCCTGATTTCCCTGAAATTAACAGAGTCCACCGCCGCCGGCCCTTACTGAATGTTTAAGTGGGCCCATGGGAAAAATTGATTAGGGGATGCTGCTCCCATTCCTGCTCTGGCCAGAATGAAGCGCTTCCCCTGTCGAAAAGCCAGCGAGTCTTTTGGGAACCGAAGCGCTTCGGTTTGCTCTCGCCGCTGGCAACGAAGCGCTTCAGTTTGGTGAGCCCGCTCGAAGCGCTTCGACCTCGGCAAATCGATTGCCGGCCCAGCGGCCGAACGGGTAGCGCCCCGCCGGCGAAGCACTTCCCACCGGAAGGCGACGAAGGCTGACGGCCGCCCGCCGTCCGGAACGAAGCGCTTCGGCTTTGCCGTCAGCAGCAGTTGGAGTGCCTAGAAAAGAAAGCGCTTCGTGGGCCCGGCTCGTTTCGGCCAAGTGTCGTTTTTACCAAGCGCTTCCGCAGGAAACGCCGCGAGCCGCGCCGGGGCGCCGTAACCGCTTCGCAACGGGCCTTTCCGGCGGGAAGCGCTTCCCAAAACGCCCCGGGGCCTAGTCGTCGGCCAGGGTCTTATGGCGCAGGCTGCGGGCCAGCTGGTGGATTTCCGCCGGGTCGAGACGCACGCCCAGCCGGCGCAGGCGCTCCTCCAGCGGCGGGTGGGTGGCGAACCAGTCGCTGTCGTTGGCAAAGAGCAGGTGGGCGAATTCCTGGTGTTTGCTGCGGTGGTGAATGTCCAACTGGCGCAGGGCCAGCATCTTTTTGAAGACCATGGCCAGGGCGTCGCGGTCGCGGCCGAATTCCAGCGCCCGGTTGTCGGCCATCAGCTCCCGGGTGCGGGAATAGGCGCTCTGCAGCAATTTGCCGTAGAAATAGAGCAGAAAGCCGCCGGTGCTGAGAAAGACGGCCAGCAGCGTGGGTTCGCCGTCGCGGCGCAGCAGATTAAAAAACACCGGGAGGCGGTCCCGGCCGGCGGAAATGGCGATGCGGCCGTTCATGCCCCATTGGGCGATGGTGAAATAGCCGTAGAGAATGGCGCTGAGGTGCAGATTCACTGGCACATCATCATTGGCCAGGTGGCCGAACTCGTGGCCGATGAGACTGCTCAATTCGGCCCGGTTCAGATAGCGCAGGGCCCCGGCGCTGACGCAGAGCACCGTCCGTTCCTCGGTGTCCTGGATAACGAAGCCGTTGATGTCCTCCTGCAGGCGCAGCACCATCACCGTCGGCAGCGGCTGGCCCGAGGCCAGGCACATTTCCTCGACGATGTTCTGCAGGCGCCGGTCCTCCGGGTTCTGGCGCGGCCGCAGGGGAATGGCGCCGAGGCGCTGGGCCAGGGTGGCGGCGTCAATCTGGCCGAGGTCGTAGTAGGCGTTGAGATAGTTCATCAGCGTGATGAAGGCGAAGAGGCTGCCGAACCAGGCGGCGGCCTCCAGGGCCCGGGCCGGGTGGAAGCCGAGGGCGCCCTTGAAGAAGCCGTAGAAGATGAGGCCGTAGAGCAGGCCGCTGAGGGGCAGGCCGAGCCAGAAGAAGAAACCGAGCGTGCGACTGCGGCGCCGGGCCTCCTCGTGCAGGATTTTGAAGGTTTTCATGGGGATTCCTGGGTGAAAATGGCCCCCCTAGTTTAGGGAAAATTACGGCCCGATTCCGGCGGGGCGTATGATGAGGCCTTCCCTCCCTAACCTAAGGAATAGCCATGGCAAAAATTCTCGTCATCAACGACCACCCGGATTTGAAGCAATCCCAGAGCAATCGGCTGATTCTCGCCGAGCTGGAACGGCATTTCGGCGCACAAATTGAGGTGCGGCGCCTGTCCGAGCTCTATCCGGACTTCCACATCGACGTGGCCGCCGAGCAGGCCGCGCTGCTGAAGGCCGAAGTGGTGCTGCTGCAATATCCCACCCACTGGTTCAACCTTCCGGCCCGGCTGCAAAAATGGCTGGCGGACGTGTGGGTCTTCGGCTTCGCCTTCGGCCGCAACGGCAGCCAACTGCAGGGCAAAAAGTTGCTAGCTTCCACCACCACCGGCTCGCCGGCCAGCGTCTACGACGGCCAGACCGCCCCGCACATCAGTGAATTGGCCAAGCCGGTGGAAGCCTCGGCCCGCTATGCCGGCTTCCACTGGCAGGGCATCGAAGCGCTTCATGGGGCCCTCTATATTCCCGGCATGCACAGCGACGCGGACTTGGAGCGAGTCCAACGGCGGGCCCGGGACTACGGCCAGCGGCTGGCCGGCAAGATTGAAAAACTCCTCTAAAAAATAAAGCAGCCGCCGGGCTGCTTTTTTTAGGGCCGGCGGCCGGCAAACCGGAGCAGTGGCCCGAAGCGCTTCGGTTTAATCCTGCCCAGCACCGCCGCCCAGCGTCGCCAGGGTTTCCGCCAGCGGTTGCGGCGGCCGGCCCAGCAGGGTGGCCAGCGTCGGCGTCGGCAGGGCGAGCTGGCCGCTGGCCCAGACCTCCTGCAGCGCGTCCGTGGGTGCTGTGGCTTCATAGCCGACGGCCAGCCGTTCGGCCACCTCGGCCAGCCGCAGCGCTTCCGGCCCGCTGAGCTCATAGGCCCGCCGTTGGTGGGCCGTGCTGCCCCGGGCCCGGTCGAGCAGCACCTGTACCAGCACCGCCGCCAAATCGGCCCGGGCCAGGGCCGCCACCGGTGCCGCCGGCCCGCTGAATTGCTGGCCATCGAAGGTTGCCAGCAGCATTTCCTGCAGCAGATTGGCGCGCAGCAGGGTGTAATCCAGACCGCTGTTGATTAGAGCCTCCTCCACCCGGGCCTGATTACGGCTCAGGGCCAGCGGACTATCGAGCCGGGCCCCGGCCAGCGACAGATAGACCAGCGCCCTCACCCCGGCCGTCGCCGCCGTGGCGATGCCGTGCTGGCAGGCCGCAACCCAATCGGGGCTAGTGATGGGCGGCAGGAGCAGCAGCATTTCGCCCCCGTCAAAATCCTCCGGCCGGGCCGTGGCCAGGGTGAAAGCCCGGGTCCAGCTGCGCGGCAGCAGTGGCAGGCGGGCCGGGTTGCGCCCCAGCAGAATCAACGCCGCGCCGGCGCTGCTCAGGGCTGCCGCCACCGGCCCACCGAGGGCGCCGCCGGCACCGGTCAGGATAATTTTCATGGTGCCTCCCTGATGAGGCTCGCTGGCTTCGACCGAGCCTCATGGGACGACCGGGCCGTGGTGCGCCCCAGCAGAATCAACGCCTCGCCGGCGCTGCTCAGGGCTGCCGCCACCGGCCCGCCGAGGGCGCCGCCGGCCCCGGTCAGGATAATTTTCATGGTGCCTCCCTGATGAGGCTCGTTGGCTTCGACCAAGCCTCATGGGACGACCGGGCCGTGGTGCGCCCCAGCAGAATCAACGCCTCGCCGGCGCTGCTCAGGGCTGCCGCCACCGGCCCGCCGAGGGCGCCGCCGGCCCCGGTCAAAATCATCTTCATGGCTCCGCTCCGAGGGCGGCCCGCAGTTGGGTTTCCAGCTCGGCCAGCAGCCCGCGCCGGGCCCGCTGCTGGCTGCGTTTCTGGCTTTTCACCGTGGCCAAATCCCGGGGCGGCCGGGGCAGGGCCAGATGAAACCAGCCGTCGGCGCCGAGCGCGCCGCCCTGCTGGGCCCAGAAGCCGTCGTAGTCAAAATGGAGCCGGTGCCAGCGGGCCAGATGAATGAAATGCTTCTGGCGGTGGGCCTGAATGGCGGCGCCGGTGCCCTGCAATTCGACGCAGCCGAGCGCTTCGGCCAGCCGGGCCAGCGCCTGTACCAGCAGGGCCGCCGGGCGCAGACCGTGGCAACGTTTCTGCAGGGCCTTGGCCACCTCGGCCCGACCCCGGCTGCCCTGGACACAGCCGACGCGCAGCACCGGGCCCCGCTCCTCCTGGCCGAAGCCAAAGGCCGCCGCTGCCAGGGCCTCGCCCTCAACCCGTAGGCTGAGCACCAGTTCGCCCTCCTTGCGGAAGCGCTCGTCATAGCCCAGCTCCAGCGTGGCCCCGGCCAGGCTGGCCAGGGTTTGGGGCGCGCTTAGGCTGGCCCGGAGCCGGGCGTGCCGTTGGATAAAGGCGTAGCAATCCAGCAGAGCGGCCCGACGCTGGGCCGGCCGCCAGCGGGTCGATTGGTAGACGCGAAAGGGCTTGAAATAGAGCCGGGGGCGACGGGCGCAGAGCTCGACCCAGGGCGGTTCGGCCAGCAGCGCGAACCAATCCCGGGCGAAGCGGGGGTGGCAGAGCACGTGGAACAGAATCTTGCCCTGCTGGCGCCGGCGGTAGCCGGCCGGGGCGTCGGCGAAGGCCCGCTCGGTGTGGGCCAGGGCCCGGGTCAGGGTTTTACGCAGTGTCATGGTGCCTCATGGTGAAAAAGCGCCATTATCCGCCCTTCGGCGCCGGCGGGCATGGGCTCGGTCTCTCCTCTTTTTGATAGCTATTTGCATTTCAAATACAATTGCGCGGCTTTTTTACAACCCACTGGAGTTTTTATGTCGCGACCCCGTCTCAGTCTACTTACCCTGGCCCTGCTGCCGACCGTCCACGCCCAGGAGGCCGACGCCGTTACCGAGCTGGAGGCCATCACCGTTACGGCCACCAACCCCTTCGCCGCCCTGACCAATAACAAGCTCTCCAGCCAGGCCCATTTGAAAATGCTGGGCCAGCGCAACAGCTTCGAGGCCCCGGTGAACGTGGTGTCCTACCACGAAAACATCATCGCCGACCAGCAGAGCCGCAGCACCACCGACCTGCTCGGTAAAAACGACGCCTCGGTTACCTCCCTGGGCGGCGAGGGCTTCGTTCTCGATGGCATTTCCGTGCGCGGCTTCCGCAGCTACACCCGGGAATTCTCCCTCAACGGCCTGCCCGGCCTCTTCGCCGGCTTCCAGAGCAGCACCGCCTACGTGGGCAGCGTCGATTTGGTCAAGGGGGCCAGCGGCGGCCTCGGCGGCATGAGCCCGGAAAGTGCCGTCGGCGCCTCGGTGAACGTGCAGAGCAAGAAGGCCGGCGACAAAGACCTGAACTGGGTCGGCCTTGGCTGGTGCTCGCGCGACCGCTTCCAGACCGACGTGGATTTGAGCCGGCGCTTCGGGGCCAGCCGGGAATACGGCCTGCGTCTGAACGGCCAGTACCGCAACGGCGAGACCGCCCGCCGCTTCCAAGGGGAGAAGAACGGCACCATCGCCCTGAACCTCGACTATGACAACGGCACGGCCCGGGGCCAAATTGACCTGATTCGCAACCAGCGCCACGGCGACGCCATGCGTGCCCGCCTCGACCAGACCCAGAATCTGAAATATCCGGTGCCGCCGCCGCCCGCCGGCAAAACCAATCTGGCCCAGCCCTGGACCTACGCCAACACCAGCGAATCCATCATTGCCGCCACCGGCGAGGTCAATCTCAACAACGATATAACCCTGAGCGCCGGCCTCGGCCATAACAAGGCCAAATATGACCACGTCTTCGAACAGATGCGCCTAAAGAGCGCCGGCGGCGACTTCTGGGACCACAGCGTCCGCAGCAACAGCCAGGGCATCGACACCACCTCGGCCAATGTCGGCCTGCGCGGCTACCACCAGACCGGCGCCGTCAGCCACGACTGGGCCGCCAGCCTGGACCAGGTGGACCGCGACCGTTTCAACGCCTTCAACGACCACAAGGACGCCCCCGCCCACCAGCAGACCAACAATATCTATAACGTGCGCCGCTTCGCCCCGCCGCCGGCCTTCAATTACCGCTTCACCAACAAGAACATCAACACCAACCGCAACACCAGCTTTGGCCTCACCGACACCCTGGGCTTCCTTGATGACACCGTGCGCCTGAGCCTCGGCGGCCGCTACCAGCACTTCAAGCAGCACAGCACCACGGCCCAGGGCGAGCGCCGCAATGTCTACACCGCCAAGGCCCTGAATCCGCTGGTGGCCCTGGCCTGGCAGCCCCAGCCGGAGCTGGTGGTTTACGCCAACTATATGCGCGACCTGGAGCCCGGCGACGTGGTCAGCGACACCGAGGCCGTGAACCACGGCGAGCTGCTCAAGCCGATGAAAACCCGCCAGTATGAAATCGGTGTGCGCAAGGACTGGGGCGATTTCGCCACCACCGCCGCCTATTTCGACATCAGCCGGCCCAGCGCCTACCTCGGCAGCGACAAGCGCTATGGCGTCTACGGCCAGACCCGCCATCGCGGCCTGGAGTTCAACGGCTACGGCTCCTTCCTCGACAACACGCTGCGGCCGGGCCTGGGCCTGACCCTGATGGAGGCCAAGCTGGAGAAACAGCAGGAGCGCGCCAACAACGGCAAACAGCTCATCGGCACACCCCAGTTCATCGCCAAGGCCGGCCTGGAGTGGGATACGCCCTGGGTGCCGGGCCTGACCCTGAAGGGCAATGTCCAGCACTACGGCAAGACCTACCAGAACAGCAGCAACAGCTACAGCATCAAGGGCTACAGCCTCTTCGATGCCGGCCTGCGCTATAAAACCAAGCTCGGCGACAAGGATTTCACCCTGAGCGCCAGCGCCGAAAACCTGTTTAACAAAAAGTACTGGCAGACCTCCGCCGGCAACGGCGGCATTATCCTTGGCATGCCGCGCACCTACTGGCTCAACGCGCAGATTGACCTGTAGCCCCCTTCTCTCCTAACCAGAAAAAGCCCGGCCCCCCGCTGGGCTTTTTTTGTGGCCGGGGGAAGCGCTTCGGTTTATCCAGCCCTGTGGAACGAAGCGCTTCAATCGGGAAAGACAGGAAAGGGCGAAGCGCTTCGGAGGAACCTTTATTTATCCAACAATGCCAAGCGCTTCTCCAGAGTGAAGCGCTTCGTTTTGATTGTCCGGCGGCACCATTCTGAAGCGCTTCCGGCCGAGCCGCTTGTTTCTGCCGAAGCGCTTCCATTTGAACCCCAAGAGGGAAGCGCTTCGTTTGGAGAGATGGGAGCGCCCCGGCCCGATTTGGAACGGGGGAGCGCTTCAGCCCGGCGGATTTTCTTCTGCTTTGTCCCAATGGCCCAGAAGGGGAAGCGCTTCCCACCGGGGCGGGCCGGTGATGATTCAAAAGATACAGGCTTGGAAAAATCATTTACCCAGACCGAAGCGTTTCGGTTCTGGCGGGAAGATTTATTGGCCAGCCAACCGGGCCGCAGAGCGAAGCGCTTCCCCCGGCCCGGGTGGGAGCTGGTGATAATTCGGAAAATGCCAACCGGCTGCCACACCTATTCAGAACAAAGCGCTTCAACCCGCAATGCCCGTTGCAGCGAAGTGCTCCGAAGGGCAAGGCTGACGGGTCGGGCCGGCGCCATTTTCCGTTTAACAAAGCGCTTCGCTCTGAGCAGCTAAAAAGGAAAGGAGCGCTTCCCCCAGTGCCCTGCGCCAACGGAAGAGCTTCGGTGGGAAAGCCCCTTCCCAGCTTGGGGCCGGTGAAGGCTTGAAAATGCCGACCTGCTGTTGCGCCCACTCGGAGCGAAGCACCTCGCCTTGAAGTATTTCTTTGGCTACGGTTGGTTTAGCAGGGAAGGTGCCCCCGGCGGGAATTAGCCGGGGTTCCAGAGCTGGAGTGCCTCATTTCGGCGGGCCAGAGACCAGAAATAAGGAAGCGCTTCGTTCGGGGACGCCAGAAAAAAGCGGCTGGGCCGGCGACGATTGATAGGACAGCGGCCCAGCGAAGCGCTTCGGTTGGCGCCATTTCCCCCGCTTGAAGCGCTCCCCTTCGCGGCCGGTGAAGATTTAAAAATGTCGCCCCGCCGCCGCGTTTCTTTAAAACGAAGCGCTTCGGCCCCAGCCGGCCGGGGCAACGTTTTCCCGCTGTCTACTTCTCTGGCCTGAAGCGCTTCCCCCGGTGGATTCAACGCCCGGGTCGAGCCGAGCAGCAACGACATCGGCCCGCTCCGACCGAAGAGCTCCCCCGGTTTCCAATGGGATTGGAATACTCCGGTCTCTCCAACCGAAGCGCTTGACCCTTGGGAACTAAATGCCGACCCGGGCGCTAAAGCAATGAAGCGCTTCGGCCCCAGCCGGCCGTGGCAGCGTTTTCCCGGTTTCTGTTTCTCTAGCTTGAAGCGCTTCCCCCGGTGGATTTAACGCCCGGGCCGGGGCTGATGATTTCAAATCCACCGAAGCGCTTCGTTCTGGAAAGCCGGCTGGGAGGAAGCGCTTCCCCCTTTTGGGCCGGGGCCGGCAAGGATTGAAAAGATGCCGCCCGAGGGAAGCGCTTCGGCAATGTAGCCGGCGGCGCTTGGCGGGCGGCCGCCGGTGGCAAGTGGAAGCAGGGCGTTTCCAGAACCGAAGCGCTTCGGTTTAGCCGCCCTTTCAGGGGGAAGCGCTTCCCCGGGAACGACCTTCCCGGAAGTTGCGCGGCTAGGCCGCTCGTGGCGCCGCCTATAATCGCCCTTTTTGAGGAGAAATTATGGAAGCCCGCGACGGTCTGACCCTCTTTCAGCTGCTGGTGCTGGTTCTGCTTAGCGTCAAAATCAGCCACTGGCTCGGCCGTAAACTCCAGACCAGCGACAACCCGCCGTTCTGGTGGCTGGTGGCGGTGATGTTGCTGAGCTTCGCCGCCAATCTGCTCAACGCCGGCCGCTGGAGCGGCCTCATGCTGCTGCTGCCGCTGCTGGTTTATCTGTGGCGGCGGCTGCGCCCCGGCCTCAATCCCCCGGCGGCCCGAATGGCCAACCGCCTCGGCGGCGCCCTGCTGGGCGGCGCTCTGGCCCTGCTGCTGGCGGCCCAGTACTTCAATCTCGACCTGCAGGCTAATCTCATCGGCGCCGGCCTGGCCGCCCTGCTCGGGGCCGGGCTCGGCCTCGGCGGCGACTGACCATTTATCCCGTATTTCCAGACAGCCGGCCCCGGCGCAGCGCTTCCCCCCGGAGCGGCCGGGGCGGGCCATTGAACCCTTCGTTAACCCTGGAGATAAACATGAACCCCCAAATCACCCTGGTCATTATCCAACTGCTGTTGCTGGTGTTTTTCACCGTGAAAATCAGCTATTACATCGGCCGCCGGCTCTACGAGGGCCAAGATAGCGGCTTCTGGTGGCTGGTTACCATTTTTGCCGCTCTGGTCGGCGCCGACGCCCTCCGCGACGACAGCTGGCTGGGCCTGGCCCTCTTCCTGCCGCTGCTGTTCTATATGTTTCTGCACCTGCGCGCCGCCCTGAATCTGGATTCGGCCAAGGCCGCCGGCCGCTTCTTCGGCGCCCTGGTGGGCAGCGGCGTGAGCTTCTTGATTTCCCAGCAGTTTTTCAGCCTGGGCCTGAAGGAAAATCTCATCGGCGCGCTGGTGGCGGCCCTGCTCATGGCCTTTTTGGGCGTGAACAACGGCGGCGACTAATAAAAAAAAACCGCCCCGAAGGGCGATCTAGGGCGTTGGTGTCGGCGCTAACGCCCGCTAGGGCGTCGGTTCCGGCGGCAGAATGGACTTGTCGCGCAGCACGTCAATCAGGGCGTTGATGGCGGCATCGTCATCAACACAGCGCCGACCCGAGAACCGAGGGCCGGCGCTAACGCCCGCTAGGGCGTCGGCTCCGGCGGCAGAATGGATTTGTCGCGCAGCACGTCAATCAGGGCGTTGATGGCGGCATCGTCATCAACACAGCGCCGACCCGAGAACCGAGGGCCGGCGCTAACGCCCGCTAGGGCGTCGGCTCCGGCGGCAGAATGGATTTGTCGCGCAGCACGTCAATCAGGGCGTTGATGGCGGCATCGTCATCAACACAGCGCCGAAAAAGCAAATCCACAATCAGCGGGTCCTGATAATCCAGCAGCTTTTCAAAGGCGCGCCGTTCGGCGGCCGGGGCCCGGGGATAGTCCTCCTGGAGATAACCGCTCATGAGCAAATCCAGCTCCTTCATACCCCGACGACAGCGCCAGCCCAGATTCTTCGGCACACTCACGACCGGGCGGCGGCGTAGCGGCGGCCGACCTCGTCCCAGTTCACAACCCGGAACCAGTTCTCCAGATAGTCGGCGCGCTTGTTCTGGTAGTGCAGATAGTAGGCGTGTTCCCAGACGTCGCAGCCGAGAATGGGCGTGCCGCGCACGGTGGCCACGTCCATCAGCGGGTTGTCCTGGTTGGGGGTGCTGCTGATTTGCAGCTGGCCCTCCCGGTTCACCAGCAGCCAGACCCAGCCGGAACCGAACTGCTTCAGGCCGGCCTCTTTGAATTGCTGTTTGAAGTCGTCGAGGCTGCCAAAACGGGCATTGATGGCCGCCGCCAGCTCACCCTCGGGGCCGGCCTTGGCGTTGGGGGTCATCACCGCCCAGAACAGGCTATGGTTGTAGTAGCCGCCGCCGTTGTTGCGCACGGCCGGGCTGTGGGTGCTGATTTGGCTGAGAATGGCCTCCAGGTCGCCCTGGTCGCTGCCGAGGGCGGCGATGAAGTTGTCGAAATAGGCCTTGTGATGGCGGGAATGGTGAATTTCCATGGTGGCGCGGTCGATGACCGGTTCCAGGGCGTCATAGGCATAGGGCAGGGCGGGGAAAGTAAAAGTCGTCATAAATTTTCCTCATAAATAAAGTGGTCAGTATAGAGAAAAGCTCAACCACAGCGGGTTGAGCTTTCTGATGAAGCGCTTCGGTATTTCTTAAGCAGGCCTACCACTGGTAGCCGACGCCGGCGCCCACGCCCACCTTTTTCTTGTTGGCATTGACCGAACCTCGAATGACCCACTTGCCGTTGTCGCTGAGGGCAGACAGGCCCACGGCCAGGGCGCTTTGGCCAGCGTAGTTGGCCACGCCGACGCTGACCATGCTCTTGCCGGGCAGATAGACCTGGGGCAGGTTGGCCGTGGCCATGGCCGAGGCGATGCCGGCGTCCTTGTCCTTCAAATCGTCGTAAACCCGGGCCAGCTGGGCACCATTGACGGCCTCGTCGCTGTCCGGGGCGATGCGACCGGGGGCGACGCCGCCGATGACCCGGCCACCGCCGTTGAGGCCGTTGGGGCCCACGTAGTTGGTGCCGCCGATGCTTAGGCCGTTGGCGTTCACCACGGTATCGCCGGCGCGCAGGCTATTGACGCCCACATCATCGGCCAGGGCCACCTGATAGTTCTTACCGGAACGGTTGATGCGAATGCCCTGGCCGGCGGAAACGGTGGTGTTGTCCTCGACGATGGTCGTCTGGTAGACGTTGGTGGTGTTGGTTACGTGGGTGGTGCTGCCCCGGGCCACCTTGGCCACGGCCTTGAGCTGGGCCACGTTCACCGCGTCGCTGTCGTTGGAGCCGGCGGCCAGATTGATGATTTGCCGCGTCTGGCCGGCCTGGCCGACGGAAACGGCGCCCTGGTTGCCGCTGACGGTGGCGAGAATGGCGCTCTTGTCGGCGGCCTCGGCGTTGTCGTTGGCATAGACCTGATTGGCGCCGGCGCTGGCCGTGGCACTGGTGCTGGCACCGCTGATGGCGGCCCGGTCGGCGCTGGCATTGGCACCGAGGGCGACGCCGCCGCTGGCGGTGGCGCTGGCGTTGCTGCCGCTGGCGACGGCGTTTTCAGCGCTGGCGCTGGCGTTGGTGCCGCTGGCCAGGGCATTTTCGGCGCTGGCCCGGGCATCGGTGCCGCTGGCGCTGGCATTGGTGGCGGTGGCCGAAGCGTTGGTACCTTCGGCCCGGGCATTGAGACCGTCGGTGCTGGCGTTGGTACCACTGGCCACGGCATTAACGCCCACGGCCGAAGCATTGTCGCCACTGGCCACGGAACTTTGACTAAAGGCGGTGGCCTGATAGCCGCTGGCCTGGGAACGTTCGCCCATGGCCGTTGCCCCGTGGCCCACGGCCACCGCACCGGTGCCGGCGGCGCTGGCCTTGGTGCCGGCGGCCAGAGCATTGGTGCCGGTGGCGCCATCGTTGTTGTAGTTACTTACCTGGGTGCCATTGTCATTGACGCTGTAATAGTGCGTCTGGGCTGCCTTGAGCTGGGCCACGTTGACGGCGTCAGTGGGGGCGGTGCCGGCGGCCACATAGTGAATCTGACGGCGGATTTCATCGCCGGCACTCACGCCATTGGGCATAAAGGGCGCACTGGCGGCCTTGCCCCCGATGCTCACCCCGGCGGCATTGCTTTTGGTGGCAGCGACGGCGGCCTTGTCGGCAGAGCTGGCACTGGGCATGACATAGCCGGCATTGCCCACGGTCAGACCTTCGGTGGTGCTGAGGGCCCCCAGGGCCACGCCGAAATCCACTTTATTGTTACTGCTGATGCCCAGGGCCGTGCCATAGAGAGCGCTGGACTGGCTGCGGGAACCCAGGGCGGTGGAGCCGTGGCCGGTGGCCTGGCTGCTGACCCCAACGGCCACCGTCTGGGCCACCTCGGCGTCATTTTCCACGCCGGAAATGGCGCTGTCGCCGAGGGCCACCGACGATTTGCCATAGGCCTTGGTATTAAAGCCAACGGCGGTGGCCTGGTCGCGGGTGGCGATGGCCTCATTGCCGGTGGCGACGCTATTTTCTCCGGACGAAACGGTGTTGTTGCCGATGGCCACCGAGCTGGAACCGATGCCATTGGGCGTGCCAAAGCGATTGTTGGCATTGGTGCCGATGGCGATGGACTGCTTGTCCGAACGGGCGTTAATGCCAATGGAGGTGGCGCCCTGACCATTGGCGCTGGCGTTGCGGCCAATGGCGGTGGCACCGGAGCCGGTGCCGGTGGTTTTGGCGCCCTTGCCGATGGCCACCGATTCGTTCACGGCGGCGGAGGCATTGACGCCGGCGGCCAGGGCATCGGTGCCGGTGGCGCCATCGTTGTTGTAGTTGCTGCCAGCGCCGGTAACGTTGGATTTAACGCTGTAGTAGTGGGTTTTGGCGGCGGCCACGTTGTTGTTCACATTGGTGATGGCCTGATTGAGCTGGGCCACGTTGACGGCGTCGGTGTCGGCGGTGCCGGCGGCCACATTGGTGATTTTATTGCCGCCGGCGTTAATGCCCGAACTGGTTACGCTGGGGCCGCCGGTGATGGTGAGGCCGTTGTTATTGAGGGTGCTATTGCCGGTTTTAACGCTGTTTACGTTTAAATCCTTGGCCAACTTGACGTTCAGCGTGCCATTGTTGGCCACCACGCCGATGTTGCCATCGCTCAGCTTGCTGGCGTCGGTTACGCCACCCTGCACGGCAACCTGCGACCCGAGCTTGCGCTCAAAGGCCGTGCCACTGTCCCCGGCAAAGGTCAGCGGCTTATTGACCGCCGTATTCAGCCCATTGAGAGCCGCCCCTACATTGTTATAGGTGGTGGTGCCACCTCCAGCCGGATTGCCGTCGGTGAGGGTGTAGCTGGGCGCCTGGAAACTGCCGTCCGCTTTGACGGCGGCTCCGCCCCCCAGGGCCGTGGCCACGCCCTTGAGCTGGCTGACGTTCACACCGTCGCCATCGGCGGTACCGGCGGCCAGGTTGGTGATTTTCTTGCTGTTCATATTGATGCCGCCGCTGTTGAGCACCGGCCCGCCGTTGTTAATGGTCAGAGTGTTGGCGTTCAGGTCGGGCTTGGTGGCAATGGTAATTTCCTTGCCATTGTTGCTGATGGCAATGTTGTTGCCATCTGTGAATTTCACGGTGTCGTTGGGTTTAACGTTCTCGCTTGAGCCGCTATTAACCTGGAGCTTCCAGCCGGCCTTGGCGGTATTGTTCACCGCCTCGATGGCATCGTGGACAGTGTTCTTGCCGGTGTTACCGACGTTGCTCATGGTGATTTTGCCGTCGTTAGCCATGGTGGCATTGCCGCCCAGCACGCTGGCCGTGGTGCTGCCTACGTTGCCCAGCGCCTGCTGGGTCAGATAGAGCTGGCTACCGTTGATGGCGTCGGTGCTGGTGGCGGAGATGTTTCCGGCGGCCACGTTAATCAGCTGCCGTTCCCCGCCGCGTTTGCCAACGCTAACCACGCCATTGGCCGCACTACCGACGCCAGCAAAACCGCTGTAGGTGATGCCATTGACGGTGGCCTGAGTTTCGGCGGTGGCGGCCCGGTCGGTGGAAGCGTTGCCGAGCACCACGCTGTTGGCCTGGCTGGTGGTTACGTCCTTACCGAGGACGAAGCTGTTTTCCTGACCAACGGTGTTGCCGCTGCCCAGGGCGCCGGAACCGTTGCCGCTGACATTATTGTCTTTGCCTACGGCGACGGCGGCGTTGCCACTGGCCTGGGCATTAACCCCCACCGCCGTGGCCTGCTCACCGGCGGCATAGCTCCTCTGGCCGATGGCGATGGCCTGGGTACCACGGGCCCGGGCGGCGTTGGTGGTCTGGGCCGCGCCGCCAATGGCCACCGAACCGGCACCGCTGGCATTGGCCAGTTGGCCAGCCGCCAGGGAATTGGCTCCGCCGGCGCTGGCGCTGACCCCGAAGGCCAGGGCAGCGCTACCCTCGGCTGTGGTGCGCTGACCCAGGGCGATGGAGTTGCCGCCCTTGGCATAGGCGCGCTGGCCGATGGCGATATTGTTGCCGGTGGTTACCTGGGCGTTGCCACTGCCAGTGCCGTTGGCATAGGCGCCGATAGCGATGTTGTGGCTTTCCTGAATGCCCTCGGCGGCACCGGTGCCGATAGCTACTACGTTGGTTACGGCCTGGGAAGCGCTTCCGGCATTGCGTGCCGCGCCCTCGCCGATGCCGACGTTGTCGAAATTGCCGCTATTACTGGTGCCAAAGCCGGCCTGCTTACCAATGTAAACGTCGGCCCGGCCGGCGGCGTTGGCCTGCCAGCCCAGCGCCATGGAGTTGAGACCGGTGGCCTTGGAACTATCACCCAGGGCGGTGGAAGCATTGGTGGCCTGGGTGTTACTGCCGACGGCGACGGCGCCATCATTGTCAGCCAGGGCACTGTTACCCACAGCCACGGTGTTCTTGCCCGTTGCCTGGGCGTTGGCACCGCTGGCCAGGGCGTTTATGGCGCTGGCATTGGCGTTATAGCCCACGGCCACGGCCTTTTCGCCCTTGGCCACGGTGCGCACGCTGGCGCTGTCGCCACCGCCGATGGCCACGCCATATTTGCCCTGCACTTCGGCGAAGGCACCCACGGCGGTGCCGGCCTCTTGGCTGGCTTTGGTCCCTGCCCCGGCGGCCAGGGCGTTGACCCCGGTGGCACCGTCATTGTGGTAGTTGTCTTGGGTGGTGCCGTTGTCGTTAACGCTGTAGTAGTGGTGCTGGGCTTTTTCGGCCACGGCGTAGAGCTGGCTACCGTTGATGGCGTCGGTGCTGGTGGCGTTGATGGCGCCGGGAGCCACGTGTTTAATCTGGCGCTCGTAGCCGGCACTGCCGACGGAAACCTGGTCGCCGGGCTTGATATTGGCACCGCCGGCAAAACCCGTATAGGTAACTTTTCTGGTGCCGGTGCCCACTTCGGCATCATTAACAATGGTGGCATTGGTCGCCGTGGTGGAGCCGGAGCCCAGGGCCACCGCATTATTCTGGCTGGCGTTGGCGCCTACCCCGAGGGCGGTGGCGGCCAGACCGCTGGCGGTGGTTTTCGTGCCGAAGGCGGTGGACAGGGCACCGGTGGCCTGGGACTGCACGCCGACGGCCACGGCGGCAGCACCGGTGGTGGTGGCCCGATATTGCTGGACGCCGCTTCCGACCAAAATATCGCCGGTGAGGTCTTTATAGGTCGTGGCGGTGGTGGAAGTGTTAAGGGCAGCTCCCGCTCCACTCTTGGAAACCGTATCCAAATCATCGCCGCCGATGGCCACCGAGGAATTACCCTGGGCCACCACGTTATTACCCAGGGCCGTGGACTGGTCGCCCTGGGCCATGGCCACCGCACCGATGGCAATGCCCTGGCTTTCGTTAGCCTGGGCCATATGCCCAAGGGCAATGGTTTCCTTATTGAGGGATTTACTCTTCTCACCAATGGCGATGGCCGAAAAGGGACTGTTTGTGCCGGAATCCGCCTCGCTATAGTTGCCGATGGCGATGTCATTACGACCATTGGCCTGGGCCGTGTGAATCGTATTGGGGCTGATGGTCAAACTATTAGTGCCGGTACCGTTATTCATCACCGGGGCCGCCAGGGCGGGGCCGCCGCCCAGCAGGGCCGGGGACAGCACCAGCAGTCGGGCCAACGTCGCCCAGGGGGAGCGCTTCGTTTCCACGTGGGCTTTGGATTTTTTACCGGCGCGGCGGGCATTTTCCGGGGCCGCCACCCAGGCGCCGAGGGCGCGGTTGTAAAGGCTTTTGTAGTTTTGGTTCATGGGAAACTCCTCAGAGCCGGGCCCGGGCGGGGCGCGGCGTTTATTGTTAGAAAAGGGAAAGGCGGGCGCCAGGCGCTTGGTTAGGAAGCGCTTCACCCTAGAACGGGATTAGGGCGCGGTGCCCGTGTCCACGTCGATGACCACCCGGCGGTTCGGTTGCAGGCAGCGAATCAGTTCCGGCCGGCTCTGGTCGGCACACTGCACCAGCGCTTCGGCCTCGCCCACGCCCTGGGCCGAGCGCACCGGCAGGCCGTGGCTTTGCAGATAGTTTTGCACCGTCCGGGCCCGGGCCTCGGACAGGCGCTGGTTGTAATCCTCGGCGCCGAGGCGGTCGCTGTGGCCGACGATGTCAATGGCGCGCACGGAGGGGAAGCGCTTCAGTTTTTCCACCAGTCCGGTCAGGGTGGCGGTGCCGGCGGGGCTCAGGTCGCTGCGGTCGAAATTAAAGAGGGCGTCGGCGCTGAGGGTGGTCCGTTCCACGCCCGGGGCCGGGGGAAGCGCTTCGGGCAGCGGCGGCGGACAGTCGCTGCCGGCCGGTTCGACGGCGCGCCAGTGGAAACTGCTCGTGCGCAGATTGTCGTCGAAGAGCACCTTCAGCTGGCAGGTGCGCAGGCCGGCGGCGGTTTTGAAGTGGAAGAGATAGTCCCACTGGCGGACGCGGAAGAAGCCCTCCTGGTAGTGGGGGTGGCCGAAGAGCTGATAGAGCTGGTCTTTGCTCATGCCGACGTTGAGGCTGTGCACGTCCTGGAGATTGGGATAGGTGCCGCGCTGGTCGTCCAGGACGGTGGTGTAGGGGTCGGGGAACTGGGGATTCTGCGGGTCCCCGGGAACAGAACAGGCGCCCAGAGTAAGCGCCAGTGTTCCTGCTAACAATTGTTTAAACATCGAAAAATTCCTTTTTGGTTTAGTTTTTTTTGTTGGCGTCCAGTTTAACATTGGTCCCGACTTTTATTCAGGCGCCGCGCTGAAAATATAGGCCTCATAGTCATAGTCCTCCACCTGCCAGCCGCTTTCTTCCGTCCAGTTCAATTTCATTTGCTTGGCGATGAAGGTTTGGCCCTGGTACTCCAGCCGCAGGGCCACCGGCAGCAGCTTCTCCTCCTGTCCTGAATTCAGCTTGGCCAGACCTTCGAGGCCGTGGCGGCGAAGCGCTTCCTCCACATGGCGTTGCCAGTCGTCGCGGCTGGGCAGCTTAGCGGCCGGATTGGCCCGGCTGATTTCCCAGTTCTGGAGTTCATAGCCGACGCCGGCCAGCAGCAGATGCTGGTGAGTTCCGGCCAGGGGAAGCGCTTCGGTGGAGCTGAGCCGCAGAATTAGGCTGTTGTCCTCTTTGGGGGTCGGCTTGGGCCCGTCCAGGTCGTCGCCGCCGATGCCGAAGGGTTTGATTTCAACGCCGTTGTCGTAGCGCCAGCCCAGATAGCGGCGGGCGTCCTGAATCTGGCGCAGCGCTTCGGCCCGCTCCGGATTCTGGCGCAGGGCCTTGAAGCGCTCCCAGTCCATTTGGCCGTTCCGGAGCAGCCCGTTTTCGTTCAACAGCCGTTCCAGCCGCTGGCGCTGGCTGGCCTCGCTCCAGCGTTTATGGGGAATCAGATAGCCGTCCACCAGCACCGTGGCCGTCAGCAGCACCAGCAGCAGCCGGTAGACGGCGAAGCGCTCCCGGCCGACCCGGGGCAGCAGCAGCAGCCCATTGGCCAGCAGCAGCAGGCCGGCCAGCACGACCAGATGAATGCGGTCCGGAGTCAGGCCGTAGTGCTCGAGGCGAATTTTGATGGCCAGCAGCAGCAGGGCCAGCGGCGCCAGATTCAGCAGATTGAGCCAGCGGTAGTAGAAGCCCATGAGCTGGTCGAAGGGCTGAAGCGCTTCGGTCGGGCCCGTGGCCCGGTGCCAGCCCTGCAGATAGAGGCAGCCGAGCAGATAGGGCAGCAGCACCTTCACCACTTCGCCGTTGGGCAGTTCCCGGTGCAGTAGAATTTTGCTGATATAGCCGAAGATGATGAAGCTGTAGATAAGCAGCACCCCATCGCCCAGCCGCCGGAAGACGCCCTCAACGGGCAACGGGGGCGCGGTCGCACTGCGGCGGCGGAAATGGAGCAGGGTCAGCGGCGCCACCAGGGCGATGTTCAAATCCCAGAGCCAATCATTGACGAAGTTCATGAGCTTGAAACCGAACAGCGCTTCCACCGCCCAGAGCAGCAGGGTGATAAGGAGAAAGACCAGCAGGGTGAAGACGGCCGCCCAGTAGACGGCGCGCAGCTGGCTGAACAGCCGTTGTAGGAACGGCCGTTCCCCGGGCGGGGCGTCGGCGCCCAGGTGGAGGAGGAACAGGGCCAGGGCCAGGGTGAAGGGCTCGAAGCCGCCCACTAGCCCATAGAAAGCCAACAGACCCGGCGGCAGCAGCAGGCCGACGAGGCGATAGTAGCGGTGGCCGTGGACGCTCAGAATAAACAGAAAGGACGAAGCGCTTAGCAAAAGTAGCGTTTCACTGCGTAGACCCGTTTCGGCGACACGGCGTAGAACCGTTTCGGGCAGCAGCAGCAACAGACCGTAGAAAAGGACGCTAAACAGTTCGCCGGGATATTCCCGCCGCCAACGAAGCGCTTCCATAGAACCTCCTAGAAATAGATGCAAAAGCGGCGATTGTTATGGGCCAGCATCTCGATGTCAATTTCATAGAGGGCGCTCATCGGCGCCGGCTGAATCACCTCGGCCGTGGCCGCCGCGTGCACCACCCGCCCGTTCTTCATGGCGACGACCCGGTCGGCATAGCAGCTGGCATAGTTGATGTCGTGCAGTACCACCACGATGGCCTTATGAAAGACATCGGCGGCCCGCCGCAGGTTGTGCATCAGGTTGCGGGCGTGGTGCATGTCCAGATTGTTCAGGGGCTCGTCCAGCAGAATGTAGTCGGTGTCCTGGGCAAAGACCATGGCCACCAGGGCGCGCTGGCGCTGGCCGCCGGAAATCTCGTCGATGAATTTGTGCTGCAGTTCGAGCAAATCGAAATAGGCCAGCGTCTTTTCGATGGTGAGCAGGTCGTCGGTTTTGGGCCGGCCGTGGTGGTAGGGGAAGCGGGCGAAAATCAGCAGTTCGCGAATGGTGAGCCGGCTGAGCAGCTGGGTGTGCTGCTGGAGAATGGCCACCCGCTGGGCCAGGGCCCGGCCCGGGCTGTGGCGGACGCTGAGTTCATCGAAATGGATGTCGCCCTGCTGCAGCTCGTTGATGCGGGCCATGAGGCTGAGCAGGGTGGACTTGCCGGCGCCGTTGGGGCCAATCAGGGCGGTGATGCCGTCTTTCGGCAGGGTCAGATTAATGTCATGCAGGATAGCCTTGGGGCCGAAGGCGAAATTGACCCCTTTGATTTCAATCATATTTTTCTCCGTGCCAGAAGCAGATAAATAAACATCAGGCCGCCGAGGCCCTCGATGACCACGCTCAGGGTGGCCTTGAAGTGGAACAGGTGCTCGAAGACGGCCTGGCCGAGGACGATAATCAGCGCCGCCAGCAGAGCGGCAGCCGGAATGAGCTGGCCGTGGTAGGGCGTGGGGAAGAGGCGGTAGGTCAGGGCGCTGACCAGCAGGCCAAAGAACAGGACGGGCCCGACCAGTGCCGTGCTCACCGCCACCAGCAGGGCCACCAGCAGCAGCAGGGTGATGATTTCCCGGTTGTAGGCGACGCCGAGGCTAATGGCCGTGGGCCGGCCGAGGGCAAGGATGTCGAGCACGTGGCGCCGGTGCCAGAAATAGCCCAGGGTCAGCCCAATGAGGAGGCTGGCCAGGGGCAGCAGGCGGCCCTGGAAGCGCACCGTGTCAAACTGGGCATAGGCGATGTCCTGGGCGTAGGAGTATTCGGCCGGGTCGAGCAGGCGGCCCATGAACTCGCGCAGATTGGCGCAGAGCACGCCGAAAATCACGCCCACCAGCAGCAGCCGGAACATGTCCCGGTTCAGCAGCGGCAGCAGGCCAAAGAGCAGCAGGACGGCCAGCAGCAGCATCAGGGCCAGATTGGCGAAGAAGAGGCCGAGCGGGTGCAAATCCAGATAGCCACTGCCACCGAGGCAGAAGATAAGGCCCACCTGCAGCAGCAGATAGAGCGAATCCAGACCGATGATGGAGGGGGTCAGAATGCGATTGCCGGTCAGGGTCTGGAAGACCACCGTCGCCACGCCCACGGCCATGGCCACCAGCAGCATATTGATGAGCTTCTGGCCGCGAAAACGCAGGATAAATTCCCAGTTGTCGCCCACGCCCCAGCCCAAAAACAGGGCGGCGGCGCCGACCAGAGCCAGGGCCAGCCCCAGCAGGCGCTTGCTGTCAGGCTTCATGGCGTTCTCCGAGGAGCAGATAGAGGAAGAGGCCGGCGCCGAGCACCCCAAAAATGGTGCTCACCGGCACCTCGTAGGGATAGCGGATAAGCCGGGCGAGGATGTCGCAGGCCAGGGTCATGACGGCGCCGAGCCAGGCCGTCCAGGGCAGGGTGCGACGCAGATTGTCGCCGACGAACTGGCGCACCAGATTCGGCATCACCAGGCCGAGGAAGGGAATCATGCCGACGCTAATCACCACCAGCGCCGTCATCATCGACACCGTCAGCAGGGCCAGCAGCACCAGCCGGCGATAGGGCAGGCCCAGGGCCCGGGCCATCTGTTTGCCCATGCCGATGATGGTGAGCCGGTCGGCCAGATAGTAGGCCAGGGCCACGGCGGCGCCGGTGAGCCAGAGCAGCTCATAGCGGCCGCGCAGCACGGCGGAAAAGTCGCCGGACAGCCAGTTGTCGAGGATTTGCAGAATGTCGACCTGGTAGGCAAAGAAGGTGGCGACGGCGCCGAGGATACCGCCGTAGACGATGCCCACCAGCGGCAGCAGCAGCGGGTCGGTGGCCGGCACCCGGCGGGCGATGAGGAGAAAGCCCACCATGGAAAGAAAGGCACTGGCCGCCGCCACCAGCATTTTGGCCATCACCGAAAAATGCGGCGCCAGCAGCAGCACGGCCACCAGCCCCAGCGCCGCCCCCTGGGCCGTGCCGGCGGTGGTGGGCTCAACGAAGCGGTTATGGACGACCATTTGCATAATCAGCCCGGCCACGGCCAGGGCGGTGCCGGCCAGCATCACCGCCAGCGTGCGCGGAATACGGCTTTCGATGGTGATGAGGCCGTCCATATTGGCCACCCCTATAAATAAACTAAGCAGTGCCAACCCCAGAAGGATTGGCACTGCCCACAGCAGGTTTTTGTTCATCGGGACGGCCGGGAATTATTTCTTCGCGCTAAAGGCTTCTTTCAGCTCGGTGAGCGATTTTTGCAGGGCCGTGGGGCCGCCGATGTTGATGTAAATATTGGTGGCGTCCGGATAGATGACCTGCTGCTTCTGCCAGGCGGTGGTGCCTTCCACCAGCTTGTTCTTGAGCGTTTCCTTGGCCGAGGCGCCCTCCTGGCCGATGGCGGCGAGGCGGTCGAGGGCATAAATCCAATCGGGGTTCTGCTCGGCGATAAACTCAAAGCTCACCGGAATGCCGTGCTTGTCGTTCTTCTGGTCTTTGGCGTCAATCAGCTGCAGGCCCAGCTCGCTTTTCAGATAGTTGGCGCGGCTGTCGGAGCCATAGAGGGCGATTTTGTTGCCATTGACCATGATGGACAGCACCTTGCCCTTGTCCTTGCTCAGCGCCTTGACCTCGTCGCGCAGTTTGTTGAGGTCGGCGACGATTTTTTCCGCCTCGGCCTCCCTGCCGAAGAGTTTGCCCAGGGCCTGGGTGCGTTCCAGCCCCTCCTGATAGAAGTTATCGGAGGTCAGGGTCAGGTCGATGGTCTGGGCCACCTGGCTGGCGTCGTCCAGGGCCGGGGCGCTGCGTTGGGCGACGATGACCAGGTCGGGCTTGACGCCGGCCAGGGCCTCAAAATCAGGCTTTTTCAGTTCGCCCACTTCCTTGGCGTTGGGCGTCTGGTAGGGGCCGGAAAAGGCCTTCACCGGCACGCCGACGATTTTGTCGCCCAGACCCAGGGCCACCAGCGTATCGAGCACGCCGATGTCATAGACGGCAATGCGTTCGGGCACCTTGGCAATTTCCACCTCGCCCTTGGCGGTTTTGATGGGGGCGGCGCTAACTGCCAGGGCCGTGCTGGCCAGGGCGGCCAGAATCATTTTTTTCAACATAAAAGTCCTTGATTTAAAAAGAAGAAAAGGCATTCTTTCAAATAAGAATGCGTTGCATATTCTATCGATTTCACCCGGACCCGTAAAAGGCCCCCGGCCCGGGGCAGCGGTGCTAAGCTGGCGGCCTTTGAGGAGGAACCATGAATCTGATTGTTGCCTGCAGTGAAAATGGAGTTATCGGCCGCGACGGCCAAATGCCCTGGCATCTGCCCCGGGATTTGCGCCATTTCCGCGCCACCACCTGGGGCGGAGCGGTGCTCATGGGCCGCCGCACCCACGAGGCCATCGGCCGTGCCCTGCCCGGCCGGGAAAATATCGTGCTGTCGCGCCGGCCGCTGCTGCTGCCCGGCGTCCAGGTGGCGGCCAGCCTGGCGGAAGCGCTTCGCCTGGCCGGCCCCCGGGAAGTCTTCATCATCGGCGGCGGCGAACTCTACCGCCAGACCCTGGCCCGGGCCCGGCGGCTCCATCTGACCCGCGTCCATGCCGAGGTCGCCGGCGACACCCATTTCCCCGCCCTCGGCCCGGAGTGGCGCGAGGTGAGCGCCGAGTTTCATCCGGCCGACGAAGAAAATCCGCTGGCTTTGACCTTTTTTTGCTACGAACGGGAGCCGTCCCATGCACTTTGACATTCGCCCGGCCACGCCGGCGCTGGCGCCGCTGATTGCGCCGATTCTTCTGCCGGCCTGTGCCGAGGTCATCGCCCATCTGCTCAGCGCCGACGACGAGGCCGAAGCGCTTCGTTTTCTGAGCCACTGGCTGGCCCGGCCGGCCAGTCTCTATTCCTATGAAAACACCCAAACCCTGTGGCTCGGCGACGAGCTGGCGGCGGCCCTGGTTGGCTACGACGGCGGCGATTTTGACCGGCTCCGGGCGCCGCTGCTGGCCACGCTGCGCCCCGGTCTGGACTGGCCCCGGGAGAGCGACGAGGACTTCTACATCGACACCCTGGCCGTGGCCCCGCACCATCGCGGCCGGGGCCTGGGCGAAGCGCTTCTCGGCCACCAGCTGCAACAACGGCCGGCCAGCACCCTGCTGGTGGCCGACGATAAACCCCGGGCGAAGCGCTTCTATGCCCGCCTGGGCTTTGGCCCCTGGGGTCGCAAAACCCTGGCCGGCCATCACTATGAGGTGCTGCGCTATGTGCGGCCCACCACCGGAGAAAAATTATGAAGAAAATCATGCTCTTGCTACTGCTGACCGCCCGCCTGGGCCAGGCCGAGGAACAGGCCACCGCCCTGCAAGTGCGCTGCCACAACGACCGTTGCCAGGCCAGCGGCTACCAGCGCACCGGCGCCGATTTTGTGCTGCTCGCCCTGGAACGGACCGGGGCCGTGCCGACGCTGAGCTTCCAGCTCCAGGGCCCGGCCCCGCTGCCCGAAACCGTAAGTCTCAACGGCGAAGCGCTTCCCCTGACCGCCGGCCGGGGCCAGCTCAACGCCAGCCAGACGGCCCAGCTCCTGGCCAATCCCGACGGCGCCGAACTGCGCGCCGGCGACCGCCATTGGCCCCTGCCGGCGGCCCTGCTCCGGCAGCTGGTCGCCGCCCTGAACCCACCGGAAAACGGCGGCGCCGCCTGGGCCAGCGCCTGGGCGAATGCCGAGGCCGATTTCCAGCGCCACTGGGCCGAGCAGCACCGCCAGTGGCAGGCCCAGCACCGCTGGCTGGAAAACGAGCAACGGCGCCTGTTCCAGGCACTGGGCCTCGCGGAATTCGGGCCTTGGCTCTAAGGCCGAAGCGCTTCCCCGGAGGCGCTTTTTTTATGGCCGACCGTGCGGTTTTAATGGGCAGCCGCCGGAAAAAGCCCTAAGATGACGGCTAATTTCGGCCGGCGCCTTGTCTCCGGCCCCATTGATTCCACCGGAGGCGGCCAAGCCGTCTCTTTTGCACAAGGGAAACCATGCTCTATTCATTGATTTTTAGTCTGTCGCTGTTGCTCTACGGCGGCGTGCAAACCCTGCGCCAGCGGCGCGACCGGCGGCGGGCCCAGGCGGCCATGCGGGCCGGCGATTATCAGGCCGCCTGGCACCACTGGGAACGGCTGGCCCGGCGCTGGGGCGACGGCGGGGCCTGCTACCAGCTCGGTTGGCTGAGCTGGCAGCTGGAGGAATACGCCCTGGCCCGGGCCTATTTCGAGGCCGCCACCCTCGGCCGGCACGCCGACGCCTGGAATGCCCTCGGCTGGCTGCACCAGCAGGGTCTGGGCGGCGCCCGCGACTACTACCAAGCCCAGCGGGCCTACCAAGAGGGCGCCCGGCTCGGCTCGGCGGCGGCGGCTTTTAATCTGGCGGTACTCTGTGAACAGGGCCGGGGGCGGGCCCAGGACCTGCAGGCGGCCCGGCGCTACTACGAATGGGCGGCCCGGCGCGGTCTCACCGAAGCGCTTCTGAATCTGGGCTCCTGGCACGCCCGCCGCCGCGACTACGGCACCGCCCGCCACTACTACCAGCGTGCCGCCGCCCGGGGCGACCGCCACGGCCAGTACTATCTGGGCCTGTTCGCCTTCTACGGCCTCGGCGGACCCCGCCAGCGCAGTCTGGCCCGGCGCCAGTGGCAGACCGCCGCCGCCCAGAATCACTACGAAGCCGCCTGGGCCCTGGGCCGCTACTACCGCCGGCTGGTGGAACGGGGCGGCCGCAGTTTTACCCCCGGGGCGCTGCATTTTCTGAAACAGGCCGCCGCCGCCGGCCGGGTTGGGGCCCAGCGTGAACTGGGCCTCTTCTATTGGCAGCAGCCGGCCAGCGGAGGAGAACGCCAACGCCGGGCCCGGGCCTGCCACTGGCTCAGCCAGGCCGCCACCGCCGCCGACCGGGAAGCGCTCTGGGCCCTGGGCCGGCTCGCCGGCGAAAGTGGCAACTGGCCCTCGGCCTGCGCCTACTACCAGCAGGCCGCCGCCCTTGGCCAACGGCTGGCCCAGCGCGAGCTGGCCGACTGCTACCGCCAGGGCCGGGGGGTGCCCGAAGATGAGGAGCTGGCCGACTACTGGCTGCTGCAGGCGGCCCAGCGCGGCGAGGGGCACAGCCAGCGCGACTGGGCCCGGCTCTGCCTGGAACAGGACGACCTGGTTCAGGCCCGCTTCTGGCTGGAACTGGCCCTGCAGGACAATCCGGCCCGGCTGGCCGCCGACTTCGACGCCCTGGAGGCGGCCGAACGGGAACAGCAGCAGCCCGGCCCGCCCGCCACCCCGGCCCTGCCCCTGGGCGGCGCCGGCAGCGACATTGAACAGAACTTCGCCCGCGCCTGCGACTGGTACCAGCGCCGGGCGGAGTGGTCCTGAAATCACCCCGACCCGTCCCGCCCCGGCCGCTGGGGCGTTTTTTATTTCCACCGGCCCAGCCAACCGCCGCTGCCCCCGCAGCGCTTTGCCAGCATTAGGCGCCCCCGAAGGAAGCGCTTCATTTTCCCCACCCGGTGGAAGGAAGCGCTTCCCCTTTGGAGACCCGGGCTAATTTAAAGGGTGCCGGCCGCCGCGCTCCGCCCCTTGTCGTCCACGAACCGACCCCGCCGGCCCGGTTCAGGCCCATACGGGGCTGAAAACAACAAGGCCCCGCCGTGCTTCGCTGGAAATAATCTCCTCTAAACGAAGCGCTTCCCGCCGACCGGCTCCTGAATCCCTAGGCCCCCAGCGAAGCGCTTCGTTCCGCCAACGGCCCCAAACGGATTTCCCTAAATTGAAGCACGCCCCTATTCGCAAACGTTGGCCCCGGCCGGCACCCGTTTCGCCAAGCGCAGTGCTTCGCTGGAAATAACCTCCTCTAAACGAAGCGCTTCCCGCCGGCGGCCAGGTTTTGATTTCTGCCCATCCGGCCGGGAGCCCCTTGTTCTTCAAGGTTAGAAAAAGCGAAATTGGCGACGGCCACTCGGCTTGATGCTTTTCTGCCCGGCCTTTGCCAACGAAGCGCTTCGCTTTAACGGGCCCGGCAGGGCGAAGCGCTTCCCGGTCGGAACCCAATAAAACCAACCGGCTGCCTTCCAAAGCCGAAGCGCTCCCTTTTATCCGGGCGGGCGCTCCGAAGGCGCTTATCTTTTTCTAACCCCTGGGAACGAAGCGCTTCCGCTAGGGTGCTTCTGGCTGGGAAGCGCTTCGATAACCAAGTTCAGAGCGCTTCGCTCTGGGTAACTGCCGGTGAGGAGCAACCCGGAGAAACCGAAGCGCTTCTTTTAGCGCCCGGGGCGGCGCCCCAAAATCTGTCCCCTGGCCAGCCCGGGCTTCGTCCGAAGCGCTTTCTCTTTCGGCCTGGCCCCCGGAATGTTTCGCCGGAAATCATCTCCCGAAGCGCTTCCCCTATTCCTAAACGTACGATTTGCCCGGTTGCCAGTGCTGCGATAAACGAAGCGCTTCGCTGTCATTGCCCGCCGGCATTGCCCCTGTTCCCAGTTTCCCGGACGAAGCGCTGCTCCTACTCCCTATTAAATTGGGCGATGAAAAGACCGTTCGCGCTCGAAGCGCTCCTCGGCGCGTAAAAGCCCACTCGGCCCACCAACCGAAGCGCTTCGCTAAATCGGGGCTAGCCAGCGCCAGACCTCTTTTTTCCAGTCCTTGAGAACGAAGCGCTTCGCCGCCG
>CAUSKK010000019.1:0-39487 GCA_963532425.1 uncultured Cardiobacteriaceae bacterium
CTTCAAAGCGAACCCCAAGCTCGCCAAAGTTTTGCCGCCGCCGGTCGGCACAGTCAAAGAAAACAAAGTGCAGTCGGTTTCGGCGGCGGAAAAACATTGCTGCAAAATGGCGGCACGTTCCTGGTTTAAAGCGGAATTTTTATCTGCTTTTTCCTCAAGTTTTGCCATGTATTGCGCGTAGCGCCGGTGCAATTCCTGTAAATCGGGAAATTTCGGCCGCAATCCAGCAGCCTGCGCGGCATTCGCATCGGCATAACCGTTCATAAAGGCTTCTGTGTCTAAAAAATCGGCATCGACCAGGCAGGAAAAGAGAAAACGCAGCCAAATATGCAATTCTTCCAGCTTTGCTCCGTCCTGCCAAAACGCAAAAAAATCCCGCTTCAGATCATCATCTGATAGCGGGAAAAAATCTTCGGGCAAGCCGCTTTCTACTAAACCAGATAAGGATGCTGCCAACTCTTCATCTGCCTGTTGCAGGCGATGTTGCAGGCTGCCCTTATCATACCAATCCGCTAAACCCGCATGGTGTCCTGCAATCAGATACGCCAGCAAATGTCCAAAGAATGGACTGAGACGTTTTACAGCATATTTGGCACCAGCGGTGGAATGCGGAATTTTGTGTGGTTTGGAAGATTCCGTATCTTCCAAATGGGCTTTTTCTTTTTCAAAGCCGGATGCATTGCGGATATATTTCTGAAAAACCGCCTGAAATTTACCCAAATCGTGCAAAAGTCCCGCATATTCGGCAAATGCCGCCCCATGGCGGCCGGCAAAACACCGGGCAAGTTGCGCAACTTTTTGCAGGTGATTTTTTAGTAGGTGCTCATGCCATTTTTGGGCTGAGTCCTGGCGGACATGGGCGTAGATTTTGGACATTTATCGCTCCAGATAGATTAAAGGGGAAAATTAAAAGCATGATTTATTTTCATCTCTTGCCTGTGTTGGTCCGGCCATAGTTAAGTTGCCAGAACCAACAGACCGTTGGTGCAACGTGAGGAAAAAATATGAAAAAAACCTTGCTTATTACCCTCTTGCTTGCGACTCTGGCCAGCGCCGCCGAGGCCGGCGTGAAAAAGGCCCCCGGGCCGTTCCGGCCAGGAAATCATTGATACCGCCCCCGCCGAGGCCTGGCTCACCCACTGCTACGGTGCCCTGGGCGTGGGCCGCAACAACCCGCCGGACAACGGCAACGGCAGCGAACTCTACGTGGTCATCGGCCAATCGCCGCGCTATCTGGACCGCAACATCGCCCTGGTGGGCCGGGTCATTTACGGCGCCGGCGTGCTCAGTTCCCTGCCGCGCGGCAGCAACAATAACGCCGGCTATGCGGGCTACTACAACAGCCCGGACGAATTTACGCCGGTACAGAGCGTTCGCCTCGGCAGCGAGGTGCCCGAGGGCGAACGGCTACCGTTGCAGGTTATGAAGACCGACAGCCCGGCCTTCGCCGAACTGGTGGAATCGCGGCGCAACCGCAGAGGCGACTGGTTCAAACGCCAGGCCAACTACACGGACCTTTGCAATATCGACATTCCCAGCCGGCTGCAGCAATAGCCCCGCCCCCAGCCCACTTCGGTGGGCTTTTCTGTGCCCAGCGAAGCGCTTCGGTTTTATGGGGCGCTCGCAAGACAAGTATGCTTCCAGTACGAAGCGCTTCCCTTGGGCAGCGGTGGAAAGGGTCCTTCCAGACCGAAGCGCTTCGGTTTTCCTGGCTTTCGGGAACGAAGCGCTCCCCCTGTCCATAAATAATTGCCCCGTTCCGGCTAGTTCTAATCCAGCTAACCGAAGCGCTTCGTTGGGAATCTGATTGCTCAGCCGGAAGCGCTCCCCTTTGGCTGGAACGTCGAGGCGCTTCCCTCCAACCGAGCCCGGGGAACGAAGCGCTCCCCCATTTAGGTTCGAGGTTCGGGGTGTGGTGATAGCTCCGCGCTTCTCGCCCAACACTAGGTTCAGAGCGAAGCGCTTCGAGTTGGAAAGCCGCTAAGACCGAAGCGCTTCCCTCCCCGGCCCGGCTCGGCCACAATAGTTCCTTTTGGAGGTCCCATGTCTGAACGTCCCGCCGCCCACGCGGCGCCGCTGCTGGTTTTCGGCAGCGCCCTCTTCGGCCTCGGCAGTCTGATTGTGAAATTCGTGGCCGTCGGTTCCTACGCCATCGCCTTCTGGCGGCTGGCGGTGGCGGCGGTGCTGTTCCTGATTTTGGCCCGGGCCCTGGGCCACCCCTTCCCCCGGGCGCCCAAGGCCATCGGCTTTGCCCTGCTGGCCGGCGTCTTCCTCGCCTTTGATTTGGCCCTCTGGCACGAGAGCATCCACGCCGTTGGCCCCGGCATTTCCACGCTACTCAACAGCCTGCAAATCTTCTTCCTCACCGCCATCGGCTTCTTCTACTACGGCGAACGGCCGCGCCGGCTCCAGCTGATTAGCCTGCTGCTGGCGGTGCTGGGGGTGGGCCTGATTAGCAGTCCGGAGCTCGGCCAGAACCAGCGGGCCCCCTGGGGCATCGTCAGCGGCATCGCCTCGGGGGCGCTGCTGGCCCTGTCGATGCTGTCCATCCGCAAAACCCACCAGACCGAGAAGACTTCCCTGTTCCCGCTGATGATGCTGCTCAGCTGCGGCGGCGCCCTCGCCCTGATTGGCCCGGCCCTGTATTTCAACGGCGAAGCGCTCTACCCGCGCACGGCCCGGGACATCGGCCTGGTGCTGATTTACGGCGCGGTGATGCAGTGCGTGGCCTGGGGCCTGATTGCCTATGCGGTGCCGCTGCTGCCGCTGACCCTCACCGGCCTGCTGCTGCTGTCCGAGCCGGTGGCGGCGCTGCTGCTGGACTATTTTTATCTGCACAAGCCCATCAACGGCCTGCAGTGGGGCGGCGCCGGCCTCACCCTCGCGGCCATCTATCTGGGCTCGGGCACCAAACGCTAACCCTTTAATTTGAGGAGATTTTTATGAAGCTCTACTACTACGACCACTGCCCCTTCTGCCAGCGCGTCCGCCTGGCCGCCCATCTGCTCGGCCTGACGCTGGAGGAAATTCCGCTGGCCAACGACGACGAGGCCACGCCCATCGGCCTGATTGGTCAGAAGGTCGTGCCCATTCTCGTGCGCGACGACGGCAGCGCCCGGGGTGAAAGTCTGGACATCGTCCGCGAACTCGGCGGGGAGCGCTTCGCCGGCGAACCCCGGCCCGAGGTGCTCGACTGGCTGAAAACGACGGCGCCCCTTATTAATAGGCTGGTGATGCCGCGCGATGTGGAACTGGGCCTGCCGGAATTCGCCACAGCCAGCGCCCGGGCCTATTTCACCGCCAAGAAAACCGAGCTCATCGGTATGGACTTCGCCAGCGCCCGGGCCCGGACGCCGGAATTCCTCGCCGAACTACGGCCGCTGCTGGAACAGGCCGAAGGGCTGCTCCGGGGCGACTTTGCCGCCGGGGCGACGCCGGGTCTCGATGACATCGTCCTGTTCCCGCCGCTGCGCAATCTCAGCTGCGTCAAGGATTTGGTCTATCCGCCCCGGCTGGGGGCCTATGTGGAACGGCTGGCCAGCCTCGGCCGTATCGACCTCTACCGCGACCGGGCCTGCTAAGTGGCCTACGCCTACTTCGACTACAGCGCCACCACGCCGCTCGACCCCCGGGTGCGGGCGGTGCTGTTGGAGGGTCTCGACCATTTCCACAACGCCGGCGCCAGCTACGGCCCGGCCCTGGAACGGCGAGCGGCCCTGCAGACGGCCCGGGAGCGCTTCGCCGCCAGCATCCACGCCGACCCGCGCGAAATCGTCTTCACCAGCGGCGCCACCGAGGCCAATAATCTGGCCCTGAAGGGCGCCGTCGGCCACCACGAGGCCAGGCGGCCCCGGATTATCACCCTGCAAACCGAACACAAGGCCGTCCTCGACCCGGTGGGCGTCCTCACCAAACAGGGCGTGGCCACGGAATTTCTGCCGGTGGCCGGCGATGGACGGCTGGATTTGAACCGGCTGGCCGAAGCGCTTCGGGCGGCGCCAACGACCCTGGTCAGCGTCATGGCCGTGAACAATGAAACCGGCGTCCTCCAGGACATTCCCGCCATTGCCGCGCTGGTGCACGAGCACGGCGCCAAGCTCCACGTGGACGGCGTGCAGGCCCTGGGCAAAATGCCGGTGGACGTGGGCGCCTGGAATGCGGACATGGTCAGCTTCTCCGCCCATAAGATTTACGGGCCGGCGGGCATTGGCGCCCTCTGGGTGCGGCGGCTGCCGAAGATGCGCCTGCAGGCCCAGCAGCAGGGCGGCGGCCAGGAACGCGGCCTGCGCTCGGGCACGGCGCCGGTGGCGTTGATTCAGGCCCTGGCCGAGGCGGCGGCCCTGGCGACGGCGGAACTGGCCGAGCGGACGGCCCGGGTAACGGCGCTAAATCAGCGGCTGCGGGCCCAGCTGCCGCTAAGCATTCGCCCCAATGTGGACGGCCACAAAATCCCCCATATCGAAAACATTGCGCTTAGAATAGGCGCAGCCAAGGCCCTGGCCCTGGCTGACCGGGCCCGGCTGGCCCTGTCCGCAGGTTCGGCCTGCCAGAGTGGGGGCGAAGGTTCCCACGTGCTCCAGGCGATGAATCTGCCCAGTGCCGCCAGCAGTCTGCGGATTAGCCTTTCCCATCTGACCCGCGATGACGAGCTGGAACAGCTGCTGGCCTTCTTGCACCATCTATAGAAACCATTTAGAGGAAAAACGTTTATGAAAAAAATTGCCGTAACTTTGACCATGGCGCTGCTGCTGAATGGCTGTCAGGGCGACCCCAACACCACCATGGCCCTGACCACCCTTGGCGGCGCGGCCCTGGGCGGCGTGGCCGGCCACCAAATCAACGATGACAACGGTCGCTATGTGGGCGCGGCCCTGGGCGCACTGGCCGGCGCGGCCGTGGCCAACTACATGAACAACCAGCAGGCCCAGCTGCAGCAGCAGGTGCAGCAGGCCGGCATTCAGGTGAACCGCATCGACGACAGCACCATTCAGCTGAATATCCAGAGCGAAATCCTCTTCGACAACAACCAGTCCACCATCAAGCCGAACTTCTATCCAACGCTGGATAACATCGCCCAGACGCTGAACCAGTACCCGGAAACCATCGTGCACATCTACGGTTTCACCGATGGCATCGGCACCGAATCCCACAACCAGCAGCTGTCCGAACGCCGCGCCCAGAGCACGGCCAGCTATCTGACCAGCCGGGGCGTTATGGGTAACCGCTTCATCACCCGGGGCCTGGGCGAACGCTATGCCACCGCCGAGCGTAATCCCGGCGACCGGCGGGTGGAAATCTACATTCGCGCCATTGACCAAAACAACCCGCAGGCTGCCTATACACCGGTTTACTAATAAGTTGCTCTGTGGGAGGCGCGCTCTGGCGAGTCGCGCCATCGACCAGAACAATCCTCAAGCGGCTTACACTCCGGTCTATTGAGCATAGTTTTGTGGGAGGCGCGCTCTGACGAGTCGCGCCATTGACCAAAATAATCCGCAGGCTGCCTATACGCCGGTTTACTAATAAGTTGCTCTGTGGGAGGCGCGCTCTGGCGAGTCGCGCCATTGACCAGAACAATCCACAGGCGGCTTACACTCCGGTCTACTGAGCGTAGTTTTGTGGGAGGCACGCCCGGACGAGTCGCCCCCAAAACCCTTCCAACGCTGGCCCTCGGGCCGGCGTTTTTTTATGCCCGCCGGGCCGGGGCGAAGCGCTTCGGATTGATGGATAAGACCGAAGCGCTTCCTCGGAACGAAGCGCTTCTTCTCTTCCAGCGGCGGGCTAATAAACCTTCCGGCTGGAACCGAAGCGCTTCGGCCCCGGCCCCGGCCTCTGACGACTCGGGTTATTTTTCAGAGAAGCGCTTCAAATTGATGGGCAGGTTAGAAGTATTTCCCCAGAACGAAGCGCTTCTTCTCTTTCAACGGCGGACTAATAAACCTTCCGGCTGGAAGGCTGAAACCGGAGCGCTTCGGCTTGAGAAGCCTTGGTTTAGAACGAAGCACTTCAGCCTTGACGGGCTGGGGTTTAAAAAACAAAGAAGGGGAAGCGCTTCGGACTATTGGCCCAGCCCGAAGCGCTTCCAGCTTTCCCAGTATTTAGGAATGAAGCGCTTCGGCCGAAACGAGCCGGGGTGGAATTCCTCAAGATAAAGAAACAAAAGAAAGGGGAGCGCTTCGCCCGACCCAGCTACTGGCAACGAAGCGCTTCGGACGGACGACCGAGATAGAAGCGCTTCCCTTTGAAAAGACTATTTCTAGTGAAGCGCTTTAGGGGATAGCCCAGCGGGAAGCGCTTTCCTCTTCCCTGCTCTAGGAGTCGAAGCGCTTCGATTGGGAAATCTGGAAGGGAGCGCTTCGGGCTGCTAAGTCTTTTCCAGCGAAGCGCTTCGGATTGATGGGTAAGGCCGAAGCGCTTCCTAACCATCAAATCTCCGGCGTGCTCCTCCGCTTTCAACGGCCGGGCAATAAACCTTCCAGCTGGAACCGAAGCGCTTCGGGCTAATAACCCAACGGGAAGCGCTTCACCGGCGCCGGGCTCCTGATGACGAAGCGCTTCCCCCGGCGAGCCAGCGAATAAATCCTTCGACTAAAACCGAAGCGCTTCGGTCTGGAAAGCCCTGTTTGGAAAGAAGCGCTTCGCCCGACCCAGCTACTGGCAACGAAGCGCTTCGGACGGACGAACGAGATAGAAGCGCTTCCCTTTGAAAAGACTATTTCCAGCAAAGCGCTTCGGGGGATAGCCCAGCGGGGAGCGCTTCGCTTGGCTTGGCCACGGGCAACGAAGCGCTTCGGTTTGATGAACAAGCCCAGGTCCGAAGCGCTTCCCCCGCCCGCCAAAAAAAAGCCGGAGCAAAAGCCCCGGCCCAAACCGCATTCAAGAGTCGCTAATTAACGGTGCATTGGAAGGTGCGTTCCAGCTTCCAGAGTTTGCAGACGCCGAAAAATTCGTCGTATTTTTTGCAGCTTTTGCGCTTTTTTTTCAGTAATTCGGCGTTTTTATAGTCGCTAAAGGCTCGGCAGGGCTAGGCAGCTCGATATGGCCATCTAGAAAGACCAGCAGGCCGGCCAAAACGGGGATTTTCCGCATAGATTTTCCTTTTTTTGTTGTTGATGGTCGGCCCGACCTAATGACCGGACCGGGGAAGCGCTTCGGCTCAGTGCAGTTTCAGGCGGCCGGAGACGCGGTTCTGCGCCGCCCGGGCCAGGGCCAGCAGCGCCGTTTTGCGGCAGCCGAGAATGGCCTTGTGGTGGGCCAGATGCAGCGACATATACATATATTTGGCAATCAGGCCCTCGATGAACAGATTGCCACCGGAGCGGCCCTTGCTCAGATTGCCCACCCCCTGGCGGTCGCCGAGGGAAATCAGCGAACCCAGCTCCCGATAGACATAGGGCTTCTCGTATTTTTTGCCGCGACTCTGGGCCCGCAGCATCTTATAGAGATAGGCCGCCTGCTGGTGGGCCGCCGCCGCCCGGGCCGGCACCTGGCGCCCCTCGCCCCAGGGGCAGGCGGCACAGTCGCCGAGGGCGTAGATGTCCTTGGCGCTGGTGCGCAGCTGGCTGTCCACCTCGAATTGATTGAGGCGATTGGTGGTCAGGCCATAGTCGCGGTTGCGTTCCGCCGCCTTGATGCCCGCCGCCCAGACGATGACATCGGTGGGAATGGTGCCGCTGGCGGTTTCGATGTGGTCGGCGTGCAGAGCCTTCACCGGCGTACTGGTCAGCACCTCCACCTGCTTATCGCGCAGGGCCGCTTCGGCGCCCCGGGCCACCCGCTCCGGCAGGCCGTTGAGCAGCCGGGGCGAGGCCTCCAGCAGGGTGATATGGATACGGAAGCGCTGGGCACTGCCGACGCTCTCGTTGATGGCCCGGTAGGCCTCCACCAGCTCCGCCGCCAGCTCCACGCCGGTGGCGCCGCCGCCGACAATGCCCACGTTGAGCAGCCGTTCCCGGCTGTAGGCGGCCCTGGCGAAGAGGTTCAGCAGGTGGCGCTGGAAGCGCTGGGCATCGGCGGCCTGTTCCAGCACGAAGGCGTGCTCGCTGCCGGGGGTACCGAAGAAATTGGAACCGCTGCCCAGGGCCAGCACGCACTGGCCGAAGCTCAGCTCCCGTTCGGGAATAATAAGTTCCCGGTGGTCATCGTAGACGGCGGCCAGGGTAAGCCGGTGGCCGGGGGCGTCCAGGCGCAGCAGTTCGCCGGGCATATAGCTGAAGTGGTTGCTGCGGCCGAGAATGCTGTAGGACAGGCCCTCCTGCTGGGGATTGAGCGTGCCCACGGCCACCTCGTGCAGAGTGGGCTTCCAGATGTGATAGGAGGAGCGGTCGATGAGCAGCACCTTTTCCGGGCCGCGCACCCGCCCAAAATAGCGGCCGAGGCGGGCGGCCAGCTCCAGGCCCCCGGCGCCGCCGCCGATGATAACGATGTCGTAGTACATGATTTTCCTTGTGAATATTTAGGGGAACGCCTAACGCGCGCTAATTTTACTGCGGCCCCGGCCCGGGGACAGACTTTGGCCCGACCGCTACAATGGCCCGGTTCGCCCCGGCGAACTCACCCAGCCTAAACCTGAGGAAACCCCATGAATAAAAAGCTATTTTTTCTGGCTCTGTGCAGCCTTTTTCCCTGGAGCAACAGTATGAGCGACGACCACGACCCCTATCTCTGGCTGGAGGACATCGACGGTGCCCCGGCCCTGAACTGGGTCCAGCAGCAGAATATGCGCACCCGGCAGGCCCTGGCCCAGAGCGATTCCTTCAAAAAAACCGAGGCCGAGCTCCTCGCCATTCTCAATTCCAACGACAAAATCCCCTTCGTCGGCAAGCGCGGCCCCTACTACTACAACTTCTGGCAGGACGCCCAGCACCCGCGCGGCCTCTGGCGCCGCACCACCCTGGAGGAATACCGCCGGGCCGAACCCAAGTGGGAGGTGCTGCTGGATTTGGACGCCCTTAACCAGAAGGAAAACACCAGCTGGGTTTGGCACGGTGCCAGCTGCCTGCGCCCGGACTACCAGCGCTGCCTGATTTCCCTGTCCCGGAGCGGCTCCGATGCCGATGAAACCCGGGAATTTGACCTGGAAAAGCGCGAATTCGTTGCCGACGGCTTCCACAAGCCCGAGGCCAAGGGCTCGCTGGATTGGATTGACCGCGACCATGTCTTCGTGCAAACCGACTTTGGCCCGGACAGCCTGACCACCTCCGGCTATCCGCGCGAGACAAGAATTTGGCGGCGTGGCACGCCCCTGGCCGAGGCCCAGCTCGTCTATCGCGGCGAGGCCAGCGACATGATGGTGGCGGCCGTGCACGATGACACCCCCGGCTACGAGCGCGATTTTGTCTCCCGGGTCATTGATTTCTACAAATCCGAGCTCTTCCAGCGCGCCGCCGACAACACCCTGACGAAAATCGACGTGCCCGATTCGGCCAGCAAAAGCGTGGTGCGCGACTGGCTGCTGATTAGCCCGCGCGAGGACTGGGAAATCAACGGCCACAGTTACCCGGCCGGCTCCCTGCTGCTGGCCAACTACAAAGATTGGCAGGCCGGCAGGCGCGAGCTGAAGGCCCTGTTCACCCCGGACGAGCACAGTTCCCTGGCGGCCAGCGTCTGGACGAAGAACTATCTGGTGCTGAATATTCTCGAGGACGTGAAAAACCGGCTGGTCGTTCTGGACCCCAGTAAGGACTGGGCCCCGCGTGAACTGAAGGGTATCCCCCACATCGGCACCAGCAGCGTGGCCGCCGTCGATGAGGACGAGGGCGACGAGCTCTGGCTCACCGTCAGCAGCTACGACCAGCCCACCACCCTGAGCCTGACCAGCATCGACGGCACGCCCGAGGTGCTGAAAGCGCTGCCGGCCTTCTTCGACGCCAGCGACCTGGTCAGCGAACAGCACTTCGCCACCAGCGCCGACGGTACGAAAGTTCCCTATTTCCTCGTTCACCACCGGGATTTAAAGCGGGACGGTAAGAATCCGACCCTGCTCTATGGCTACGGCGGCTTCGAGGTGGCCCTGACGCCCAGCTACACCCCCGGCGTCGGCAAGGCCTGGTTCAGCCGGCGCACGGCCGACGGGCGCGGTGGCGTCTATGTGGTGGCCAATATTCGCGGCGGCAGCGAGTACGGCCCGCGCTGGCACCAGGCGGCCCTGCGCGAAAAACGGCCCCGGGCCTATGAGGACTTCGCCGCCGTGGCCCAGGATTTAATCGACAAAAAAATCACCAGCCCGGCCCACCTGGGCATTCAGGGCGGCAGCAATGGCGGCCTGCTCATGGGCAATATGCTGACCCAGTACCCGGAGCGCTTCGGCGCCATCGTCATTCAGGTGCCGCTGCTGGATATGAAGCGCTACAGCCAGCTGCTGGCCGGGGCCTCCTGGATAGCCGAGTATGGCGACCCGTCCCAGCCCGAGCAGTGGGCCTATCTCCAGACCTTTTCGCCCTATCACCTGTTTGAGGCCAAGCGCGACTATCCGCCGGTGCTCTTCACCACCTCCACCCGCGACGACCGCGTCCACCCGGGCCACGCCCGCAAGATGATGGCGAAGATGCTGGCGGCGGCCAAAAATGCCCTCTACTACGAGAACACCGAGGGCGGCCACGGCGGCGCGGCGGACAATGGCCAGCGCGCCTACATGAACGCCCTGGCCTACGAATTCCTCTGGCAGGAACTGACCAAGGGCCTCTAGGCGCACAAAAAAGCCCCTCGCTTGAGGGGCTTCTTTTTTAGGGGCTCAGCGGCCGCACTTCATAGTGGAAGAGGGCCCGTTCCGGGTTCGGCTGCTGGGCCTGGAGCGGGGCCAGCGGCGTCAGGGCCACGGTCTGGGGCAGGGAACGATTGCCACGCTGGTTGTAGCGGCGCAGATGCAGGCTGAAATCACGGCGGTAGCCGGCGCCGTCGCCATCGTTCACGCCGACGCTGGCGGTGTAATTAACGGCGCTGTCATTGGGATTGGGCTGGAAATCCATGCGGGCCGCCGTCCAGCGCCAGCCGCAGCCGTCGTCGTCCGGACGCAGGGCGTCGAAATAGAGCCGGGCCCGGTAGTGCTGGGGCGCCAGCGTCTCCACCGTCAGCGGCAGGGCCACGGTTCTGTCGCTGCATTCGGACTGGTAGACGGCCACGGCGCTCACCGGCTGCAAATCGGCCGGGCCGTTGGCCACCTGCACGCTGAATTCCTGGGCCGCCAGCGGCTGGCCGTTCAGATTTAGGGTCTGGACGCTGCGGTGCACCTGGCGATTCAGCCGGGTGCCGTGAATGGTCTGGGCCGCCAGCAGGCCCGGCAGCAGGGCCAGGGTCAGGGTGAAACGTAGGGTCATAATTCCTCCACGGTCAGTTGAATGGAAAGCTGATTGTAGCGCTGTGCTAAGGTGAAGCGCTTCAGCTAGGAGGATTTATGGAAACTTATGACGAAGCCACCCGGGGCCAGCGGGTGATTTACGACGTCGGCGGCACCGGTCTGGTCTGCCTCTACGCCCTGAAACGCGTGGGGACGGCCTATCTCAGCTACTACGAGGCCACCCCCTTCGACGTCTGGGACGGGGCCGGGGCCGACGCCCGCCTGGAGATAGAACGCTGGCCCCGCCGGGACGAGGCCCTGCACCACCTGATTCAACGGGGCGCCGACCCGAAGCGCTTCGTCATTTGGCCCGGCCCCCGGCCATGATGGCCGAACTGACGGCGGCCCTGGCGCCCCTGACCCGGCGCCAGCTGCAGGACTGGCTGGTGGCCCTGCCCCCGGGGCGGCGGCCGCTGGCCCGGCGCTGGAAGCCCGAGGGCGAGGTGTGGCAGTGGCGCTGGCGCGGCCGGACGCTGGAACTGCACCTGGAATGGCCCGAGGGCCTTTACTGGGAGACGCCGAAGCGCTTCCCCGTCGCGGAGGAAGCCGAACTGGAAGCCCTGCTGCTGGCGCCGCTGCGGCCGGCCGTTTCGCCCCTGCTGGCCCTGGCCCTCCGGCTGGAAGCGCTCGACTACGCCGGCCGGGAACGCTGGCGGGCAGCCCTGCCGATGGAAATCCAGCCGGACGGCCACGAGCTGCTGCTCTGGGACGACCGGGAACAGTGGCACTGGCGCTGGCGCGGGAAGCGCTTCACTCTGGTTTGGGATGTGGCCGTCGGTCTGTTTTTTGAAAGCGCCGATTTTTCTCCGACCGAGAAGGCCGAACTGGCCGGGCTGCTGGTGGCGGCGCTGGAGCGGTGCTGATGCTCTGGCTGCTGCCGCTCAGCTATCTGCTCGACGGCCTGACCCTGGCCCTGCTACACCGCCACCCGCGCTGGCCGCTGGGCTGGCTGCTGGCCACCACCGCCCTGCTGCGCTGGCCGCTGCTGGTTTATGTATTGCCCCGGCCCTGGGCCTACGACGGCTGGGCTTCGGCCCTGGGCAACGGCCTGTTCAATCTGCTGCTCCTCGTCCTGGCCCTGGCGCCGCTGCTGCTGCTGGCTTGGTTCAACCGGGAAAAATCGCTATAGTGCCCGGGCGGCTCCGGCCGTCTTCTCCAACTAAATTGAGGAATTTACGATGAAAAAAACGTCTACGCTCGTTTTCAGCCTAAGCCTGGTTTGCCTACTGGCCGCCTGTGGGGGCGGTTCCGATGACAAGCAACCCGCGCCCAATCCCACCGCCACCCCCACGCCGCGCAGTGCCAACCCCTTCGGCAAGGCCACCAACACGGCCAACGGCACCTATCGCGGCGAGGCGGCCACGGTCAGCACCGGCGCCGGCATCACCGCCAGCAGCACCATTCAGCGGGTGGCCACCAATGACCTCAGCACCATTCGCATCAACGGCAAGGATATTCCGCTGCAATTTCCGAATATCCATGTGCGCAGCATGACCTCCATCAGCAACAGCACCATCAACAACACCTTCTTCCGCCATTACATCGTCAGCGGCAGCAACTACGCCAACAGCCGTTTCGGCTATGTCAATCTCGGCGACAATGACAGCCAGAGCCAGCTATTCAGCGTCGGTAATATCACCCAGAACATGCCCACCAGCGGCAACGCCAAGTACGTGGGCAGCGCCGCCGTGGCCGTCAATGGCGATGTGGGCGTGGCCAAGGCCCATTTCAGCGCCAACTTCGGCCAGAAAACCCTGGTGGGCAGCATCAGCAAGGAGGACAACGGCCGGCTGGATTTCAAACCCATCGACATCAGCGCCACCATCAGCGGCCAGGGCTTCGCCACCACCGGCACCGGCAGCGTGCAGAGCGCCGGCCACTTCTACGGCGACGACGCCCGCGAGCTCGGCGGTCTCTTCAGCGACAGCAGCCAGAACGCTTCGGGCAGCTTCGGCGCCATCAAGCAGTAGGCCCCGCCTCGACCTAGTAAAAACCACCCGCTCGGGTGGTTTTTTTTTGGCCGGGGGAAGCGCTTCCCTTCTGCCGCTTTCCCGGGGGAAGCGCTTCATTCCAGACGGGTCGTTTCCGGCGTCGCGCCCCGGTGAAAATGAGTGGCTCCGCTCGAAGCGCTTCGGTTTAGGGGGACGGGCAAATCCGTTCCACGTCGGAGGTCCAGCTCCAGCTATCGCCGGATTTGCGGTAGTAGTCGCAGGCCTTGGCCAAATCTTTCTCCAGGCCGGGACCGCCCTTCTCATAGAGTCGGCCGATGAACCAATAGCCTTTGGGATAGTTGGCGGCCAGCTTTTCGAACCAGTCCTTGGCCGTGGCGTAGTTCTGGGTTACCCCCTCGCCGTGGATGTACATCTGGCCCATTCGGCTGATGGCGTCGCTATGGCCGGCCTGGGCCAGGGGCCGCAGCAGGGCCAGGGCGCGTTTATAGTCCCGTTGGTCATAGGCCGCCGTCGCCTCCTGATAGCTTTTTTCCTGTTCGGCCGGGCTCAGGTTTGGCGTTGGCATGGGCGTTGAACCGCCGCCGGCACAGCCGGCCAGCAACAGCAGCAGGGGTTGCAGTGGTTTAGGTGTTTTCATGGTTTTTTCCTCGAGTTAGGGACAAGGGACGGCCCGAGGGGCCTCCTCCACGGGAAATACGGGATAAAACGCGACCGATGGCGCCCGGGGGAGCGCTTCGTTTCTGCTGGCCATAAAAAAGCCGGGCAGGGGCCCGGCGGGTGAAAGTGAAGCGTTGTGATGTGGCTACTTCGGCTCGCGGGCCGAAGCGCTTCGGACTGGGACTAGCGGGAGCAGGTTCTTTCGACCCCCTTCTTCCAGCCGCCCTTCCGGTAATAGTGGCAGGCCTGTTCTAAATCCTTTTCCAGCCCCGGGCCGCCCTGCTCATAAAGCTCGCCAATCCACCCATAGTCGTCGCTGTCGCCGTAGGCGGCGGCCTTTTCAAACCACTCTTTGGCGCTGGCGTAGTTCCGCTCCAGACCCGGGCCGCCCTGCCGGTAAAGGTCGCCAATCCCCCAATAGCCGGTGCTGTTGCCGGCGGCGATGGCCTTTTCATACCACCGTTTGGCGGTGGCCCAGTTCTGCTCCAGACCCGGGCCGCCCTCCCGGTAAAGCCCACCAATCGCCAAATAGCCGTTGCTGGCGCCGGCGTCGCCGGCCTTTTCAAACCACCGTTTGGCGCTGGCGTAGTCCTCGGCGACCCCCTGGCCCCTTTCGTACATAAGGCCGATTCTCTCCATAGACTTGGCGTGGCCGACGGCGGCCAGCCGGTGAAAGAGCTCCAGCGTCCGGGCGTAATTCTCTTGGCCAAAGGCGGCCTCGGCCTCCTCCCAAATCTTCTCCTGCTCGGCCTCGCTTAGGTTGGAAGCGGTGCTGGCGGTGGCCGTTTCCGCCGGGGCCGGGTTTGGCATTGGCATGGGCGTTGAACCGCCGCCGGCACAGCCGGCCAGTAACAGCAGCAGGGGTTGCAGTGGTTTAGGTGTTTTCATGGTTTTTTCCTCGTGTTAGGGACAATAGACGGCCCGAGAGCCTCCTCCACGGGCAATACGGGATAAAACGCGGTGGGCGGGGCAAGGGGGGAGCGCTTCGTTTCTTCTGGCCATAAAAAAGCCGGGCAGAACCCGGCGGGTGAAAGCGTTGTCGCGTGGCTACTTCGGCTCGCGGGCCGAAGCGCTTCGGGCTGGAGCTAGCGGGGACAAACCTTTTTAGCCTCCTCCACATAGAAGGGACTGGCCTTCTGGTAGTAGTGGCAGGCCTGGACTAAATCCTGTTCCAGCCCGGGACCGCCCTGCTCGTAAAGCCTGCTAATCACCGCATAGCTGTCGCGGTCGCCGGCGTCGCCGGCCTTTTCAAACCACCGTTTGGCGGTGGCCCAATTCTTCTCAATGCCCCCGACGCCCTCCTTGTAAAGCCTGCCAATCAAGTAATAGCCGGCGCTGTCGCCGGCGTCGCCGGTCTTTTCATACCACCGCTGGGCGCTGGCGTAGTCCTCGGCGACCCCATGGCCATATTCGTACATAAGGCCGAGGCGCTTCATAGCCCAGGCGTGGCCGGCGGCGGCCAGGCGTTGGTAGAGCTCCAGCGCCCGGGCGTAATTCTCTTTGTCATAGGCGGCATCGGCCTCCTTCAAAATCTGCTCCTGCTCCGCCGCGCTCAGCTTGGAAGGGGTGTTGGCGGTGGCCGTCTCAGACTGGGCCGGAGCGATGCCGGTTAGAACTTCACTTTTTGAACTGGCGACGGCCGTCTCAGCACGAGCCGGGTTTAAGCGGGCCGGGGCCTCATCGCCGCTTGGTTTTTTGAAATAGAACGGCGTGCGCAGGGAGCTGCTGCTCCAGGGGATTTGTTGGTCGTGGGTGGCGGTGGCGACGTCGTCGGTTACCAGTCGCACCATTTCCGGCAGGCTTAGCGGTTCGGCCAGCCGCTGCATCAGGGCCCGGGCAAAGGGGCTGTTTTTGCCGTTGCCGTCCAGGGCGATTTTGCCCAGCTCGGTGGCGTAGAAAATCAGCGTGTTGCTGCCGGCGCCATTAATGGGCGCCAGACCCTTGGCCAGACTTTTGCCCCCGTCCAGATTGGGAAAATCCAGCGTGCGGCAGGCGTCGAGGAAGAAAAAGCGAAAGCGGCTGGGCTTCATGGTGCTCAGCACGTAGTCGCTGCTGATGGCCTTGTCCTTGAAGTGTTCCTCCCGGTAGATTTTTTCGATGCTGTGCAACGGCAACAGGTAATTCTTGCCGCCCAGCTCCTGGCCGTGGCCGGAGTAGTAGAACAGGGCGGTGCTGTTCGGGTGGGCCTGCAGGTCGCGGCCGAAATCGTTGATGGCGGCTTCCATTTCGCCGAGGGAGCCGTTTTCCAGCAGGCGCACCTTGAAATTCAGCGCCTCCAGCGTTGTTTTCAGGCCGCGCACGTCGTTAATGGGGTTGTTCAGCGGCTGAATCTCATAGTTGGCGTTGCCGATGAGCAGGGCAAGGCGGTCCTCGGCCCGGGCGCTGGTCAGCAACAGCAGTAGCAGCAGGGTTTTTTTCATGGGGACTCTCCAAAAAAAAAGGGATTTCTTTTTTCCCCTACGGGATAGAAAAGGGGGGATTGCCAAACGGTCATTTTCCCCCATTGGCACAGTATTTGCCCCCTCGTCCCCTAATAAAGTTTTCCATTACCTGCCCGCCTGGCCGGGCCCAAAACAAGGAAAATCCATGAAAAATGAACTCTTCTGGCAGGGATTGCGGCTGCTGCTGAAAGCCCTGGGTCTACTGATTAGCCTCTTTAATCCCGTCCTGCTGCTTATCGACCACGGCGCCCCGCTGCTGCGCGACCGTATCAAAAATAAGGCCCTGCAGCTGCTCACCACCCTGGCTTTCTGTCTGCTCTGCCTGCTGCTGCACTGTGCCCTACTCCATTTCATCTTCTGGCCGCTGTTTGACACGCTGACGCCCCACAGTCCCTGGGCCGGGCTGCTGGTGCTAGTGCGCATCAGCCAGGCCTACGTGCTGTTGGACTGCTTCATCACGCCGCTGCTGACCCTCTACGCCCTGGAGGAAACGCCGGCCGGCCCGCCCCCCCTGGGGGCCTAGGCGCCGGGAGCTTCGGTTCCGGCATTGGGATTATTACAATGGGTCGGGGTGGCTTTCCCGGCCAACCCTTCCCTTTCTAATCCGAGGAAAATGTCATGAAAAAACATCTACTGGCTAGCCTACTGCTCGCTTTACCCCTAATGGGCCACAGCGAAGACGGCGACGTTACCACCAAGCCCGAACTCTACTACATGACCATCGACCAGGTGGCCGACAGCCTGAAGCTGCTGCCGCCGCCACCGGCCTCGGACAGCGTCGCCTTCCTCAACGATAAGGCCCAGTACGACCAGGGCAAGCTGCTGCGCAACACCCCCCGCGGCGAACAGGCCTACAACGACGCCCACGTGGAAGCCGACGGCGTGCCCCAGGCCTTCTCCGAAGCCTTCGGTACCCCCATCACCGCGCAGGACACGCCGGAAATCTACAAGTTGGTGCGCAATTTCCGCGAGGACGCCGGCGAACTGGCCACTCGCGGCGCGAAGAAGCACTACATGCGCATTCGCCCCTTCGCCTTCTTCAATGAGGACACCTGCCGGCCGGAGGACCAGGAAAAACTATCGAAGAACGGTTCCTATCCTTCCGGCCACACCTCCATCGGCTGGGCTACGGCGCTGGTGCTGGCGGAAATTAATCCGGCGCGGCAGCAGGAAATCTTCGAGCGCGGCTTCCAGATGGGCCAGAGCCGGGTCATCTGCGGCTACCACTGGCAGAGCGACGTGGATGCGGCCCGGGTGGTAGCGAGCGCGGTGGTGGCGACGCTGCACACCAAGCCGGCCTTCCTGGAACAGCTGGATAAGGCCAAGGCGGAATTCAAAGCACTGCAGAAAAAATCAGACTAACGCAATAGCAAGAAAACCCCGTAGCCACGGGGTTTTTCTTTGGGCGAAGCGCTTCGTAAGAAGCGCCAGTGAGGCCAACGGCCGACATCGAAGCGCTTCGTGAGAAGCGCCCAGTGAGGCCAACGGCCGACATCGAAACGAAGCGCAGCGAAGTAGCAAGCGACGCAGTCGCGCAGCAACCGCTTTCCCGCTGGCTTTAACGGGGGCGGGCCGGGGTTAAAAGGAAGCGCTTCAATCTGGGCAGGAGCGAAGCGGCGGCCGTGGCTTCGCCTTCGGCTTGCTACTCGGCGATGCTCGAAGTGCTTCGGCTCGGAAAATCTTGGTCTGGGGGAAGCGCTTCCTTCTGGGAAGCCCGTTCCCAACGAAGTGCTCCCCCGTTCAACGGGGCGAACCGTTTGCTCGCCGGCGGTGCCGCCGGGCCGATTCCATCGTTCCGGCGAAGCGCTTCCTCCCCAACACTAACCCTAAAGCCAGCGCCGGTGGCTAAGCTATGGCCGTCGGGAGTCTTTTTTGTTCTGGGTCAATTTTTCCCCGGAAAAACTAGGGCAATTTAGGCTCTCGGCCGGCCGAAGCGCTTCGGACCGCCGCCCACCTAACCCACCTCAAGAAACCGCTATGAACCACGCCTCCTCCAGCCTCTTCCAGCAGTATCTGGAAATCATCGGCAAATCCGAACTGTTCGCCGGCCTGCCCGTGGAACTATGCAGCGACATCATCGCCCACGGCCAGCACCGCAGCTTCGCCCGCGACCAATTCCTGCTCCACCAGGGCGACCGGCCCCACTACACCGCCTTTATCCTCAAGGGCAACCTCATCACCCTGCGCAGCAACAGCGACGGCGACGAAACGGTCATTCGTCTGCTCGGCAGCGGCGAAACCTGCATGGAGGCCATTCTCTTCCCCCATTGTGGGCCCTCGCCCATATCCGTGCGGGCCGTGCGCGCCAGCGAAGTGCTCTGCATCGACGCCCAGTATCTAATCCATCTGGCCGAAAGCAACGCCCGCTTCGCCAACAATCTCATTCATATCCTCGCCCGCCACTACCGCAACGCCATGCAGCAGATTGACGCCATCACCATTCAGGACGCCCAGGCCCGGCTCGGCCAGTACCTGCTAAATCACTATCTGCAGAGCGAATCCGAGGAGGAATTTGTGCTGACCTTCCGCAAGGTGGACATCGCTCACCATCTCGGCATGACCCCGGAAACCCTGTCGCGCACCTTCAAGCAGCTGCAGAAAAACGGTGTCAATCTGCGCAACCGCGATGTGGCCCTGTGCCACCCCTACGCCCTGTGCCAGTTCTGTTCGCTGGAAACCTCGGTGCAATGTCCGCTGTCGCACAGCCAGAATTGCCCGCTGAAACCGCGCAAGTCCGGCCTACCTAACCCAATGGTCATGGAAAAGCTGCGGGAAAGTTGATGTAAGTCAAAGCGGCTCCCGGGGCCCTCTCCTAAGCTGCCCAGGCAATGATTTCAACGCCCCGGAGGGCATATGCACGTTAAAGAACTGCTGGAGTTGGAGCGCCGCGACATCCGCGCGCTGCACTACACCTGGATAGCGTTTTTTCTGACCTTCTACGTCTGGTTCAACATGGCGCCTTTGGCCTCGTCCATGCTGAAATCGGCCGGCTTCCTCACCGAGAAGGATTTAAAAATTTTTGGCATCGCCAACGTGGCGCTGACTATTCCCGGCCGCATCGTCGTCGGCATGATTCTCGACCGCTTCGGCCCACGGCGCACCTTCTCCATTCTGCTGGTGCTCATGGCCATTCCCACCTGGTTCTTCGCCTTCGGCAACAGCAGCATGCAGCTGTTCATTGCCCGGCTGTTCATGTCCCTGGTGGGCTGCGGCTTCGTTGTCGGCATTCACATGACCGCCCTCTGGTTTAAGCCCAAGGACATCGGCTTCGCCGAGGGCTTCTACGCCGGCTGGGGTAACTTCGGTTCTGCCGCCGCTGCCATCACCATTCCCACCGTCGCCCTGCAATTCTTCGGCGGCGATGACGGCTGGCGCTGGGCCATTGCCACCTCCGGCATCGTCATGGCCGCCTATGGCGTTTTCTACTGGTTCGCCATTAGCGACGGCCCCAGCCCGGACACGCTGAAAAAATCCCGCAAGGCTGGCGCCCTGGAGGTTTCCACCTGGAGAGACCTGTGGATTTACTGCATCTTCCTCGTGCCCCTGAATGGCATTCTGGCCCTGCTGGTCTACCGGCTGCAGACGGCGGGCTACATCGACGGGGGTGTCGCCAGCATCTGCTATCTGGCCATCGTTGCCGTCATTGCCCTGCAGATTTACAAGGCCATCACCATCAACGCGCCCATTCTGAAGGCCGGCGTGCCCGAGGACGACAAATATCCGTTTAGCTCGGTGGCCGCCCTCAACGTTACCTACTTTGCCAACTTTGGTGCCGAACTGGCCGTGGTCTCCATGCTGCCCCTGTTCTTTGAACAAACCTGGACCCTGGACCCCACCACCGCTGGTCTGGTGGCCTCCACCTTCGCCTTTGTGAACCTGTGGGCGCGGCCGCTGGGCGGCTACATCTCCGACCGGGTCGGCAGCCGCCGGCTGGTCATGCTCGGCTATATGCTCGGCATCGGCATTGGCTTCTTCCTCATGGGCATGCTCAATAGCCGCTGGCCGCTGTTCATCGCCGTCTGCATCACCATCGGCTGTTCGGTCTTCGTCCAGGGCGCCGAGGGGGCCACCTTCGGCATCATTCCCTCCATCAAGCGCCGGCTCACCGGCCAAATCTCCGGCATGGCCGGCGCCTATGGCAACGTGGGGGCGGTGTTCTACCTGTTCATCTACACGCTGGTGGACGCCAATACCTTCTTCTACATCATCGCCGGCGGCGCCTTCTTCAGCTGGGTGCTCTGTCTGGTCTGGCTGAAGGAGCCCCAGGGCGGTTTCAGCGACGACTACCACATGTCCTCGGTGGACATTCGCCTGGCCGAAGAGGAAAAGGCCGCCGCCGCGCGCGCCGCCTTGGGACAGTAACGGCCCCTAGCCGAGAAGCGCTTCCCCCGAGCGAAGCGCTCCCCTTCCTTTTTATCCACGTCGACTGTCCCGCCCCGGTCGGCGTGGCGTTTTCATAACAGCGGGAGAACATCATGAGTCAATTCCTCGACAATCTGCTCTTTTTCACGCGTGAGAAAGAACCCTTTGCCCACGGCCACGGTGAACTGCGTAAGGAGAATCGCGGCTGGGAAAACGCCTACCGCCAGCGCTGGCAGCACGACAAAATCGTCCGCTCCACCCACGGGGTGAACTGCACCGGCTCCTGTTCCTGGCAGATTTACGTGAAGAACGGTCTGGTTACCTGGGAAACCCAGCAGACCAATTACCCGCGCACCCGGCCCGATTTGCCGAACCACGAACCGCGCGGCTGTCCTCGTGGCGCCAGCTACAGCTGGTATCTCTACAGCGCCAACCGGGTGAAATACCCGAAAATCCGCGCCGGCCTGCTGAAGCTGTGGCGGGAGGCCCGCCAGGTGCTGGAGCCGGTGGAAGCCTGGGCCAGCATCATCAGCGACCCGGCGAAAACCGCCCTCTACAAACAACAGCGCGGCCTCGGCGGCTTCGTGCGCGCCAGCTGGGACGAAGCCCTGGAACTCATCGCCGCCGCCAACGTGCACACGGTGAAAACCTTCGGCCCCGACCGGGTGGTGGGCTTCTCGCCCATTCCGGCCATGAGCATGATTTCCTACGCCTCCGGAACCCGCTATCTGTCGTTAATCGGCGGCGTCTGCCTGTCCTTCTATGACTGGTACTGCGACCTGCCGCCGGCCTCGCCGCAGGTGTGGGGCGAACAGACCGACGTGCCCGAATCGGCGGACTGGTACAACAGCCATTACCTCATCGCCTGGGGCTCCAACGTGCCCATGACGCGGACGCCGGACGCCCACTTCCTCGCTGAAGTGCGCTACAAGGGCACTAAGGTGGTGGCGGTAACTCCGGACTTCGCCGAAATCGCCAAGTTCGGCGACGAATGGCTAAACCCGCAGCAGGGCACCGATGCCGCCCTGGCCTTCGCCATGGGCCACGTGGTGCTGACCGAATGGTATGTGAAGGGCCAGAGCGACTATTTCACCGACTACGTGCGCCGGCTGACGGACTTCCCCATGCTGGTGATGCTGGAAAAGAACGAGCGCGGCGATTTGGTGCCCGGCCGCTTCCTGCGCGCCTCGGATTTGGACGGCCTCAAGGACAGCGAGCACAGCGAATGGAAAACCATCGCCCTGGACGAAAACAGCGGCCAGCTGGTGGTGCCCAATGGCACCGTGGGCTACCGCTGGAGCCAGGAGAAGGGCCGCTGGAATCTGGAGGAAAAGGAGGGCGAACAGAACCGCGAGGTGCGCCTGCAATTGAGTTTGAAGGGGGAAGCAGTGGCTTCAGTGGCCTTCGCCCACTTCGCCGCCCGCTCGGACGGGGAATTCTGGGCCCGCTGCGAACAGGACGAGGTGCTGCACCGCAACGTGCCCTGCCGCAAACTGACCCTGGCCGACGGTTCTGAAGTGGCTGTCGCCACGGTCTTCGATTTAACCCTGGCCAACTACGGCGTGGATAACGGCTTGGGCGGCGCCAACGTGGCCCGTTCCTACGACGATAACATCGCCGGCACCCCGGCCTGGCAGGAGAAGCTCACCGGCGTGCCCGCCGACAAGGTCATTCGCATTGCCAAGGAGTTCGCCGAAACCGCCCACAAAACCCACGGTAAATCCATGGTCATCATCGGCGCCGGCGTGAACCACTGGTACCACATGGACATGACCTACCGTGGCGTCATTAACCTGCTGATGATGTGCGGCTGCATCGGCCAATCCGGCGGCGGCTGGGCCCACTACGTGGGTCAGGAAAAGCTGCGGCCACAGACCGGCTGGGTGCCGCTGGCCTTCGCCACCGACTGGCACCGGCCGCCGCGCCACATGAACGGCACCTCCTGGTTCTACAACCACGCCTCCCAGTGGCGCCACGAGAAATTCGACCTGCACGACTTGGTTTCGCCGCTGGCCGATAAAAAAGGGCTGCCGCACCACATGCTGGATTACAACATCAAGGCGGAACGACTGGGCTGGCTGCCCTCGGCGCCGCAGCTGAACCGTAACCCGCTGACCATCGCCAAGGAAGCGGAGGCGGCCGGCCTGGAGGTTAAGGATTACGTGGTGAAAAGCCTGAAGGACGGTTCCCTGCGCTTCGCCTGCGAAAGTCCCGACGACCCGGCCAACTTCCCGCGCAACCTGTTCATCTGGCGCTCCAACCTCTTCGGTTCTTCAGGCAAAGGCGCCGAGTACATGTTGAAGTATCTGCTCGGCTGTCCCCGCGCCGGCGTGCTGAACCAGGACGGCACCATGAAGCCGGAAGAGGTGGATTGGGTGGACGAGGGCGCCACCGGCAAGCTGGATTTGGTTACCACCCTGGACTTCCGCATGAGCACCACCTGCGTCTATTCGGACATCGTGCTGCCCACCGCCAGCTGGTACGAGAAGGAGGACATCAACACCTCGGACATGCACCCCTTCATTCACCCCTTCTCCCAGGCGGTCAATCCCTGCTGGGAGGCGCGCAGCGACTGGGAAATTTACAAGGGCATCGCCGCCAAATTCTCCGAACTCTGTGAAGGCCACCTCGGCGCCGAAACCGACGTGGTTACCCTGCCCATGCAGCACGACAGCCCGGCGGAAATGGCCCAGCCCTTCGACGCCAAGGATTGGAAGAAGGGCGAATGTGAGCTGATTCCCGGCAAGACGGCGCCGGCCATCATCACCGTGGCCCGGGATTACCGCGACACCTATAAGAAATACACCTCGCTGGGGCCGCTGATGAGCAGTCTCGGCAACGGCGGCAAGGGCATCAACTGGAACACGGAGGCGGAGGTGAAAATACTCGGCGAGCTGCACCGCACCGTCAGTGAACCGGGCGTGAGCCAGGGCCGGCCACGCATCGACAGCGCCATCGACGCCTGCGACACGGTCATGTCCCTGGCGCCGGAAACCAACGGCCAGGTGGCGGTGAAGGCCTGGGCGGCCCTGTCCGAATTCACTGGCCGCGACCACACCCATCTGGCCAAGCCCAAGGAAGACACGAAAATCCGCTACCGGGACATCGTGGTGCAGCCGCAGAAAATCATTTCTTCGCCCACTTGGTCCGGTTTGGAAGATGAACACGTCAGCTACAACGCCGGCTACACCAACGTGCACGAGCTGATTCCCTGGCGCACCATCAGCGGCCGCCAGCAGTTCTACCAGGACCACCAGTGGATGCGCATCTTCGGCGAACAGATGATGAGCTACCGGCCACCGTTGAACACCCGTTCCATTCAGAACGTGCACAACAAGAAGCCCAACGGCAACAGGGAAATTCTGCTGAACTTCCTCACGCCGCACCAGAAGTGGGGCATTCACTCCACCTATTCGGATAACCTGCTGATGCTGACCCTGGGCCGGGGCGGGCCACACATCTGGATTTCCGAGAACGACGCCAAGCGGGCCGGCATTGTCGATAACGACTGGGTGGAAGTCTTCAATGAGAACGGCGCCATCGCCTGCCGGGCCGTGGTTTCCCAGCGCATCATGGACGGCATGATGATGATGTACCACGCCCAGGAGCGAATCATGAACGTGCCCGGCTCGGAAATGACCGGCACCCGCGGCGGCCTGCACAATTCCGTAACCCGGGCCATGCTGAAGCCCACCCACATGATTGGCGGCTACGTGCAGCAGGCCTACGGCTTTAACTACTACGGCACCGTCGGCTGCAACCGGGATGAGGTGGTTGTGGTGCGGAAGATGAGCAAAATTGACTGGCTGGACGGCCCGGACGGCCCCGACGCTCTGCCACGCCAGCTGCCCACGGACCCGGACGCGGTGCTTAACCCCAGAAGAGGAGAACAACCATGAAAATTCGTGCCCAGGTAGGCATGGTGCTGAACCTAGACAAATGCATCGGCTGCCACACCTGTTCCGTAACCTGTAAGAACGTCTGGACCAGCCGGGAGGGTATGGAATACGCCTGGTTTAACAACGTGGAAACCAAGCCCGGCATCGGCTATCCCAAGGAGTGGGAGAACCAGCAGAAATGGAAGGGCGGCTGGGAACTGAAGCGCGGCAAATTGCAGCCGCGCATCGGCGGCAAGTTCCGCGTGCTGGCCAATATCTTCGCCAACCCGGATTTGCCGGAAATCGACGACTACTACGAGCCCTTCGACTACGACTACCAGAACCTGCACACGGCGCCCCTGTCCGAGCACCAGCCCACGGCCCGGCCCCGTTCGGTCATCACCGGCGAGCGTATGGAGAAAATCAACTGGGGGGCCAACTGGGAGGACGACTTGGGCGTGGAGTTCGAGAAGCGCAGCAGGGACGCCAACTTCGAGCGGGTACAGAAGGAAATCTACAGCCAGTACGAGAACACCTTCATGATGTACCTGCCGCGGCTCTGCGAGCACTGCCTTAACCCCACCTGCGTGGCCGCCTGCCCCTCCGGCGCCATTTACAAGCGGGAAGAAGACGGCATCGTCCTCATCGACCAGGAAAAATGCCGCGGCTGGCGCATGTGCATCAGCGGCTGCCCCTACAAAAAAATCTACTTCAACTGGAAGACCGGCAAGTCGGAAAAATGCGTGTTCTGCTACCCGCGCATCGAGGACGGCCTGCCCACCATCTGCTCGGAGACCTGCGTCGGCCGCATTCGCTATCTGGGGGTAATCCTCTACGACGCCGACCGTATCCAAGAAGCGGCTGCCACGCCGGCGGAAACGGATTTATACGCCGCCCAGCGCAGCCTATTTCTGAATCCTCACGACCCGGAGGTCATCGCCCAGGCCCAGCGGGACGGCATCGCCCACAACGTGCTGGTGGCGGCGCAGAATTCCCCCGTCTACAAATTGGCCATGGAATGGGAACTGGCCCTGCCGCTGCACCCGGAATACCGCACGCTGCCGATGGTTTGGTACGTGCCGGCCCTATCGCCCATTCAGTCCGCCTTTGAACAGGGGCAAATCGGCACCATCGGCAAGGCCGGCATCATTCCCGACGTGGCCAGCCTGCGCATTCCCGTGCAGTATCTGGCGAATCTGCTCAGCGCCGGCGATGAAAAACCGGTGATTCGCGCCCTGGAACGGCTGCTGGCCATGCGCGCCTATAAGCGGGCCCAGACCGTGGACGGCGTGGAAGATTTACAGGTGCTGGAAGATGCGGGGCTGACCGCCGCCCAGGCCGAGGAAATGTACCGCTACCTGGCCATTGCCAACTACGAGGACCGCTTCGTGGTGCCCAGCGGCCACCGGGAACTGAACGTGCCCGAGGCCTACGAGGAGCGCAACGCCTGCGGCTTCACCTTCGGCAACGGCTGCGGCGGCGGCAATCCGGGCGCCAACCTCTTCGGCGCCAAGAACCAGACCACCCGCCAGGTGGGCCGGGTGCAGCGCTGGGAGGAGGAAGTGTGATTAAGGTATTAGCGTTAATCGGCCGGCTGCTGGATTACCCCACGGCGGAGCTGATTCAGCATAAGGCTGAGGTGCTGGAAGCGCTGCGCACCACGCCCTACCTGCCGCCGGAGCTGCGCCGCAATCTCATGGCCCATGTGGAGCGGGAGTTCGCCCAGGACCTCTACGATTTGCAGGCCCGCTATGACGGCCTCTTCGACCGGGGCCGGTCCCTGTCGCTGCTGCTCTTCGAGCATGTGCACGGGGAATCCCGCGACCGGGGCAAGGCCATGGTGGATTTGCTGAACGTCTACCAGGAGGCCGGCCTGCTGCCGCGCCAGGACCAGCTGCCGGACTATCTGCCGCTGTTTCTGGAATTTCTTTCCACCCGCGACGAGGACACGGCGGCCCAGTGGCTCGGCAACGTGAGCCACATTCTGCTGCTGCTGGCCGAGCGGCTGCGCAAGCGGGCGGCCTGGGAGGCGGATTTGTTCGATGCGCTGCTGGTCATTGGCGGCGGCCAGCTGGCCGATGACCGGGTGCAGGCCCAGGTGGCAGCCGAGGAGGACGATTGTTCTTTGGCCGCCCTGGACCGGGACTGGGAGGACAAGGAAATTCGCTTCGACACCGACGCCGAAAGCGCCTGCCCCACCCCGCCCCAGCGGGTCGGCGCCGCCATGCAGGCCAATAATGTGGAAGAACGGCTGGAGGCGGCCCTGCAACAGGCCCAGCCCCAGCGCTGGCATAACAAGGGCTGGAGTTCCAAACCCCGCAAAACCTCGGAGACCTCATCATGATGCACAACCTGAGTCTATTCCTTTTCGGCATTTATCCCTACATCGCCCTGGCCGTCTGCGTGCTCGGCTGCGTGCTGCGCTACGACCGGGAACCCTACACCTGGAAGGCCGATTCCAGCCAGCTGATGAGCAAGAAGGGCACACGGCTGGCCAATAACCTCTTCCATTTCGGCGTGCTCGGCATCATCGGCGGCCACACCGTCGGCCTGCTGACGCCCCACTGGGTCTATGAACCCTTCATCACCGCGCCGCAGAAACAGCTGCTGGCCATGGTGGCCGGGGGCATCGCCGGCCTGGCGGTCATCGCCGGCCTGATTATGATGATTCGCCGCCGCTGGACCGTGGAGCGGGTGCACCGCAACAGCAGCTTCGGCGACAAGGCCGTGCTGATTCTGCTGCTGGCCCAGGTCAGTCTGGGGCTCATTTCCATCATCGTGTCCACCGGCCACATGGACGGCCACACCATGATGAAGCTGGCCGAATACTTCCAGAGCGGCGTGGTTTTCAACACCTTTAACGGCTACGAGGGCATCAAGGATGTGAACATCGTCTACAAGCTGCACATTCTGCTGGGCTTTACCATCATTCTGCTGGTGCCCTTCACCCGGCTGGTGCACGCCATCAGCGCGCCCATCTGGTACCTGTTCCGCAACTATCAAATCGTCCGCAGTCGCAAGAGCTACGAGCGGCCGGAACTGCGCAGCTGGCTGCGGCGGAGAAAGGCATGAGCAACTGCGACGTGCGCCAGCAGGTGAAAAGCACCAAATTCCTGCCCGACATCACCGTGAACAGCCGGCGGCTGGACAAGAACCGGCTGGCCCGGGAAATCCAGTACCACCCGGCGGCCAGCTTCGGCGAGGCCCTGCACCAGGCGGCTTCGGCCCTGGTGCTACGCGAGCTGCTGCGCAGTGAGGTGCTGGAAGAGTTGAAGGCGGGTAAAAAGGAAGAAGAGGCCATCGCCGCGCTCATCGAGGCGGCCACACCGGCGCCGGAGGTGAGCCCGGCCGACTGTGAACGCTTCTACCAGCAGAACCCGCAGCGCTTCAGCACGGCGCCGCTCATGCGCGTGCGGCATATACTGCTGCCGGCGGCCAAGGACGACCTGGAGGCCCGGGCCGAACAGAAGCGGCTGGCGGAACGGCTACTGGCGGAGCTGGCGGCGGCGCCGGATTTGCACACGGCCTGGTGCAGCCGGTTGCATCTGTCCCGCTGTCCGTCGCGGGCGGAAGGGGGGCTGCTGGGCGAGCTGAGCCCGGGCCAGACGGTGCCGGAATTTGAGCGGCAGGTGTTCGCCCTGGAGGAGGGGCTGGCGCCGCAGCCGCTGGCGACCCGCTACGGCTGGCACGTGGTCTGGGTGGAGAGTAAGCGGCCGGGGCAGATTCGCCCCTACGAACAGGTGGCGGAAGACATCGCCGGCTATCTACAGGCGCGGCGGCAACGCCAGGCGGTGGCCGATTACCTCTATGGTCTGGTGGCGCGGGCGGACATCGTCGGCATTGAACTGCGTCCCAACGATGACAACATTGTGTTGAGCGGCTAGCCCCGGCCAAGCGTCCCCCGGGGCGCTTTTTTTATGGGCCGGGGAAGCGCCCGGCCGTTTGTAAAATGAATCCATGAAGACCCTATTAATTACCCTGGCCGCCCTTGCCCCTTTAGCCTACCTTGCCCTGATGACGTTGCTCCACCGCCGCTTTCCTGCCATCTGGGCCGTGCGGCGGCCGGTGAGCGACTACGGTCTGGGCCCGGCCCGCCCCTACTTCTGGGCCGCCGCCGGGGCGGGGCTGGTGGCCACGCTGGCCCTGGCCGGCGCCTTGGCGTTGGCGCCGCCGGATTTTCCCCGCCGCCTACCGAGCCTGGGCTACCTGCTGCTGCGGGCCTTGGCCCTGGTCGCCCTAATCCACTATCCCACCGACGGCCACGGCCGCGCCACCAGCTCGGCCGGCCGCTGGCACTATTTCTGGGCCATTGTCCAGTTCACGGCCCTGGCCCAGCTGCTGGCGCTGGCACCGGCGGTGGCCCACTACCTGCCGCCGGGCCCGCTGCCCACGCTGCTCACCCTACTTGCGCCCATCGGCACCGGGTCCCTGGCCGGCCTGGTGCTGGCCCTGCTGCTGCGGCCGCTGCGCCCCTACTTCGCCGCCCTGGAACGGCTGTTTCTGCTGAGCTGCGCCCTCTATCTGTCGGCGCTGGCTCTGGCGCTAAAATAGCGAATTTATCGCCGGCCTTTATCTATCAGGTCAGCTCACACGTCCGCCCATTTATACAAACGGATGAGCGCTTTCTATATATGTAATTAGCCAAGGAAAAAACATGAAAAAAGCTCTATTAACCCTACTGACCGCCGCCGGCCCGCTGACTGCCAAAACCGTTTCTTCCCTGGACCAGGTGGGCGGCGCCATCGCCAGCACGGAAATCCGTCGGGAATACGACTATCAAATAGGCAACAGCGATGAAAAGGCGGACGGCTTCGGCTATCTGCCGCGCGATGGAGCCCAGACCGCTGAACTGCTAAAGCTGCTCGCCCCGAGCGCAAAAATCGCCAACGTCGGCCTGGTTAGCCTGAAGGCTTGGCGCGACGGCCAGAGCATTGCCGTGGTCTGCGAGAACCTGGAACCCATTGCCATGCGGGAAAATCAGCGCTTTTCCAATGAATGCCGGGAACAATATGCGAAAAAAGGCGTTAATCCTCTGGCAAAAATCACCGTTGCCGTGCTTACGCAGGATAGGAACGGTAAATTCCAGCTGGCCGCTGCCCCCTACGTAGAAGAATTTAAATATGAGGAGCAAGATAAAGACGGTGATACGGTTCGGGAACCCAGCGACGACCTGGCCGGTAAGCAATTTACCCTACGAAATCATAGCGATGACCTGGTGGTGGGCGAACTGGACCGGCTGGACTTCGCCCCCTACCAGCTGAGCGAAAATCACCCGGCCTTCGGCGTTCGCTACCTGGCGCAGGTCATGTACTCCGGTGGCGGCGCCTTTAATCAGGCCATTACCCTATTTACAGTCATGGACGGCCAACTTAGGCCGGTACTGACCGCGCCTACCTATGAATTTGCCGACATCGCCGGCGAATGGCACCAGGACGGCACGCGAGACCATGATGTGTCCAGCCGCGAGTTCGTGCTGATTCTGAAGACCAGCGGACAGGACGACTTCCGGGACATCATCTGGCGGGAAAGAGGAGCAAAAAAGAGCGAAGGCAAAACCTACCGCTGGGATAGCCGTAGCCAATCATATAGGTAATTTACCGAGGCTTTAGCTATCTGTTTAAAAGCCATTAATTACATACAACAGCAGCACACGGGCATATGTTTAGTGGCTTTAAACATATAGATATGCGCTTAGATTGTTTGTAATTAATGTATTAATGCGGAGCCGGGACCAGCTAGAACGAAGCGCTTCGCTCTGGGAAAAGGCGAAGGATTGTTTAGCGAGCAGAGGTCAGCGGGCGGTGCTCTGGCCATCGGAATCACCACCGGCCGGGCCGGGGTAAACCCTAGCGGCCAGCCGGAACGAAGCGCTTCGGCCCTGAGCTTTGGATTTATCACCAGCCCTTGTCGGCAAAGAAAACCGAAGCGCTTTCCTATCCAGACCGCCGGGCGGATTAACCGCCGAAGCGCTTCGGTTGGGAAACCGTTGTTCCGGCGAAGCGCTTCCTTTCAGAAAAAGCCAAATCCAGCTGGGGCATTTCCTCTTCTTGCCTGGAACGAAGCGCTTCAACCCTGCGCCCAGCTTTTATCGCCCGCTGGGGGAAGACGAAGCGCTTCATTCTGGCGAAGCGCTTTCCGGCCCTGCCCCAATAAATTGGCCTCGCTCTATCACAGGTTCAACGCCAAAAGCAGGAAGCGCTTTAAACCCGCAGGGACGGCGCTAACGAAGCGCTTCGGTTCCGTGCCTAGTGGGAGAAAACAAAGCGCTTCTTCCGAGCCCGCCGGGCCGGGCGCGGAAATCAAAGGGAAGCGCTTCGGGCTGGGATTAGCCGTCGCCGGGTGGCCATCTGAATGGGCGTTGGTCGGGCCGGGATAAACCCCAGCGGCCAGCCGGAACGAAGCGCTTCCCCCCAGAGCCCGTCGATTTACCCCGGCCCGGCGGCTTGGCATTCAAGCTAGGGAAGCGCTTCGCTGGGAACGGCCTTTTCAAGGGGAAGCGCTTCAAGCCCCCGGGTCGGGGCCGGCTTCGGCGGGGCCATGGGGAAATCAAAGGGAAGCGCTTCATTTCGGAGGAGCGCTTCGTTCAGGGAAAAGGCGAAGGGCGGTTTCGCAAGCAGAGGCCGGCGGGCGGCGCTCTGGCCATCGGAATCGGCAATCGGCATGGGCCGGACCGGGGTAAACCCCAGCGGCTCGCCGGAACGAAGCGCTTCCCCCTAGGTCATCAACGCCGAAGCGCTTCGTCCCTGAACTTGGGATTTATCGCCCACCTTACCGGCGAGAAAAAATGGAAGCGCTTCCCTACCGCCGGGCGGTTCAGCCAACGAAGCGCTTCTCTCCCCGCCGCCGCGCCCGCCACTTCGCCGACTTTGGTTGCAGCCTAAACCGAAGCGCTTCCTTCCTAACAGGTCGGAGCCAACGAAGCGCTTCGATTCTGAGCCCGAGATTTATCGCCAGCCCGGGCCAGCCAGGAAAACCGAAGCGCTTCCTCGGCGGGGGCGGGCCGGCGGTAAAATTGGGGCCGGTTTAGTTTTCAGGAGTAGCCATGTCCATTTTTTCCCGCCACCGTGCCTTTCTGCTGGTCAATCGGCGGCTGCTGCCGGTACGGGTGCGCACCGATGTGCAACTCGATGACCTGCTCGGCCTCGACGCCCAGAAGGCGGCCCTACAGCACAATCTTCATAATTTCCTCGGCGGCGCCCCCTATAACCACGTGTTGCTCTGGGGGGCGCGCGGCACCGGCAAATCCTCCCTGGCCCGGGCCCTCTATCTGGCCCACGCCGACGCCCTGAGCATCGTCCAGATTTCCCCGGACGACGTGGCCGAACTGGCCCTGCTGCTCTGGCGGCTGGAACGGCAGCCGGGCCGCTTCCTCGTCCTCATCGACGACCTGTCCTTCAGCGCCGAAGACCGGGCCTATCGGGCCCTCAAGTCCACCCTGGACGGCGCCCTCTGTGCCATTCCGGCCAATGTGCTGCTGCTGGTAACCTCCAACCGCCGCCATCTGCTGCTGGAAAAACACGCCGCCGCCGATGCCCTGCACCCGGAGGAGGACGTGGAGGAGCAGATTTCCCTGTCCGAGCGCTTCGGCCTGCGCCTGGCCTTCCACCCGCTCAGCCAGGAGCAGTATCTGGACGCCGTCGCCCACTGGCTCGGGGTGGACAGCCTGGACGCCGACAGCCGCCGGGCCGCCCTGCAGTTTGCCCTGGCCCGGGGCTCGCGCAGTGCCCGGGTGGCGGCCCAGTTCGTCAAGGCCCAATGAGCACACCAGCCCGCTTTCTCCACGGTTCCACCGCCTGGCACGTGGTGTCCATGGCCCTGACCGGCGCCATCGGGCTGGTTACGGTTTTTCTGGTGGATTTCATCGACATCTATTTCATCGCCCAGCTCGGCACGGCCAGCGCCACCGCCGGCGTCGGCTTTGCCATGAGCCTGCTCTTCTTCGTACGCTCGGCCGGCCTGGCCCTGAGCATCGCCACCGGCATGCTGGTGGCCCGGGCCCTGGGCGCCGGCCACGAGGCCGAGGCGAAGCGCTTCGCCGCCCATGCCACCCTACTGGCCCTGGCCCTGGTCAGCCTGCTGGCCCTGCTGGTCTGGCACTGGCATGAAGTGCTGCTGCGCTGCCTCGGCGCCGAGGGCGAAGCGCTTCGGTCGGCCGAAACCTTCCTCGGCGTCGTGCTGAGCACGGCCCCCTGTCTCACCGCCGGCCTCTGCGGCGGCCAGGTGCTGCGGGCACTGGGCCAGGGCTCGCGCTCCATGGTGGTCAGCAGCAGCACGGCCCTGCTGAACGGCCTGCTCGACCCGCTGCTTATCTTCGGCCTCGGCTGGGGCCTCTTCGGCGCCGCCCTGGCCACGGCCCTGGCCCAGCTGTGCATGGCCCTGCTCGCCTGGTGGGTGCTGGCGAAGCGCTTCGCCTTCATTGATTTGGGCCGGCTCGGCCATTTCCGCTGGGACGTGCCGGTCATCGCCGGCAGCGCCACGCCGGTGCTGCTCACCAATCTGGCCTCGCCGCTGGTGGGGGCCTTCACCGCCCGGGCCATGGCCAGCTTCGGCGACGAGGCCACCGCCGGCTATGTCATCATCACCCGCTTCTTCCCGCTGGCGGCGGCGGTGATTCTGGCCCTGTCCGGGGCGGTGGCGCCCATCGTCGGCCAGAATGCCGGGGCGAAGCGCTTCGACCGGGTGCGCCTGACCCTGCTCAACGCCCTGTGGTTCAACTGGCTGCTGGCCCTGCTGGTAACCCTGGCCCTCTGGGGGTTTCAGCGGGAAATCGTCGGTCTCTTCGACGTGGGCGGCACCGGCCGGGAACTGCTGCTCTTCTTCACCTCGGGCCTGTCGCTGCTGCTCGGCTTCGACGGCATGATTTTTTTCACCATCGCCGCCTTCAATAATCTCGGCCGCCCCTTCCTCGGCACTTTGACCAATTTCGCCCGGATTATCGTCGGCGCCGTGCCCCTTATCCTGCTCGGCCAGTACTTCCTCGGCGCCCGGGGCGTGCTGCTCGGCTACATGACCCAGAACGTGCTGGTGGCCTGCGTCGCCTACGCGCTGCTGCTACGGCTGGTGCGCCAGCGGGAACGGGAACCTTAGGAATCGCCATGTTTCATGTCGTGCTTTATCAGCCGAGCATTCCCCAGAACACCGGCAATATCATTCGCCTCTGCGCTAACACCGGCGCCACCCTCCATCTGATTCACCCGCTGGCCTTCGGCTGGGACGACCGCCAGCTGAAGCGGGCCGGCCTCGACTACCACGAGTTCGCCCGCGTCCAGCACCACGACCACTGGGCCGCCTGGCAGCAAGCCCAGCCGGAAAGCCGAGTCTGGGCCCTGACCACCCGGGGCGAACACAGTGTTTTCAGCGCCGCCTTCCGCCCCGGCGACGCCCTGCTTTTCGGCAACGAAAGCCGGGGTTTGCCGCCGGAAATCCACGGCCAGCTGGCGCCAGCACAGAAATTGCGTCTCCCCATGCAGGCCGCGTCGCGCAGTCTGAATCTGGCCAACACCGTGGCCGTGGTTCTCTATGAGGCGCTGCGGCAGAACATTAATTCGGAGAGTTTGAACCTATGAAAATTATCCTGGTCTTCTTGAACGGCGACTTTCACGCGCCCACCTTCAACGCCCAGCAGGCCGATTTCATCATCGCCGCCGACGGGGGCATTCGCCACGCCCACGCCCTCGGCTGCCGCGTCGATTTGTGGCTGGGCGATTTCGACAGCAGCAGCTTCTACAACAGCAAATACACCCATATGAAAATCACCGAGAAGAAGCGCTTCCCGGAGAACAAGGACATGACCGACTGGGAAATCGTGCTGGAGGAAATTCTGCTGCGCTTCGGCGAAAAGGACGTGCTGCTGGCCGTGGTCGGCGCCACCGGCGAGGAGACCGACCATGCCTTCGCCAATCTGTGGGTGCTGGGCAACTACCCGTTCAAGGCCATCGTCGCCGGCAAAAACCAGACGGTGATTTATGCGCCGGCGCCGTTCCGGCTGGCCTTCCGCGCCAAGCCCGACGATGTGTTCAGCCTCATCGCCTACGAGGACATGCGCGTAACCGCCAGCGGCCTGAAGTGGCCCATGGACGAGAAGCTGGTGGAACGCTACAGCGCCGCCGCCTGCCGCAATCTGGTTAGCGAGGGCGAGGTGCAGATTATGGCCACCGAGGGCCGGGGCCTGATGTTTATGCCCCGCGCCGCCCAGATTATGGGCATCGAGTAGCGCCCCGCTGTCCCAATAGAGAAGCCCCCAAGTGGGGGCTTTTCTATTTCTCGGTGCGGCCGGACGAAGCGCTTCCTCTCAGCGGCCAAACAGCGCCGCCACCATTGCCGCCTCCTCCTCGCTGTAGCTGCGGCCGTTGAGCTGGAGGCCAAGCAGATGTTCGCCGCCGAGGCCCTGGCCGCTGCGGTAGCCCTGCCAGAGGCGGCAGCGTTCGAGATTGGCCGGGGCTTTTTTCGGGTCGTCCATGTTCACTCCTGTTTCAGTTCGGCGGGATAGTGGGCTGGGATTTGATAGCGGCCCGCCGGCTCGTCGTAGTCCAGGCGGAACTTTTCCGCCTTATAGACGCGCTGGCCCAGGCCGGGCAGGCCGGCGCTGCCGTTGAGGGTCATTTCCAGCGGGTAGAAGCCGGCCACGGCGGGCAAATCACGGCGCACGGCCAGGGTACCGGTCAAATCCAGACAGCGCGAGGCGTTCAGCTCGACGCTGCTATCACAGCCACCGGCGCCGGCGTCGCTGGTGCCGCTGAGCAGCGTCGTGGTTTTCACCCCGTCGCCCGCGACCCAGTAGAGGGTTTTGGCGTCCTGGCTCAGGCCGTTCTGGGTGAAATTGCTATCGGCCACCGCCGCCCAGCGTTCCGGGCCAATTTGCAGCCACTCCACCGCCGTGCTGCCCTTGCCGCTGTTGGCAAAGCTGGCCCCGCCGCCGTGGGCGATTTCCTTCCAGCCGCCGCCGTCCCGGGCGAAGAGCCACAGCTCATCGTAGCCGCTCAGGGCGGTGGTGGCGTCCAGATTGGCGCCGGAGAGGAAGAGCAGGCGCCGGTCGCCGACGGTTTTGTCGCCGAGCAGCTGTAGGCAGTAACCGGCCCCGTCGCCGGTGGCGGTGGGCGCGCGGAAATGGCAGGTGGCCGGCGCTTCGGCGAAGGGCTGATTTTTATGGAAGTTGGCCAGGGCCTCGGCATTGGCCGGATAGGTTTTCTGGAGAAATTCGGTGGCGAAATCGTCGGCCCGGGCCAGGGCAGCGGCCAGAGCCAGCGGCGCTAGCCATAGATGCAAGTTCATAGGAAGCTCCTCGGCTTGATAAAAATCGCTATGCTAGCGCCTTTTTGTCCGGCCGGCGTTGGGCTGGCCCGTTTAAACGGAGGAATCCCCATGAAAAAACTATTGCTACTGCTGCTGCTCGGCGCCTGCTCCCTGCCGAATCTGCCGCCCCGGCAGACGGTGGTCGACAGCCGCCCACCCAAAGATGAACGCCTGGGCACCGCCTGGGGCGAAACCCTGCCATCGGAGCTGGACACGGCCAGCGGTTTGCGGCGCACCACCGGCACGCCGCTGGAGGAAATTCGTCTGGACTACGGCAGCCGGGAGCCCCGGGGCGGCCTGACCCTCCGTTCCATTCCCCTGCAGGGGGGCGAGGTGGAACTGCGCGTGCTCAGCGATGACCGGTCCTGGCCCCTGGTTCAGGAGGGCGACCATTACTATGTGCAGGGCCGCGCCGGCCGGCGCTACCGGCTGCACTATCGCAATAACGGCGACCGCAGCTATGAAATCGTTGCCAGCGTCGATGGGCTGAACGTCATCACCGGCCGGGCCGCCCGCCGCCAGGATTCCGGCTATGTGCTGCGGCCCCGGCGGGAATTGACCATCGAAGGGTTCCGCCGCGACCGCCAGAGCGTCGCTGCCTTCACCTTCAGCCCACCCGGCGACAGCTACGCCGCCCACAGCGACTATGGTTCCATTGCCAACAGCGGCGTCATCGGCACGGTGATTTATGAGCTGCAGCCGCCGACGCCGGCCAACAGCTTCCCCGGCGATGGCTTTGCGCCGCCGCCGCGCCGGTAGACGCCGCCGCGACCGCCAGAGCGTCGCCGCCTTCACCTTCAGCCCGCCCGGCGACAGCTACACCGCCCACAGCGACTATGGTTCCATTGCCAACAGCGGCGTTATCGGCACGGTAATTTATGAGCTGCAGCCGCCGACGCCGGCCAACAGCTTCCCCGGCGATGGCTTTGCCCCGCCGCCGCGCCGCTAAAACCACTTCAGGCCACCTTTCCGGTAGCCTTTTTATTTCTCGGCCGGCCCTAAACCCAGCGGCCGACGCCCGGGTTAAACTGGCCCTTTTCGGAGGAGCCATGTCTATCCACATCCACGACCTGAACGAACTGCGCGACGCCGCCCGGGCCGGGGCGGAGCTGCGCTACCTGCCCTTCTGGGGCCACACGCCGAAGCGGCCCGGCGTCGTGGATAAGGCGGTGCTGAGCCAGTGGTACCCGGCGCCCTTCACCGTCGCCGGCGTCCGTTATCCCACCGCCGAGCACTACATGATGGCAGCCAAGGCCCGGCTCTTCGGCGCCGACGAGCTGGCCGCCCAGATTCTGGCCAACCCGGAGCCGGGCGCCGCCAAGGCTTTGGGTCGGCAGATTCCCAACTTCGACGAAGCCCGCTGGGCTGCCGCCCGGGAGGACATTGTGCTGGCCGGCAGCCGGGGAAAATTCGGGGCCCACGCAGCGCTGCGGACTTTCCTCATGGCCACCGGCACGAAAATTCTCGTCGAGGCCAGCCCGGTGGATAATCTCTGGGGCGCCGGCCTGGCCCACAACGACCCGCGCCTGGCCCAGCCGGACCAGTGGCCGGGTCTGAATCTGCTCGGCTTCGTGCTGATGCGTCTGCGGTCGGAATGGGCCGCGTCCTAAATATTTATTGGAGGTAAACCATGCGTTTCTATCTGCTTTTCAGTCTGCTGCTGGCCCTGGGGGCCAGCGCTGCCCCGGCCAGCGACGACGTCCAGCGCTGCGACGCCGCCGCCGGATGGTTCGACCCGCTGCAGCTGCAGGCGGCGACGGTGCCGGCCCGCTACTACCAGGCCAGTCTGGCCGACCGCAACGCCCTGCACGAGGCCCTGGAACCCTGCCGCCGGGCTTGGGAGGCCAGCGGTGAGCCGCGCTATGCCTATCAGGCCGGCCGGCTGATTCAAGGTTTTCTCAGCGACGCGGCCCTGCGCCGGAGCAGCCCGGAGCCCACCCTGGACGAGCGCCTGCTGGCGGCCACGGCCCGCGACTATCTGCAGAAGGCGGCCAAGGCCGGCTATGCCCCGGCCACGGCGGCCCTGCTCTTCTTCTCCACCCGGCCCCAATCGCCGGCGGACTTCGATGAACTGCTGGCCCAGCATCCGGCCCTGGGCCATGGGGCCCTGGCCAACTGGTACAGCCTGCAGGCCCAGCTGGAACGGGCGCGGGCGCAGAAGAAACACTGGAAGACGTTGGCCCGGGAACAGTGGCAACTGGCGGCCGAGGCGGAAACGCCGGAACGGGCCTGGTGGCCCCGGGCCCAGCGGCTGGCCCTGGAGGAAGACTTCTTCGGCCTGCGGGCCCTGTTGAAGGCCCAGCTGGAGAAGGAACCGCACTGCTGGCCGGCGCGGGAACTGCTGTTGGAGCTGTACCACAAGGCAGCCATTGAGACCGAAGCCCAAACCCTGCTCGAGCCGGTGGCCCAGTGGGCGGCGGCCGGCGACCCGGACGCCCAGGTGTTCCAGCACTATCTCAACGGCCTGCGCCAGCTCAACGGCTGGGGCGTCCCCGAGGACAAGGCGGCGGCCCTGGTGGAGCTGAAGGCGGCGGCCCGGGGCGGCCACGAGCGGGCGAAAGTCTACCTGAATAGCCGCTATGAGTCGTGGTGAGCCGGCCTTGAGCGTGGGTAAATCCTTCTCCGAGCTGGAACGGCGGCTGCGGCCCTATGAGACGGCCTATGATTTCTGCGTGCCGGCCGGCAATCAGCTGGTGGTGCGGCTGGACGGGCGCGGCTTTACCCGGCTGACCAAGGACGTCTGGCAGTTCCAGGCGCCGCTGGACGAGCGCTGCCGCGATTTGATGGCCGCCACCACCGCCCGGCTGATGCAGTGCGGTTTCAACGTGCTCTACGGCTACAGCCAGAGCGACGAAATCTCGCTGCTGCTGCACCCGGACGATGACACCTTCGGCCGCAAGACGCGCAAAATCATCAGCGTGCTGGCCGCCGAAGCCAGCGCCACCTTCACCCACGGCCTCGGCAGTCCGGCCACCTTCGACGCCCGGGTCTGCATTCTGCCCACCGAAGCGCTGGTGCTGGACTATTTCCGCTGGCGCCAGGAGGACGCCCACCGCAACACCCTCAACGGCCACTGTTACTGGCTGCTGCGGAGCCAGGGGCTGGACGTGCCCACGGCCACGGCCCGGGTGGCGGCTTTGAAACGCAGCGACAAGCACGAGCTGCTGTTCCAGTCCGGTACCAATTTCATCGACCTGCCCACCTGGCAGAAGCGCGGCTTCGGCCTCTACTGGCGTCGGGACGAAGGCGCCCGGCCCCAACGCCAGCTCCATACCGACTGGGAAATCCCCTTTGCCGCCGACTACGACGCCTTCCTCCGGCGGCTGCTGCGCCAGAAGATACTGGCGGCCTGAGGGGCGCGCTGCTGCCCTTGGCCACCCCGAAGCGCTTCGTTCCAGAACCTGAAGGGTTGAGGCGAAGCGCTCCCCTTTCTGAAAATCACCACCGGCCTAAAACCGAAGCGCTTCGGTCCGAGCACCGAATCAATATCCGTTTCTTCCGTTGCCGCTGAGTGAAGCGCTTCGTTCTGGAAACCCGCAAAAATTGGAAACACTGCCACCGACCGAAGCG
>CAUSKK010000020.1:0-36252 GCA_963532425.1 uncultured Cardiobacteriaceae bacterium
GCCGCTTTTTTGAGGCCGAAGCGCTTCGCTTTGCCTTTGAGCTGGACAGCTGGCGTCATCATGGCAACGACTACAACTTTGAAATTCTCCTGAAGCGGCGTAGTGATTTGCTCAAAAGCAAGGGCATTAGCTACCAATATGCCTCGGGCTTCCAGATGACCGAGGAACAGGCCCGGCAGCAGTGGGCCAACGACCCTGAGGCCCAGAAAGAGCTGCTTGACCGGGGCGCGGTGGCCATGGGCATCAGCTCCTATACCAATCCCCAGACTGGCCAACGTACCTGGGTGCGGCTCATCAACCACAATCCCCAATTTAATTTGGAGCGCGGCAATATTACAGGGGGCCTAATACCGCTGCGCTTTGATGAACGTCTTGCCTGGGTCAATGACAATGAGGAAATCAACCAGACCCTCCGTGAGCTGCATGCCAAGGGCGAATATTTCAGCCTCGACGGCGACCAGCGCGACATTCCCGAGCGGGATAAAAAACCCGGCCAGGTGGTAATTTATAAAAATGCCAATTTATATGGCCCCGATGGCTATCGTAAGCGTGAGATTGGCTTCGTTGACCCCACTAGCATTAACCCGCTCACCCAAAAACCCTACGGCTGGAATTATCAAACCATCGGCATCGCCTCTGCGGGTTCCTGGGTGAAACTGGGTAGTCTTAACTACTTTAATCTGGGCCGGGCCACCGGCTATCCCGGCTATCCCGGCGTAGAGCCCGGCTTCCGCGCCACCTACCGGGGCCATGCCTTTGCCACCAAGTCGGGTAGTGGCATCGACGCCCGCGCCGATGTGCTGGCCCGGGTGCACGATAAAAAAATGGACCTGACCGTCAGCAATATCAGCACTCTTGGCGTGATTTGGGCCAAAGATGAACGATTTTTCCCCGACGCCCGTTTTGACGACCAGCTCACCTGGAACGACAAGAACCAGCGCTTTGAGGGTGATATTCCCGGCAATAACGCGGCCTTCTACGGCCCCAACGGTGCGGAAATCGGCGGCCAATTTAACCGGCCCATCGAACAGCGGCTGGAATGGTGGGATCCCAAAGGCTGGACCGACGATTATTTTCGCGGCGCCTATGGTGCGGTGCGCGTGGAATAACCCCCGCCCCCAGCGAAGCGCTTCCTCCGGGGAGCGCTTTTTTTATGGCCAGGAACGGAGCTTTTAGGGGGAAGCGCTTCGGTCTTCTGATGAGAGGAAGCGCTTCACCCAGAATTAACGTCAGAAAGGATTGATTGCTGCCCCCGCCCGGTTGGCCCCGGGCTGTCAATGGCGAAGCGCTTCGGCGGCCCATCAAACCAACGGCCAGAAAAGCATTAGCCCGGCGGAAGCGCTTCGCTGGCACCGGGCCGGGGCGACCGAAGCGCTCTCCTTCTTAAACCGAAGCGCTTGCTGCGCTGAAGCGGTTGCTCGCCATTGGCTTGCTGCACTTCTTCGCCACTCTGTGGTTCCGGACGGTGCGGGGAATAGCGAAGCGCTGTGGTTGAGGGGAAGCGCTTCGCTGAATCAAACCGGCCAGAGCCATTGGGTAAACCTTTCTAGAACGAAGCGCGGCGGCTCTGGAATGCCAGTGGCGCCGGCTAAACCCAACCGGGGAGCGCTTCACCATTTCCCCTAGCTTCCAGTCTGAGACAGCGCTCCCACTATTGCTTTCCAAGGCCGAAGCGCTTCGATGGCGGTCGCCAAGGTTTTTTCGGTCCCACCCGGGGAGGGAAGCGCTTCGTTCGGGGAAGCCGTTCGGGGAATAAGGCCAGGCAATGGGGGGAAATCGGCGCTGGAGGCCGGAAGCGCTTCCATGTTTTGCGGCCCCGGGGGGCTGAAGCGCTTCCCCCATTCCATCAGGGCAAAGCCGAAGCGCTTCGCTCGCCTAGCCCGTAAGGAAGCGCTTCTCTCGGGCGCTGCTATCCCCAAGGGCCCAGAGCATTGCTATTTCTCGCCGAACTTCAAAAACGAAGCGCTTCCTCTGACTAGAACCCAGGAAGCGCTTCCCCCCGCCGGCGCATCATTGCGGGAAAGAAAAAAGCCCGGCGGGAAGAAGCGCTTCGTTCCCCGGCCCGGGGCCTCTGCTCTTCCAATGGTCCGATTTTCCCCACTGGTGCCGGGCGGCTTCGGAAAGCGAAGCGCTCCCCCGATGTCATTCCTTGGCTGAGGCGTTTTATCGGGTCCGCAGCCCAGGGCGCCGGCACCGGAGGCTTCAAGGCCGAAGCGCTTCGACCAGGGGAAATCTTTAGTTAGCTGGACATCTTGACCCAACGAAGCGCTTCGGTTTGTGCGGGCTTCGGGGAACGAAGCGCTTCATTTCCAATCCCCAGTCCGAGGAAATCTCCCCTTCCGTTTGACTGAAGCGCTTCGGCTCGCCGGCTTTTTATCTCGCACTTTGAAATTAAAGAAGCGCTTCCTGTCCACCACGGCGAAAGCGGGAGCGCTTCGCCGGGCTCAGCCGACCAAAGCGCCCCGACAGCAGGGGGCAAGGCCGAAGCGCTTCGGTCTGGGAAGCTGTGCGGGACTGAAGTCAGGCAATAGGGGAATGAGCTTGGTGGGCCGGGAGCGCTTCCTTCTTTTGGCACCCAATTTCAGAGCTGGAGATAAAAAGGTCGGCGGGCCGAAGCGCTTTGGTTTGGATGTTTAGCCGAAAGAGAAGTTAAAGGATTTAGGCAGGCCGCCCAGGGGAAGCGCTTCGCCGCTTACAGCCAACGGCTGGGCTGTGGTAGCGGGGGTGAGCCCGAAGCGCTTCATTAATTCGGTGGCGGGGTAGGTGGGAGTAGGGGGTCGGGCTGGAAGCGCTTCGCTCTGGATAGCCACGCCGACGGCAAATGGGGGAAGCGCTTCATTCCCAGAGAGCAGAAAAACCAGAGCGCTTCGATTGGTCAGAAGAGTAGATTCCCTCGACCCGAAGACTAGGAAGGAAGCGCTTCGGCTGGAGACCACAGGAAGGGGGAGTGCTTCGGTTTAGGGTGGGTTGGAAAGCCCAGTGCTGGGCGGGGACGGCGGCCGAAGCGCTTCGCTCTGGATAGCCACGCCGACGGCAAATGGGGGAAGCGCTTCATTAATTTGTAAGAACCGCGTTGAGGGGTAGGCCCGAGGGAAGGGTCTTGTTCGGCCCCAGCCCTAGTCCTCGTCCCGGAAGCCGCCCTGGCTTCGGTACCAGTCCTTCCAGAGAAAGAAGGGCTGGTGGTGGGGGTCAAGGCCGGACTCGTCGGCTTCAAATAGGTCGGCCTGGTGGCGGTGGCCCCCCAGGATTTTTCGGGTGAATTCTTCGTCGTACCGGTGGGCGGCTCGCCGGTTGGCGGCCAGATTTGGCCCGCCGTCGGTGTAGAGCTGGTTCAGGCGACGATGACTAAAGAGGTCGCCGGCGGCCAGGGCCCGTTCGTACCAGTCCCGGGCCCGGGCCCAGTCGGCCGCCAGCCCCGGCCCGCCCCGGCGGTGGAGGTCGCCCAGGGCCGCATAGGCAAAGACCCAGCCCCGGGCCACCGCCCGTTCATAGCAATCCCGGGCCGCCGCCCAGTCTTTTTCCAAACCAAGGTCGCCGTCCCGGTGGCCGTCGCCGAGCCGCTGCCAGCTCTCGCCATCGCCGGCCGCCGCCAGTTCTCGATAGAGGGCCAGCGCCGTGGCGAAGTCTTGCGCCTGCCGGGCCCGGTCGGCCGCCGCCCGCCGGGCGTGGCGCTCGGCCTTGCTCAGGGTTGTTTCCCTATTTTCTCCGGGCTGAAAAGGGTGCGGCCCAGCCCAGAAGAAAAGGCGGGGGCCGGCCGGTGCCATTCACTCCTCACAGGGACAGATGGGGATAATGGCCAGCCGGTTTTGCGGCGTGCGCAGGATTTCGGCGTTGATGCCGTAGGCCCGGGCGAGAACGGCCGGCGTCAGCACCGTGGCGGCGGTGCCATGGGCCAGCAGCTGGCCCGAACCCAGCAGCAGCAGGGTCTGGGCGAAGCGGGCGGCCACGTTCAAATCGTGAATGGCCACCAGCACCAGCGCCCCGGTCGTCGCCACATAGTCCTCCAGCCGCTGGAACACGCGCATCTGGTGGCAGATGTCCAGGGCCGAGGTGGCCTCGTCCAGCAGCAGCAGTCCGGGCCGGCGCACCAGCTTCTGGGCCAGCAGCACCAGCTGTTGCTGGCCGCCGGACAGGGTTTGCATCGGCCGTCGGTGCAGATGGTCAATGCGGAAGCGCTTCAGTTCGGCCTGGGCCCGGTCGATGAGCCCGTCGGCCAGGCGCCAGCCCAGCTCCTCCTGCAGGCCGAGCAGCACCGTTTCCAGCACCGTCAGCCGGGCCCGCACCGTCGCCGTCTGCGGCAGATAGCCCAGCCGGCGCAAATCCACTGCCGCCCCCTGCCAGTGCACCGTGCCCGTGGCCGGCAGCAGGCCGGCGATGGCCTGAATCAGCGTCGATTTACCGGCGCCGTTGGCCCCAATCAGGCCGACAATCTGGCCGGCGGGCAGCTGGAGGCTGAGCGCGTCGATGATGGGCCGGCCGCCCCGGGCCACGGTGAGACTTTCCAGACTTAGCATGATTCCTCCCGGTGGCCGAAGATGATGGCGAACAGCATCGGCACCCCGGCCACGGCGGTGATGATGCCCACCGGCAGCTGGGCGCTGGGCAGAATCAGCTTAGCCCCCACCGAAGCGCCGAGCAGCAGCACGCCGCCGAGCAGGCCGGCCAGGGGCAGGGCGAAGCGATGGTCTTCGCCGACCAGGGCGCGGGCACCGTGGGGGGCAATCAGGCCGACAAAGCCGATGGTGCCGACGAAGGCCACCGCCCCGGCGGTGAGCAGGGCCACCAGAATGAAACTGCGCCGGCGCAGCGCTTCCACCTGGAGGCCGAGGCTGGCGGCGTTCTGATCGCCCAGGCGCAGCGTGGTCAGGGCCCAGCAGTCCCGGGCAATCCAGGGGGCGCAGGCCAGAATAATCAGCAGCAGCACCAGAACGCTGGTCCAGTTGGCCTTCTGCAAATCACCGAACAGCCAGAAAACAATCTGCTGCAGCACCTCCGGCGCCGCCAGATACTGCAGCAGCGATTGCACCGACTGGAAAAAAAAGAGCACGGCAATGCCGCCCAGCACCAGCACCTCCGGCGAAGCGCTTTTGTGGCGGGCGATGAGATAAATCAGGCCACAGGCAACCAGGGTCATCAGAAAGGCGCTCAGCGGCGTCAGCAGGTAGCCGCCCAAAGGCAGGGCGCCGCCGAACATCAGCGCCAGGCTGGCACCGAAGCCGGCCGCCGCCGAGAAGCCGAGGGTGAAGGGACTGGCCAGCGGATTGGCCAGGATGGTTTGCATCTGCAGGCCGGCCAGCCCCAGGGCCAGTCCCACCAGCAGGGCCATCAGCGACGGCGGCATGCGAATCTGCCAGAGAATTTCCACCGGCCCCCGGTCGCCGTCGAGGCTGCCCCACCAGCCCACGGCCAGAGCGCGCAGCGTCGTTTTCAGCGGCAGGCCGGCCGCCCCCAGGGCCAAATCGGCGGCCAGCAGGACGGCCAGCAGCAGCAACGCCGCCAGCAGCAGGAGCAGGCGGCGGCGCTGCTGGCGGCGAAAGTCGGCGCGGGCGCCCTCACTCATAGTGGTACATGAAGAGGCCATCGGCGGCGATGGGCAGATATTTCTGATAGAAGGCGCGCAGGTTTTCCTCCGGGTTCACGTCGGCGAACTGTTCCGGGTGCAGGGCCTTGGCCAGATACTGAGCATAGACATAGTCCGACAGGGTGCGGGCGCCGCCGTGGTAGATGCCGTAGACGCGCTTGTTTTTGACCGCCGGGAAGGAGGCATAGCCGACCCGCTCCAGATAGGCGGCGATGCGGGCCCGGGCGGTGGCCACGTCGGCCCCAAAGCCCAGGGCCACGGCCTGGGGCTGGTTCAGCCACTCGGAGCCGGCGAAGAAAATCACTTCCGGCCGTTGGGCGATGACGTATTCCTTGCTCAGTGCCCCCCAGTTCTGCACCTGGCCGGCGGCGATATTGACCCCGCCCAGCTGTTCAATCAGCGCCCCCCACATATTGTTGCCGTAGGAGTTGCCGATGTGTTCCGGGCCCTTCTGGGCCAGTTCCACGTAAACCTTCTGGCTTTTGTTGGGCGCCCGGGCCACCCGCTGCATAACCTCGTCCATGGCCCGGCGGTAGTTGTCGGCCAGCTCCTGGGCCCGGGCCTCCACGCCCATGAGCTTGCCCAGGGCCAGGGTCGAAGCCACGTGCTTTTCCACCGTCTGGCTGTTGTAGTCCAGCACCACAATGGGCACGCCGGCGTCCTCCAGTTTCTTGACGTTGGCGCCGAGGGCCTCATAGTTCCAGGCGGCGAGAATGAGCAAATCCGGCTTCAGGGCCACCACCTTTTCCAGCGAGAAGGAACCGTCGTCGCTGGTGCCCACGTCCGGCACCTGCGCCAGCTGGGGCAGGGCGCGGAGATAGGCCTCGTACTGGCGCGGCCGCCAGTCCTTCCAGGTGGCCAGGGACAGGCCGACCAGTTTGTCGGCGGCGCCGGGGCCGACGATGGCGAGATAGTCCTCGTAGTAGAAGCCGAGCACCACCCGCTGGGGCACGGCCTTGACCGTAACCGTGCGGCCGAACACGTCCTGAACGCTGATGTCGGCCCAGGCCGAGACGCTGAGCCAGCCGAGCAGCAATAGCCATTTCTTCATGTTTCTCTCCAGAGTTTAAAAAGTAGAAATCATATAACGAAAATGGCTCCGGAGCAGCCTAAAAACTGGGTTTTCCCGGACGGAAGGGACAAAAAAAGCGCCTCCCGGAGGAAGCGCTTCGCTGGGAGGGGCTATTCCACCCGCACGGCACCATAGGCGCCGCGATAGTAAGGATTAGTCCAAGTCTTGGGGTCATTCCATTCCACATCTCGGGAGATGGGTTTATTGAATTGACCGCCGATTTCCGCACCGTTGGGGCCGTAGAAGGCCGCATTATTGCCGGGACTATCACCTTCAAAACGCTGGTTCTTGTCGTTCCAGCTTAGTTGGTCAGTGAATTGGGTGGCACCATTGAATAAACGACCATCTGGCTCCCATCCATTAAGTGTCTTTGACCGAATATCACTAACGATTAAATCCATTTTCTTATCGGTCACCTTGGCTTCCACCTGAGCCAAAACTTGCATATTGTCACTGGTGACACCGTCAGAAAAGCCTCGATAGGTGGCGCGGAAGCCGGGCTCTACGCCGGGATAGCCGGGATAACCGGTGGCCCGGCCCAGATTAAAGTAGTTAAGACTACCCAGTTTCACCCAGGAACCCGCAGCCGCAGCGGCGACGCCGATGGTTTGATAATTCCAGCCGTAGGGCTTTTGGGTGAGCGGGTTAATGCTAGTGGGGTCAACGAAGCTAATCTCACGCTTACGATAGCCATCGGGGCCAAATAAATTGGCATTTTTATAAATGACCACCTGGCCGGGTTTTTTATCCCGATCGGGAATGTCGCGCTGGTCGCCGTCGAGGCTGAAATATTCGCCTTTGGCATGCAGCTCACGGAGAGTCTGGTTGATTTCCTCATTGTCATTGACCCAGGCAAGACGTTTATCAAAGCGCAGCGGTGTCACGTTCCCCGTAATATTGCGATCCTCCAAATTAAATTGGGGATTGTGGTTGATGAGCCGCACCCAGGTACGTTGGCCGGTCTGGGGATTGGTATAGGAGCTGATGCCCATGGCCACCGCACCCCGGTCGAGCAGCTCTTTCTGGGCCTCGGGGTCGTTGGCCCACTGCTGCCAGGCCTGGCCCTCGGTCATCTGGAAGCCCGAGGCATATTGGTAGCTAATGCCCTTGCTCTTGAGCAAATCACTGCGCCGCTTCAGGAGAATTTCAAAGTTATGGTCGTTGGTCTTATGGCGCCAGCTGTCCAGCTCAAAGGCAAAGCGAAGCGCTTCGGCCTCAAAAAAGCGGCCACTTTTACCCGCATCCGGCAGTTCGGCTAGACCATGACGAAGACGCTCCCCGTTGGTGGCCGCCCGCAGACTTTGCTGCGCCGTTTTTTCCGGGGCGAGCGGTTCGGGCACACTATCAAAGACAAATTCGCCGGGGGTATAAAGTTGGCCCATATTGAAGCGCTTGGGTATACCATCGCTGCCTGGCTTATAAACGCTGGTCAGGTCAATCACGATATTGCGGCGCGGCGGTGGAATATTGCCGGGATTAATCTCGGGAGTGGGCGTTGGAATGGGGGCAAGGGAAGGGGTGGGGCTGGGAATGGTCGTTGGTGTTGGGGGCAAAGTGGGGGCGGGTGAAGGTGGAACAGGGGTGGAAGTAGCCGTTGGCAGAGGAGGCGCCGGGGTTGGAGTGGGCGAAGCGCTGGGCGGAGCCGTTGGGCTTGGCGTTGGATTCAGGCTTGGGCTCGGGCTTGGTGTGGCCGGAGACGGAAAGCCGGGAATGCCACCGGGCTGGGGCGGAAGATTTTCTGGAATAAAGACGCCACCCTGGCCATTATTGGCACAGGCGCTGAGCAGGGCGAGGGTTAGGCTGACGGGAATGAGCTTTTTCATTTTTCTATCCTTACGGTTGAACAAAGGAAGGGGCCGGATTTAGCCCCTTCCCAAAATGAGCCTAACAAAGAATTCCCACTGGGTAATTTAAAAAAAATTTTACCAACTTGAATTTTTGGAGTTTTTTCCTAACAACCCGCGCCGGAGCGAAGCGCTTCGGACGGGGAGCGCTTGCTTCCATCGGTCCAGCCCGAAGCGCTTCCCCCGGAATTTTGGCCACAAAAAAGCGACGGTGCCCGCTGACACCGCCGCCCTTCCCTTTAAACTCGATTTGGCCTTAGAAGCTGTAGTTGAAGTTCAAACGCACATCACGGCCGACCTCGGCCAGGGTACTGCTGCCGGCGCGCTGGCTGTGGCTGCGGTAGTTTTTATTGAAGGCGTTATTGACGGAGAAATTGACGTTCAGGTTTTTACGCGGCTCCCAGTTGGCGTAGAAATCGCTGACGCCGTAGCCCGGCCGTTCGACGCGCTCGTCGCTGCCGGAGGAACCCCGAGAGGGATTGGTGTAGCCGCCGTTCTCGACGAAGCGACCGCGCCAGCCGATTTCCGTGTGAATGGGCTCAAATTGGTAGCTGGCCCGGGCCGTCCAGGTGCGGCCCACCGGAATGGCGGTGTAGTTGTTGTCGGCCACGGCGCCGTTGAGTTTGGGCTTGCTGTAGGCGACGCCGGCGCCCAGCTTCAGGCCCTCCCAGCGGTAGGTGGCGCCGAGCTCGTAGCCGCTGTTTTTTAGCTTGCCGCCGTTGAACATACGGTAGTAGGCATTGGGCTGGCCGGCGTTTTCCTGGGCGGTGCTGATGATACCCCGGGTGGTCTGCCAGAAATAGCTGCCCTCCAGGCTGAGCTGGTCGTTCCAGTTATAGTCGAAGCCGATTTCCGTGTTCTGAGCGCGCTCGGCCTTCAGGTTTTTATCGGCGCGAATGGCGCGGCCGTTGCCGAGCATGACCTCGTAGAGGCGCGGGCTGCGACTGGCGTAGTTGTGGCTAACGTTGAAGCTCAAATCCGGATTGACGTCGTAAATCAGGCCGATGCTGGGATTAAAGCGGCCGTGGGAGCGCTGGCTGGAGGTAGTGGTTTTGAAGTTAAAGTGGTCATAGCGCAGGCCGGTGGTCAGCGTAACCGGGTGGAAGCTCCAGATACCCTCGCCGTAGAGGCCAATATCGGTTTTGTTCTGGTTGCGGTAGGCGCCGGCGGCGCTGTTGCGCTGGCCGCTGGATTTACCCTCCTGATAGCGCCAGTTCACACCATATTTGAACAGGTGCGGCGTGTTGAAAGCGCTTTCTAGATTGAGGTTGCCGTTGTAGGTTTCGATGACGTGGTGGGCCTTCTCGTTGGGCTCGTCGCGCTTGATGGTCAGGCGGCCGATATTGGCGGTGGCCTTGTCGATGAAGCCCATGTTGCGGCCCTCGTACTCCAGATTGACGGTGTTCTGGGTGGCGATGCGATAGCGCGGGCTGTTGTTTTCGATGTTGGCCACGTAGCGGCCGTTTTTATCCTTGATGAGGTTGGTGCCGGCCTCGACGGTGTAGCCGAGTTTTTCCTGGGCCTCGGTGAGCTTGCCGTTGCGGGCCGTGAGCAGGGTCTGGGAGAAATCGAACTCCTCGCGCAGGGCCCGGACGCCGGAATCGCGCTCCTGGCGCAGGCTCAAATCGACGCGGTGGTCCTCATTAATATCGGCGCCAATCTTGGCGAGGATACCGCGCTGTTTCAGGCCGCTGTTGAGCACATGCCGCTGGCCGAGCTGGTTGTGGTAGCCGTGGCCGCCCTGGTAGTCCTTGCGGTTGATGAAGTTGGTGGCGACCAGCCCATCGAAGGCACCGAATTTGCCGAAGCCGGTCAGGCCGAGCTGGTGGCCCTTGTTGGAGAAATAGCCGGCGCTGACCTTGCCGCCGGCGAGCTGGCCCTCCTGGAGCAGGTCGGAAGCGCTTAGGGTTTTGGCGACGATGGCCCCGGCGGTGGCGCCGATGCCGGCACTGGCCGAGCCGGTACCCTTCTGGACGCTGACGATTTTCACCAGGCTGGGGTCAAGCATGAAGCGGCCCTGGTGGTGGAACATCTGGGTGTCCGAATAGACGTTGTCCACCTTCAAATCCACCTGGTCCTGGCCGATGCCGCGAATGGTCAGCCACTGGGAGGTGCCGTTGCCGCCGCCGAAGTTGATGGACGGTTCCTCGCGCAGGGCCCCGCGCAGGTCGCTGTCGGTGCGCTTGTCCAGGGTCTCGACGTTGACCACGTTGGTTTTATTTTTGGCACCCTCCTGGCCGATATTGACGTTGATGGCCTCCAGTTTGGTAACTTCCTGGGCCCCGACGGCGGCGCTGATGGCGAGGGTGAGGGTGGATAAAAGGTGTTTGGATTTCATGGGAACGACTTAAGGGCTAAAAAAGAAGGCGCCTATTCTAGCGAAGAAAACTAATTTAAATAAGAAAGTTTTTCATAAAGAGATTAGCCGGAATTAATTAAGCCATGAATGGCGCTTCGGCTATGCTTTTTTTATTTCGGAGAAATGCTTTGATTACGACGGCTTTACTCTTTTCCGCCAATGTCATCGTGCCCATTCTTGGCCTGCTGGCGCTGGGTTGGGTCCTCAATAAAACCGGCCAGCTGGAAAGCAATCTGGTGGCCGGACTTAATTTATTGGTCTATCGCTATACTTTGCCGGCTTTATTATTTTTCAGCGTTATGAAAAGTAATGTGGCCATTGGCGCCCAGTGGCGATTAATTCTGGCCGGCTATATGGCCATTCTATTGCTCTACTTTTTTGCCACTTTTATGGCCAAACGCCATTTTCGCCCCTATGACCGGGGTGTTTTTGTTCAGGGCGTCTACCGTTCTAACATGGCCATCGTCGGCCTGGCCCTGGTGCGCGGCGTCTACGGCGAGGGGGCCGTGGCCGTGGCGGCGGTCTTTGCCGGGGCCTCGTCGCTGCTGCTGAATGCCGTGGCCGTGGTCGCCCTGACCGAACACACCGGCAACAACGGCGGCTTCAATCGCGCCCTGCTGCTGAAAGTGCTGCAAAATCCGCTGATTATCGCCCTGCTCATTGCCCTGCCGCTGAAGGGCCTGGGGGTAAAACTGCCGGAAATGGTGCTGCATTTCGGCGACTATCTCGCCAGCCTGACCCTGCCCCTGGCCCTGCTCTGCGCCGGCGCCACCTTTGACCTGCGCGGCGTCGATGGTGGCCGGGTGGTCTACTGGGCCTGTGCCGGCCGGCTACTGCTGGCGCCGCTGGTCTATGTGCTGGTGGGCCTGCTGCTCGGCTTCGACGGCGAAAATCTCGGCATTCTCTTCCTCATGGCCGCCACCCCGGCCGCCACCGCCGGCTACATCATGGCCAAGGCCATGCCCGGCAACAACGCCGTGGCCGCCGCCAACATCATCGCCCTGAGCAATGTGGGTTCGCTGCTGGTGGTGGGCCTGGGCATCTCCTTCTTTCCGGCGCTGGGTTGGGTTTAGGGCTTTTACAGGTTAGTGCTAGAAAAAACTCCAAGAATTCAGTCCGGTAAAAATTTTTTAAATTGCCCGGTTGGAATTCTTTGTTAGGCTAATTTTCGGAAGGAGCTAAATCCGGCTCCTTCCTTTGTTCAACCGTAAGGATAGAAAAATGAAAAAGCTCATTCCCGCCAGCCTAACCCTCGCCCTGCTCAGCGCCTGTGGCAGCAACGATTCTTCTCCAACGGCCAGCACCGCCGGCCTCCGCCCCGCCAGCGGTGCCAGCGCTGTGCTGGGTCAGCCGCTAAACCCCGAAATTCACCCCGCCGATATTCCGCCAACACGCCGCAATATCGTGATTGACCTGACCAGCGTCTATAAGCCCGCCGGGAACGGTAAACCCATGCGCTTCAATATGGGTCAGCTTGATACCCCCGGCGAATTTGTCTATGAGCTGGTACCGGAGCCGCTCGCCCCGGAAAAAACGGCGCAGCAAAATCTGCGGGCCGCGAACAATACGGAACGTTTCCAGCGCGGCCTGGCCGAACTGCCGGATGCGGGTAAAAGTGGCCGCTTTTTTGAGGCCGAAGCGCTTCGCTTTGCCTTTGAGCTGGACAGCTGGCGCCATAAGACCAACGACCATAACTTTGAAATTCTCCTGAAGCGGCGCAGTGATTTGCTCAAGAGCAAGGGCATTAGCTACCAATATGCCTCGGGCTTCCAGATGACCGAGGGCCAGGCCTGGCAGCAGTGGGCCAACGACCCCGAGGCCCAGAAAGAGCTGCTCGACCGGGGTGCGGTGGCCATGGGCATCAGCTCCTACACCAATCCCCAGACCGGTCAGCGCACCTGGGTGCGGCTCATCAACCACAATCCCCAATTTAATTTGGAGGACCGCAATATTACGGGGAACGTGGTGCCGCTGCGCTTCTGGGAACGGGTGAGCTGGAAAAATGGCAACGAGGAAATCAACCAGACTCTTAATGAGTTGCTTGCCAAGGGCGAACATTTCAGCCTCGACGGCGACCAGCGCGACATTCCCAAGCGGGATAAAAAGCCCGGCCAGGTGGTGGTCTATAACGGCTTCTTTCGTCTAGAGGAACCCCATCGCACCCGCTCTTTCCTTATTGTTGACCCCACCAGCAAAAATCCCCTGTCCAAGGAGCAAAAACCCTTTGGCTGGAACTATCAAACCATCGGCAAGGCCTGGAGCAGCGGCGTAGTAACGCCGGGCAGTGCCAACTTCTTTAACCTGGGCCGGGCCACCGGCTATCCCAGCGTAGAACCTGGCTTCCGCGCCACCTACCGGGGCCAGGCCTTTGCCACCACGCCGGGCAATGCCGAGGCCCTCGCCGATGTGCTGGCCCAGGTGTACGATAAAAAAATGGACCTGACCGTCAGCAATATCAGCACCGGTGGTAGTCTCGTCAGCCCTGGTAGTGGCTGGGGTAAAGATGAGCGCTGGTTCCCCAATGCCCGTTTCACCGACCAGCTCACCTGGAACGACCAGAACCGGCGCTTTGAGGGTGATATTCCCGGCAATAATGCGACCTTCTACGGCCCCAACGGTGCGGAAATCGGCGGCCAATTTAACCGACCCGTTGAACAGCGGCTGGAATGGTGGGACCCCAAAGCCTGGACCGACGATTATTTTCGCGGTGCCTATGGTGCGGTGCGGGTGGAATAACCCCCGCCCCCAGCGAAGCGCTTCCTCCGGGGAGCGCTTTTTTTATGGCCAGGCATGGAGCTTTTAGGGGGAAGCGCTTCGGTTTGCTGAACCCGAGGAACGAAGCGCTTCCCTCCGCTCGTCCCCTTCCCCGGCCCAAGAAGGGAGCGCTTTATTTCTAAAGGCTGGAGCGACCGAAGCGCTTCGCTAGAAAAAGTCCGTTGGGAGTGAAGCGCTTCGCTGACTGACTAGGAAAACCGAAGCGCTTCGGCCCCGGCGGCCCAATAGGGAAGCGCTTCCTTTTCCTGTGCTTAGAACCGGGCTAGGGTTTCTCTCTCTCCCGAGGTCGAAGCGCTTCCCTCTGCTTGAACCCTGCTACTGGCCTGGTCTAAGCGCTTTGCTAATCATTTGGTTAGAACGAAGCGCTTCCTTGGGAATTGGCCCCGGCCCGACCGAAGCGCTTCGGCCGGTAGGAAAGCAACCGTGGGGGAATTCGGGCCGGGTCTGAAATGGATAAGGGGGAGCGCTTCAATCTCGGCAAATGGATTTTTAGCGGACCAGATTCAGGGGAAGCGCTTCGGGCTAAGCAGCCAATGAATGGGGAAGCGCTCCCGTTTGAAAAACCACACCCAGAACGAAGCGCTTCGGCCTTCTGATAGAGAAAGGCCTGGGTAGAGTCCGCCACTCAGATGGCAGGAAGCGCTTTTTTTTGAATAGGTCAGGGAAAGCGCTTCGACCAATGAAGCCAGCCGCCCCGGCCCGTTGGAAAAGGGGGGAGGGCGGAGAGGAAGCGCTTTACCTTTGAAAGCTGGTTTAAATCCCACCGCCTGGAACCGAGGAAGCGCTTCGATAGTTCGTTTTTGGTGAATCGCTTCCCGCCAGAGAAGGCGTTTTCAGCGAAGCGCTTCGGTTTAAATGGCCGGTGCAGCTTTAGCTCGGCAAGTGTCGCAAAGCGAACACTTGGTGAACCGAAGGTCAGCAGGTGTGCCGCAGAGCGAACACTTGGTGAACCGTAGGTCAGCAGGTGTGCCGCAGAGCAAACACCTGATGAATTTTGGGCCGCCGCTGGAAATCAAAATCCAGCATCGTCGCGCTGATATTTTCCACGGCGAAGCGCTCCCCCAGGGCCGGGGCCAGCTTGAAGCGCTGGTAGTTGTTGGAGAAATAGAGCGTGCCGCCCGGGGCCAGCCGGGCCATCGCCCCTTCGATGAGCCGTTCATGGTCGCGCTGGACGTCGAAGGTCTGGGCGCGCTGTTTGCTGTTGGAGAAGGTCGGCGGGTCGCAGACGATGAGGTCAAATTGACTGGTGCCGCCGGCGAGGAATTCCAGCACGTCGGCGCGAACCAGCCGGTGGCGGTCGTCGAGGCCGTTCAGCTCAAAATTACGCCGGGCCCAGTCCAGATAGGTGGCCGAGGCGTCCACGCTGGTGCTGTGCAGCGCCCCGCCCAGGGCCGCCTGGACGCTGAAGCTGCTGGTGTAGGCGAAGAGATTGAGGAAGCGCTTCCCGGCGGCGCTGTTGTGAATGTGGCGGCGCAGGGGCCGGTGGTCGAGGAACAGGCCGGTATCCAGGTAATCGTGCAGATTGACCCAGAAGCGGGCGGCGCCCTCCTGTACCGTGCTGAAGGCCCCGGCCACGCCCCGGCGTTCGTACTGGCTTTTGCCGCTCTGGCGCTGGCGCGTCTTCAGGCTGACCTGCTCCGGATTCAGGCCCAGCACCTCCGGCGCCAGGCGCAGCACGTCCAAGAGCCGCTCCCGGGCCTTCTCCGGCCGCACCGTCGGCGGCGGCGCATACTCCTGAATGTGGAGCTGGTCGCCGTAGATATCGACGGCCACGGCATATTCGGGCATGTCCTGGTCGTAGACCCGATAGGCATCGGTGTTCAGGGCGGCGGCCAGGGGCTGATATTTCTTGAAATTCTTGCGCAGCCGGTTGGCAAACATGCGCGCCTGTTCGCTGCGCTCGCTATTAACCGGCGCTGCGCCCGGCTCCTCGCGCTGGGCGGCCCGGTCGAAGCAGGCGATTTCCACGTCGAGGCCGCCGTTGCTGGCCTTGTAGCTGCGGCTCCGTTGCAGCTGGAGCCGGCGCAGCAGGTCGGCATTGCTGCTGATGACGGTCAGCTGCCAGTCCGGCGGGAAGGTTTTGAAGGCGGCGCCGAGCTGTTCATAGGTGGGCAGCAGCGTTACCAGCGTGCCGAGCCGTTCGCCGTAGGGCGGATTGCAGACCAGATTGCCGCGCGGGCCGTAGCCCTTAACCCAGTTCAACGCCGCCAGCGGGCGCACCTCCAGATGCAGACAGTGGTCGAGGCTGAGCCGGGCGGCGTTCTGGCGGGCGGCGTGAATGGCGTCGCGGTCGGCGTCATAGCCCCAGACCTTCAAATCCAGCCGGTTCAGGCCGATTTCGCGCCGCTCCTGGGCCTCGGTGAGAAGCCGTTTCCACAGGGCCGGGGTGTGCTGCTGCCAGGCGCTGAAACCGAAGCGCTGCCGGCCGAGGCCGGGGGCGATGTCCGCCGCCATCTGCAGGGCCTCCAGCAGCAGGGTGCCGGAGCCGCAGAGCGGGTCGATGAGATTGGCCCCGGCCGCCGCCCGCTCCGGCCACTGGCTGCGGTAGAGCAGCGCGGCGGCGAGATTTTCCTTCAGCGGCGCCGCCCCCTGGGCCTGGCGGTAGCCGCGCTGGTGCAGCCCGTCGCCGGCCAAATCCAGCGCCACCGACAGTTCGCCCCGGCGCAGATGCACGGCCACCAGCACATCGGGGTTCTTGCTGTCCACGTCCGGCCGCCGCTTGTACCTTTCGCGCAGCCGGTCGGCGATGGCGTCCTTGCATTTGAGGGCGCCGAACTGGCTGTTGTTGATGCCGGCGCCGCTGCCGTTGAAGCTGACAGCAAAGGTGGTGTCGATGAAGAGGTGCTCCTCCCAGGCCACGGTTTTCACCAGCGCATAAATATCGTCCGGATTGGCCACCGGCCCGCGCGCCAGCGGCAGCAGCACCCGGCTGGCCACCCGCGACCAGAGACAGACCCGGTAGGCCTGTTCCACCGTGCCCGTGGCCTGCACCACCGCCGTGCCAATTTTGATGTTGTCCAAACCCAGCGTGGCCAACTCGCCGGCCAACACCTGCTCACAGCCCTGCGCACAGGGAAAAACCAGTGCCTGTTCCATGTTTTCCGCTCCTCCGGGGGGAAATGAAAAGGCCGCATTATAAAAGTCCGTCCCTTGAAACTATGGCTTTTCGGTATAAAATGCGCCCCACAGGAAGCCGAGGGCTTCTTGACCCTCCCAATCAACTTTTTAAGGATTGTTTCTTATGAAAAAATTACTTTTAGTCAGCGCTCTACTGGCCGGTGTGGCCTTCGCCGATGAAGCTGCCAAAGCCGATGAGGCCGCCAAAGCCGCCGACAGTGCCAAAACCGAAGAAGTAAAAGCCGACGCGGGCAAAGAGGAAGCCAAAAAAGAAGAAGCCAAAGGCGAAGCTAAAGAAGGCGAAGCCAAGGCCGACGCCAAAGAAGAAGGCGGCGCCTGCAAAACCGTCATCGAAGCCAACGACGCCATGGCCTTCAACGTGGCCGAATTCACCATCGACAAAGGCGCTTGCCCTGAATTCACCGTTGAACTGAAACACGTGGGTGAAATGCCCGCCGCCACCATGGGCCACAACGTGGTCATTACCAAAGCCGCTGACATGGAAGCCGTGGCCGGTGATGGTGCCGAAGCCGGTCTGGACAAAGACCACGTGAAAGAGGGCGACGAACGCGTGCTGGCCCACACCAAGCTGATTGGCGGCGGCGAAACCACCGAAGTCAAATTCAAAACTGACAAATTTGAAGCCGGCGGCGACTACGAGTTCTTCTGCTCCTACCCTGGCCACTCTTCCATGATGAAGGGTAAAGTGATTGTTAAATAAGCTCCGGCTGATTTAATTCACGAACGAAGCGCTCCCTCCGGGGGGCGCTTTTTTATGGTCGCTAAAAACCACGGCCACAAAAAACCCCCGCCGCAGCGGGGGCCGGAGTTCGGGGCGAGCCCTTAGTTTTTGCTGGTGTCCACCAGGCGGTTGGCCCTAATCCAGGGCATCATTTCCCGCAGCTTGGCGCCGACCTGCTCAATTTGATGCTCGGCATTCTGGCGACGGCGGGCGGTCATGGACGGGGCGCCGGCCTGGTATTCCAGAATGAAGCGCTTGGCATACTCGCCGTTCTGGATATTGGCCAGGCATTGTTCCATGGCATAGCGGCTTTCCTCGTTGATAACTTCCGGGCCGGTTACGTACTCGCCGAACTCGGCATTGTTGGAGATGGAGTAGTTCATGTTGGCAATGCCGCCCTCGTAGATTAAATCGACGATGAGCTTCATCTCGTGCAGGCACTCGAAATAGGCCATTTCCGGGGCGTAGCCGGCTTTCACCAGGGTTTCAAAGCCGGCCTTAATCAGTTCGACGACGCCGCCGCAGAGCACGGCCTGTTCGCCGAAGAGGTCGGTTTCGGTTTCCTCTTTGAAGCTGGTGGCGATGATGCCGGCCTTGCCGCCACCGTTGGCCACGGCGTAGGCCAGGGCAATGTCGCGGGCCTTGCCGCTACGGTCGGCCTCCACGGCGATGAGGTGGGGCACACCGCCGCCCTGGCTGTAGGTGGAACGGACGGTATGGCCGGGGGCCTTGGGCGCAATCATGATGACGTCCAAATCGGCGCGCGGCGTTACCTGGCCATAGTGGACGTTGAAGCCGTGGGCAAAGGCCAGGGCGGCGCCGGGTTTAATGTCGCCCTCGATGGCCCGGTAGACGGCGGCGATGCTTTCATCCGGGAGCAGAATCATCACCACATCGGCGCCCTTGACGGCCTCATTCACTTCCTTCACGGTGAGACCGGCGTTCACGGCCTTGGCCCAGGAAGCGCCGCCCTGGCGCAGGCCCACCACCACCTTCACGCCGCTTTCGTGCAGGTTATTGGCGTGGGCGTGGCCCTGGGAGCCGTAGCCAATGATGGCCACGGTTTTGCCCTGCAGCACACTCATATCGGCGTCTTTGTCGTAATAAACTTTCATAAAAACTCCAGAAAATTAGGGAAAAAGGAGGGCTCATTCTAGCAAATGGGCCTGGTGGGCGTTTTCCTCAATCCAATGGCGCCGGTCGCTGGCCCGCTTCTCGGCCAGCAGCAAATCCAGCCGGCCCAGGGCCTCTTCGCCGGGCCACTGCAGCTGAATCAGCCGGCGCGTGTCCGGATGCAGCGTGGTTTCGCGCAGCTGCAGCGGGTTCATTTCGCCCAGACCCTTGAAGCGGGTAACGCTGACCTTGCCGTTGCCCCGGCCCAGGCGCTGTAGCAGGCCGTCGCGCTCGGCCTCGTCCAGGGCATATTCGGTGCGCTTGCCGGCATCGACCCGGTAGAGCGGCGGCTGGGCCAGATAGAGATGGCCGGCCCGCACCAGCGCCGGAAAGTGGCGGACGAAGAGGGCGCAAATCAGCGTGGCGATGTGCAGGCCGTCGGAATCGGCGTCGGCGAGAATGCAGATTTTGTGATAGCGCAGGCCGGCCAAATCGTCGCCCGGCGGGTCGAGGCCGATGGCGGCGGCGATGTCGTGGATTTCCGCCGAGGCGAGAATGGCGCCGCTGGCCTCCTCCCAGGTGTTTTTGATTTTGCCGCGCAGCGGCAGAATGGCCTGGAACTGCCGGTTGCGGGCCTGCTTGGCCGAACCGCCGGCGCTGTCGCCCTCGACGAGGAAAAGCTCGTTCTGGCGCGGGTCAGAGCCGCTGCAATCGGCCAGCTTGGTGGGCAGATTGGCGGCGCGCCGGCGGCCGGCACTTTTGCCCGCGTTGCTGCGGCGCTGGGCGTGGCCGATGGCAAGCTGGGCAATGGCGGTGGCCGTGTCCAGCTGGCGATTGAGATAGAGGCTGAGCTGATTTTTCACCACCGAACCAATCCAGGCGGCGGCACTGCGGCTGGTGAGCCGTTCCTTGGTCTGGCTGGCGAACTGGGCCTCGCCGATTTTGATGGACAGCACATATTGCACGTCCTGCCAAACGTCCTCGGGGGCCAGTTTGATATGACGCGGCAGCAGCTGATGAATCTCGCAGAACTCGCGCAGGGCCTCCACCAGCCCGCTGCGCAGGCCATTGACGTGGGTGCCGCCCAGGGGCGTGGCGATGAGATTGGCGAAGGACTGGGCCACGGTGCTGCTGCGTTCCATCTGCCAGACCAGGGCCAGCTGGATTTCGCCCTGCTCGTCGCGGTGATTCAGCAGATAGGGCAGCTCCGGCAGACAGGGGCCGGGGCCGAGCTGTTCGCTGAGGTAGGCGCCGAGGCCCTGGTCATAGTGCCAGTGCTGGCGGTCGCCGCTGAGCTCGTTGTCAAAGTAGACGTGCAGGCCGGCACAGAGCACGGCCTTGGCCCGCAGCGCTTCGGTCAGGCGGGGGAGGTCAAAGCTGGGCTGGACAAAATAGTGTTCGTCCACCCAGAAGCGCACCTCGGTGCCGCTGGCGTGGGCTTCCGGCGTCGCCCGGAGCGGCTCCACCACCGTGCCGCCGGCACAGGCCAGGGTGAAGCGCTGGCCGTCGCGCCAGATGGTAACTTCCAGGCGCCGGGCCAGGGCATTGACCACAGAAATGCCGACGCCGTGCAGGCCGCCGCTGAACTGGTAGTTCTGGCGGTTGAATTTGCCGCCGGCGTGGAGCCGGGTCAGGATAAGTTCGACGGCGGGAATGCCCTCCTCGGGGTGAATGTCGGTGGGAATGCCCCGGCCGTTGTCGCGCACGGACAGGGAGCCGTCGGCATGGAGTCGCACGTGAATTTCCGTGCAGAAGCCGGCCAGGGCCTCATCGACGGCGTTGTCGATGACCTCCTGGGCCAGATGGTTGGGGCGGCTGGTGTCGGTGTACATATCCGGCCGGACTTTCACCGGGTCCAGGCCGCGCAGTACCACCACCTCCTGGGCGGTGTAGGCTTTTTTCATGGGATTTTCCTTGCAAACAAAGGCGGCCATTGTAGCGAAGCGCTTCCCTTGGCTGGTTTTCAGAGCGAAGCGCTTCGGTTTTTAGCCCCGGCCCGAATGGAAGCGCTTTCTTCCAATTGGCCTGCCAGAGCGAAGCTCTCTTCTTTTCTGCTTCTTCAGGACGGAAGCGTTTCATTTTGGACGCGCCGGAGAAATCAAAATCCGCCAGCCGAAGCGCTTCGGTTTCCCTAGCCGGTTACGGCCAGCGCTAAATCTCCCGTTCAGAACCGAAGCGCTCCCTCTGAGTCGGCCGGCGGCATTTAAACCGACTTCCAAACCGAAGCGCTCCCCCTGTCGGACTGGGCAGAAGGATTCGCCGGCGGAAGCGCTTGTCTTTCCCTACTGCTAGGTCGAAGCGCTTCAAGCTAGCAGCCTAGTTAAAACGAAGCGCTTCGGCTCCGGAGATTAGAAAAGCCCCGACCCGGTTAGGGTCGCAAGGGAAGGAAGCGCTTCGGTATTAAATCAACGCCACTCCGGCTCGGCCGGCGAAACGAAGCGCTTCGGCCTCGGTGGTTAGTTGGATTTAGGAGGGCTTCCCGGGGGAAGCGCTTCCTTCTGTATAGCAGCTCTTTCTAAACCGAAGCGCTTCGTTCTGAACAGCTCATTTCCAACGAAGCACTTCAATCTGACGGCCCAGCTTTTAAATAGGGAAGCGCTTCATTGGTTTGAATTGGGACAGCCCGGGCCCGACCTCTAAATCCGACTAGAACCAGAGCGCTTCGGCGGGCATCGGCTTTTCAAAACGAAGCGCTTCCCCTTTTCCAGCTGTTCCAACGGACGAGCCTGGCTTTAAAGCCGGCGAGTCGAAGCGCTTCGGCCGGAGGTACGAGACCCCCCAGCTCGGTTCTAGCCACCGGGGCAGAAAGCGCTCCCCCTTTCGAGCCAAGGCGGAGAGGAGTTCAGGCCGAGGGAAGCGCTTCGTTTTTCCCAGCCGGTTACGGCCGACGATAAGTTTCCCGTTCAACGGCGAAGCGCTTCGTTCCCCAATGCCGTAAAAATTGGAGCGCTTCGCCCGGCTGGCCCTATTAAAACAAAGCGCTCCCTCAGTTTTGCCCTCTCTCCGAACGAAGCGCTCCCCCATTCATTGGTCGCCGAAACCGAAGCGCTTCGGACCAATGGCCTGGCTTTTAGTTGGGGTAGCGTTGCTCTCGTTTTGTCCTGTTCGGTTGGGATAAAAACAGCCCGTCGCCGGCGCCGAAGCGCTTCCCTCCCAGAAGACCCTTTCCAGCGAAGCGCTTCACTGGCGGAACGAGAAAAGGGACAGAATCCGGCAGATTTATTTCCGGCGAAGCGCTTCGGGTTGGCGACCCTGTTAAAACGAAGCGCTTCTTTCGTTTGGCTGCCCTGCCGAACGAAGCGCTTTGGCCATTCCGGATTTTTAAAAATGGAGCGCTTCCCTATTTGTTGGCCGTCCGAACCAGAGCGCTTTGCGCGTTTTAGCCTGCTTGGAAATGAAGCGCTTCCCCCTACTGGGCGAACAAACCGAAGCGCTTCGACCTTGGGAGTGAGAGAAACCCCGGCCCGGTCTGAGCCAAGGGAAGCGCTTCCTTAATTTATTTATTGGCGGGCCAATGAAGCGCTTCGGTCGGGCCGGGGCCAATTCCCAAGGAAGCGTTTCGTTCCGACCAAAGATTAGCAAAGCGCTTAGACCGGGCCAGTAGCAGGGTTCAACCAGAGGGAAGCGCTTCGCCCCAGGTCGCTAGAAAAACCCCGGCCCGGTTCTAGCCACAGGAGGAGGAAGCGCTTCCCTATTTGCTTGGTCGCTTGAGCCGACGAAGCGCTTCGGGCGAGCGGCCCCGTTGAAACGAAGCGCTCCCCTTTCGGGCTCGGTGGAAAGGTTCGCAGAGGGAAGCGCTTCGACCTCGGGACTGAGAGAAACCCCGGCCCGGTCTGAGCCAAGGGAAGCGCTCCCTTAATTTATTTGGCCGGCCAATGAAGCGCTTCGCCCTCGGGAGTGAGAGAAACCCCGGTCCGGTCTGAGCCAAGGGAAGCGCTTCCTTGATTTATTGGCGGGCCGATGAAGCGCTTCAGGTTGGTGGGCCGAACGAAGCGCTCCCCTTTGAAAACACTGTCCCCGACGGGAAGCGCTTCTGCCCATCAGAAGACCGAAGCGCTTCGGGCGAGCAGCCCCGTTAAAACGAAGCGCTTCCCTCCCGGCATGGGGGCAAACGGAGGAAAGCGCTTCTTCGGCCCAAAAAAAACGCCCCTGGGGGAGCGTTTTCCCATTGGGAACCCCGTTCAGCCTAGGCCTCGGCCGGGGTGGCTTTTTTGCGGCCGCGCTTGGCCGGTGTCGGAGGAAGGGTGGCGTCCGGAGCCGCAGCGGGGGTCGCTTCGGGGCTGGCTTTTTTGCGGCCGCGCTTGGGCTTGGCCTCGTCCTCGGCAGTGGCCGGGCTGGTCGCTGCTGTAGCGGCGGCCTTTTTCCGGCCGCCCCGGGTTTTGCTGGCCGGGGCCGGCGCTGCCTTGGCGGCGGCCTTGGCGGCCCGCTGGGCCTTGCGTTCCCGGGCCTTGGCCAGCAGTTCCAGACACTGTTCCAGCTCCAGTTCGGCCGGCACCAGCGTTTTCGGAATGGAAGCGTTGGTGCTGCCGTCGCTGACATAGGGGCCGAAGCGGCCGTTCAGGATTTGCAGGGTCTGGCCCTCGTGTTCCAGGGTTTTGATGTGCTTGTTCTGCTCCTGGGTAATTTTCGCCGCCACCAGCTCCAGGGCCCGTTCGCGGCTGATGGTCAGCGGGTCTTCCTCCTTGGGAATGGAGACATTGCGGCGGCCGAAGCGGATATAGGGCCCGAAGCGGCCGTTGTTGGCCCACATCTCCTCGCCGTCCTCGGTCAGGCCGAGGCTGCGCGGCAGGGTGAACAGGGCCAGGGCTTCGGTCAGGGTCAGGGTTTCCATGTTCTTCTGGGCGGGAATGCTGGCGAAGGTCGGTTTTTCCTCGTCGTCCTTGCTGCCAATCTGCACAAAGGGCCCGAAACGGCCGAGGCGCACGCTCACCGGCTTGCCGCTTTTCGGGTCGAGGCCGAGTTCCCGGGCCTGCATCACCTCCTGGCGCGGCACGTCCTTTTTCTCCTCGATGCGCCGGGCCAAATCGGCCCAGAAGCGGCGCAGCAGCTCCTTCCAGGGGGTTTCGCCCCGGGAAATGGCGTCCAAATCGTCCTCCAGCTGGGCGGTGAAGGCATAGTCCACATAGCGTTCAAAGTGCTTCACGAGGAAATCATTGACCACCAGGCCGATGGAACTGGGCTGGAAACGGCGGTTCTCGTTGAAAACATACTCCCGCTGCAGCAGGGTGCTGATGATGCTGGCGTAGGTGGAGGGCCGGCCGATGCCGTAGAGCTCCAGGGCCTTAATCAGGCTGGCATCGCTGAAACGCGGCGGCGGCTGGGTGAAATGCTGGCTGCCGACGATGTCTGTCCAGGCCAGGCGCTGGCCCAGCTGCAGGGCCGGCAGCAGGGCTTCGTCGCTGCTGGTTTCATCGTCCGAATCCTCCAGATAGACGCCCATGAAGCCGGCAAATTTGATGACGCTGCCGCTGGCGTGGAAGACGCCCGGGCCCAGGGTTAAATCGACGCTGGTTTGCTCCAGCAGCGCCGAACTCATCTGGGAGGCGATGGTGCGTTTCCAGATTAAATCGTAGAGGGCCTGCTCCTCGCTGCTGCCGTCGATGTTGCGCCGATTACAGTCGGTGGGACGGATGGCCTCGTGGGCCTCCTGGGCGTTCTTGGCCTTGGTTTTGTAGCGCCGGGGCTCCGGGGGCAGGTAGGCGGCGCCGTACTGGCTGCCAATCAGGGCGCGCAGGGCCTCCAGGGCCTCATCGGCCAGATTGACCGAGTCGGTGCGCATGTAGGTGATGTGGCCGGCCTCGTAGAGGTTCTGGGCAATGCGCATGGTGCGCTGGGCGCCCAGGTGGAGCTTGCGGGCGGCCTCCTGCTGCAGGGTGGAGGTGATGAACGGCGCCGTCGGGTGGCGCTGGCGTTCCCGGGTCTGCAGGGCGCTGACGGTCAGTTCCGGGCCGGCGGCCTTCAGTTCGGCCAGGGCGGCGTTGGCCGTGGCTTCCGTCCTAAAGGCAAACTGGCCGAGCTTCTCGCCCCGGTAGTGGCTGAGGACGGCGCCGAATTCCGGCAGCTGGGCCGTGATTTTCCAGTATTCCTGGCTGCGGAAGGCGCCGATTTCCCGTTCGCGCTCGACGATGAGCCGCAGGGCCGGCGACTGGACACGGCCGGCCGACAGACCGGCCAGCACCTTGCGCCAGAGCAGCGGCGACAGATTGAAGCCGACGAGAAAATCCAGGGCCCGCCGCGCCTGCTGGGCATCGACCAAATCCAGCGCCAGCGCCCGGGGGTGGGCCAGGGCCTGTTTGATGGCCCGTTCGGTGATTTCGTGGAAGGCGACGCGCTGCACCGGCTTGGCGGCGCTGACGCCACGTTCCGCAAGGATATTGGCCAGATGCCAGGAGATGGCCTCGCCCTCCCGGTCCGGGTCGGTGGCCAGATAGATGGCCTCGGCCTTGGCGGCGGCGGCGACGATTTTTTCGACGTGGTCGGCGTTGCGGGCAATGAGCTCATAGTTCATCTTGAAGTCATTTTCAGTGTCCACGGCCCCGGCCCGGGGCACCAAATCGCGCACATGGCCATAGGAGGCCAGGACCTGATAGTCGTTGCCCAGATATTTGCCCAGGGTTTTGGCCTTGGCGGGCGATTCCACAATGATTAGATACTTACTCATAACTTCTTCAATCCACAAGCTTTTTTCGATAATTCCTAGAGTCGTTGGTAAAAGCCACCGGCCAGGGTCGTCAGGCGACCTTCCAGCTCGAGCAGCGCCAGTTGGGCGGCCAGCGCCTCCGGGGCCAGGGCCGTGCGCGCCACCAGCTGGTCAAAGCTGGTCGGCTCGTAGCCCAGCAGTTCCAGAAGCCGGGCGGCGTCCGGGTCGGCCGGCGGCGGGCTGCCGGGGGTTGGGGCGGCGGCGGGAAGCGCTTCGCCGGGCGCGGGCCGGGGTGGAACGGCGGGCGCGGCCAAGGGCGGCAGATTTTGCAGCTGCCGTTGCACCAGCGGTGCCAGCTCGGCCCAGATGTCGGCGGTCGTCTCCACCAGCTTGGCACCGTCGCGGATGAGTTTATTACAACCCCGGGCCAGCGGGTTATTGACGGCCCCGGGAATGGCGAAGACCTCCCGACCCTGTTCCAGGGCCAGCCGGGCCGTAATCAGCGAACCGCTATTTAGCGAGGCTTCCACCACCAGCACGCCCTGGGTCAGGGCGCTGATTAAGCGATTACGGCGCGGAAAGTTTTCACTCCGCGCCGTCGTGCCGATGGGTAGTTCCGAGACCAGGGCCCCCTGCCTGGCGATGCGATGGGCCAAATCGCGATGGGCGGCCGGATAGACCCTATCGAGCCCGGTGCCCACCACCGCAATGGTCAGCCCCTCGGCGGCCAGGGCGCCCTCGTGGGCGGCGCCGTCCACCCCCAGGGCCAGGCCACTGGTGATGGCCAGGCCGTGGCTGGCGAGGACGCGGCCGAAATCCCGGGCCCGTTCCAGCGCCGCCCGCGAGCCGTTGCGACTGCCGACGATGGCCAGGGCCGGCAGCCAGAGCGTTTCCACCTCACCCTTGACGAAGAGCAGCGGCGGCATGTCGGCGAGGCCGTGCAGCTGGGGCGGGAAGCGCTCCCCGTCGCAGCGGAGAATGTGATGATCGGGGCTGGCCGCCAGCCAGGCCATATCCGCCACGCCGGCCTGGGGTTCTTCCCGCCAGCGCCGCCATTTTTCCTCGGCCAGCCGGGGCAGCAGCCGGCGCACCTCGCCGTTGGAGGCCGTAAAAAAACCTTCGGGGCTACCGAAGATTTTCAGGAGGCCGCGAAAGGTTTTGCAGCCCACGCCCGGCGCCCGCCAGAGCGAGCACCAGGCCAGCAGGTCGTCGTTCACGGCCTAGGGGCGAACCAGGGCGTCGTTGGGGAGAATCTGCTCGCTGGATTCCAGCACGAAGGCCAGGCTGACGTTGTCATAGACGCGATAAACCATCAGATAGCCGATGTCGCGGTCGCCGGGGCGCACAATGTCCTTGCCCAGCACCCGGGGTTCGGCCTTCCGGGTGATTTTCCACACATCACCCACCTGGGCGCCGTTGTCCCGGCCGAAGCTGGTAACCACGGTGTCAAACTCCTTGATGGACAGGGTGTTCTGGTTGGTCATGCCGACGATGTAGCCCTGCTGGCACTGGCTGGTGGGCATCTGCGGGAAGAAGTTCGGCGGGTCCATCTCGTTGGGGTCGAGGCGCACCAGCACGTCGCCATCCTGCACCACTTCGGCAATTTCCATCGGCCGGAAGACGGTGGCATTATGGGTGGGGTCCTGGCGTTTCACCGCCACCCAGCCAACGTAGTTCAGCTGCTCGGCCAGCTCCAGCGGCCGATTATTGGGGCCCTTGTGCTCGCTGTCGCTGAGCTTGGCCACCGGCCGGTAGATGCCGTATTCGTCGCCCTCCTGGGCACCGTTGATGAGGGTGGCGTAGAGTTCGGAACCGTTGGTGGGCGTGATGGAATCGAGGCCGTCGCCGTAGACCTTCGGTAGGCTGGCCGAGGTGCCCACCGGCAGGAGTCGGGCCTTGGTAACCAGCGGCCGGATAATGCCGGAGGCAATGGCCACGGGCTCGTCGGTGCTCTCGGCGCGGGCGTGCGGCGAATAGCGCAGAATGGGGCGACCGTCCTTGGTGCGGCGGCCGGTGTTGGTGCCGTGGTACTGGTTGCCGCTTTCGACGATGGTAATGTGCGGCTGGCCGTTTACGTCGATGATGGCGAGCACGTCGCCGGGGTAAATCCAGTGGGGATTTTTGATGTGCGGGTTGTTGTGCCAGATTTGTTTCCAGCGCCAGGGGTCATTGAGGAAGCGGCGGGCGATGTGCCAGAGCGTATCGCCCTTGACCACGGTGTAGCTCCGGGGCGCGTCCTTGCGGATAATTTCGGCGTTGGTTTTGGCAGCATTGCTCTGGTTGATAACCTGCACCTCGTTGAAGGACGAGGGGAATTGGTTGTTCTGCAGGTCCTGGGCAAAGCAAATTTCCTGCGGTTTGGGCCGGTCCTGGCGCGCAAACACGCGGTTGGCCGGGTCGTTGGCACAGCCGGCCAGGGCCAGCAGCAGGGCCGTAACCAATGCTAATTGTGGGTTTTTAATCACATTAAACTCCTTGAAAATAATATTCGGTTGATAATTTAAATATAATAGCGATTTTAGGCAAAATTAATATATGTCCTTACTAAATATTTTAATTCACCCAGACCCCCGTCTACGTTTGTCTGCTGATTCCGTTAGCGAATTCAATGCCAATTTGGCGAAAATTACGGAAGATATGTTTGAAACCATGTATGAATTAAAGGGAATTGGCCTGGCTGCCACCCAGGTGAATATCCAGCAACGCATTGTGGTTATTGATATTCCCGAGAATCGCGACGACCAGCAGGCCGGCACCGGCCAATTGGTTTTGATTAATCCGGAAATTCTGTTCTTTTCCGAAGAGTTATCCTCCTACGAGGAAGGTTGTTTATCCCTGCCGGGCCAATATGCGGAAGTAAAACGACCTAAATTTATTCGCTATGCCTATCAGGATTTAAATGGCCAGCGTTGGGAAAAAGAAACCGATGGCCTTTTGGCTACCTGTATCCAACATGAAATAGACCATTTAAATGGCGTTTTATTTATTGACCATATCTCGGCCCTGAAACGGGAAATGCTGGAAAAGCGCCTGGCCAAGAGCCTGAAACGGCTGAAACGCGAGCAGGACCATGGCTTCTAGACTCTATTTTGCCGGCACGCCGGCCTTTGCCGCCCACTGTCTGGAAGCGCTTCGGCCCCACTACACCATCGACGGCGTCTTCACCCAGCCCGACCGGCCGGCCGGTCGCGGCCGCCAGCTGCGCCCCAGCGCCGTGAAAAGCGTGGCCGAGGCGGCGGGCCTGCCCCTGTTCCAGCCGGAGAAGCTCAACGACCCCGGCCTTATCGCCGGCCTGCCGGTGCCGGATTTGGTGGTGGTGGTGGCCTATGGCCTGCTGCTGCCGCGCTGGTTTCTGGACTGGCCGCGCCGGGGCTGTATCAACGTCCACGCCTCGCTGCTGCCGCGCTGGCGCGGGGCGGCGCCCATTCAGCGGGCCATTGAGGCCGGCGACGAGGAAACCGGCGTCGGCATCATGCAGATGGAGGCCGGCCTTGACACCGGCCCGGTCTGGCTGGAAAAACGGCTGACCATCGGCGACGACGACGCTGGCCAGCTCCACGACCGCCTCAGGGAGCTGGGGGCGGCGGCCCTGCTCGAAGCGCTTCCCCTCATTTTGAACGGCCAGGGCCAGCCCACCCCCCAGAGCAGCGAAGGCGTCTGCTATGCCGCCAAGCTGAGCCGGGCCGAAGCGCTTCTGGATTGGCAACGGCCGGCCGAGGAGCTGGCCCGGAAAATCCGCGCCCTGGCCCCCAGCCCCGGCGCCACTACGGTTATCAACGGCCAGAGCGTGCGCCTGCTCCGGGCCCGGCGCGCCGAGGCCGAAGCGCTTCCCGCCGACGTTGCCCCCGGCACCGTCTGGGCCCACCGCCGCGAGGGCCTGCTTATCGCCACCGGCGCCGGCCTGCTCCAGGTTTTGGAAGTGCAGCTGGCCGGGAAGAAACCCACCGCCGCCGGCGACCTGCTCAACGGCCGCCAGAACTGGGCCGGGGCCCGCTGTTCATGAACGGCCGCGCCGCCGCCCTGAAGGTGCTGGACGGGGTCATCAACGGTGGCCAGTCGCTGTCGGCCCTGCTGCCGGCGGCCAAGGCCGCCACCCGGCCCGCCGACCAGGCGCTGCTGTCGGCGCTGGTCTACGGCACCCTGCGCGAATACCGGGCCCTGCATAAACTGGTCAGCGGGCTGCTGCGCGCGCCGCTGCCGGCCGAGGACTGCAGCAGCCAGCTGCTCAATCTCGGTGCCTTCCAGCTGCTGCGGCTCCAGCTCGGCGACCACGGCGTGCTCAACGAGATGGTCAATCTCGCCGGCCGCCGGGTGCCGCGCCATAAAAATCTGGTCAATGCCATTCTGCGCCGCGTCCAGCGCGAGCGCGAAGCGCTTCGGTTGGAACTGGACCGGCTGGCGCCGCTAAATCTGCCGCCCTGGCTGCGCCGTAAATTTCCGCAAATTGCCGACATCAACCGGCTGCCACCGCCCTTCACCCTGCGCCTGGCCCCCGGGCTGGACCGGGACGAATTCTGTGCCCGTCAGCCCGGCGCCCGGGCCAACCCGCTGCACCCCCGGGCGGTTACGCTGGAACCGCCGCCGCCGCTGGCCGAGCTGGCCGAGTTCCAGAGCGGCCGGGCCAGCGTTCAGGACGCCAGCGCCCAATGGTGCGCCACCCTGCTCCAGCCCCAGAACGGTGAACGCATTCTCGACGCCTGCGCCGCCCCGGGCGGCAAAACCGGCCATCTGCTTGAACTGGCCCCGGGCGCCGAGCTGCTGGCCCTGGACAGCGACCCGGCCCGGCTGGAGCGGGTGGCGGAAAATCTCCAGCGCCTCGGCCAACGGGCAACGCTGAAAGCCGCCGACGCCCGCCGGCCGGCCGACTGGTGGGACGGCCAGCCCTTCGATGCCATTCTGCTCGACGCGCCCTGCTCCGGCTCCGGCGTGCTGCGCCGCCATCCGGACATTGGCTTCCTGCGCACGGCGCTGGATTTGCAGCAGTTCCCCCGGGTGCAACGGCAGCTGCTGGAAGCGCTCTGGCCGACGCTGAAACCCGGCGGCCGCCTGCTCTACAGCACCTGCTCCATTCTGGCGGCGGAAAATGAGGAACTGCTGGCCGCCTTCCGCGCCGACCACGACGACGCCCGGGCCGAAGCGCTTCCCATCGCCGCCCTGCATCTGCCCGACCGCGACGGCGACGGCTTCTTCTACGGGCTGCTGCGCAAATGCTGAGCACCCGCCGGCTGGTGCTACTGCTGCTCGGCGGGGGCCTCGGCGCCGGCCTCAGCCTCTGGGCCCTGCACCGGCTCAGCCAAATTGCCGCCAGCCCCAATGCGGTGGACGAACGGGTCTACTGGCTGGTGCTGTCCCTGGCCGGCCTCGGCCTCGGCGCCCTGCTGCTGCTTACCCTGGTGCAGCTCTGGCGTTTCGTCCGCTATCTGCGCCGCAACCGCGCCAGCGCCAAGCTGTCCCTCAGCCTCAGCCTGATGCTGCTCACCACCACGCTGATTCCCGTCGGCGTCAGTGCCTATTTCAGCTGGCATATCCTGTCGCTGGATTTGGACAAGGCCTTCAACGTCAAATTCAATCAGGCCCTGGACGACAGCCTGCAGCTCACCAACGCCGGCATTCAGATGCGCGTCAATGAGGCCCTGCAGGCCAACCGCAATTTCACCCGGCTGGTGGCCAGCTTCGACCACCCCCAGTTGCTGGAAAACATCGAGCCGCTGCGCAATTCCATGGGGGCCCTGTCCCTGGCCGTCTTCGATGAGAAGGGCATCGGCGTGGCCTTCGCCAGCCGCGACCTGGGCATCAGCAACGTGGCGGCGCCCCAGTCCTGGGAGATTTCCCGGGTCAATGAGACCGAGGAATACTTCAACTACGGCGAGGAAAACGGCCGCCAGGTGGTCAAGGTGATTACGCTGCTGCCGCGCGAGCACGACAACTACTATCTGGCCGGCACCTACGCCATGCCCGAGGCCTTCAACGTGCTGGCCGACAACGTCCGCGCCAGCCGCCAGCAGCAGCAGAACTATTACCTGCTGCGGCCGCAGATTCGCAGCATCGTCTATCTCACCCTCATTCTGGTCTTCCTGCTGGCCCTGCTGCTCTGCCTCTGGCTCAGCGCCCTCTTCAGCCAGTACATGACGGCGCCGCTCAGCGCCCTGATTGAGGCGACCCGCTCCATCGGTCGCGGCGACTATCTCTTCAAAATCAAAGACCTACCCCACAACGAGCTCGGCAATCTCGCCCGCCACTTCAACACCATGAGCGAACGTATCGCCTCGGCCCAGAAAATCAACGAACAGAACCAGCGCCAGCTGGCCCGGCAGAATGCCTATCTGGAGGGGGTGATGGCCAACATCAGCGCCGGCGTGCTCGTCCTCGACCGCCACTTCCAGCTGCAGCAGTACAACGAGCCGGCCCGGCAGATGTTTTCCGGTCCGCCCTCGGCGGCGGTGCTGGCCCAGCTCAGCGAAGCGCTCCAGGAACAGCTCGGCGGCGCCGCCCAGCAGTGGCAGAAGGAAATCACCCTGAATGTGCAGAGCGCGCGCAAAATTCTGATGTGCCACGGCGGCTGCTACGGCCACGATTGGATTCTGGTGCTCAACGACCTGACCGAATTCACCCACAACCAGCGTAACGAGGCCTGGGAGGAGGTGGCCAAACGGCTGGCCCATGAGATTAAGAACCCGCTGACGCCCATTCAGTTGCAGACCGAGCGCCTGCAGCTGAAGCTGGCCCCGGCCCTGGCCACGGACAAGGACCGCGACCTCTTGCAACGGGCCACCAACACCATCATTAATCAGGTGGCGGTTTTGAAAACGCTGGTGGCCGAATTTGGCCAGTTTGCCCGGCCGCTGCAGCTGCGCCAGCAGCCGTTGCAGCTGGAAAAGCTGCTCGGCGAAATGGTGGATTTGTACCAGCAGCAGCTGCAGATGGAGCTGGTGGCGGAAAGCCCGCTGCCGCCGGTCAATGGCGACCCGATGGAACTGCGCCAGGTGCTGGTGAATCTCTGCAAAAACGCCCTGGAGGCCGGCGCCACGCGGCTGCGGCTCAGCGCCCGGGTGGCCGGGCCGATGCTGCAGGTGGAGTTCGACGACAACGGCGGCGGCTTCGGCAATCTGCAGAAGGACCCCTTCGAGCCTTATGTAACCAGCAAGAGCACCGGCACCGGCCTGGGCCTGGCCATTGTCAAGAAGATTATTCACGAGCACGGCGGTGAAATCAGCGCCGGCAACGGGCCGGTGGGCGCCTGCATCACCCTGAAACTGCCGCTCACCGCCGCACAACCGAAAAGGAAAGACCATGAAAATTCTAGTAATCGATGACGAACTGCCCATTCTCGATACCATCGGTGAAATCCTGCGCGACGAGGACTATGAAGTCTTCGTCGCCAGCAGCGCCGAGGAGGGCAACGAGAAAATGGACGAAATCCAGCCGGATTTGATTCTGCTCGACATCTGGCTCAGCGACATGGACGGCATCAGCTTTCTGAAGAAGCTCACCGACGAAAAGCGGCTGAGCTGCCCCATCGTTATGATGAGCGGCCACGGCACCATTCAGAACGCCGTCGAGGCCACCAAACTCGGCGCCTATGATTTTCTGGAGAAGCCCATTTCCATGGCCAAGCTGCTGGTTACGGTGGAAAAGGCGCTGCAATTTGCCGAGCTCAAGGCCGAAAACCAGCAGCTCAAGGCCAAGATTGACCCGCCCAAGGCCATCATCGGCCGCAGTAAAACCATGCAGGAGCTGCGCAAACGGCTAGAAAGCCTTGCCAAACAGCGGCGGCCGCTGCTGATTACCGGCGCCTCGGGCACGGGCAAGGCCCATTTCTCCCACTATCTGCACCAGCAGCGCGGCCGGCCCGGGGCCTTTGTCTACGGCAACCAGGCCCTCTTCGACCAGCAGGGCGACGCCCTGGCCCCCCTGCTGCGGGCGGCGGCCGGCGGCACGCTGTTTATCAATGAAATCAGTGAACTGTCCGACAATCTGCAGGAACGCCTCTGCCATCTGCTCGACCGGCACAGCTATGTCTTCGACGGCGTCGAGGAGCCGGTGGACGTGGATATTATCTGTGCCAGCCGGCTGGCGCCGCCGCTGCTGCGCGAACGGCTGTCGGGCAAATTCCTGGATTTGATTGACATCGGCGCCCTGGAAATTCCGCCGCTGAACCAGCACAGCGAGGACATTCCCGAGCTGCTCGACCACTACAGCCAGCTGCTCGCCGACACCGAACAGCTGCCCTACCGCCATTTCTCCACCAAGGCCCAGAATTTCCTGCGCCAGCAGCAGTGGCTCGGCAACGTGCGCGAGCTGAAGAGTCTGGTGCAGCGGCTGCTCATCGACAGCGACCAGTCGGAAATCAGCGAGGAGGAGGCCATCGCCGCCTTCCAGCCCAGCGCCACCGCCATTCGCGAGGAGCTCTGGGCCCAGCTGGTGCCGAAGGACGTGCCCTTTCGCGACGCCCGGGAGATGTTCGAGCGCCATTACCTACTGGAACAGTTCCGCCGCTGCAACGGCAACATTGCCCAGCTGAGCGTGCTGGTCGGCATGGACCGCACTAACCTCTACCGCAAGCTGCGTAACGTCAATATTGAACCGACGGAAAAACCCAGCCACCGGGAGCAGCCATGAGAATCGCCACCGTCATTCGCAACAGCCGGGCGGCGCAAATCGAGCTGTCCCTGAATCTGGACGGCAGCGGCAAGGTGCTGCTCAGCGGCCCGGAACCGTTCTTCGCCCGCCGCCTGGAGGAGCTGGCCCGCCACGGCCTCTTTGATGTGGAATTGAACCTGAACGCCAGCGAACCGCCGGACGGTGCCGCCCTTGTGGCCGAGTGTGGCCGGGCCCTGGGGGAAGCGCTGCGCTCGGCCCTGGGCGAGGGCCGCGACTGCCAGCGCCTTGGCGTCGCCTATGTGCCCCACTATGAAGCGCTCGGCCGGGTGGTGGTGGACGTGGGCGGCCGGCCGGGCTGCTACTGGGCCGAAGCGCTGCCCCCGGCCACCTTCGGCGCCCTGGACACGGCCACCCTGGCGGAATTCTTCCGGGAGCTGGCCCTGGCCGCCGGTTTTACGCTGCATCTGGACATTCTCAAGGCCGGCCCCAATCCCCAGCAGCTGCTGGCGGCCCTGTTCAAGGCCTGTGGCCGGGCGCTGCGCGCCGCCTGCACCATCGACCGCCGCGCCGCCGCCCGGGGCGAGTAGCCATACTTTTCTCTTCTGTTGCCCCCGCCCGGGGGCTTTTTTTTGGAAGCGCTTCGCTGGGAAAAGGCCGTTAGGAATAAACGAAGCTTAGCGTGTCAAAGTTTTAGTTCCAGATATAAAGAACTTGCCGGAATAACTCAACTTCCTCAGGCTAGAGCTACAAAAGTTCTTGATTTAAATGGAAATCCTGGAAAATTATGGGTTGTACAACCAACATCGGGACCATTAAAAGGAAATTCCATTAATCTTAGAACAGGATCATCTTCGGCAAAAACTTCAAATACAAAATTTACAATAGATATTGCTATAAAGAATATTAATGGATTTAATCGCCGCTTATCCAACTTAAAAAGTGGAACTAATATTGAAATTAAATTTGAGAATTGAATATTAAGTAATGTGTAAAATAGATTACGAAAGTATTATAGAGTCATGTAGATATCATCATATACGCTTTATATTTAACTTAATACAATTTTATGATGATAAAGACATTAATATTAGCATTGAGGATGCAAAAATAATATTCATGAGTATATTAAGGTATCTAATGAATAAAGGTGAAATTAAATTATTATTTGTTGATAATGGATTTTCAGAAGAAAAAAACAATATTCTCAATGCATCAGATATAGAAACGCAATTAAATGCTTTATATAATTCCTTTCCTATAGGATATGACGAAAATATCCCAGAAAAGGATATAGATAATTCTTGGTGGTATATTAACTGCCCAGTAATTTATAGGATGGAAAAATGACGATGGCAGTTATTACTATGCCGATTGAATACAAAATTTGCCGGACATCTCACAACATCCGGTAAAGATTCCATTACGGAAAACTCTATAGATGGAAGTTATAGAAAATGGTAGAACCATAACGCTTCAGCCTATTTCAACGAAAAGTAATATAACTATTACAGCAAAAACCCATGCAGATGGTACTGTGAGTATAGGTGTATCTGGCGATAATAACGATATAAAAAGAATTGAGGAAATACAAAGAAAATTTGATGCAGTTGAAAAAGGAAAATATACAGTTGGTAGATTAACCGATGATGAGTTATCTACTATTAAAGTAGCTAGAAAATCAGACGGAAATTTAAGTAATGCGGCTGGAGCTTGTTCTGAGGGTAAATGCTTTAGTGCCGCAGGGAAAAATCCGAGTCCAGTTACGGGAACAGCTACTATTTATCGTGGGCGCGGCAATAATCCTTATCCATTATTCGAAAATAATTCTCACTTTAAGGATCTAATGGCTCCCTGTGATACCTGTTATCTTAATTTAGATAATTATGAAAAAATTCTACGTGGAAATAAAAAATGATTAGTAATGATATTATCGAAAGTAAATTAATAAAATATTGTGATGACATCATCCCAATAAAAAGAAATTTAATCTATGAATTTTTTAAAGACTTAAATGTTCCATACAGAGAGGATCATATAGATTTTTTAGAAAAATTTGGAGGAAATAACCCATCTTTTCTTAAAAATATTGAAGTTGATTGTTCTTTTGAAGCAATAAAGGATTTATATTCTGATGAGCTAATAACTAAAGAACTTCCTGCAGATGCCTGCCATTTCCTTGAACATAAAAATATAATGGATCCATGTTGTATAAACAGAGAAAATGGAAAAATATATAGTTATGACTATAATGAATATTACAGCTTATATTACAATAATATCTCTGGACTTGTTTGTTACGGGTTAATTACTAATAATTATATTAAGCGATATTCACAATCAATGTCTACAATAGACGAAATGTCAGATAAAGATATAGAATTTTTTCTTAAAGAAAATAATAAATTTAA
>CAUSKK010000021.1:0-34936 GCA_963532425.1 uncultured Cardiobacteriaceae bacterium
AGGACGTCGTCAAGCCGGAAATCCTCGCCGAGCTCGACAGCTGGCAGGACCAGCAGTCGGGTGAAGCCGTGGCCAAACCCCAATGGCGGGACTAGCCGTCTTTACCATTAACACCGGGCTCCGGCCCGGTTTTTTTGTGGGTTGCGGAAGGGAAGCGCTTCGGGCCCGCTGTCCTTATTTCTGGTGAAGTGCTCCAAACGGACCGTTTCAAACAAAGGGAAGCGCTTCGGACCAAAAGGTTTCCAACACCATTCATTATCACAATAGCGAAATCATTGAGCACCGGCGGGAAAACGGCCGGATGGAGCAGGCCCCACCGTTCATGACGTGAGCATGGGGAGCATCGGTCCCAATCGGCTGCTCCTGCTGGGTAGCGAACCACTGCACGCGCCGTTGGCGCTGGAGCAGCCCCCTAAAAACGTCAAAACCCCGGCGGGTCGGGTTGGAAGTGTGGGCACATCAGGACTCCAGCGAGACCAGCAACTGAAGCCCCGCCGCCTGCCATAAATCCCGCAGTATTTCAGCCCAGTCTGGTTGATGTGACTGGTTGAACGGCTGGGCTCTCCAAGCCCAAGCGCTTCACCAATGCCAGAGCTTCCTTCCGGCGGGAAGCGCTTCAGTTTGATAGCAGCCGAGAAGCACTTTCCCGGAACGAAGCGCTTCGATTCCTGGCCCAGCGCTGACACAAAAAAAAGCGCCCCCCGGCCGGGGAGCGCTATCACTGGATGGGGCAGTGAAGAAAGATTATTTGCTGGCGGCAGCTTCTTCTTTCTTACCACCGAAGGCACCGACGCCTCTCCATTTGTCAAATTGGAAAGTACCGCCGATTTCTGCGGCTTTATCGCCGTAGAAGCTACCCTGCAGGAACATATCCTGGCCATTGGATTTGGCGAAGGAGTTGCCACTGATGGCCACCTTGTCGATGGTGGTGTTCTGGGTGGTGGTGGGTTTCAGGCCCAGGTCGGCAGACAGTTCTTTGGCGGCAAAATCAACCTTGGCGCTGAAGTTGCCGTAGTGGGCTAGCTTCTTGTCGGTTTCAAAGAAGACGCTGTTACCTTTATAGGTGGCGGTGCCGGCGGTGGGCATGGAAGCCACGGCGGTGGTCAGACCCTGGGCGAAGGAGTGGGCCACGTTGTCGTTGATAAAGTAACCGTAGATACCGTTGCTCAGCTGGCTACCCAGAATGCCTTTCGTAACGTCGCCGGTGAAGCCGGCCTGGTCTTTGATGGCGGTGCTATCGAAGGCGAACTCTTTGCCCCCAACGACGATTTTTTTGAAATCGCTGGTGCCTTCCAGCGGGGCCGTCATGGCTTTGCCGTTGTCATAGTAAATGTGTTGGCCAGCCACTGCGCTGTTAGGAGCGGGGGCGTTGGTTGGGGTGGCGGTTGGTTTGCTGGTGGCCGTTGGGGTAGCTGTGGCGGTTGGAGTGGTGGTAGCGGTGGTGGTTGGCTTGTTGGTTGGGGTTGGCTTGTTGGTTGGGGTTGGCTGGTCGTTGCCGCCGCCGCCACCACAGGCAGCCAGAATGGAGATGGTGGCCGAAGCCAGCAGGATTTTGTTCAATTTCATTGAAAGATTCCTCATTAGTGGTTAAAAAATTTAGGCCGTAGATTATAAGCACATTTCCCCGGCCCGAACGATTTTTGTTGTAAGAACAAGACAGAAGACCCGGCGCGTCTGAAAAATAGGGCTTCCGAGTGCCCAACGCAGTAGATGGGAGGAAGCTACTGCTTTCTGGCGCCAAATGCCCCAATGCTCTTCTCCCCCTTCAAACTGTAAACCCCAGCCATTTCCGCCCCCTGGTAGCCGTAGAAATGGCCGTCCAGCTCCAGCGCATTATTTTTGCCGCTGAAGGCGTTGTGGGTAATTTTCACGCCGCCAATCTCATAGACCTGCTGGCTGCGTTCCGGCAGAAAGAGGCGGGCCGCCAGCTCCTTGCGCCCGAAATCCACCGTGGCCCGGAAGGAACCGAAATTCCGGCTCTGGTCGCCGGGGTTATAGCTGACCGTCTGACCCAGATAGCGGGCCACGCCCCGGCTGGGCAGATGGCGGCTTTCGTTGCCCTGGGCGAAGACATAGGGCGTGTTGTCGTAGGTGAAAAAGCCAAAGCGGGCGTACTGCAGGTTCTCATTGATAAAGGCCTTTTCGTCGCCCCGGTAGCCGCCGGCGCCGAGAATGGGTTCGTTGCTGAAGCGGTACTCCTTGCCGGCAATCACCACCTTGGTGAAATCGTTGCTGGTGCCGAGGGGGTGCGGCTGGGCGCTGTTGTCCTTGGCCAGGGTCAGGGCGCTGCCCAGCACATTGCCACTGCGCGGGCCACTGCGACCGCCACAGGCGGCCAGCGCCAGCAGCACCGTCGCCAGCAGGAAGCGCTTCACCGCCGCCCCCAGAGGGAAAAATGCACCAGGCCGGCCCGGCTCTGTTTCAACGGCTGCCACTCCGGGGGCAGCGCTTCGCCCTCGCGCAGGGGCGCCGGGCTTTCGATATAGACCCGACCGCTGGGCGCCAGCAGGGGCAGCAGCTGGGCCAGGGCCGCCGGTAGCAGGTCGGCGCCGAAGGGCGGGTCGAGCAGCAGCAGATGGAAGGGCTGGCTGCTCTGGTACTGGCGCGCGTCCTGGCAGCAGAATTGGGCCCCGCTGACACCCCAATCGCGGCAGAGCTTTTCGATGGCCGCCAGGGCCGGCCGGTGCTGGTCCACAAACACCACCTCGGCCGCCCCCCGGGAGAGCGCTTCCAGCCCCAGGGCCCCGGAGCCGGCGAAGGCATCGAGCACCCGAATGCCGTTCATCTCAAACTGCAGCCAGTTGAAGAGCGTTTCCCGGGCCCGCTCCGGCGTCGGCCGCAGGCCCTCGGCCTCGGGCACGGGAATGCGGCGGTTTTTGTAGCGGCCGCCGATGATGCGAATCTTAGGCACGGGGCAACTCCGCCGCCGCCAGCAGTCGGCTGATATGGGGCAGGGCCAGGCGCTCGGCCTCCTCCCGAGCGTAGCTCAGCACCAGCGGCAAATCGTCCAGATAGCGCCGTTTGCCGTCGCGCTGCCAGAGGCGCACAAAAATACCCAGCACCTTCAGATGGCGCTGCAGGGCGCTACTTTCACAGAGCCGGGCCCAGGCGTCCGGGCTCAGCTGGGGATAATAGCGGGCGCCGAAATCCGCCTCCCAGCGTTGCACCTGCTCCGGCGCATAGCGCCGGTAGCAATCGCGGGTGATGGAAATCAGGTCGTAGCTGGGCGCCCCCCAGAGGGTGTCCTGATAGTCGAGGATGCCGATGCGCCCGTCGGGGCAGCGCATCAGATTGCGGCAGTGGTAGTCGCGATGGACGCAAACGGTCTGGTGGGCGGCCATGATTTCATGAAGCGCTTCCTCCTCGGCCAGCACCCCGGCCCGGTCGGCCGCGTCCAATGCCAGGCCCACATAGGGCAGGAACCACTGGCGCCAGAGGGCGGTTTCCTCGGCCAGGGCGTCCCGGTCATAGGGGGAAAACCAATCCCGCCAGAGCGCGGCCGTGGTGGTCTGCCAGTGGCCCAAAAGCCGAAGCGCTTCGGCCATGGCCGCCTCGGGCTGCTCGCCCCTGAGCTCCTCGTAGAGCCAACGGTCGCCGAAATCCTCCAGCAGCAGCAGGCCGGCGGCCTCGTCGATTTTGTAGAGCCGGGGCACGGGCAGGGCGGCGAAGATTTGGCTGTAGTGGACAAAGTCGTCGATGCCGCCCAGGGCCGGCGGGCAGTCCATCAGCATGCCGGATTTACAACGAAAATAGCGACGCATTCCGGCGTCGCCAAGCAGGGGGGTGAGCGCTTCGCCGCCCACAAAGGCCAAACGCGCGGCGGCGCGCTGGGCCTCATCTGGATGGGGTGAACTCATGGGGTTTGGGTGGCTGCGGGCTTGGGCTCTTCGGCGTTAGCTCCTTCGGCCGGAGCGGCCTCGGACTTAGCTTCTTCAGTTTTAGCTCCTTCGGCCGAGGCGGCCTCGGGCTTAGCTTCCGCTTTAGATTCTTTAGCCTTAGCAGCTTCAGGCTTAGCTTCTTCGGTTTTGGCCTCTTCCGCTTTAGCCTCTTCTTTGGCTTCGGCCTTGGGCTCTTCCGCCTTCACTGCTTCTTTAGCCTCGGTTTTAGAGTCCTCAGCCTTGGCTTCTTCGGCTTTCACTTCCTCAGCCTTGGCCTCGGTTTTTGGGGCGATGGTGCTGGTTTCGGCCGGGCTGGTGCTGACGCCGACGGTTTCGGCCAACGTATTGATTTTGCGGAACATGGGGTCGAGGTTCAGTTCCACCGGCACGCTGAATTGGCCGTTCACCACAAAGACCGGCACGCCGTCCAGTTTGGAATCCTCAAACATTTTCTTGGCCCGCTGTAGCCGCTGCTTCACGCCGAAGGAATCCCAGGCCTTGTCGAAGTCTTCCGGCTTGACGCCCTGGGTGGCGAGGAATTCGCGCATTTTGTCCTTCACGAAGACCAGGCGGGTGTTGTTGTCGCGGTGAATGGCATCGAAGACAACGCCGGTCAGGTCGAGGCGGTCGAGGGCCTCCAGGGTGTAATAGAGCTGGGCCGACGGTTCCCACCGGTCGCTGGGAATGGCCGGGATTTTCTCAAAGGCCACCTTGCTGCTTTTGCCCTCCTTAAGCCATTTGTTCAGCGTCGGTTCGGTGGTGTAGCAATGCGGGCAGCCGAACCAGAAGAATTCGATGACCTTCGGACTCTGGCCCTCGTCGATGGTGGTAACCAGCGGGTGGTAGTCCTTGTTACGTTCATACTTATTAATGAGCTGCGCCGAAGCGGTGGTAAACGACAGCGCGAGCAGCGCCGGCAGTAGGTATTTCAGCATTTTTTGCCTCTTGGATTGGAAAAGGGCTCATTATAGGTCATCGGCCCTTAAGTTAAAGGCGCCCCCAAATTAAGATTCACTAAGGAAATCCCATGCTTAGCAGCCACTATCCCGCCCTGCGCCCCCGCCGCCTGCGCCAGAATCCCGCCATCCGCGCCCTGGTACGGGAACACCATCTCCACGCCGACGATTTCATTCTGCCGGTCTTTATCCAGGCCGGCAGCGGCCTGAAAACCCCCATCGCCTCCATGCCCGGCGTCCATCGCTACAGCCTCGATGTGCTGCTGGCCGAACTGCCCGGCTGGCAGGCGCTGGGCCTGCGCGCCCTGGCGCCCTTTCCCCAGATTGACGCCGCCCATAAATCCCCGGAGGCCGACTATGCCGCCGCCGATGACGGCCTGATGCAGACGGCCATTCGCGCCCTCAAGGCCGCCGCCCCCGACCTGCTCATCTTCGCCGATGTGGCCCTGGACCCCTACACCACCCACGGCCAGGACGGCATCATCGATGCCGCCGGCTATATCCTCAACGACCGCACCAACGCCGTGCTCGTTCGCCAGGCTCTGTCCCTGGCCCGGGCCGGGGCCGATTTCGTCGCCCCCTCGGACATGATGGACGGCCGCATCGGCCTGATTCGCGCCGCCCTGGAGGCCGAGGGCCTCGTGAACACCGGCATTCTCGCCTATTCGGCCAAGTACGCCAGCGCCTTCTACGGGCCCTTCCGCGAGGCCGTCGGTTCGGCCGCCAATCTCGGTGCCGCCGATAAATTCACCTACCAGATGGACTTCGCCAACGGCGACGAGGCCCTGCGGGAGGTGGCCCTGGACATTGCCGAGGGCGCCGACATGGTCATGATTAAGCCCGGCCTGCCCTATCTGGACATCGTCCGCCGGGTCAAGGACGAATTTCGTTTGCCCACGGCCGTTTATCAGGTCTCCGGCGAGTACGCCATGCTCTGCGCCGCCTTTGAAAAGGGCTGGCTGCCGCGCGAAAAAATCATTCTGGAAACGCTGCTGGCCTTCAAACGGGCCGGGGCCGATGTGATTCTGACCTACTTCGCGCTGGAAGCGCTCCAGCTGCTGCAAAAGCCATGACCCCGGCCCGCTGCGCCGTCATTGGCAATCCCATCGCCCAGTCGCGCTCGCCGGAGCTGCACCGGGGCTTCGCCCGGGAACGGGGTTTGGCCCTGGAATATGAACGTATCCTTGCCCCCGACCCGGCCGCGTTCGTCGCCACGGTAAGGCGCTTCTTTGCCGCTGGCGGCCGGGGCCTAAACATCACCGCGCCGTTCAAGGAGGAGGCCTTCCGTCTCGCCGACCGCCCCACGGCCGAAGCCACGGCGGCCGGGGCGGTGAACACCCTGTGGCCGGCCGAGGACGGGGCCCTTATCGGCCACAACACCGACGGCCTCGGCCTCTGCCGGGCCCTGGACGAACTGGCGGTGCCGCTAACGGGGGCGCGGCTGCTGCTGATTGGGGCCGGCGGGGCCGCCCGGGGCATCGGTTTGCCGCTGCTGCAACGGCGGCCGGCGGCGCTGACCCTGGCCAACCGCAGCCGGGCCCGGGCCGAAGCGCTGCGGGATTTGTGGCAGCCGCAGACGGCCACGCCGCTGACGGTGGTCGAACTGGCCGAGGCGCACGGTTCCTATGATTTGATTCTGAACGCCGCCAGCACTGGCCTGCACAACGAAGCGCTTCCCCTGTCCCCGGCTTTGCGCACGGCGGTGGGCTATGAACTCAGCTACGGTAAGGAGACGCCGTTCATGGCCTGGGCCCGGGCCCAGGGCTGCCCCCGGGTCTACGATGGCTTCACCATGCTGGTGGCCCAGGCCCGGCTGAGCTTTAACTGCTGGTTCCCGCCCGAATCCTGATAATTCCCCAACCCCGGCCCGCCCGGGGTTTTGACATTTTTGGGGCGGCCGCCAGCCAGCGGCGAGCCAGCGCTTCGGCCCTTTTCGCCCGAGGGGAAGCGCTTCGTTTCGACCGGGCCCGTCGCAGGGAAGCGCTTCGCCTATCCAAAGCAGAACGGCCGGGGAAACGTCTCCCACTCGGCACCGGGAAGAAAGCCCCACCGCCGGCCGGAGAATCCAACGAACGCCGAACGGAAGCGCTTCATTCCCAAACGGCCGCCGTTTCCAACTGTAATAACCCAAGGGCCCAAGCTATTTTTTAGCCCAGCGCTTCGGTTCTAACCCCAGGATTTTCCCCGCCGCCGTTTTGCTCCGGCGCCGAAGGAAGCGCTCCCCTAGCCCCAAAAGCAGCCTTTACCCCGGGCCCGTTTGCTTCGGCTGTCCGAAGCGCTTCTCCTTAGGCGGGCCGGAGGAATGAAGCGCTTCGTTCCACCCCGGCCCGAATAAAACGGAAGCGCTTCCCGCCCCGCCGCCGCTGGTTCTAAAACGAGCAACGCCAAGACCTTTCACGGAAAGGCCAGCGACGGCTGCCGTAGGGGAGCACTTCGTTCAGCCGGATTGGGCAAAGCGCTTCCTTCTCTCTGGGCCTCCGGAACGAAGCGCTTCGGCCTGTCCGAATGGCTGGCACCCGGCAATGGCCACAGGAGGAGGCGCTTCGCTCCACCCCGGCCTGAATAGACCGAAGCGCTTCGGTTGGAATGGGACTTTTGGAGAGAAGCGCTTCGGTCATCTGGATTAGAACCCGTCGGGCCCGGCAAATCATTTGTAGAAGGGAGGAGCGCTTCACTCCGGAAGCCGGGTCGGGCTGGGGGAAGCGCTTCGCCTTGAACATTGGCTTTCCGGAGAAGCGCTTCGGCTAGTAAACCTAGAAAGAAGCGCTCCCCCTTTTGCTACGTTTAGAACGAAGCGCTTCATAGCTTTGCGGCTTTTCAAATTGAAGCGCTTCCCCGTTGCCGCCTATAAAAAAAGCGCCCCGATGGGAGCGCTTTTCTGAGCTGGTGGCCAGTGAACTATTGCTTATGGCCACCATAGTAGCCGTCGATTTTGCGGACGCTATCTTGTAAGACGCCGCCCACGCGTAGCCAGGCGGCAAGTTATTGTTTGTGGCCGCCGTAATAGCCGTCAATCTTCCGGACGCTGTCCTGCAGAACGCCGCCAAACTCCTGCCCCCGGGGGCCGTAGAAGCCGCCGTGGAACTGGGTGCTCTGGCTGGTGGCTTCGAAGCGGTTGCCATTGACCGCACCGGCGAAGTCCATGCCGTTGAGCTCCTCGTTGGTGCCGGTGCCGTAGCGGATACGGTTGTTCAGGCGGCCCTTGACGGTCTTGTTGCCGAAATCCACGTCCATGTTCATCTCGTCGGCGTTACTGGCCTGCTGGGTGCTCATGACCACGGCCGTGCCCTTGTAGTGGGCGGTGCCGCTGCTGGGCAGCTCGTCGGGTTTGATGCCCTGGTAAATCAAACGGCTCTGGTAGTCGCGGGCCTGGCTGTTATCGACGACCATCATGCCGACCCGGGTATATTCCAGACCGGGCAGGGCCTCGCGCACGATGGTGCGGCCGCGATATTTCTCCTGGTGGCGGAGAATGCCCTTGTCGTTGGTCATGTCCTTGACGATGAAATCGTGCTTGGCGCCGTCAAATTGCACCTGATTCGGCGGCTGTTTGCCGTCGATTTTGGCCAGGGGCAATTCCTGGCCGTTGTGATAGCCGAGGTGGCCGCCGAAGATGCTGGCTTTATCGCTGCCGCCGCAGGCGCTGAGCAGCAGCAGCAGACCGGGCAGAAAAATCTTGTTCATAGAAACTCCATGGAAAAGTAGAAAGGAAAAGGCGACGGACGCCCGCCGCCGGGGCCGTCGCAAAAAGCCGGCCACGGGCCGGGGGCGGGCCTATTGTTTATGGGCGGCGAAGAAGCCATCGACTTTGTCCTCGTCGTGGCACATGAAACCGCCCAGCTCCTCGGCCTTGGGGCCGTAGAAGATTTTATCCTGATGGGCGCTTAAGGGTGCCGGTGAAACTGAAGCCGTCGCGGATGTCGTCATAATCCAGCTTCACCCGCTTATCCAGCCGGCCGCTGAGGGTCTTGGCGTTGAAATCCCCATCGAAATGGGCGCCGGCCTGGGTGTTGTTCAAATCGCCGGCGCCGTAAGGGGATAGTCCCGGCCGTTAGGGCGCAGGGGGTTGAGGTCGCCGCCGCCGGGGGGCCGGCCACTGGGGTGGGGGCTGGCCAGGCTTAGGGTTTTGTTCATGGAAATCCTGGGATTAGAGACAAAGAAAGCGCCGCCCGGGTGGGGCGACGCGGGGAAGCGCTTCGGCCGGGGTTATTTTTTCTGGGCGCCGTAGTAGCCGTACAAACTGCGCCGTTCGTCGCGGAGGATGCCGGCCAGCTCCTCGGCGTTGGGGCCATAGAAGCCGCCGGTGTACTGGGTGCTGCCGTTCTGGCCGCTGAAGGTGGTGCCCTGGATGGTGCCGGTGAAATTCAGGCCGTTGAGATACTGGCTGTCGCTGATTTCCACGCGGTTATCCAGCTGGCCCCGGAGGGTCTTGGCGCCGAAATCCACATCGAAGGTCGCCCTGGCGCCGCTGTCGTTGAAGTCGCTGCTGACGGCCGCCGTGCCCTCATAGCGGGCCGTGCCCCGGCCGGGGAAATTCGTCGGCGTCGTGCCCTGGTAGAAGAGATAGCTGGTGTCATTAATTGAATTGCCGTCCCTGTCGAGGCCCGTGCCCAGGGTAAGCACGCCGGCGCTGGCGTGGGTCATATTCGGCTGCAGCCAGCGGTAGATGGCCTTCTGGGCCGCCTTATCCACCTCCTCATGGGCCAGGGTGGCGCCGTTATTCTCCACCTTCATGCCGGCCACGAACAGCGGGTATTCCTTGCCATCGACGACCAGGCTTTTCACGGCATTGGCATTGCTGCGGCTGATGCCGTTGCCGCCGATGAGCTTGCTGTCGTTGTTGTATTTCAGCATTGAACCCTGCACCACCGCGTTCGGGGCCGGGCTGTTGTTGTCCTTGTCGCTGCCGCCGCCGCAGGCCGTCAGGGCTAGGGCGACGAACGTTAGACTGGAAATTTTCTTCATATTTTTCTCCGTTAGGGGAAGGGAAAGAAGCGCGCTCCGCTAGGGGAAGCGCTTCGGGAGTCGGAAGCGCTTCGGTTTGGACGAGCTTAATTAGCGGCCAGCGACGGGCACCGTAGAAGCCGTGAACCGCAGGCCACGGCGCCAGCGGCCAGCGACGGGCGCCGTAAAAGCCGTGAACCGTAGGCCACGGCACCAGCGGCTAACGACGGGCGCCATAAAAGCCGTGAAAGCCCCGCTGCTCATCACGCACCACGCCGGCCAGCTCCGCCGCCTGGTCGCCGTAGAAGGCGCCGGTGTACTGGGCGCTGCCGTTCTGGCCCATGAAGCTGGTGCCCCGGATGCCGCCGATGAAGTTCAGGCCGTTGAGGGTAGTGCGGACGCCGTTGTGGGTAGAGGCTACCTGATTATCCAGCTGGCCGGCGATGGTCTTGGCGCCGAAATCCACGGCGAAGCGGGCGTTGCCGCTGGTCTGCCGGTCGGTGCCGTCGATGACAAAGGCGCTGCCGTTGTAGAGAGCGCGGCCCTCGGTGGGCATCTGGCGCGGGCTCTGGCCCTGGAAGAACAGGTGGTTTTCCATGGACCGGGCCTGGCCGTTGGCGTCGAGATTGGAGCCGAGGCCAATCATGCCGGCGTAGCTGTGGTTCAGATTGGGCTGCAGAATGCGTTCGATGCTGCTGTTGTCGCGGCGATTGACCTCGCGCTGGAAGTAAACGCGCTTGGCGGCGTCGTACTGGGTGCCACTGCCCACCAGGGCAATGTCGCGGCCGTTGATTTGGAGGGTGTTCACCACGTTCGGGTCGGTGGCGGGCTTGCCAATGATGTGGCCATTGACCAGGCGCTGGGCGTCGTTGTAATGGTAGACGGCCCCGGCCACCACCGGCACGGGAATGATGTTGATTTGGCCGTTGCCGCCGCAGCCGAGCAGCAGCAGGGGCAGGGTAAACGGCAGTTTGCGATACATAAATTTCTCCTCGGTGTAAACCTGGCGGCAGTATAGCAAGCGCTTCGGGCTGTCGCATTCCTACAACAGAGCGCCGGCGGGCGAAGCGCTTCCCCCCGTTCCGCTAAAATGAACGCCCTTCCCCGCACAACCTCACAAGGAAAACTGATGAACGATAAAACCCACTTCGGCTATGAAACCATCGACCGCGACCAGAAGAACGCCCGGGTGGCGGCGGTGTTTGATTCGGTGGCCGACAAATACGACCTGATGAACGACGTCATGAGCTTCGGCATTCACCGGCTCTGGAAGGACTGGTACGTCTGGCAAACCGACGCCCAGCCCGGCGAACGGGTGTTGGATTTGGCCTCGGGCACCGGCGACATCGCCCACCGGCTCGCCAAGCGCCTCTGTGCCCGCCAGCCCGGCGGCGACATCGAAGGCCAGCTGGTCGCCTCGGACATCAACGCCGCCATGCTGGCCGTGGGCCAGGAGCGCCTGCGCAATCGCGGCTGGCTGCGCAATCTGGAATTTGTGCTGGCCAATGCCGAAGCGCTTCCCTTCGCCGACAACAGCTTCGACCTCATCACCATGGCCTTTGGTCTGCGCAACGTAACCAACCAGCAGCAGGCCCTGAACGAAATGCGGCGGGTGCTGAAGCCCGGCGGCCGCGTGCTGGTGCTGGAATTCTCCCAGCCGGTGCACCGGCCCTTCCGCAAAATCTACGACTGGTACAGCTTCCAGCTGCTGCCGCGCATGGGCGCCGTCATCGCCGACGACCGGCCCAGCTATCAATATCTGGCCGAGAGCATTCGCATGCACCCGAAACAGGAGGAATTGAAACAAATGTTCAGCGCCGCCGGCCTGGAACGCTGCGAGTACCAGAACCTGAGCGGCGGCATCTGCGCCATTCACAAGGGCGTGAAGCCATGCTAAGCGCTCTGCTCAACGGCGCCCTCGGCCCGGAGCAGCACGCCAAACTGCAACCCTTCGCCGGCAAGGCCTTCCGCCTGACCCTGGCCGAACGGCGCGAACCCTGGTGTTTTCGCTACGACGGGAAGCGCTTCGTCGCCGCCCCGGCCGCCACGCCGGTGGCCGTAACCCTGGAGGGCAATCTGGCCGGCCTCGGCGCCTTTATCCGCCAGGAGCCGCCGCCGCCCGGGGGCAAGCTGAGCTTCAGCGGCGAACTCTACGATGCCCAGCTGCTGCAGGAGGCCCTGCGCGGCGTTGAACCGAACTGGGAGGCCTGGCTGCAACAGCAGTTCGGCGCCACCCCCGGCCGGCTGCTCTACGACGGCGGCCAGAAAATCAAGGCCGGCGCCGATTTCCTCGCCCAGCAGCTCTTCATCGGCCGCGACGAATACGCCCCGCTGGTACAACGGCTACAGCGGCTGCAACAACGGCTCGACGCGCTGGCCCGGGAGTTGGACGATGTGGCAGGCGTTTAAACGGTCGTAGCCTATTAGTTCCTCAACGGTCGCATCATAGTAGTCAAAGGAATGCGGCCTACGGGGATGGATCATCATTTCAAGAATTAAGGATATAGTCTTCTTAATACAGACTCTATCCTTATCCTTAATCTAATAGCAGTTGGTGCTAGAATTTAGATATATTGAAAAATAGTGTGTTTAATTAATAAGTTATATGCCTACAAAGCGCATCGGCTTATCTGATTTAACAAAATAGGATTCAAGAAATTATAATCCGTAAAAGCAAATGGTTTTATTATTCAGGATTAAAATAAAACTATAAAGGTGAAAATAGTGAAAACTGATTTATATGCAGTGCTTGGCGTAGATAAGAACTCTTCTGCCAGTGAGATAAAAAATGCTTATCACAAACTAACTAATAAATATCATCCAGATAAGAATTTAGATAATAAAGAAGCTGCCGAAGCTAAGTTTAAGGAGATAAAAAACGCTTACAACATCTTATCTGACCCCCAGAAAAGAAAAATTTATGACCGCTTCCACTATGAAACTACTACAGATCTGGATGGTAGTAATATCTCTAATGAATTCAATAAAAAACCTAACGATTTAAATACTGAAGACGTTAATTATAATAACAAAAAAATAATCGTTATAGCATTAATTTTAAATTTAATAGCATATCTTTTTGCAGGTGCTTTACTTTGGGAATTAATCGATGTCAAAAGTTTTATTCAAGGGATTATCTGGATGGTGCTATGGCCAATAGCTGGAAATATTTTACGATATATAGTCACATTTTTATATATTTTATTTATAAGTAAATTTCAAGGTTTAGAATCAATATTCTATTCATGTAGAAGTTATTTAATTAAATTGATAATTACGGCTAGAAACTATTTAGTAGAACTGATAATTGAAGTTAGGAACAATTTAATAAAATTAATAGCTATAGTTAAAGGAATATTTTCTTTCCATAATTTTTGGTCCACTCAGAGTCGTATGCGTCGTAGTGATTATGCTTTATTTTTAATATTATTTGTTTGTTTGTTTCAAGATGCGTTTATTTATTTATATCAAGAAATAATAAATACTAAATATAGTGCGGTTTTTATATATTATTTTATAACCATACCAATTACTTTTATAGGAATAAAACGTCTACATGATTGTAATTACAAAGGATGGTGGATACTTATCCCTGGCGCAATTTTTGTTGTTCTATTTATGAAAGGAAGCTTAGGAAGAAATCGATTTGGTATTAATCCAAGAAAATTTAATAATCATATTAATAATGATCAATATGAAATAGAAAAAGACTATACTTTTATCACATTTAATATTATTGGCTTATTAAGCATAGTCGTATACTTTCTTCTCCCAGTTATAGAAGAGATTAATCAATTACATAAAGTGGAACAGAGTAGTTATTTGGAAAATAATACTTCTCGTATTAATTTAAATCAAAAGATCTTTCAAAAACATGATATTATCCCAAATATTATGACTGCCACTCCTATACCCTCACCTTCTTCTATTCATTCAGAAACCCCTATCCCTAGCTCTGTTACCGCAAAAGAAACATTCTCCCCACCTCCCTTAACTATTAATACTAGCACCAACGAATCTATATCTAAGGATAATTTCGAATCTTGGCCCATGATTATGGTTTCCAGTTCTGAATTGCGTAATTGTTCTTTAGATACTTGTAATAGTTTAGGAGTAATACTACCTGAAAGTACTGTAACTTTAATGCCAAGTGAGAATGGGGAGTTTCTTCGTAATAACTATTTGTTCGTTAATTACGATGGAGATTTGTGCACACTATTTGATAGTAAAAATAGGGTTTGTAAATCTTGGTCCAAGAAGAATAATTCATCAGGTTGGGTGGCTATAGAAGCTCTTATTCCTAAGATAAATCTTGATGAGTACAAACCAAAAGTTAGTACTTCAGCTACCATTAGTTATACCCCTGCTGAACCAGTGCAAACAATTAAGGAATCACCTAAACCTACTAATTTTTCCACCAATAATCAGGCAAACCCTACTCCTTTTGTAGATGACAGTACTATGTCTAAATTTCTTGGTAAGAAATTAACTCTTCTATCCAATGCTAATGTACGTAAATGTGCGTCTGCTAAGTGTAATAGTCTTGGAGTAATAACTATTGGTAGTAAAGTAATTGTAGCTCAAGACTCAGTTGGAGAATTCCTCTATGACAACAAATGGCTATTTGTCAATTACGACGGTAATTTCTGCTCGCAATACGACAAAAATAGCGATATTTGTCGCCGTTGGTCTCGTGGCAAATTAGCCGGCTGGGTACATGCGGGTTTACTTAGTAATGAACCATAAACATACGCCTCTCTATTTATTTAATTGGAGAATTCCATGCTTAATTCGTTAAAAATTATAATATTAATTTTAGCTTTAATAGTTCTAGTTAGTCCAGCTGCGCCCATTAGTAGTAAAGATACAGAGGCATTTACTGATGCGGGAGTATTTGCCCTCATGAGTAAAGAGTATGCTAGAGCTCATGAATTATTTGAAAAAGCAGCCAAGGCTGGCAACCCCCATGCGCAGACCCTTCTCGCTGGACTCTATATAGATGGCCTTGGTGTTTCTCAGAATTATGTCAAAGCGCGCTATTGGCTTGAGAAGGGAGCAAAAGCTGGAAATAATCAGGCACAGTTTACTTTAGGAGTTCTATATGAAAATGGTATTGGTGGTCCACAGGATTATAAAAAAGCACGCTATTGGCACTTTAAAGCTGTAGAGTCAGGAAATATTCCAGCAGCACTTAATTTAGGTACTCTTTACTATGAAGGTAAGGGTGGACCCAAAGATATTAAACAAGCTATTAAATTGTGGGAAAAGGTAGCTACCTACCCTGATGAAATAAAATTAGATGGTATAGATGGTAAAATTCATGCCCAGAATAATTTAGGATTAGTTTATTTTTATAATAAGGACTATGAGAAAGCACGCTATTGGTTTGAAAAGGCTGCTGAGGTTAATGAAGAAGCACAACTTGCTTTAGGTTTTATATATTTTAATGGACTAGGTGTCCCCCAGAATTTAAAAAAATCACGCTATTGGATCGAAAAATTTGTCGATAGAAATGTAAATATAAATTTACAGATGGCACTAACTCTATCCTTTAGCTTATTTAAGAACTAATAAATTTAAGTAAGCCAAATTATTTAAAAGACAAGTCTAGATTAAATATCTCTAACTTTACATATAAAAAAATTTTTAATATGTATTAAAAGTTTCAGGTACAGCAGAGTAAAATGGTTTCTTTATTTCTAGCGAGGGAAGCCATGAACCAAAAGACCCACTTCGGCTATGAAACCATTAATATTGCCCAAAATAATAAGCGGGTGGCTGTGGTTTTCAAATCTTTGGCCGGTAATTACGACCTAATAAATGGACTAATAGGTAACCCACCCTATAACCTCTGGAAGAATTGGTACGTGTGGCAGACCAACGCCCAGGCTCGGCAGCTGGCTCTGCCGCGTCAGTACTTTGATGCTAGCCTCAATAGCTTTGCCTGTGATGATGGTCAGCAAATTAAGAAGGCTGGAACAGACTATTCAGTTCGGCTACAGGAGCGACTCGACGCGGTGGCCCGGGAGTTGGACGATGTGGCAGGCGTTTAAACGATCGCTGGCCATTTTCCGGGTGCTGGTGCTCTACCGACTCTACGAGGAACTGCCCCGGCGCGGCCCGCTGCGCCTGCTGCCGCTGCTGGTGCGCCTGCATCCGGCCTACTACGATGAGCGCTTCGTTCATGAGCCCCTGGCCGTACGCCTGCGCCTCAGCCTGGAAGCGCTGGGGGCGGTGTTCGTCAAGCTCGGCCAGACCCTGTCCACCCGGCCGGATTTGATTAGCCCGGAGCTGATGGTGGAGCTGTCCAAGCTGCAGGACCGGGTGCCGCCCTTCCCCGGCGCCGAGGCCCAGCGGCTGATTGAAACGGCCCTGGGCCGGCCCATCGACCAGCTCTTTCTGGAATTCGACCGGGACGCCCTGGCCAGCGCCTCGGTGGCCCAGGTGCATTCGGCCCGGCTTTTCGACGGCCGCGCCGTGGTGGTCAAGGTGCTGCGGCCGGGGGTGGAACGGGTCATCGCCAAGGACGTGGCCCTGATGCGGGCCCTGGCCGGTCTCGTCAATCTGCACCCCGAGGGCCAGCGCCTGCGCCCGCTGGAGGTGGTGAAGGAATTTGAAAATACCCTGGCCAACGAGCTGGATTTGATGAGCGAGGCCGCCAATGCCAGCCAGCTGCGCGCCAATTTCGCCGGCTCACCGCTGCTCTATGTGCCGGAAATCTTCTGGGACTACTGCCGCAAAAACATGCTGGTCATGGAAAAAATCACCGCCATCAACATCGCCGACGCGGAGGCTCTGGCCGCCGCCGGCACCAATATGGAAGCCCTGGGCCGCCGCGGCGTGGAAATCTTCTTCACCCAGGTGTTCCGCGACAGCTTCTTCCACGCCGATATGCACCCGGGCAATATCTTCGTCGATATTTCCAACCCCCAGGAGCCGCGCTACTGCGCCATCGACTTCGGCATCATGGGCTCGCTGACCCCCGAGGACCAGCACTATCTGGCGGAAAATTTCCTCGCCTTTTTTAACCGGGACTACCGCCGCGTCGCCGAACTGCACATTGAATCGGGCTGGGTGCCGGCGGACACGCGGGTTACGGACTTCGAGAGCGCCATTCGCAAGGTCTCCGAACCCATCTTCGGCCGGCCCATCAAGGACATTTCCTTCGGTGCCTTCCTGCTCAGCCTGTTCCAGACGGCCCGGCGCTTCAATATGCACATCCAGCCGCAGCTGGTGCTGCTGCAGAAAACCTTCTTCAACGTCGAGGGCCTCGGCCGCCGGCTCTATCCGGATTTGGACCTGTGGACCACGGCCAAGCCGGTGCTGGAGGACTGGATGAAAACCCAGATTGGCCCCCGGGCCTTTCTCAAGCGCCTGCGCTACAACGCCCACGACTACGCCAAAATCCTGCCCCAGCTGCCGATTCTGCTCGCCCGCCGGCTGCAGGAAACGCCGCCGCCGCCCCCGCCGCGCCACCATTTCTACGGCGGCCTCGGCTGTGTGCTCACGGCCCTGGCCCTGTGGCTGCTGGCCCCGGCGCCGAGCTGGGCCCAGGAATTGGCCCTGCTGCTGCTCGGCCTCTACGGTCTGCACCTGCTGCGCCGGGCGGATTAATTCTTTGATAATCCAGGAGAAACATCATGTTCAAAGTGAATTGGGAACGTAAAAACAGCGATTCGGAGAAATGGCACAAATACGCCGGCCGCGACGTGCTGCCGATGTGGATTGCCGACTGTGAATTCGAGGCGCCGGACGGTGTCAAGGCCGCTCTGCAGGAGCGCCTGAATCAGGGCGTCTTCGGCTATCCCTATCTGACCGATGAATTTAAGGACGCCGTGGTGCAGCACTGCCGCCGGCTCTACGGCTGGGCGGTACGGCCGGAATGGGTCAGCTGGCTGAACGGCGTGGTGCCGGGCCTGAACCTGACCCGGGCGCTGGTGCGAGCCCGGGGCAAGAGCGAAGCGCTTACCGTGGAGCCGGTCTATCCGCACCTGCGCAAGCACACGCCCATCATCGACTTCAAAAACGTGGCCTCGGGCGTCCTTTTGGAGAAGGGTCGCTGGCTGCCGGATTTCGCCGCCCTGGAAGCCAACGTCAATGCAAATACCGGCCTGCTGCTGCTCTGTTCGCCGCACAATCCCATCGGCACCGTCTATTCCCGCGAGGAGCTGGAGCGCTTCCACGCCATCGCCCGGCGCCATGATTTGCTGGTCTGTGCCGATGAAATCCACTGCGACCTGATTCTGAACGGCCAACGCCATATTCCCTTTGCCAGCCTCGACGAGGACGCGGCCCAGCGCACCATCACGCTGATGGCAGCCTCGAAGACTTTCAACATCGCCGGCCTCTGCACCGCCTGGGCCATCATTCCCAATCCGGAGCTGCGGCGGGAATTCGCCCGGCTGCGGGCCGGCATTTCCGGCGATGCCAATCTGTTTGGCCAGCAGGCCACCATTGCGGCCCTGACCAGCGGCGAGGACTGGCGCCAGCAGCAGCTGGCCTATCTGCGGGACAACGAACGGCTGCTGCGGGAGCGGCTGAACGCCACCGGCAAGCTGGCCGTTACGGAGGTGGGCGCCACCTATCTGGCCTGGATTGACTGCCGGGCCCTGCCGGTGGCCAATGCCCAGCAGTTCTTCGAGCAACACGGCGTCGGCCTCAGCGACGGCGCCGACTTCGGCACGCCGGGCTTTGTCCGCCTGAATTTCGGCTGTGGCCGGGAGCTGCTGGAGGAAGCGCTGCAACGGATGGAAAAGGCCCTGGCCACCCTGGCCTGATTCCGGCCGCCCCGGAGCGGGTCTAAGTCCGAGCCGCGCCGTCACCCCGTCCCGCCCCCGGGCGGGATTTTTTGCGCCCGCCGCTGGGAGTGCCGAAGAGCGCTTCCCCGTTTCCAGAGCCGAAGCGCTTCGGAGCCACGTGTGGCGTAGAAGCGCAGCAAGCCAACGGCGCGCAACCGCTTCGGCCTGAATCACCACCGGGAAGCGCTTCGTTCTAGAAAGGTTTACGCCCCGGCCCGGTTTAGCGAAGCGCTTCGTAGGGATAGGAATAGGCCTCTCGCTTTGAAGCGCCTTTTCCGAGGGAAGCGCTTTCCCGGAAGCCGATTTGATTGTCCCGGTGGAAGCGCTTCATTTTTAGAAGGACAGCCACCCGAAGCACTCCCCCCTTTTGCACACTGGAAAAGAAAGCCGGGTCAGACTGGCTAAAAATCGGCGAGCCGAAGCGCTTCGCCAGAAATAACCTCCTCGACTTAAATCACTACTCCCGAGGGAAGCGCTTCGGGAATAACCTTGGCGGCCGCCCGAAGCGCTTCGCTCTGGCGGCCCTTGGGAAGGAAGCGCTTCCCCATTGGGTCGGCCGGGGGATTCCGAACGCAACCCCCAGGGAGCATTCTTTTTCCAACGAAGCGCTTCGGTAGAGGGAAGCGCTTCCCGGGCAAGGCGGACGCCGGCCCATTGGCCCCGGTTCTGCAAGCCCGGCCCAGGTTCCCAAATTCACTCAAATTCAAAGGAATTGCCATGTCCTCACCGCTGGCGCTGCTGACGCGCCCCCGCTTTTTCTATCTGTGCAGCGCCCTGCTGCTGCTCCTGCTCTACGGCCGCAGCCTCGGCTTCGGCTATGTCTACGACGACCACAGCCTGCTCACCTACAATCCCGGCCTGCTCAATCCCCGGCTGAGCTGGGAGCTGCTGGCCCGGCCGGTGCTGGCCGACACCAGCTATTTTCGGCCGCTGGTCTTTTTCAGCTGGTGGCTGGAGGGCCAGCTGCTCGGCCGTTTCAGCCCGGCCCTGAGCCATCTGGTCAATCTGCTGTTTTTCTACGGCACCCTGCTGATTTTCCACCGGCTGCTGCGCCGGCTGGATTTGCCGGCCCCGGTGGCCGCCGGGGCGAGCCTGCTCTATCTGCTGCATCCGGCCAACGTCGAGGCGGTGGCCTGGACCTCCGGCCGCTTCGATTTATTTCTGACCGGCTTCGTGCTGCTGGCCCTGGACGCCGCCGTCGCCGGCCGCCGCTGGCTGGCCCTGCTGGCCGCCGCCGCCGCCCTGCTGAGCAAGGAAACGGCCATCGTCCTCATCGGCCTGCTGGGGCTGCTGGATATGGCCCGCCACGCCGACGGCCGCCCCTGGGCCGTCCAACTGCGGGCCAGCTGGACGCGCCAGCGCAGCCTTTATATCGGCCTGATTCTGCTGGATTTGGCCTATCTCCTCCTGCGCAGCCGGGCCGGGGGCCTCTACCATCGCACGCTGGACTGGGCCTATCTCCAGCAATACTGGCTGCAGTGGGCGGCGCCGCCGCTGGCCCTGGGGGAATACCTGCGCCAGCTGCTCTGGCCCTGGGGGGCGCCGCTGCTGACGCCCATCGCCCCCATCGCCGCCCAGCCCGGGGCGCGGCCGCTGGCCCTGCTGCTGACCCTGGCCCTGCTCGGCGGGCTGGTCTGGGGCTTGAAACGGCGCCAGCGCTGGCCGCTGCTGGCCCTGCTGCCGGCGTTGAGTCTGGTGCTGGTGCTGCATCTGCTGCCCCTGAACATCAACGACAACCTCAGCCAGCAGCGTTTCCTCACCCTGACCCTGCCGCTGCTGACCCTGGGCCTGGCCCTGGGCTGGGCGGCGCGACCCCGGCCGGCCGGGCTCGGCAGGGCGCTGCTGGGGCTGGGGCTAGCCTATGGTTTGGGGACGGCGGCGACGGTGGGCGTCTGGCGCGACGAGCTCAGCTTCTGGACGGCCATGAACCGCGACTACGGCCATTATTTCCACGGCCGGCCGGCCAAGGGCTATTTCAATGTGCTGCTGCAACAGCCGAACCAGCGCGCCCGGCTGGAGGAACTGCTCCAACGGGAACAGAGTCTCAGCGCCGCCGCCGGCGTGCCGCCGGAGCGGGATATGTTCGTGGGCTATGCCGACTATCTGATTCAGCGCGAACGCGACCCGGCCGGCCTGCGCCTGCTGGAGGAGCAGCTGCCCTACTACCACGGCACGCCCCTGTGGCACAGCTACGGCAAATACATCAACGGCCTGCTGGCCCTGGAGAACGACTATCGCACCGCCGGCCGCTATCTGGCCCGGTTGGAAAACGAGGCGGCCCCGCTGTTCCAGAGCGATGCGGCCCTGACGGCGGCCCGGCTCAGCGTCAATCTGCTGCGTAACCAGCCCGAGAGCCTGCGCGCCGACTGGGAGCGCTTCCCCTCCCGGCAGCCGGCCCTGCGGGCCCTGTTGAACGAGCGCGCCCGGGCCAGCTGTGCGGTGGAACCGCGCCCCATTCCGGCCTGTGCCGCTGATTTTGATTTTGCCGTCTATGTCCAAAGCCTATGAACTTCTGCCCTGACTGGCTTGGCCGGGGCGGGCTTCCGGCCTGTGCCGCTGATTTTGATTTTGCCGTCTATGTCCAAAGCCTATGAACTTCTGCCCTGACTGGCTTGGCCGGGGCGGGCTTCCGGCCTGCGCCGCTGATTTTGATTTTGCTGTTTATGTAGAAAGTCTATGAACCGTCCTAACCCCCTGCCCTTTAGCGACAGCCATTGCCATCTGGACTATTTCACCCCGGCCACCCTGGCCACCGACGGCCGCCGGCTCATCGACCCCGGGGACACGCCGGCCACGGTGCTGGCCCGGGCCCGGCGCGCGGGCGTGGGCCGGGTGCTGGCCCTGAGCGTCGGCGCCGCCAATTTTGACGCCGTCCGCGCCTGTGCCGCCCTGCCGGGAGTCCTGCCGGCCTACGGCCTCCACCCGCTCTACCAGTCCCAGCACCGGCCCGAGGATTTGGCCGCCCTCGACGCCCTGCTGCCCGGGGCGGTGGCCCTGGGGGAATGTGGCCTCGACGGCGGCGCCCCGGACGGGGCCGGCCAGCAGGAATTTTTCCGGGCGCAAATCGACCTGGCCCGGCGCCACCAGTTGCCGCTGCTGCTCCACGCCCGGGGGGCGCTGGAAACGGTGCTGCAGCTGCTGGAACGGGCCGGGCCGGTGCGTTTTGTGGTGCACAGTTTCACCGGCTCCGATGTGCAGCTGGCCCGGCTGCTGCGGCTGGGCGGCTATGTGGGCGTTGGCGGCACCTGCAGCTATGAGCGCGCCCGGCGCCTGCGCCGCCAGCTGGCCACGCTGCCCGCCGACCGCTATCTGCTCGAAACCGACGCCCCCGACCAGCCCCTGAGCGACGGCCGGGGCGCCGTGAACTATCCGGAAACCATTCCCCGGGTGGCGGCGGTGCTGGCCGAGCTGCGGGGGGTGCCCCTGGCCCAGGTCAGCGCCGAGAGCGAGGCCAATTTCAGCCGTTTTTTCGGACGCTAGGGCCCGGCGCCGAAAAAGAGGAAGAATCGGCCCGAGCGAAGCGCTTCGTTTTGGGGGGCTTTCCCTGCGGAGCCTAGGCCGTGGGCCAGCGGTAGAGAACGGGCCGGCCGCTGGCCGTGCTCAGCGCCGCCACCAGACGTTTGGCCAGCGCTTCGTTGCTGAGGCGCCAGTGGTTCAATTCCACCAGCAACTCATCTTCACCGCCGGCCGGGCCGGCCAGCCACAGCCGAGCCCCGTCGCGGTCGTATTTCTCCCAGTAGAGGCCGATAAAATCGGCCGCCGGCCAGTCGGCTTCCCGGCGCAGGCCGCCCAGAACGGTGCCCCGGTCCCGAAAGAAGCGAGCACTACGGTCGTCGTAACCAAAGCGCCATTGGCGCCAGATACGGCGGCGGAAACCGTCCAGCGCCGCCATCGTAATCACCAGCGCCAGAAAGACCATAACGGCCGTGGCGAATTGGAATTCGCCGAACTTGAGGAGCGCCCAGGGCTGGCCGCCCACCAGGGTTCCGAAGACCCCAAGTCCCCACAGGGAAAAGAGCAGGTAGCCCAGGGCCGCCAGCGCCAGCGGCAGCATCAGCAGCCACAGCAGAAAACCCAGCGACGATTGATAGCCCTGGGCCACCGCCGCCGGGTGGGGTGAGACGGCTCCCGGCACTGCCGGGGCCGGCCGCGCCGCCGCCGGCGCTGAGATTTTCCTAGTCCCCCATTGCCAGCGGCGCCAGTGTTCCATTAGTCGCAGCAGTGGCAGCACCAGCAGCAGCAGGACGATGACCACGTCCATGAAACGTTCGGCGGTGAGGGGGGCGCGCAGCAGCTGCTGGGCCAGCAGCAGGACCAGCAGCAACAGCAGCAGGTATTTGGTGCCGGAAAGCAGCAGCCGCAGGGTGGCGACGGTTGGCCCGCTTCGTTGGCCCAGCAGGGGCGACAGCAGCCCGTCCACCAGCAGGGCCCCGGCGATGAGTTGGCCCAGGGCGGTGCGCAGGTTCGGCGTGTAGTCGGGGGACGTGGTGATGGAAAGAAAAAGAATCACGGCGCCGAGTAGCTTCAGCAGGCTCAGGCCGATGAGCCGGTCCCGGCGCGGCGGCGGCAAGGGGGGTGGTGTGGTTGAGAGCCGGGCGGGCTCGGCCGGTCGATGCATGGGATTCCTCCGTAAACCTAAAAAAGGCCGCATTGTAGAAGCACTGCACCCGGGGCAGAAAGAGGGAAGCGCTTGCTGCGCCTACGGCTTGCTGCACCGGCGGTGCGCCCGGGAATCGTCCCGAACGAAGCGCTTCGGTTTTAGCGGCCGGCCAACGGAACGGAGTTCGAAAGCTCAGCCGACGCGGCCGGGTCGGCGAAGAGTTCCGCCGGCGGCCGATTCATGGGGCTGGGACTAGTGGAAGAGCTGCAGCGGCCAGCGGCTAATGCAAGCCGGCGGCGCCGGCCAACGATGAAGAACCGGCAGGCCGCTGGCGGCGCTCAGCTGTTCCGCCAGCCGCTGGGCCTGCCGGTAATTCCGGCGGTACCAGAAGTTAAGGTCGGCCAGCAGCACATCTTCGCCCCCTTCTTTGCCGGCCAGCCAGATGCGGCCATGCAGCGGGGGCAGGGCCGCCGCCAGCTGTTTCAGAGACACCCCCGGCGCCGCCGTCAGCCAACCGGCCTGCTCCGGGGGAATGGAAAAGGCCCCCAGCAGCGGGCTGGCCCGTTCCACATAGAGGCCGACGAAATCCGTGGCCGACCACTGTTCCCGTTGCACCGGCCCGCCGCGCCAGTGGCCCCGCTCCCGCTGGAAGCTATCGCTGGCGGCGTCATAGCCACAGACCCAGAGCAGCGGGCCGCGCCAGCGCAGGGCATGAATGAACAGCAGATAGAGGGTGGCCAGGCTGAGTAGCTTCAGTATGAAAAAATTCAGCCGGAAGGTCCCCTGCCAGTAGGAGAAACGGAGCAACACGACGCCGAAAATCACCGGCAGCAGCAGCCCGTCCCAATGGTTGTTGAAGCGGCGGCTCTGGGAGGCACCGGCCGGGCGGCGGGCGGGCAGGCTATGGTCGGCCTGCTGGGTCTTCGCCAGCTGCTTTTGGGCCTCGTCGTAGCTGGCGTTAGCGGAGATAAGGGCCGCCAGCAAAAAAAACGCAACCAGAACAGTGAAAAAGAAGTAATCCGACGGCCGAACTTTGGAGAGGCCAATGAGGAGGGCCAGGGCCGGCGCGAGAAGGACCAATTGGAGACTGACGCTGAAATCCGAATAGGCCAGCGGCGACAGCCGTTCCGGGGCGGCCGGGCGGGTGGTGGGGTTAGTCATGGCGTGTCCCCCGATGCTGCCGACCGTTCGGCCGGGGCCACGGGCCAACGGTAAAGCAGGGGCAGGCCGCTGGCTTCGCTCAGCTGTTCCGCCAGCCGCTAGGCGCTGTCCTCGTTGTTGCTCTGCCCCAGGTCGGCCGTGGGCAAGGGCACATCTTCACCGCCGGCCCGGCCCGCCAGCCACAGCTGGCCACAGTAGCCGTCCGACCAGTAGAGACCAATAAAGGCCGCCGCCGGCCAGCGCTCTTCCTCCTGCCAGCGGAATTTCCCACCGGTCCAGCAGCCGCGTTCCACATAGAAACAATCGTCCTCGGCCCGGTAGCCCCAGCGGCACGGCCCGTTCATCAGCGCACCGACCACCGGCAGCACTAGCACCAGCCCGGGCAGCCAGGGGCTCCAGTCCGGCAGCGCTTCCGCCACCCACCAGGGGAAAAGACCCAGGAAGGCCAGGCCCATGAGCCCGTTGGTCGGCGACAGGGCCGTGCCGCGCTGGGAATGGCGCTGGGAACCCCGTTCGGGGAGCCGGTGCCAGTCCGACGGGCGGACGCGGCGTTGCTGCTGCCATTGGCGCCAATGGCGCCGGCCAGCGGCCAGGATTTCCGCCCCGTTCACCGCCGCGATAAGGGCGCCCAGCAGGCCGGCCACCCGGGCCAGTTTCGGCATCGGCCGGCCGATTAGTGGGTCATGCAGGCTGTAATAGAGCAGGGCGGCCCCGAGGGACAGGACAAACGGCAGCAACAGCAGCCTATCTATCCGGCTGAAGATGGACGGGCAGAGCATGAGGCCGGAGCATTTAGCGGCGGCGACCGCCGGCCACTGGTGCAGCTGTTCACCGATAACCAGCGGCAGAAGCAGCAGCAGATAGGCCAGCAGCAGCAACAGGGCGAAATCCTGCAGGCCGGCCAGGGCGTAGCTGTGGAGCAGGCAGAAGCGGAACAACCAGCCGACGGCCAGCCACAGCGCCAGACTGGCCAGCCCTTTCAGGGCGATGAGCCAGCGGCTGGCGCTCAGACGATAGAAGGGCACGGTCGCCAGCCGTTCCGGGGCGGCCGGACGGCGGGAGCTCATGGGGCCGCCTCGTCGGGTGCCGGCCCGGGCCGGAGTAGGGGCAGGCCGCTGGCTTCGCTCAGCTGTTCGGCCCAGCGCTGGGCCAGCGCCGGATTATCCCGGAGGCTGCTGTTCAGTTCGACCAGCAGCCCATCGGGGCCGCCGTCCTTCCCCACCAGCCCAATGCGGGCGCCGTTATTGGGCAGCCAGCTATCCAGCGGTTCCCAATAGAGGGCGCCAAAAGCGGCCGCCGGCCAGTCCGCCCGCTGCGGACGGCCGAAGCCGACGCGCTCTTCCCGGTGAAAACGGTCGGTGGCGGCGTCATAGCCCCAGCGCTGGCGCCGGGGCAGTGGCACGGCGAACAGGCCGTAGAGCAGCGGCAGCAGGGCCAGGGTGGCCAGGGACAGGGGCAGGCCCGGCGGCAGCAGGCTGCGCACCCGCAGGCTGTCCACGCCCACCGCCAGCAGCGGCGGCGCCAGGGCCAGCCCCAGCAGCAGGGGCCAATCCCCATAGTTATGGCTGCTCCGGCTCAGGGAATGGCGCGCGGCGGCGCGTGGGGGGTAGGGGCTGGGACGGGTGAGGGGCTGGCGTTGCCGGCGCCGTTGGCGCTGTCGTCCGAGGGCCAGCAGCACCAGCATCAGCACGATAGGCAGGGGGCCGGCCGCGCCGCTGGGCGGCAGCAGGGCGCAGACCAGGGCCAGTCCCAGCAGGGTGAGGGCGGCGGCCCGGGGATTGAAGGGGGATTGGGGGGTCGTCATGTTTTTCTCCGAAGTGAAACCAGTAGGGCGCCGGGGCGCCTCGGAGTCAAAGCAATGACGGTTCCAGCGACCCGCCGCCCCCCGCTAACTTAGAGCCGCGTGATGGGGTCGGGCGCCGGCGGCCACCGGTGGCGCAGCGGCAGGCCGCTGGCCTCGGCCAGCCGTTCCGCCAGCACATGGGCCTCATCAAAATCGGCCAGGAGCACATCTTCACCGCCGGCCCGGCCGGCCAGCCAGACCCGGTTCGGAACATAAATCCCGCCTGAATAGTCCAGCGGCTCCCAGTAGAGGGCGCAGAAATCGGCCGCCGGCCACTCTTCCCGGCGGAGGCGGCCGCCGAAGCAGGGGCGGCGGTGGCGATAGAAAACGTCCTGGTCCTTGTCATAGCCCCATTGCCACCACCACCATACCTGGGCGCCGAGCCGGCCCAGGGCCAGTAGCCCCAGACCGGTGATGACCAGAGCCGGCCACTGGTCCCGCTGGAAATTAGACCAAGCCATAGCCAGCAGCAGCAGCACCGCCGCGAACAGATAGAGCAGGCCCAGGCGGTTGCGGGGGCCGACGGCGTGGAGGCTGTGGCGCTTGGCGGCGCGCGGGGGCAGGAGTTTAGCCAGGGGCAGGGCCGGGCGCCGGGGCGAAGGCGGCGGGTCGACCAGCAGGGCCCAGCTGGACAGTACCCAGGCCAGCAGCAGCAGCGCAATACTCGGGACAATCCAATGGTAATGGGGCAGCCACAGATAGAGCAGCGGCGGCCCCGCCCAGGTCATGAGCCGGCTGGCCGGCCGCAGCCAGCGATGCCAGCGGGCCACGCGCGGGGGCGGGACACAAAAGAGCCGCTGAGGGTTGGCGGGACGGGTCGAGGTCATGGGATTCTCCAAAGGCTTAAAAAACAGGAGTTTATAAAAATACCGGGGTTCAGGCAGGCAGGATGGGCGCGGGGCCAGGATTTCCGCCGGCGGCGCCGGCCAACGGTAGAGCAGCGGCAGCCCACTGGCCCGGCTCAGTTTTTCCGCCAGGGCGCGGGCGTCGCGGTCGTTGGGCCGCAGCCAGTAGGCCAGGGTCAGCAGTGGCACATCGGCACCGCCGGCCCGGCCGGCCAGCCAGAGCTGGGGATAGTCGTCGTCCGTGTCCAGATAGAGGCCGCAGAATTCGGCCGCCGGCCAGCTTCGTTCCTCCTGCCAGTGGAACCAGCGGCGCCGGTCGTGGTGAAAGCTGTCCCGCTGGGCATCGTAGCGCCAGCGCTGCCAGCGCCAGACCCGGGCCCGGGCGCTGTCCACAATCATCATCAGCAGCAGCGCCAGCGGCCACAGCTTTTCCCGCAGTTCGCCGGCGTGGAGGCTGGCGACCAGGGCGGCCAGCATCGCCCCGATTATCAGCAGGCGAATCAGCAGATTCAGGGACGAATTGGTGGTGAAACGGAGGGAACGGCGGGCCGGTTGGCGCGGCGGCAGCGCGTGGGCCTCGGGGCGGAGAGCCTGCCGCAGCTGGCGCAGCTGTCGCCAGCGGCGCCGGGTTTCGGCCAGTTCGGACAGGGCCACCGCCCCCAGTCCCAGGGCCAGCGGCCCGCTGATGTACCAGGGGCCCACCGAAGCCAGCCGGACGGCCCAAATCAGCAGCAGGCCCTGGCCGAGGCCGGCGGCCAGGATTTTGACCGGGCTCGGCGCGGCCACCCGCGTGATTTCGGCGGCGCGGCGCCACACCAGCGGCAGGCGGCGGCCGTTTTCCCAGAGCTCCGCCCCGGCCGCAGCCATCAGGGCCGCCGCCAGCAGCTCCAGAGTGTCATGCAGGAAGTGGATTTCCGGCCAGTCCGTCGGCAGCAGCCGGTCGAACCAGAGGAGCAGCCCGGCCACCGTCAGCCCCAGCAGGGCGCCGAGCAGGCCGTAGATAACGCTGGGGCAGGACAGGGACACCGTCAAATAGGGAATGGGCGAGAGCCGCGCGGGGTCGGCCGGGCGAGTGGGGGTCATGGGGTTCTCCAAAGGGTTAAAAAACAGGAGTTTAAGCGAAGCGCTTCGGTTTGAAGCGAAGAAGGGAAGCGCTTCGTTTTGATAGGGCCTGAGGGTGGCTTAACGAAGTGCTTCGCTGTGAACTGAAGGGAAGCGCTTCTCTCCGGTGGCCGGTTCCCAAAGATTAAAAACAAGGAAGCGCTTCGGTTGGCGGGCCCAGGGGGAAGCGCTTCTCTTCCGATACTGGGGTGCCAGAGCGAAGCGCTTGGGTTGGCCCGGGTCTGAAGTTGGATTGGTGAAGCGCTTCGGCTAGCCAGTACCTTTTAAACCATCACCAGCCCCGAGCCGGAAAGGGGAGCGCTTCAGTCAGCAAGGCCTAGAAAGCCCGGCCCGGGCGGCCGGAAGCGCTTCAGCTCGGAAAAAACAGGAAGCGGCGCCTTACCTTTGGCCTGTGGCGCCCGGCCGGGGAGCTCGGAGCACTCCGCCCGGCTGCCCATTTCCACCGAAGCGCTTCGTTCTAGAAAGCTGCTGCGAAGGAAGCGCTTCGAGCGGGAAAACCAGTCCTCGGCGAAGCGCTTCGTTTTGGAAAGCAGCGAATGAGGGGAGCGCTTCGAGCGGTTGATTCAAAGGGAAGCGCTTCGGTTTGAAGCCAAGAAGGGAAGCGCTTCCCCCTCGGGGGATTTCAGCCGGCCGGGGCCCTAAAAAAATGAAGTGCTTCTCCTGCCTAGGCTGTCCCAATACCGCCGCCCGAAGCGCTTCGCTGTGAACTGAAGGGAAGCGCTTCTCTTCCGACACTGGGGTGCCAGAGCGAAGCGCTTCGGTTTGAGGTGCCTATTTCTAGTAGAGGCCGGCGGCCGGGTCATAGGGAAGCGCTTCATTTTGATGGTTCTGCCGGGGGAAGCGCTTCTCTTCCGATGCTGAGGCGCCAGAGCGAAGCGCTTCGTTCTGAAAAGTAGCGAATGAGGGAAGCGCTTCGGATTGGAAAGGTCGGTTCCAGTGAAGCGCTTCGAGCTGAAAAGACCCGTTCCAAGAGTGAAGCGCTTTGGAATGGGAAAAGCGTCGAAAAGGAAACGCTTCGGTACCCTAGAGGAAGCGCTTCGGTAGCTATTTTTCGGCCGGCGCCGCTTCCTGCCGTAGCCAGTCCTGGAGCAGGGCGATGGTCATCATCTCGAAAATGTCCGGGCTGGCGTTGGGGTTGCTCTGGTGGTAGCCGATGGCGGTAAGGGCAAAGCGCCGGCCGGTGGTCGTGGCCAGCGCGGCCAGGCCGGCCAGCACCGCCGCTTTGACGGCCTCGGCCTGGGCTTCGTTACGGGTGCGCTGGATTGGGCTGTCCCCGGGCAGATGCAGGGCGCCGATGGTCAGCGGGCCGGAGCCCAGGGTGAGGCAGAGCAGCTGGTCGCCGGCGCCGGTGATGCGGGCGATGCGGTGGTGAGGGGGGTCGTGGTGAATTTGCATGGGGCCTCCGGGTAAAACGCCGCTGGGGCAGGACGGGGATTCCAAAGCGCTTCGGCTTGGTTCAGGGGGTCGGGCCGCTGGGACTGGCTAGGCCCAGGGGTGGGGCCGGCCAGCGGTAGAGCACCGGCAGACCGCTGGCGGCACTTAATCTTGTCAGCAAATTCTGCCCCGCCTCCTTGCCGCCGCTGGACAAGTAGCTCAAATCTCCCAGCAGCACATCTTCACCGCCGGCCGGGCCTGCCAGCCACAGCCGGGGACGCCGGCCGACCCGCTCCAGATAGAGGCCGCAGCATTCGGCCGCCGACCAGCTCCCCTCCTCCCGCCATTGGGGCCAGCCGCGCCCGTCGCGGTGGAAGGTGTCCCGGGCGGCATCATAGCGCCAGCGGTGCCAGCACTTGGCATAGAATAATCTCAACGTCAACCATATCAACAGCAACGGCCACAGCAATAACGCCAACGGCGACACCAACAATATCAGCAACAACACCCAGATTATTCTTATTGGCTCATAGAAGAGCATCATCAGCGGCCACGGCATCAGTAGCGGCAGACCCCAAGCCAGCGCTACCAGTAGCAGCGACAACAGCACCCGCAGCACCCGCAGCACCCACGGCCACTGCGCCATTCGTGGTCCCCACAGCCAGCGTAGTAGCAGTGTCAGCCCCAGCAGCAAAGGCAGAAATGCAGGGGACAGTAAAAACGAATTAGACAGTGTGGAAAGGGTAATCCACACCCTTAGCACCCACGGACACCGCGCCATTCGTGGCCCCCACAGCCAGCGTAGTAGCAGTATCAGCCCCAGCAGCAAAAGCAGAAATGAGGGGGGCAGTAAATCCGGAGAGAAGATAATTCCCAGCACCGCGAGCAGGAAAATTAGGCTAACCCACTGTCCCCTGGTCAAATTTGCGGCGCAACGGAGGGAATGGCGCGGCGGCTGGCGCGGGGGCAGTTGGTGAGCCAGCGGCGAAGCCATTTTCCGCAGCAGAACCAGCCACCGCCAGCGGTAGCGCCACAGGTCGAACAGGGCCAACGCCGGCAGGGCGGCGGCTGACGGGTAAATCAGGAGCAGCCATTCACTCGCCGTTTCCCGCAGCACCGTGTGGCCGTAATAGGAGAGAGCCAGGCCGGCGGCTAACATGAACAGGACGACGGCGATTTTCAGCTTCAGGCCCCGGGGCGAATAGGAAGCATAAGGAATGGGTGAAAGTAGTTCGTGGTTTGCAGGTCGATGCATGGGGAGTTCTTAGAATTGATAATTCACAAACGGAGAAGCGCTTCGGCGCCTAATCGTCGAACAGGAACGAGAAAAACGACGAGTCGATTTCCTTCAGCCGCTGCTTGGCGATGTCCTGGGCCGACGGGTCTTTTTCGTTTTTGCTCGCCTTTTTGTACCAACTGATAGCTTTGTCGTAGTCCTGCGGGACGCCGTAGCCGTGGTGATAGAGGTAGCCCAGATAGAATTGGGCGATACCGTCGCCCTGCTTGGCCGCCTTCTCCAGTAATTTCCGCCCCTCCTGGTAGTTCTGGGTGCCGCCGGTGCCCATGATGTAGTAGACGCCCAGATTTTTCTGGCTACTGACATTGCCAGCGGCGGCGGCCTTGGCAAACCATTCCTTCGCCTTGGCGTAGTCCTGCTCCACGCCCGCCCCCTCCTCATAGAGCACGCCCAGATTATTCATCGCACTGCCGTTGCCGGCGGCGGCGGCCTGTTCCAGCAGTTCCTTGGCCCGGCCGTAGTCCTGCGGCCCGCCCCAACCTTTTTTGTAGAACATGGCCAGATTGACTTGAGCGTCGTAGTTACCGGCCTGGGCCGCCCGGGCAAAGAGTTCCCGCGCCTTGGCAAGGTCCGGCTCCACGCCCAGCCCCTGGCGATAGTAGGAAGCCAGCTTAAATTGGGCCTCCACATTGCCGGCGTCCGCCGCCTGCTGGAGTTCTTGATAGAAGGAAGCCAGCTTAGATTGGGCCTCCACATTGCCGGCGGCCGCTTTCCGCTGGAGCTTTTCCAGGTTCGGCGTCGAATCGCAGCCGGCCAGGGCCAGGGCGCAGAACAGCAGGTATTTAAAGGGACGAATGGGGAAGAGGGGCCCGAACGATTTAGCCATGAATTTTCCTTTTAGCGAGGGGATTGTTAAAGCGGTGCCATTTTAAACCTTGAGTTAGGGGCGTCGCTTTGCCGGCCCAATTTGCTTAGGATTGGCCGGAACAATTCATTGGAGGAATCAGATGACCCTTAATTTTCGCAGAGCTCATGAACGGGACCTGGCCGCCGCGGTGGCGGTTTTAACTGCCGCCTTCGCCGACTATGAGGTTTACCGGGAAAAATTCCGCCCGCTGTTCGCCAGCGAGCAGTCCTACCGGGAATTTCTCAACGGCCTGCATACGGTGATGGTGCGGGCGACGCTGCGCCATCACATTTGCCTGCTGGCGGAAGGGGACGACGGCCGGCTACGGGCGGTGGCCACCGTTCACCGCCTCGGCCATCGGCCCGTGGGGCTGCTGACGTTTTTGCGGGCGGGCATATGGAAGCTGTGGCGCTGCGCCCGCCAGCTGCGCGCCTTTCAAAGGGTCTTTGATGTGGGCAGCCGAGAGGCCAAGGAAGCCAACGCGGTGCCGAGCTTTTACCTGGAATTGCTGGCGGTGGCGCCGGACTGCCAGGGCCAGGGCCTGGGCGGCGTTTTCCTGCGGGAGGGGCTGGATGCGCTCGCCCGGGAGGAGAAAATCGGGCGCATTACCCTGACCACCAACACGGCCAGCAACTGCCGCTTCTATGAACGTAACGGCTTCCGCCAGCTGTCCGTCCGCGAGGTGGCCGGGGTTCCCGTCTGGACCCTGGAGAAACTGCTGGCCAACCCTAAATCCCATTGAAACATACAAAGGGGCGACTGGCTTGGCTAGCCGGGCGGCGGCCATTTTTCTTTCAGGGTGCGGAGCGAATCCGCCCCGGCGCCAGCCGTTCCGGGGCGGCGGGACGGTTCCGGGGGATTCCTGGGCTTTAAAAGCGGGGATTTTTAGCGGGGGCTGGTGGGCGCGGCGAAGAGTTCCGCCGGGGGCACTGGCCAGCGATAGAGCACGGGCAGGCCGCTAGCGGCGCTGAGCGCTTCGGCCCGCCGTTCCCACCGGCCCCCGGCGGGGGCCAAGGCCACATCTTCACCGCCGGCGCGGCCGGCCAGCCAGAGCCCTTCCCCGTCTGCGTAGAAACCCACAGCGGCGGTCAGGGGCCAGCGTCGTAGCGCCTGCCAGCCCGGCCCGTGGCGGCGCTCCAGGATAAGCTCGTCGCCCTCAACCCGATGGCGGGTGCGGGCCAGGCCCAGATAAACCAGCAGCCGGCCGAGCCGGGCGTCCCAGCGGGCCGGGGGGCGGGGCGCGGTGCGGGCCGGCAGGGCGTAGGCGGCGGGATTCAGGACGTTTTTTTGCCGTTGATAGTGGTGCCAGTGGTGGCGGGTATCGGCCAGCAGGGCCAGCAGCACCCACAGCAGCACGAGCGCCAGCCCCGGCCCAATCAGTCGGGCCAGCCAGAGCCTGGCGACGGCGGCGGGCTGAAAATTCAGCAGGGCGATGGCCAGCGGCAGCAGCAGCACCAGCGCGGCCCAGCCGGTGGCGAGGATAGGGGCGGGCGCAAAGTGCCGGCGCAGGGTCAGGCCCCGGGCCGAGTATTTCAGCGGCGAGTCCGAGGGCCACAGTTGCAGCTGCTCCCCCAGGGCCGCCAGCCACAGGGGCAGCAGGGCCACGGGCAGCAGTTGTAGCAGCAGGGTTTCCGGGGCCGAGGGGGGCGGGGCCCAGTCGGGCCGGGGGCCATCGGCGGAGAAAAAATAGAGGGCCAGCGCCGGCAGCAGCAGCAGGGCCAGCAGCTGGGCGATGATTTCGTTGGCCGGGGGCGCGAGGCCAGCGCAGGGCACGGGGGACAGCCGCGCCGGGTCGGCCGGTCGGGTTAGATTCATGGGCTTGCTCATGGGCTTCTCCACAGGGTTAAAAAATGGGGCGCGGGGACGGCCACCACCGGAGCTGGAGCAAGAAGGGGGCTAGGGGCGAGCTAGTTTTGGGGAAGCGCTCAAGCGCCACCGGCCATAGAGCACCGCGAGCCACCCAGTGGCGCAGCAACCGCTTCCCCCCGCTAGCCCTAACTAGAATGAAGCGCTTCCCTCTTCATTTGCCCGGCTTCAAACGAAGCGCTTCACCCTTTCCAATCTCTCCAGACCGAAGCGCTTCCTTCTTAGGGCTCAAAGCGAAGCGCTTCGTTCCCGAACGCCCCATTTCTGGCCCAACGTTTCGTCGTTGATAAGGAAGCGCTTCACCCCGGCGGCCCAGCTTATCGCGGCGCTTTCTTCTAAAAATCTATATCGTCGAAGCGAAGCGCTTCACTTGGGTAGTCCATTGGAACGAAGCGCTCCCCCTTTTAATCTTTAACCCCGGCGGGCCGGTGGCAGCGCAACCGAATGAAGCGCTTCCTTCTCGGAGTTCAAATTGAAGCGCTCCTTATCATTTCTGGCCCGCCGGAACGAAGCACTTCGCTCTGGGAAAAGCACCGGGCCGGAAGCGCTTCTTCAAGGTAACTGGGACAAGGTCGGTTCCGGCCAGTGGATTTCACCCCCGAGAGACTGCAAATGGAGATTGAGATGGCCACCCATTCGCTCGGCAATGGCGTTCAGCTCGGCTAGGGTGGTAGTTTCTTGCCATTGACCGGCTCCTAGGCGTCCGGGCAGCGCCAGATAAAAATCAGCACCGCCGCCACCCCCAGCAGCAGCAGGCCGCTGAGCCAGGCTTGGCCTAGCAGCAGCGAGCCCAGCAGGGAAAAGGACATGGCCACCGTCGCCAGTATTTTGGCCGGGCGAGCGATGGCCCGGCGCCGCTGCCAGTCGCGCAGGCTGTGGCGCAGGGTCTCATTGCGTAGCAGCCAGCGGAACACCCGCCGCGAGCCGCGCGAAAAGCAGTAGGCTGCCAGCAGCAGAAACGGCACCGTCGGCATAATCGGCAGCAGCACGCCCAGCAGGGCCAGCAGCAGGGCGAGGCCGCCGGCCCCGTTCCAGAACCATTTTTTTATGGCTTGCATTTTTTTCTCCTTCTAAAAATTAAAAGCGCCTCCCGGAAGAGGCGCTTGGCGGTGAGCAGCGTCTATTTTTGCAGCTCTCTGGCCAGATAGAGCCAGGTTTCAATCACCGTATCCGGGTTCAGGGACATGCTTTCGATGCCCTCCTCGGCCAGCCACCGGGCCAAGTCCTTATGGTCGGACGGGCCCTGGCCGCAAATGCCCACGTATTTGTTCAGGCGGCGGCAGGCGTCGATGGCCAGATGGAACATGACCTTGACGGCGTCGTTACGCTCGTCGAAGGTACTGGCGATGGCCCCGCCGCTGTCCCGGTCCACGCCCAGGGTGAGCTGGGTCATGTCGTTGGAGCC
>CAUSKK010000022.1:0-34363 GCA_963532425.1 uncultured Cardiobacteriaceae bacterium
AAACCAACAGCCGGCTAGGAACGAAGCGCTTCGGTCTGGCGCCGGGATTTAATCGTGCTAGGCGAAGCGCTTCCATTTGCCAGTCGGGGGAGCGCGGTTGTTGCTCGAACGAAGCGCTCGCGGTTTTGGCGAAACCGGCGCCGGGGAAGGGGCTAATCCTTCAGATTTTCGAAGCGGCGCTGTTCGCCCGGGGAAATCGGGTGGCCGGCCGCGACGGCGCGCTGGAACCAGTGGCGGGCCTGCTGGAAATCCCGGGCCACCCCCCGGCCGGCGGCATAGAGCCGGGCTAGGGCATGCTGGGCCGGGGCATGGCCGGCCGTGGCCGCCAGCTGCAGATAGGCCACCGCCCGTTCCCGCTGGGGCGAAGCCCTCCGGCTATAGCGCCGGCCGATTAGGGTCATGGCCTCGATATCGCCGCCGCCGGCGGCCCGTTCCAACCACCGTTCACCCCGGCGCACGGTGCCCCGGCCGGGTTTGCCACTGAGCAGAAACTGACCGAGACGGGACTGGGCCAGGACAGAGCCCCGTTGGGCGGCGAAGTGCCAGTAGTTCCTGGCAACTCGCATATCGCCGAGTCTGGCGGCCCAGTTGCCGAGCTCACAGCTGGCCTCGGCGTCGTCATTGTCGTAGTAGGCCTTCCTCAGCCAGTACCGAGCGGCTTCCTCATCTCTGGGTCCGCCCAGGCCGCCGAGACAGAGAAGCGCCAAAGGGGTATAGGCCTTCTCCCGGCGCCGGTTGGCCGCTTCCTGCAGATAGGTGCGGGCGCGGACAAAATCCGGCGGGCCATAGTTTTCATCGTTCCAGAGTAGACCGAGCAGCTCCTGGGCCTGGCCGTTGGCCTTGTCGGCCAGCGGGCCCAGCAGTATTTGTAGCGGTTCCCGCCGGCGGCTCAGCCGCATCAGCAGGGTGGCCCCTATCAGAAATTCGTTAGTGTCCGGGCACTGGGACCTGGCCCGTTCCAGATAGACGGTGCTCCGCTCCGGTTCCTCCGGCCACAGCAGCCCGCCGAACAGTATCATGGCCACCGGCTCGCCGGCGTCGGCAAAGCGCTGCAGGATAAGCCGCGCTTCGTCCTGCTGCTGCGCCGCCCGCTGATACTGAACCATCAGCGTCTCCAGCAGGCCACCGTCAATCATGGCGGGCCTGCCAGGCGTCCATTCGCGCCAGCATGGTGCGGCCGTCCTCGTCGCCCTGGGCGGCGGCCAGCTCGGCCCAGCGGCGGGCCAATACCCGGTCGGGGGCGGCACCGTCGCCGTCCCAGCAGAGCTGGGCCAGATTGACCTGGGCGTCCTCGTCGCCGGCCCAGCCGGCCAGAGCCCACCAGAGGAACATCTGCTGGCGGTCGGTGGGACCGTTGAGCTGCTGATGTATCTGGCCCAGATTCCACTGGGCCCCGGCATTGCCGGCCGCCGCCGAGGGCAGCAGCAGCCGGCGGGTTTGTTCCCAGTCGCCCTTCTGCAGCTGGTCGAAGGCCGCCATAAGGGGCTCGTTATCGTTCGGGTCGGGCAGGCGCAGGCCGGTGAGTTCGGCCTCGTTCAGCAGGAAGGCAGCCCGGTGCAGCGAGTCCCGGGCCTTGGCCCGGTCAGGCTCGCCGCCGAGACCAAATAGCCAGAGCTGGCCGAGCAGGGTTAGGGCGCCGATTTCCCGGCCGGCGGCGGCCTTTTCCAAATAATGGCGGGCCTCGGCGTCGCGGCCGAGCAGATGCAAAACGCGGCCCTGGCAGCCGGCCAGCAGCGGATTAGCGTCTAGCGGCATTTCGGCCAGCAGCGGCAGCGCTTCCTGCAGGGCCTCGGGGGCGCCGCTGCGCAGGGCGGCGTCGATGATGCTCATGGGGTGTTTCATTTTTCCTCCCGGTTCGCCTTCAGATTTTCCAGACCGGCGGCCAGGGCCCGTTCGTAGAATTCCCGCGCCTTCTGCGGGTTCGGCAGGCCGCCGATAACGCCCTTCTCATAGAAAATGCTCAGCAGCTCCAGCGCCTCGGCGTGGCCCCGGTCGCCGAGCTCGTGCAGCTGGGCGATGGCCGTCTTGATTTCCTCGGGGCTGCTGCTGTCCGTGTTGCGCAGATAGCTGACGGCCAGATTGTAGGCCGCGTCGTCGTCGTCCTGTTCCACCAGCCGGCGCCAGCACTGGCGGGCCCGATTTAAATCCACCGCCACCCCGTCCAGACCCTCGGCGTAGCAGTGGGCCAGCCGGCGTAGGGCGTCGCCGTGGCCGAGGGCGGCGGCCATTTCTAGCCAGTGCTGGGCCTGCTCCCAATTCTGGGGGGTGCCGTGGCCGGCCCGGTAGGCCTCGGCCAGGCGGAACTGGGCGTCGCCGTCGTCGGCCAGGGCGGCGATGTGCAGCAGTTCCAGGCCGCGTTTTAGGCTTTCCTCCTGGTCCAGCTCAAAGAGCTGCAGCAGCAGCAGGGTGCCCAGGGTGGTATGGGCGGCCACCTGGCCCAGGGCCACGGCCTCCTCCATCAGCAGCCGGGCCTGGCGCTGGCCGGCCTCGTCCTGCTCCTTCAGGGCCTGGGTCAGAACCAGACCGCCGAGCAGCATCAGCGCGTCGGCCCGCTCCGAGGGCGACGGCGGGGCCAGTGCCAACGCCCGTTCCAGCAGCGGCCGGGCGGCCTCACTGTCCTCCCGCCGCAGCTGCAGCCGGGCCACGTTCAGCAGGCGAACGACGCTGTCCGGCTCGGCGGCCAGCCGTTCCTCCTCCAGCTGGAGCAGCCGCTCCCAGTCGCCCTCGGCCTCGAGCAGCTCCTCCAGCCACTGGACGGCAAAGGGGTTTTCCGCGCGCCGGTCCCAGAGGGCGTCGATGAAATGGTCGCGGATGGGCTCGTCCAGCTCGGCAAAGACGGCCAGCAGCTCCGGCGTCGGGGGGACGCAAAAGTCCAGGTACAGGTCGTCGTGGTTCATGGTTTTCTCCTTAATAAATTGAAGGCCCTGCTCGGGGCGCTACTCGTCCGACTGTTGCAGCCGTTTGAGGCTGGTCAGGGCGCTGGCCTCGGCCAGCTGGGCCCCGCAGCAGCAGCGCAGATTCAGGGCGTAGAGGGGTTGGCGGGTGGCGGCCCGGTGGGCGGCCTGGTGTTGGAGGCGACGGTAGAGCGCTTCCAGCTGTGCTTCGCTAGGGTTCATGGGGTTCTCCTCGTTGAAAAACCCCATCTTTGCTCAAACCGTGCCAACGGTGGCCCTACTGGCGGAGCCGGCGCAGGGCGTCCCGGGCGCCGAGGTGACCGAGCTGGGCCGCCCGGCGGTAGAGGGCGAAGGCGCGCACCAGGTCCAGCGGCCCGCCGGCGCCGCGTTCGTGCAGCTCGGCCAGATGGAAGAGGGCCTCGGCGTCATTGGCCTCGGCGGCCTGACTCCACCAGTGGCGGGCGGCCTGGAAATCCTGGGAACCGCCCTGGCCCCGGGCGGCCATCAGGCCCAGATTGAAACAGGCGGCGGTGTGCTGCTGGGCAGCGGCCTGGGCGAAGAAGGCCCGGGCCCGGCCGTAGTCGCTGGCGACGCCCTCGCCGTTGCGATAGAGCACGCCCAGGTTATAGGCCGCATCGGCGTTGCCGAGAGTGGCGGCCTGCTGCCAGTGGCGGCGGGCCTCCTCGTAGTTGCCACCGTCATAGTGGTAGAGACCCAGACGGAATTGGGCCGCCGATAGGCCGCGCCGGGCCGCCCGCTGGTAGTAGCCCTGAGCCTCCTCCCAGTGGCCGGCCTGTTCGGCCGCCAGCCCGAGCCGATAGAGGGCGCCGCCGTGGCCCCGGGCCGCCGCCCGCTGGAAATAGTCCCGGGCGACCTCCGGGTCGGGAATCTGGCAGCGACCCTGTTCGGCATACTCGCCGAGGGTGTAGAGGGCCGCCCCGTCGCCCCGGGCCGCTGCCTCCTGGTACCAGGCCCGGGCCTGCTGGTAGTCCTGGGGCCCACCCTGGCCCTGTTCCCAGAGCCGGGCCAGGTTATAGGCCGCATCGACTCCGCCCAGGGCCGCCGCCTGTTCGTAGTAGTGGCGGGCGCGGCCGTAGTCGCCGTTTTCCGCCGCCCAGACGCCGAGGTTATAGCAGGCCTCCGGGTGGTCCTGGGCGGCCGCCTGCAGCCACCAGTATTCGGCCAGGGCGCTGTTCTGGGGCCCGCCGAGTCCCTGGTTGTGCATGACGCCCAGGTTGTACTGGGCCCGGACATTGCCGGCTGCCGCCAGCGGTTCCAGCAGGGCGCGCAGCTGGACATCGTCGCCGGCCTTCACCGCCGCCTGAATGGCGGCCAGCTGTTCGGCGCTGACGTCGGCACCGGGTTCGAGGTTGGGGTTTTCTTGCATGGGAGCTCCTGGGAGTTGAGTTGAGACCTGTCTAGCCTAACCGACCCCGGCCCGCCGGGGGGAGCGCTTCCAGCTGAGAAAGCCGGAAATGGCGAAGCGCGGCCCTGCTGACCGAATGATTTCCCTCGCTTCGCCCGGTTCCGATTCGGCAAACCGAAGCGCTTCGGCTTCACCCCCCAGCCGGAAGGATTCAACTCGCCCGAAAGGGGGAGCGCTTCGTTCGGAAAGGCTCTGTTCCCGGTGAGGCGCTTCACTTTGAAAGCCGAGACTCTGAACTTGAACTCAAAGGGGGAGCGCTTCGTTCTCATAGCCCAGCGGGAAGCGCTTCGGTTTTAGCCGCCCGGGCCGGGGAAAACCGTTTCCGAGGGGAAGCGCTTCGGGCCACCGGCTCGGGAGAAAGTAAACGGCTGGACTTGGGAATGAAGCGCTTCGTTTCAGAACGTCAAATTTCTAGGGAGCGCTTCCATCGGAAAAAACACAGAAGAGCGAAGCGCTTCATTCCGCTAGGTCAGGAGAGGGGGAAGCGCTTCGGTTTTAGCCGGCTGGGCCGGGGAAAACCGGTTCAGCGGGAGCGCTTCCTTTCCTAGCAATGGCCCCAGCTCGGCCCGGCGGCCAGAAAAGCTATGACCAATGAAACGCTTCAGGCTGAAAGAGGGGAGCGCTTCGGTTTCAGAAATAGGGAAGCGCTTCGGCTGGGTTTGCTCTGTGTGAGTGTTGTCCCAGAACGAAGCGCTTCAGGCTGGAAAAGGGGGAAGCGCTTCGGCCGAAAAAGCTCTGTTCCCAGCGAAGCGCTTCGTCGGAATGAAGCGCTTCGGTTTTAGCCGACTGGGTGGGAAAAACCGGTTCAAAGGGGAAGCGCTTCGGCCGGCCGCCGGGCATTAAAAAAGCGCCCCCGGGGGAGCGCTTCTGGATTAGGGACTAGAACAACGGCTCGTTGAAGTCGTAGTTGAAGCCTTCTATCGGCTTGACGATGCCGTCGCCCTGGAGAATGTTCAGGTCGTTGCGCCAGACCATCGACAGCTGGGCTGGGGAAGCCTGCCCCCCGGCCCGAAGCGCTTCGCTTTAGAACAACGGCTCGTTGAAGTCGTAGTTGAAGCCCTCTATCGGCTTGACGATGCCATCGCCCTGGAGAATGTTCAGGTCGTTGCGCCAGACCATCGACAGCTGGGCCGGGGAATCCATATGGTTCACCACAATTTCACACTTATGCTCGCGGGCGTAGTTCTTCAGCTCGCGGAAGAAGCTGTCCTCCTCGTTCTCCTCGAAGGTGTCCAGCTCGCGCATATCCAGCACCAGCACCTCCGGCCGCAGCCGCTTCAGCATGTCTTCGATTTCATCGTCCCAGCGCGCCAGCTCGGAAAGGGCAAAGCGGGTGCCCAGCGGTCGCAGCCGGTCCACCAGCCGCTTGGCGCCGGAATAGGCGTTGTTATAGGCGTCGGTGCTGAATTCGATGACGATTTGCGCCGGGTTCAGACCGGTTTGCTGCAGCTGGGATTCGAGCCAGGCCGGGAAGGCCTCGTCGTTGAGGGCGCTGTTGGAGAAGGTAAGGTAGAAATTCAGGGCCTTCTGGTCGCCGCCGTAGGAGAGCACGTCCTCGGTGAGCTTGCTGACCTTGAAATAGTCGAACTGCTTGGCCAGGTTATAGCGCTCGCCGATTTGCATGATGATGTCGTAGTCGACCAGCTCGTCGGGGCCGGCCTCCTCGCCCTCCTTGTCCAGGAAGTTGATGGCGTCGGCATAGCGCACCACGCCGTCGGTGTCCATGGTGGGAATGGGCTGGTAGAGCAGCTGAATGCGGCCCTCGTCCATGATTTCCTTGATTTGATTGACGCGTTTTTCGTCCTTGCGCGACATATTGCCGCTGACCGGCTCGGCCACCCGCTCGCCGGTGTTGCCCATAATCAGCGCCATCACCGCCCGGTAGCCCTTGCTCACCAGCTCCTCATAGCTGGTGTCCTGCTTGATTTCATACATGCCGGCGAAGGTAACCGGCGTAACCAGCCGGCCGATGTTCTCCGGCACCACCTCGTCCAGCCGCGTAATCAGGCCCTGGACGCGCTTAATGGCCTCCTCCTTCTCGCCGCTAATCCACATGACCAGCGCATCATCGGTGAAGCGGACAATTTCCGTGCTCGGCGGCAGATAGCGCTGGCTGGCCTCGGCCACGGCCTTCATCATGATTTCCGCCGGCTTGTAGCCGTCGCGCTGCCAGATTTCCCGGTAGTTTTCGATGAGCAGGTGCATCCAGTAGCCGAGCACGGCGCCCTCCTCGGCGCGCTCCTGGGCCTGGGCCAGGTTGGCGCGCAGCACCGCCGGGGCCGGCAGCCGGGTGGTCATGTCGATGCCGCCCCCGCCGCCGCCGGCGCTGGCCGTACCGCCGCCGAGGCGGAAATGCAGCTGCAGGGCCTTTTCACCGTCGAAGTCCACGTTGGCCAGGCCCAGCATTACCTCGACGGGCTCGCCGTTGAGCTTCTGGAATTCCATTTTTTCGGCGGGAATGACGTCCTTGTCGGCGGCCTTGCGCAGGAAGTTTTTCAAGGCCCGTTCGCTCTTGCCGGGAACGAAGGTCATCAGCGTGGTTTCGTCCAGCTGGCCGCGATGGGCGAGGCCGAAGGTGTTGAGGAAGGCCGGGTTACAGTCCACAAACAGGCCGTCCTGGACGTAGGCCACCGGGTCGGGCAGGTCCTCGTAGAGGCGGCTGAAGCGACCCTGCAGCGAGTGGGATTTCCGGCGGGTTTCCTCGCTGATGGCGCTGACCTGCTTCACATACATGATGTTCTGCAGGTATTTCAGGGCGCTGAGCAGGTCGCGGCGGGCGACGGCATAGTCGGCGCCGAGCTTAATCAGATTGTCCAGGGCCGGCTGGGGATTCAGGTCGATGGCAATGATGGGAATAATTAGACCGAGTTCATTCAGAATTAGTTTGACCTTGTCCGGCGTGAATTCCTCATTGACGCTGACGATAATTAAATCGGGCAATAGGGCCTGTAATTCGGTCTTTAATTTTCCCACCGAATCAATAATGCGTTCGGTGGTTACGTAGAAGCGTTGCACGCCCTTGAGAAAGGCCCCGGACCACTCCAAATCGGTGCTCAGCAGCAGCAAATTACAATTTTCTTTATTTTCTGACATAGGAAAAGATGCTCATATAAAAGTTGGAAAGGAAATTTATCTCGGCGGCCAATTGTAGCAATTTTTAGCGAATATAAATTTCCCGAAAAGATGCGAAAGTCGCGCCCATTACTCCCCGAATAGTCGATAAAAATAAAGCGCCCCCGAGGGGGAGCGCTGGGAGCCTAGTCGGCGAAGTTGTCGGTGATGCAGCCCAGGGAGGCGGAGCTGACCGTGTGGGCGTATTTGTAGTGAATGCCCCGCCGGGCGCTGGGCTTCAGCGGCGGCCGTACCCACTTGGCCCGCCGGGCGGCCAGTTCCTCGGCGCTCAGATGCACGTCGATGGTGTTTTTCACCGCGTCGATGGTAATCAGGTCGCCGTCCTCGATGAGGGCGATGTTACCGCCCACCTGGGCCTCCGGGGCGATGTGGCCGACCACAAAGCCGTGGGAACCGCCGGAAAAGCGGCCGTCGGTAATCAGGGCCACGGACTTGCCGAGGCCGGCGCCCATGATGGCCGAGGTCGGTTTCAGCATCTCCGGCAGGCCCGGGCCGCCGCGCGGGCCCTCGTAGCGGATGACCACCACCATGCCGGCCTTGACCTCGCCCCGGCCGATGCCCTCGTTGGCGAGGAATTCACCGTCGTAGACCTTGGCGGTGCCGGTGAATGACAGGCCCTCCTTGCCGGTGATTTTGGCCACCGAGCCCTCCTCGGCCAGGTTGCCGTAGAGCATGCGCAGGTGGCCGGTGGCCTTGATGGGCTCGGCGAAGGAATGGACGATTTCCTGGCCGGCGCTCAGGCTCGGCACCTCGGCCAGGTTCTCGGCCACGGTTTTGCCGGTTACGGTGAGGCAGTCGCCGTGCAAATAGCCGTTTTCCAGCATGTATTTCATCACCGCCGGCACGCCGCCGATGGCCTGCAGGTCCTCCATGACATATTTGCCGCTGGGTTTGAAGTCGGCCAGCATCGGCGTGGATTCGCTCCAGGCCGCCAGCTCGTCCAGGGTCAGCGGAATGTCGGCGCTGTGGGCGATGGCGAGGAAGTGCAGCACCGCATTGGTGGAACCGCCGAGCACCACCGCCAGCCGGAAGGCGTTTTCCAGGGCCTTCTTGGTGATGATGTCGCGGGGCCGAATGTTTTTCTCCAGCAGATTGCGCATGGCGGCACCGACGGCGAAGCACTCGTCGCGCTTCGCCTGGGTGGCGGCCGGAATGGAGGAGTTATAGGGCAGCGCAATGCCCATGCCCTCCAGGGCGGCGGCCATGGTGTTGGCGGTGTACATGCCGCCGCAGGCGCCTTCGCCGGGGCAGGCACAGTGAATGATTTCCTGGTATTCGCCCTCGTTCAGGGTGCCGGCCACCTTCTGGCCCCAGGCCTCGAAGGCCGAGACCACGTCGATTTTCCTGCCGTGGTGCATGCCGGCGGCGATGGTACCGCCATAGACGAGAATGGCCGGCCGGTTCAGACGCAGCACGGCCATGGTGGCGCCGGGCATGTTCTTGTCGCAGCCGACCACGGCGACGACGCCGTCGTAGCACATGGCGTTGATAAAGGTTTCGATGGAATCGGCGATGATGTCGCGGGAAACCAGCGAATAGCGCATGCCCTGGGTACCCATGGAGATGCCGTCGGAAACGCCGATGGTGTTGAAGATGAGGCCGGTGGTGTTGGTGGCCTGCACGCCCTCTTTGATTTTCACCGCCAGTTCATTCAGGTGCATATTGCAGGGGTTGCCCTCGTAGCCGGTGCTGGCAATGCCGACGATGGGATTCTGCAAATCGCGGTCGGACAGGCCGATGGCGTGCAACATGGCCTGGGCCGCCGGCTGGGTGTCGTTCTGGGTTACGGATTTGCTGTAGATATTGATGCCTAAGTCTTTATTTATGCTCATGATTTACGGAGAAATGCCTAGTCAATTTGGATTTTGTAGAGGTCGTCCAGGTCGCCCACGCGAATTTTACGAAGATAGCGGGCGCTGATGGGGGCACGGGCCTGCAAAATCTGCAGATTTTCCCGCAGTTTACGCGCCGCATAGTCCGGCTTATAGCCCACGCTGACCACAGCCACCTGACCCTCGGCGGTTTTGACTGTCCCCAGATAGAGATGCTCGCCGAGCACGAATTCCGGGGATTCCAGCCAAAGTAGTTCTTCTTTTAAAGTTCTCATGGGGACACTCCAAGTAGGGGGAAAATTTCAGATTACCCCCGCCCTCGGTGCCCCCGGAGATTTTTTTCTTAGGGTTTGTCCTAGAAGGGGAATTTCAGGCCGGGGATATTAACGCCCCCGGTGATGGCGTCCATGGACTGTTTATTCAGTTCTTGCACGCGTTTGCTGGCGTCGTTGAAGGCTGCGGCCAGCAGGGCTTCCAGCATTTCCTTGTCCTCCTTCAGGGCCTCGGGGCTGATTTCCACCTTCAGGCACTCGCTGTTGCCGCTCAGGGTGATGCTGACGGCACCGGCGCCGGATTGGCCCACCACGGTTTTTTTCGCCAGCTCTTCCTGCATTTTCTGCATGTTTTCCTGCATTTCTTTGGCTTTTTTAATCATATTGCCAACGCCTAATTTTCCGAACATAGATAACTCCAATTAGTTCAAGGGTTTAATGTCTTCGACCCGGGCTCCGAAGAGCTGCACGGTCGCCTGGATAAGCGGATGCTGACGAAACTGCCGCTCCCGCTCATTCTGTTGCTGGTCGCGCTCGGCGCTGGCTAGCCCAAAGGGGGTGGCCACCGGGGCTTCCTCCAGCTGAATTGCACAGTGCAAAATTGCCGCCAACTCGGTCTGGCCGGCCGAAAAAAAATTTTTCAGGGTGGCGTCCAGACCCAGGGTCAGGCAGCGGTCGGCATAGGCCAGCGGACAGCTGTTATTGGCCAGCTGGCGCGCCTTTTCGCCCAGGGGCAGGGTGGCGATAAATTCGCCCCAGCCACGCGGATTCTGCAGCAGTTTGGGCCAGTCAATGGCCGGGGCCGGCTTTTTTACCGGGGCCACCTCCGCCGGGCCCTCGGGGCCGCGGTCATAGCTGGGGTCGGTGGCCCAGGGCGGCTGGTCGTCGGTGGGCAGAGCCGGGGGCAGCGCTTCACCACTGGGAGCCGCCGGCCGGGGGGCCGGATTCAGGGGCTGAAGCGCTTCGTTAGCGGGGGCCGGATTGGTCGCCGGGGCGGGGGGAGCGCTTCGGTTGGGGGGAAGCGCTTCGGTTGCCATTGATGGGTTGGCCGGAGGGGCCGGGCGAAGCGCTTCGCTGTTTGAAGAGCCCGGGGCCGCCGGGCTGGAACTGGGGGAAGCGCTTCGGGGGGGGAGCGCTTCGTTACCGGGGGCCGGATTGGCTGTCGGGGGGGGGGCGCTTCGAGAGGGAAGCGCTTCCGGGGCGGGCGTCGGATTGGCCGGGGCGGCAGGACGAAGCGCTTCGGCCTGGAAGGCGGCGTCGCTGGCCACATTGCTGAGCTGGATAGGGCCGGCCTCGGCAATGGTCGGGGCCCGGGCCGGGTCGCTCTGGGGCAGCAGCGGCCGCAGGGCCAGCATGCGCAGCAGGCCCATTTCCACCGCCAGTTTCATTTCCGGCTGGTAGGGCAGGCTCTGCCAGGTGTCGCCGAGGATTTGGTACCAGAGCTGCACCAGCTCCAGCGGCAGCTGCGGGGCCAGTTCCACCAGCACCGGGGGAAGCGCTTCGCCGGGGCGCTGGGCGTGGAGCTGGATAACGGTCAGCGTCTGCAGCATCTGCAGGAGCCGATGCACCAGCAGGGCGTAGTCCGGAGCGTATTCGTCCAGGGCCTGCAGCAGCCCGCGCAGCCCCGGCCCGTCGCCCCGGGCCAGACAGAGCAGCAGTTGCAGCAGCTGTTGCTGGGGAATGGCCCCGAGCAGCCGCGCCGTGCTGGCCGCCTGTACCTGGCCCTGGCCGCTGATGATGGCCTGGTCGAGCAGACTGAGGGCGTCGCGCAAACTGCCGTTGGCACCCTCGGCCAGCAGCTGAAGCGCTTCGTTCTCAAAGGGAATGGCCTCGCTGTGCAGGATATGCTGCAGCTGGGCCACAATCTGGGCCGGGCCGATGTTCTTCAGGTGAAATTGCAGGCAGCGGGACAGAATGGTAACCGGCAGTTTCTGCGGGTCGGTGGTGGCCAGGATGAATTTGACGTGCTCCGGCGGTTCCTCCAGCGTTTTCAACAGGGCATTGAAACTGCTGCGGCTGAACATGTGCACCTCGTCGATGAGGTAGACCTTGAAGCGGCCCTTGACCGGCGCATAGGGCACGTTGTTCAGGATTTCGCGGGTGTCATCAACGCCGGTGCGCGAGGCGGCGTCGATTTCGATGAGGTCGGGGAAATTGCCGGCGTCGATTTCCCGGCAGTGGTTGCATTCACCGCAGGGGTGGGCGCTGATGCCGTTGGTCAGACAGTTGATGGATTTGGCAAAGATGCGGGCGATGGTGGTTTTACCGACGCCCCGGGTGCCGGTGAACAGATAGGCATGGTGCAGGCGCTGCTGCTCCAGGGCATAGCCCAGGGCCGCGCTGATGTGCTCCTGGCCGACCAGCTCCTGAAAGTTTTTGGGGCGCCAGCGGCGGGCGAGGACGTGATACATAAATTTTCAGTGGGGAGAAATAAAAAAAGCCCGTACCAGCGCTCCTCGGCACACAACCAAACTACTACTGCTGCTTTCTTCCGAACCTGACAGGGTTTGCAGTTGGTCATTGCGAGGTACCAGTACAGACTTGCGGCCCATTGTAGAGGAGATAAACATTTTGTCAATGCGACTGCTCGTCTAAATCCTTGAGCTGACGCAGTTTCTGGCCGATTTGCTGTTCCAAGCCCCGGTCGCTGGGCTGGTAGAAATCCGGCTCCGCCCAGCCGTCGGGCATATAGCTCACGCCGGCGGCATAGGCGCCGGGCTCGTCGTGGGCATAGCGATAGTCCCGGCCGTAGCCGAAGCGCTTCAGCAGGGCGGTGGGGGCATTGCGCAGATGGAGCGGCACCTCCGGACTGGGCCGTTCGGCCACCAGTTTCTGCATCTTCTGGAAGGCCACATAGCCGGCGTTGGATTTGGGCGCCGCCGCCAGATAGAGCACCGTCTGCGCCAGGGCCAACTCCCCCTCGGGGCTGCCGAGCTGGGCGTAGGTCTGGCTGGCGTCCTGGGCCAGGGCGATGGCGCGCGGGTCGGCAAGGCCGATGTCCTCCCAGGCCATGCGCACCAGCCGCCGGGCCAGATAGTGGGGGTCGGCGCCGCCGGCCAGCATCGAACAGAGCCAGAACAGGGCCGCATTGGGGTGGGAGCCGCGCACGGCCTTGTGCAGGGCGGAAATCTGCTCGTAGAAATCATCGTTGCCCTTGCCGAAGCGCTTCGGCCGCTGGCCGAGCTGGGCCGCCACCCAGTCGGCGTCGAGCTCACTCTGGCCGAGCCGGCGCGCCGCCAGCAGCAGCTTTTCCAGCAGATTGAGGAGCTGGCGCCCGTCGCCGTCGGCACTGGCCAGCAGCAGGGGAAGCGCTTCGTCGCCGAGGCGGAGGCCGGCGAATTCTTCCCGGGCCAGGGTCTGGCGCAGCAGCCGCTGCAGCGCTTCCTCGTCCAGGGGCTGGAGGCGGTAAACCTGCAGCCGGCTGAGCAGGGCGCGATTGAGTTCAAAGGAGGGATTTTCGGTGGTGGCCCCGAGCAGCAGCAGGGCGCCGCTCTCCAGCACCGGCAGGAAAACGTCCTGCTGGGCCTTGTTAAGGCGGTGAATCTCGTCGAGGAACAGCACCGTCGGCTGGCCGGCCGATTGATTCGCCTCGGCCCGGCTGAAAATCTCGCGGAATTCTTTGGTACCGGCGGCGGTGGCCGACAGAGACCGGTAATCGGCCTGCCAGGCCCGGGCGATAATCTGGGCCAGACTGGTTTTGCCACAGCCGGCCGGGCCCCAGAACAGCAGGGAATGGGGCCGTTCCAGCGCCAGCCGCAGGGGCTGGCCCGGGCCGGTAAGCGCTTCCTGGCCCACCACCTCATCCAGGGTCTGCGGGCGTAGCCGTTCGGCCAGTGGTGGCAACATATTATTTAAGGTCTAGAGCGTGGGCCGGCGCCGGTGAAAATCCGTCTGGCGCTGGTACTGGTGGGCCAGGTTGAGCAGCCGGGGCTCGCTGTGGTGTGGGCCGATGAGCTGGGCGCCCACCGGCAGCGGGCCGCTGAAACCGCAGGGGTGGCTGAGGGCGGGCAAGCCGGCCAGATTGACGGCGACGGTGTACAAATCGCCGAGGAACATTTCCACCGGATTGGTCAGCTTGCTGCCGAGGGCGTAGGCCGGCGTCGGCGTGGTTGGGGTCAGCAGCACATCCACCTCGCCGAAGACCCGATTAAATTCGTTGAGAATGGCGCGGCGGGCGCGGCGGGCCTGCTCATAGTAGGCCTCGTAGTAGCCCGAGGACAGGGCGTAGGTGCCAATCATGATGCGCCGTTTTACCTCCTCGCCGAAGCCCTCGGAGCGGCTGCGCACGTAGAGTTCCTGCAGTTCGCGCACGCCCTCGGCCCGGTGGCCGTAGCGGACGCCGTCGAAGCGGGCCAGGTTGGAGGAGGCCTCGGCGCTGGCGATGAGGTAGTAGGCGGCGATGGCGCTGTCGGTGTTCAAATCCACCTCGCGGATTTCCGCCCCCAGGGCCTGATAGGCGTCGGCGGCGGCGCGGATAAGGGCCTGCATCTCCTCGTTCAGGCCGTTGAAATAGCCGCGCGGCAGACCGATTTTCACCCCACGAAGCGCTTCGCCCAGCTGGCCCTCGAAACAGGTCAGGGCCTGGGGATTGGCGGTGGAATCGCGGCGGTCATAGCCGGCCATGCCGTTGAGAATCAGGGCGCAGTCCTCGGCTGTCGGGGCCAGGGCGCCGGCCTGGTCGAGGCTGGAGGCATAGGCAATCATGCCGTAGCGCGACAGGGTGCCGTAGCTGGGTTTGATGCCGGTTAGACCGCAGTAGGCCGCCGGCTGGCGAATGGAACCGCCGGTGTCCGAGCCGGTGGCATAGGCCACCAGACCGCCGGCCACGGCCGAAGCGCTTCCCCCGGAGGAGCCGCCGGGGATACGCTCCAGGTCATGGGGATTGCGCACCGGCCCGAAGGCGGAATGTTCATTGGAGGAGCCCATGGCGAATTCGTCCATGGAAACCTTGCCGAGGCAGACGGCGCCGGCCTTATTCAGTTGTTCCACGACGAAGGCATCGTAGGAGGGCACGAAATTAGCCAGCATCTTCGAGGCACAGGTGGTGCGCAGGCCCCGGGTGCAGAAAATATCCTTGTGGGCCATGGGCACGCCGTCCAGGGGGCCAAGCGCTTCGCCCCGGGCGCGGCGCTCGTCGCTGGCCCGGGCCGCCCGGCGGGCCCCGTCGCCGTCCAGGGTGATGAAGGCGTTGAGCCGGGGGTTGAGCGCTTCGCTCCGGCCCAGGAAAAAATCCGTCAGTTCCAGCGCCGAGACTTCCTTACGCGCCAGTTTTTCGGCCAGTTCGGCCACGCTGAGACGGTTCATTCAATCACCTTCGGTACCTTAATAAAGCCATCGGCAAAATCCGGCCCATTTTCGGCCAGACTGGCCAGCATGTCCCGGGGCTCGGCCACGTCCGGGCGCAGCGGCTGGGTCAGTTCCAGCGGGTGGGACAGGGGGGCCAGGGCGCTGATTTCCGGGGTGTTGATACTATTAAAAAGGGAGAAGATGGCACCCAGTTTTTCCTGCAGCTGGGGAAGCGCTTCCGGGCTGAATTCCAAGCGCGCCAATTGGGCGGTTTTTTGGATAATTTCTTGGTTCATAGGGACGAAAATTTCTATTCATAAAAAGAAGGCTAAAGGTATCATATGGGCCTTTTATTTGCACGGCTGCCCCCGGCTGGGCGGCCCAGCCCATGAGGTTTTCAACATATGGCATTAGACTTTTTCAACGGCATGTTTTCCAGCGATTTGTCCATCGACCTGGGGACGGCCAACACCCTTATTTTTGTGCGCGACCTGGGACTGGTTCTCGATGAACCGTCGGTGGTGGCTATCTCCGAAGATAAGCACGACGGGCGCAAGAAAATCGTTGCCTACGGTCAGCAGGCCAAACAGATGCTCGGCCGTACCCCGGAAAATCTCGCCACCGTTCGCCCCATGAAGGACGGCGTCATCGCCGATTTCAAAATCACCTCCATGATGCTCACCCACTTTATTAAACAGGCGCTGCAGCGCACCCACGGCCTCAGCATTTTTCGGCCCCGGCCGCGCATTCTCGTCTGCGTGCCCTCGGGGGCCACGCCGGTGGAACGCCGTGCCATCCACGATGCCGCCCGGGGTGCCGGCGCCCGGGAGGTTTTTCTCATTCCCGAACCCATGTCGGCGGCCATCGGCGCCGGCATTCCCGTCCATGAGGCCTACGGTTCCATGGTGGTGGACATCGGCGGCGGCACCTCGGAGGTGGCCGTCATTTCTTTGAACGGCATCGTCTATTCCAACTCGGCCCGCATCGGCGGCGACAAATTCGACGAGGCCATCATTGACTATGTGCGCCGTTCCTTCGGCATTTCCATCGGCCTGCCCACCGCCGAACGCATCAAAAAGGAAATCGGCTGTGCCTACCCCAGCGAGGAGGTGCGCGAACTGGAGGTGCGCGGCATCAACCAGCAGGAGGGTGCGCCGCGCAGCTTCGTGATTAACTCCAATGAGGTGCTGGAGGCGCTGCAGGAACCGCTGGGTGGCATTGTCCGCGCCGTGCTCACCGCCCTGGAGAACACCCCGCCGGAGCTGGCCGCCGACGTGGCCGAGCGCGGCATTGTCCTCACCGGCGGCGGTGCCCTGCTGCGCGATTTGGACAAGCTGCTGATGGAAGAAACCCGCCTCAAGGTCATCATCGCCGAAGACCCGCTCACCTGCGTGGCCCGGGGCGGTGGCAAGGTCTTGCAGCTGCTGGACCAGCGCGGAGTGGCCTCCTTCCTGATGGCCTAAGCCCCCGACGCCCCGATGATGGACGAACAGACGCAAAGCGCTTTAAAGGAGCGCCTGCGTCCTTTATTTTTTATGTGTTTTCTTTCGGTGCTGCTGCTGCTGCTGCAGAAAAATCCACTGCTCGCCAACACGCTGGAACAAACCCTCTACAACAAAATTTTTGCCCCCATTCGCAGCCTGATTTATGCGCCGCTGGACGAGCTGAAGCGCTTCTCCAGCCGCTCCCAGCAGTCCAGTAGCCTGGAGGAACAGCTGCTGGAACTGGAGAAAATCAATAAGAGCCTGCAGGCCCAGATGCTGAAAATGGCCCATCTGCGCGCCGAAAATAACCGTCTGAAAATCCTCATGGATTCCATTCCCGAAAAAACCGAGCCGGTGCTCATCGCCGAACTGCGCGACACCGCCATTGACGGCTACAGCGAAATCATCACCATCAATCGCGGCGCCCGGCAGGGGGTTTTCGATAACCAGGCAGTGATTGATTCCTTCGGCCTGGTGGGCCAGGTGATTAAGGTCTTCGCCGACGAGGCCCAGGTGATGCTGATTAGCGACGGCCGCAGCCGGGTGCCGGTCTATGTGGAACGCACCCAGCAGCGGGCCCTGGTCAGCGGCGGCGGCGACTACGGCAATCTGCTCCTCACCGATTTGCGGCTGGACAGCGATATTCAGGTGGGCGACCGGCTGATTAGCTCCGGCCTCGGCGGCGTCTTTCCGCGCGGCTATCCGGTGGCCGAGGTGGTGGCGGTGGAACGCGACCAGCGCGCCTCCTTTCTGAAAATCAAACTGCGCGCCCTGGCCCGGCTCAATTCCATGCTGGAGGTGCTGCTGCTGGCCAAGACGCCGGAGGACGTTTCCCTTGAGGTGGGGCCGAAAGCCTATGCAAAGTAAAGGTGCCCTCTTCTGGCTGTTTTTCTGCGCCTGGCTGCTGATGCAGGGGCTGAATTTCTATTTTTCCTGGTTCAGTCTGCCGGATTTGCTGTTTATCTCCGTCAGCGGCGTTTTCTTTGAATTTCCCAAGCTGCGGCTCTGGCGCTATCTGCTGCCGGTGAGTCTGCTCGCCGACCTGAGCGCCGCCGCGCCGCTGGGTTTTCATGGCCTGCTCTACGGCACCGACCTGCTGATTATCTTCAGCTTCTACCGCTACTGGCTGCAGATTTCCAGCGCCGGCCGCCTGACCCTGCTGCTGCTCGGCAGTGCCTTTATCCAGTTCTGGCGCTGTCTGTTGCTCTATCTCTTCACCGGCCTGACCGCCCCCCACGGCTGGTTCTGGGCCATTCCCATTCAGTTCCTGATTTGGTCGATTATTCACAGCCTCATCCACAGCCTGATTAAGAAAGATGAAACCTAGCTATGGCGACCCTATCGTCGGCGACGAGCAGGGCGAAATTGACAATCGGCTGAAGATTTCCTTTGTGCGCCGCATCATTCTGGTGGGGGCGCTGGTGCTGGCCGGCCTGCTGCTGCTCTTCGGCCGCATGTTTTATCTGCAGATTTACCGCCACCGCTACTACAGCACGCGCAGCCTCAGCAACCGCATCCGCATCCGGGCCATCGTTCCCGAGCGCGGCACCATCTTCGACCGCAAGGGCCGCCCGCTGACGGAAAACATCCTGCGCTACCGGGTGGTCATTCAGCCCTCCCAGACGCCGGACGTGCGCAAAACCATCGAAGCGCTTCAGCGCTATCTGCCGCTGTCGGCCGAGGAAATCGACAGCTTTCTGAAGAGCTATCGCAAGGTGCGGCGCTATGAAAACGCCGTCATCAAACAGTCCATCACCGAGGAGGAGCGCTACAGCCTGGCGGTCAAGCTCTACCAGCTGGCCGGGGTGGAAATCGAAACCTACTACGAGCGCTACTATCCCTATGGCAGCCTGCTCAGCCACGTCATCGGCTACATCAACCGCATCAGCGAGAAGGACCAGCTCGACGAAAACACCTACCGGGGCCTGCAGTTCATCGGCCGCATGGGCCTGGAAAGGGAATATGAGGAGCGCCTGCGCGGCCACACCGGCTACCAGCAGCTGGAGGCCGACGTGAACGGCAATCTGGTGCGGGTGCTGGAGGAGGTGCCGGCGGTGCGGGGCCAGGATATTTACCTCAGCCTCGACATCGATTTGCAGAAGTTCATGGACGAAGCGCTCGGCGACTATCGCGGTTCCTGCGTTGCCATTGACACCGAGAGCGGCGAGGTGCTGGCCATGGTCTCCAAACCCTCCTTCGATGCCAACCTGTTCAGCCGGGGCATCACCGCCAAGCAGTACAAGCGCCTGCTGGAGGACGAGAACACGCCGCTCTATAACCGCGCCCTCAACGGCCGCTATCCGCCCGGCTCGGTGATTAAGCCGGTGATGGCCCTGGCCGGCTTCCACTACCACATCTTCAACGCCTACACGCCGGTGCACTGCTCCGGCTACTACACCATTCCCGACAGTGCCAGCAAACGACGCTTCCACTGCTGGAACCGGCGCGGCCACGGCACGGTGAGCATGGACAAGGCCATCGCCCAGTCCTGCGACATCTACTTCTACACCCTGGGCTACAGCCTCGGCATCGACCGCATGGCCGATTTCTGCCAGCATTTCGGCCTGGGCCGGCGCACCGGCGTGGATTTACCCGACGAGGGCAGCGGCATCATGCCGAGCAAGTCCTGGAAGGAGAAGCGCTTCAAGACCAACTGGTACATCGGCGACACCATCAACGCCAGCATCGGCCAGGGCTTCATGACCACCACGCCGCTGCAGCTGGCCTATATGACGGCGCTGCTGGCCCGGGACGGCCGTAATTTCACCCCCCGGCTGCTAAACCAGGTCTATGACCCAGCAACGAAGCGCTTCCTCGACAATCTCTTCCCCAGCACGTCGGAACGGCTGGCCATCTATCGGGCCGGGGATTTTCGCGCCGTGCGCCTGGCCATGGAGCACGTGGTGCACGCCCCCTATGGCACCGGCCGGGGCCTCAGCATCGGCCTGTCCTACCGCATGGCCGGCAAATCCGGCACGGTGCAGGTGATTTCCTTCCAGTCCGACCGGCGGCCGGAGAAGCACGAAATCAAGGACGAGCACCAGGACAACGCCATGTTCATCGCCTACGCCCCGGCCAATGCCCCGAAAATCGCCGTTTCGGTGGTGGTGGAACGCGGCGGCGGGGGCAGTAGCACCGCCGGCCCCATTGCCCGGCAGATTCTCGACTATTACCTGCTCGGCAAAAAACCCAGCAGCGACGAGGAGCTGCTGCCCGATGACGAGGCCGCCACCGCCACCTGAGGGGAGCGCTTCCCCCCGCCGCCCCGGCAACGAAGCGCTTTAAGCCAAGGAGATTCCTATGCCAAAACCCTTTCTGGCCCGCATCGACTATCCCCTGCTGCTGGGGCTGCTGCTGTTGATGCTGGGCAGCCTCTTCATTCTCTATTCCAGCTCCGGCGGTAGCGAAATTCCCCTGCGCCAGGCCCTGCGCTTTGGCTCCGGCTTTCTGCTGTTCTTCCTGATGCTGCTGATTCCCACCCAGCAGCTGCGCCGGCTGACCCCGGCCTTCTACCTGCTGACGGTGGTGCTGCTGCTGCTGGTGGTGCTGGTGGGCTCCAAGGTCAATGGCGCCCAGCGCTGGCTGAACATCGGCATCGTCAAAATCCAGCCCTCGGAGCTGGCGAAAATCATCGTGCCCATGGCCGTGGCCTGGTATTCCACCATTCGCCACGCCCAGCTCAGCCTGGCCGATGTGGCCGTCAATCTGCTGATTATTGGCCTGTCCGCCGGCCTGATTTTTGTGGAACCGGATTTGGGCACCACCCTGCTGGTGGGTGCCTCGGGCTTCATCGCCCTGTTTCTGGCCGGCCTGCAGTGGTGGCTGATTGTGCTGGCGGCCCTGGCCCTGGCCATTGCGGCGCCGCTGTTCTGGCTCTATGGCATCAAGGAATACCAGCGCGACCGCATCATCACCTTCCTCAACCCCGAGGCCGACCCCTGGGGCAACGGCTACCACATCATTCAATCAAAAATCGCCATCGGCTCCGGCGGCTTCTACGGCAAGGGCTACCAGCTCGGCACCCAGTCCCAGCTGGAATTTCTGCCGGAGAGCAACACCGACTTTGTCTTTTCCGTGCTCGGCGAGGAATTCGGCCTGCTCGGCGTGATGCTGCTGCTGCTCTGCTACGGCTTCATCATCTATCGCGGCCTCTATCTGTCCACCCGGCTTACCCACCCCTTCGGCCGCATCATCGTCGCCACCACCTTTCTCAGCTTCTTTATCAATATTTTTGTCAATATCGGCATGGTCAGTGGCATTCTGCCGGTGGTGGGCCTGCCGCTGGCGCTGATTAGCTACGGCGGCAGTTCGATTATTTCGCTGTTCGTCGGCTTTGGCATCGCCTGCAATCTGGCCAGCGCCTACCGGGAAGTGCCCGAGTCCGAACGGATGTATCTCTAAAACCGGCTCCCCCCGGGGAGCGCTTCATAAGGAAAATCCCATGAAAAAAATTTTGCTGGCCCTGGTTGCCGCCTCGGCCGGGGCCCAGAGTCCGGCCCCGGACAGTTTTAACCGCGCCACCCCGCCCGATTCCTATCTGAACCGCAGCGCCGTGGAAGAATTCCTGAACCGGGTGAGCCGGGAACAGGGTTTGGACCGCAGCGCCCTGAACGCCCTGTTTGGGCCGCTGACCCCGGCCGAGGACGTGCTGGCGAAGATTTCCAAGCCGGCGGAAAAGAGCAAGGAATGGTTCGAGTACAAGAAAATCTTCGATGACCCGGCCCGGCTGGAGGCCGGCGTTGAATTCTTTAAAACCCACCGAGCCCAGTTCGAGGCGGCGGAGAAGCGCTTCGGCGTTGATAAATACCTTATCGCTGCCATCCTTGGCATCGAAACCCGCTATGGCAAGGTCAGCGGCAAAACCCCGGTGCTCCAGGCTCTGGCCACCCTCTGCTTCGACTATCCGCCCCGGGCCAAATTCTTCTGCGGCGAGCTGGAGGCCTATCTGCGCCTGAGCCAGCGGGAGCGCTTCGACAGCCCGGCCATCGTCGGTTCCTATGCCGGCGCCATGGGCATGGCCCAGTTCATGCCGACCAGCTATCTCAACGATGCCATTGACGGCGACGGCGACGGTAAGGTGGATTTGTTCAACAGCCCGGCCGACGCCATTTTCAGCATCGGCAACTATCTGAAAAATCGCGGCTGGAAGGCGGCGGAAAACGGCCTTTATGCCCAGCAGCTGCCCGATGACGGCGGCCTGAAAGATTTTGGAAAATCGATTAAACCCTATCAGCCCATTAAGGATATTTATCAAGACCCGAAAACTTATGCGCTAGAATTGCGCACCTGGCTGGACGCCCACCCCCAGGAAACGGTGGGAACCTTGAATTTACAGGGCGAAGCGGGCAAGGAGTACTGGTTGGTGCGCCATAATTTCTACGTCATTACCCGCTACAACAGCTCGCCCATGTATGCCATGGCGGCGGTCAATCTGGCCCGGGCCATTTCCCAATCTTTAGCAACTGGTAAAAACACCCCTTAACTTTCGTACTGGGCGGGTATCCCCCGCCCGGTGGCTTATTTTTTCTTCTCATTCTGAGAAAAGGCTTTTAAACATCGAGGAACTTTTTTTTATGAAAGACACGCTTTTATGCACCACCCTTATCGTTTGTGGTCTGGCCAGTGCGGCCGGCGACAACCCCCAGGACGCGCAGGAGGCGCCAGAAATCAACATTGTGAAAATCATCGACTTCACCGGCACCCGCGACAAGGCCGAGATGGCCCAGAACCTGTCGGAGAAGGACATTCAACAATATCTGCAGGATTCCACCCGCTACGAGGCCAGCGGTGAATTTGAAAAGGCCATGGCCAACAGCCGGACGCTGAAACGGGCCTATTCCTACGTGGTGCGCGGCCAGCGCTACCAGACCCTCGCCGACAGCAAGGGCTTCGAGCAGGAAGGCGTGGCCTCCTGGTACGGCCCCGGTTTCCACGGCCGCAAAACCGCCAACGGCGAAACCTACGACATGAACGACATGACCGCCGCCCACAAGGAACTGCCCCTGGGCACCACCATCGAGGTAACCAACAACGCCAACGGCAAAAAAGTGGTGCTGCGCGTCAATGACCGGGGCCCCTTCCACGGCAATCGGGTGCTGGATTTATCCCGGGCCGCCGCTGAAAAACTCGGCGTTCTCAACGACGGCACCGCCGACGTACATATCCGGGCCCTGCGCTAATTTCCCCTCATGAATACTTCTTCCAACGGGCAGGAGCCCATCGAATCCCAAGAAGTTTTGAATTTTCCGGCGCTGATGACCGTGCGGGTCATCGGCGCCAACCGTCCCGAGCTGGAACAGCGCGTGCGGGCGGTGGTGGCGGAACAGCTGGCCCCGGCCGACTTCCGCGACCTCAAAACCAAACCCTCGGCCAACGGCAGCTATCTGGCCGTGCTGGTAACGGTGAATTTCCCCAGCCGGGCCAGCGCCGACCGCTTCTTCAGCACCCTGAGCAGCGACCCGCTGGTGCAGATGATGCTGTGAATCCCAGCCCCGTTCGGGGCTTTTTTAATCATCATGAGTACACCCACCATCAAAAATCTGGGCCTGGTGCCCTATGCCGACGCCTTCGCCGCCATGAAGGCCTTCACCGAGGCCCGCAGCGCCGCCACCGCCGATGAAATCTGGCTGCTGGAACATCCGCCGGTCTTCACCCAGGGCCTGGGCGGCAAGGCCGAACATATCCTCCAGCGCGGCGCCATTCCCATCGTCCCCATCGACCGGGGCGGCCAAATCACCTACCACGCCCCCGGCCAAATCGTCATGTACCTGCTCCTCGACCTGAACCGGGCCCGGGTGGGCATTCGCGCCCTGGTTACGCTGATTGAAAACAGCGTCATCGCCCTGCTGGCCGACCAGGGTATCGCCGCCGCTAGCCGGGCCGATGCCCCCGGCGTCTATGTGGCCGGCAAAAAAATCGCCTCGCTGGGCCTGAAGATTCGGCGCGGCTGCTGCTACCACGGCGTCGCCCTGAATGTGAACATGGATTTGGCCCCGTTCCGCTGGATTAATCCCTGTGGCCTGCGCGGCATGGAGATGACCCAGCTCGCCGACCTGGGCATTGCGCTCACGCCCGCCGCCGCCGGCGCCGCCCTCGCTGCCCATTTCCAACGGCTGTGGACGGCGGCCGCCTCTCCCGCTTCCTAGTCCCTTCACCGAAGCGCTTCGGCCTCATTAGCTCGGCCCAACCGAAACGCTCCAACCCGGTCAACCAATAAATAGGGAAGCGCTTCCCTTCTGAAATCATCATTTGCTTGTTTGCCACCGCCCCGACGAAAACCGAAGCGCTTCGCTGGAAAGGGTCGGGTGAGAATGAAGCGCTTCGTTTTATCTGAACACCAGTCCGAAGCGCTTGCCCATTTAAAAACTGGGCGGTCAGGTCGAAGCGCTTCGCTTTTGGCGGCTGGTTTTGATTCTGCCGGCCGGAGCCAAGGGGAAGCGCTTCGTTTCTAAAATCTGGAAAGACTGAAGCGCTTCTTCCCCCGGCGGTTAGAACCGGGCCGGGGTTTTTCTCGTCTCCAGGTCGAACCGGCGGCCGCCCCCGCCTCTTTTGACCTAACGGCGAAGCGCTTGCTCTGAAATTACTCCCGGCCCCGGCGAAGCGCTTCTCCTCCGGCGACTGGCTGTTTTCTCCCCAACCCAACCGGGCCAAATGGGAGAAGCGCTTCCCTAGCTAAAAACTAGGCCGTCCGACCGAAGCGCTTCGGTTTCAGGAAGCGCTTGGCCCAGTTCGGGCCGGGGCTTTTCTTACTCGAAGCGCTGGGCCAGCGAGCCAAGGGAACGCCGAATGGGTTTTAACGAAGCGCTTCCTTTCGCCGGCCGGGCCGGGGTGCTGTTGATTTAAGACCGAAGCGCTTCCCCCCGAAACCCGCCAAGCGCTTTGCTGGGAAGGGCTCTCTCGGCCGAAGCGCTTCCCCCCGACCAACCAATGAATAGGGAAACGCTTCGCCCGGCTTGCCGCCAGCCGAGGTCATCGGGGCGAGCCGCTATAATCAGGGCCTTTCATCACCGAGGAAATTCCATGAAAAAACTCTGGCTTCTGCTGCTGGCCCCGGCCCTCGGGGCCCAGGAACGCCCCGAACAGCCCTGTGCGGCGAATGTCAATGCGGCCATCGCCCAGTATCTCGGCCTCGAACCGGCCGCCCTGGCCACCCGCACCGTCGCCGCCGCCTGCAAGGCCAATCCCGACAACCGGGCCGAAATCCTGACCACCCAGGCCATTCTGGCCCCGGGCTATACGGCGGAAACCTACGGGGATAATTCGGACGACATACCCCAATGGCAGTGGCTGGTGGCCCGCGTCCGCGACGGCCGGGTGCAGGAGGCCTTCAGCAGCACGGAGGAAATCGACGCCGCCCTGGACATCGGCGGCCTGACCCTGGACACCGCCTCCTATCGGCTCAACGACCAGACCCGGGCCTTCGCCGTCCGCTTCAGCAACCGCGCCCCGGGGCCCTCGGCGCCCGAAGCCGGCAAGAGCGAAGAATTTCACCTGTTCGCCAGCGTAGGCGGCCAGCTGCGCCATCTGGCCGGCTTCGCCACCGACCCCTGGGAGGGCAGCGACCTGGACGCCGACGTCAAGAAAAAATGTCCGGCCTGTGTCCGCCAGCAGGCCGGCGACTTTGTGATTGATGTGGATAAAAAATCCACCCACCAGGGCTTCGCCGACCTCAGCGTCAGCGCCCGGCTCAGCGGCGCCGATGCCGATGGCGCGGAATCGCCCCTCGGCCGCGCGACCGTCGCCCTGCGCTACGACGGCCAGCGCTACCAGCCTACGGCGCCGAAATGGTGGCTGCAGCCCGGCTGGCTGGCCGATAAGCCCCAGTAGGCTATAATCAAAACGCCCCCGGCACCCCGCCGGGACAATAAATAGGAGTATGAATATGAAAAAAATCATCGGACTGGCCCTTCTAACCGCTCTGCTCAGCGCCTGCGGCGGCAGCGACAGCAAAAACCCCAACGTGCGGCTCGGCGGCAGTAACTACGGCTACAGCAACAACCAGATTCAGCCCGAAACCAAGGTTTCCGAGAAGGCTCCCCTGAACCGGCTGCACGTGAGCGGCGTCGGCAAGAGCCACGGCGCCCAGCGGCTGTTCCGCATCAACGAGAAGGACTATGACATCATCGTCCCGGGCATGACCAATCCCAACGTACGCAACGGCGTTATGCGCCACCAGGAGAAAAACGACGGGCTGCTGATTACCCGGGAAACCCTGCCGAACCTGCAGTACAGCCGTGCCGGCATGATGACCTTCCGGGACGAGGCCAGCAACGACTATGAAAGCCGCATCTTCCAGCAGGGCGTCGGCGCCAACAATCTGCCCAGCTCCGGCACCGCCAGCTACAAGGGCACCGCCGTAACCATGACCGGCAAGGGCTCCAGCGCCGGCGACATTAATATGAATGTGGACTTCGGCAGCAAAAACCTGTCCGGCCGTCTGAACAACACCATCAACACCGTGGCCGGCGACCAAATCAACGGCCTGGACTTCAGCGGCCAGCTGAGCGGCAACACCTTCAAGGCCAACAGCGGCACCACCAACTTCAGCGGTGGCCTCTATGGCGACACCGGCGAGGAGTTTGCCGGTACCCTGCTGGATAATTCGCGGCAGATTAATGGGTATTTTGGCGGCCATCGGCAATAGCTTGCCTCGGCCACCTGCTTCGCGGCGGCCACCGCCAATAAATTGGCGCTAACCACCTTCCTACGGGTTGGCTGGCACCGCCAGTAGGCGGCACCCACCTGCTGCGCGACGGCCATCGGCAATAAATTGCCTCAGCCACCAACCCCCACCCGCCCTCCGAGGGCGGGTTTTTTATGGCCGGGCCGGGGCCAATGCGAAGCGCTATCATCTAAGCCTTTCAATCAGGAGTTGCCCCATGGAAAACAAACTTTGGCAAATCATCGACCCGGTGCGGCCGCGCATCAACCGGGCCATGGTTTTGAGTGGCTGCGCCGCCGCCCTGGCCGTCCTCGGCCTGCTGCTGCTGGCGCAGATTCTGAAAAATCTACTGAATGGCGGCGCCGTCTGGCCCTGGGCCGGCGGCCTGGCCATGCTCACCCTGCTGACCTGGTGGCTGCGCGGCCTTTCCTTCCGCGTCTCCCATCTGGCCGCCTTCCAGCTGGAGGGCATACTGCGCCGGCGGCTGGCCGACCGGCTGGCCCGGGTCTCCCTTGGCTATCTTCATGACTACGGCGCCGCCGCATTAACCAAAATCATGCAGGAGGACGTGCGCGACCTGCACAGCTTCGTCGCCGATAGCACGCCGCTCTATGCCCGCAGCTACGTGGCGCCGGTTTGCAGCCTGCTGGTGCTCCTTTTCATTGATTGGTCGCTGGCGCTGGTGGCCGGCGCGGTGCTGGCGCTGGGCTTTGTGCTCTTCGCCATTATGATGAGCCAGGTGGGGGCGGCCCACGCCGCCTACCATGCCGCCCGCGAACAGGTGAACACGGCGGTGGTTGAGTACGTGCAGGCCATGCCGGTGGTGCGCACCTTCGACGGCGGCGCCGCCTCCTTCGGTCGCTACCAGCGCGCTCTGGATAACTATTGCCGGGTGCTGACCGGCTGGTACAAGGAGGTGGGTTTGCAGGCGCGGCTGGCTCTGCTGCTGCTGAATCCGGTGCCGACGCTGCTGGCCCTGTCCTGGTGCGGTCTTTACTGGTGGCAGGCCGACGCCCTAGCTTTCCCGGTCTGGCTGGCGGTGCTGCTCATTGGCACCGGCATGGCCGACGCGCTCATGCCCTACATCGCGCTCATTCATCTCATCGACAAGGCCAACCTCAGCGCCAATCGCATTCTGGAAATCCTCGACGCGCCGGCGCTAACCGTGCGCGAACCCCGGCAAACGCCCCGGGGCGCGGCGGTGGTCTTTGAACACGTGCATTTCACCTACCCGGGCCGCCGGGACGAAGCGCTTCACGACGTCAGCTTTACCGCTCCGGCCGGCGCGCTTACGGCACTGGTGGGCGGCTCCGGCGCCGGCAAATCCACCGTGGCCCGGCTGATTCCCCGCTTCTGGGACATTGATAGCGGCAGCATCAAAATCGGCGGCGCCGACATCCGCCATCTGGAGCCGGAGACGCTCATGGCCTCGGTGGCCTTCGTCTTCCAGGAGAATTTTCTGTTCAGCGGCACCATCGCCGATAACATTCGCCTCGGCAGTCCGGCGGCCAGTGAAGCAGAAGTAGAAGCGGCGGCGCGGGCGGCGCAGATTCACGATTACATTCAAAGCCTGCCCTCGGGCTACCAAACGGCGGTGGGCGAGCGCGGCACCCGCCTGTCCGGTGGCCAGCGCCAGCGGCTGACCATTGCCCGGGCCATTCTCCAGAATCGGCCCATTCTGATTCTCGACGAGGCCACCGCCTTCGCCGACGCGGAGAACGAAGCGCTTCTGATGAAGGCGCTGCGGGAGCTGATGCGCGGCAAGACCGTGCTCATGATTGCCCACCGGCTGCCGACCATTCGCGACGCGGCGCAAATTCTCGTCTTCGACCGGGGGGAACTGGTGGAAAGCGGCAAGCATGAAGAGCTGCTGGCCAGGAACGGCCGCTACAGCCAGCTGTGGCAAGCCGGCGAACGGGCCCGCCACTGGCGCATTGGCCGATAGATACAGAGAAGCGCTTCTTTTGTATGTATTTAAACGGTTAATTACATACAGGGGAAGCACCCGAGCGTCAGCGAGGGTGCGTGAGCCGACGCAGGAGGCGACCGGCTGGCCGGCGACCGCAGGGAGAACAACCGCTCTGTTGTTTGTAAATAGGAAATTTACATGCATAAGGGCGCTTAGTCTGTATTTAAATTAACGGCCCGGCGCCCGCGGCAGCAGGCAGCAGCCCAGCAGTAGGCCCAGCAGCAGGCCCGACAGATTCAAAAGGTATACCAGCACTATGCCCAGCCCCTGAGCATACTGCGAAAGGGACATATTAAACAGCAGCCTAATCACTATGTCGCTGCCTATGAACACCAGCCATTCAAGGAAGTAGCCCAGCAGCAGGCCCAACGGCAGGAAGAGAAGAATATGCTTCAGGCGGCGGAAGAACAGAAAACTCTCCACCAGCCAGCGCAGGCCGAGCACTGCCACGGCGCCGGCGATGGCCGCCGTCAGCGTCAGGGCCAGAGCTAGGGCGTCGACCTCGACGGGGTCGCCCTCGGCAAATAATAAGAAGAGAAAGGCCAGCGGCGGCAGCACGGCCACCGGCACCAGCAGCCAGCGGGTGGGAAAGCCGGGATAGAATTCTTCTTCGGTGGTGTTATTGGTCATGGATTTTCCTTGGTTTAAAGATTCATAGAAAGCGCTTGGTTGTTGGTAAAAGGTGCATTTGCCGACAGGGAAGCGCTTCCCCTGTATTTAAATTAACGGCCCGGCAACCGGGGCAGCCGGCAGCAGAACAGCAACAGCTCCAGCGCCAGCCCCGGCAGATTGCCGTAGAGCAGCGCTATCTGAATGGCGTGTATGAAGGATGACGGGGGAATGCGGAACAGCAGCACTATCGCTATAGTGCCAACTATTAATATCAAAACCTCAATAAGGGCGCCCACCGACAGGCCCAGCAGCGTAAATAAAACAAAATCGCCGGGGCGGCGGTAAAAGCGAAATCGCTTCACCAGCCAGTGCAGGTAGGAGGTGGCTACGACTCCAGCGCCGGCGACCGGCAGCCCAATGATGGAGACTAGCCAGTTTCCACCTACGGGGGGGAAGATAAAGAAAAAGACCACCATCGGTAGCATCCCTATTAGCGCCGCTATGGCCTGCAGCAAGCTGCTGCCGTTGGACAGGCCCGGGTAGTCATCCTCCCGCCAGTCATCTGCCGACCCCGCCGGCAGCAGGAAGATGCCGGCCAGCAGAGTGCCTAACGTCGCCCTATCTGGTAGCCAATGGGACAGCGAAAACGGATAGTCCAACCACCATCGCAACGCAAACTTTAGGGTTTGCAGGAATTCACGGTGCATTAGTCCGTAAATGGCAGTGTCAATGAACTTGTGGAGTGGACAGCCCATAACGACAAAGAACAGAATGTCCCGCCAGTTGCGCCACAGCTTGAGGCGATTGGTCAGCCAGCCGCAGACCAGGGCCGTAAGCCCGTGGGTAATGAGCTGAATAGCCAGAATCTTCCCGAGGCCATAAAGTTGGTAGTCAATAAAAACGAACAGGCAGGTCAGGGCGACGCTCAAGGCCAACAGCCAGCGGGTGGAAAAGCCGGGATAGAATTCTTCTTCAGTGGCGGAATTATTGGTCATGGATTTTCCTTGGTTTAAAGATTTATAGAAAGCGCTTGGTTGTTGGTAAAAGGTGCATTTGCCGACAGGGAAGCGCTTCCCCTGTATTTAAATTAACGGCCCGTAGTGTCGGGCCATGAATCCCAGCGGCAGGGCGGGGCTGAACCAGAGCCCTTGCCAGTGCCGGCCGCTAGTCAATTTGGGATAGGGGCTGGGCGGGGTGGCCCTATTCATTTCTTCTCAAGGGGATAAAACCCATGGGCCGCTTGGGTTTAGCGGCCCGCCGTTAAATACCTACAGGGGGAGCGCTTCGTTGCTATTGGCCGGTGGCCATCAGTCCGGCCGTGGCCACCGTACCCACGGCCATTTGTACCGGCAGCGTTACCAGGTCAAAGGCGATGAGCAGCGGGTAGAGGGCGGCGCCGTTGCTCCGGTTCTCCTGCCTAATGTCGAAGAGGGTGGGAGTTTTTACCGGCCACTGCTGGCCCAGCCGCTGGCGGGGCAGCTGGGCCAGGGTGATTTTGCTGCGCAGCGGGCGCTGGCAGTAGCTGCGCTCACATTGGAAGTTCAGGGCGGCCAGCTGCTGCCGTTCTGTCGGGCTCAGCGGTTCCGAGCCCCGGTAAACCACCGTTACGGCCACATTATCGAACTCGCTTTTTTGCACGGAGCCGGCCTGATACAGAACCAGCGTGTCCTGGCCATTGCCCTGGGGATAGAGCAGCAGGCGGGTGCGTTCCATGTCCAGACCCTGCATCAGACGCAGGAATAGCTGCGGGTCCGCCTCCGTGGCCGCCGGCTGGGCGAAGTAGCTGTATTTCTGGCCGACGAAGACCACGGCGTTTTCAAAGCCCGGCACCGGCGCTTGCGGCCGGCCGAAGGCAACGATGGGGTCGCGGCTCAGGCTGTGGATTTCGTGCGACTCGCTGGAACTGGTCATCAGCGCGTAGGTGGTACAGCCGGACAGCAGACTGGCCAGCAGGGCGCCGGCCAGCAACGGGATTTTTTTCATAAGTTAGATTTCTCAAGGTTGGGGCAGAAGCGCTTCTAGGACGCCCGCCGGAGGTGCCTCAGGGCCAGAAACATAAAAATCAGCCAGACCGGCGGATAGAACATCAGCCCCATTACCACGCCGTCCAGGGTGTCCTTGGAGCGGTCAGAAATCGGGTGGCGAAATCCACAACACCGGTGAATAGGCCGGAGAGCAGCGGGCTGGCAATGGGGGTCGGCTGCTGGCGCTGGATTTTAAGAGAGTGGCCAAAGCGTAGGGCGCTGATAAAACAAAGGGCCAGCAACAGGGCGATGCTCAGCCAGCGGCCTTCCGCCCCGGGATAGCACAGAAACCAGACTAGGGCCGCCCCGACGGCCAGCGGTGCCATCAGGCGAATGGTGGTGGTGTTATTCATGGATTTTCCTAGGTTTTAAATGATTGAATCGGCCCGGTCATCGGCCGGTGGCTATTTTACAAAACGGCGGGCAAAGGCCCTGTGTTGGCCCCGGCCCGGCCCGAAGCGCTTCGGGCGAGAAAAGCCGATAGAAGATGAAGCGCTTCCCCTATCATGGGCCTTTTCAACCGGAGAAATCCCATGACCAACCAAACCCCCGCCGACCCGCGCCAGTGGCGCCCGCTGATTTTTAGCCTGCTGGCCCTGGTCGGGCCGTTTCTGTTGTTTCTCATAGTGGCGCTGGTCATCGCCAGCGGCGACCCGACCCCTAGGAACATGGTGCTAAAAATCTTCAGCAACTACGGGGCCCTGGCCGTGCTCGCGGTGCTGCAACTGCTGGCCCTGAATGCGGTGCGCAGCAGCAGCGGCTGGAGCTGGGCCGACGTGGGCTTTAAGCGCTTTGGCCCACGCCAGCGGGAACTGCTGTGGCAAATTCCCCTCTATCTGGCCGTCATTTACGGCGTGGGCCAGCTAACTTCCCGCGAGCTGCCCGCTGTTTTCTTTAGTCCGGAAGTGATGAAAAAGGCCGCCCTGACCAAGAGGTACCTATTGCTGTTCCTGCCGGCCATCACCATTTTTTGCTATGGCTTTTTCCAGAACTTCCTGCGCGCCCGCTGGGGCGCCGTCGTCGCTATCCTGACGCTGCCGCTGCTGCATTTTGCCCTGTCTCTCAAGCAATTCGCCCCGCTGGCCCTGGATATACGGCTCCCGTTGGCACTGGAGGTGTTTATTGGCACTTTATGTATGACCCTGCTGCAGGAGCGCCAGCGCAATCTATGGGCGCCCCTGCTGGCCCTCTTCATTAACACCCTGCTCAACATGGCTATCTTACTCAAGGGGCATCTATGACCCCTACGCCCCAACCCGCCGACCCGCGCCGGTGGCGCCCGCTGATTTTTAGCCTGCTGGCCTGGCTCCTACCCTTCTTTCTGCTGAACATTGCCATCGCGGCGGTGGTGATGAGGACGGAGAAATATTTCAACAGCTACGAAAAATTAATGGTGGCCCTGGGGGATTGGCGCAGCGTGCTGGCGATAACCGTCCTCCAGCTGCTGGCCCTGGACTGGCTGCGGCGCCGCTACGGCTGGCGCTGGGTCGATGTGGGCTTCGGAGCCTTCAGCCGGCGCTCCTCGGAACTGCTCTGGCAAATTCCCCTTTATCTCGGGGTGCTGCTGGCCCTCAACCAGCTGCTCTTCAGTCCGGAGGAAATCCGGATGCTGGCCCCGGGCCGGCTGTGGCTGCTGCCGCGCAGTCTGCCGGCGGACCTCATCGACATTCCACCGCTGCTTATCCTGTTCTGCGGCTTCGTCCAGAATTTTTGCCGGGCCCGCTGGGGTTCCCGGGCGGCGGTGGTTCTGCCGATAACGACGCTGTGGCTTCTGCTGCTGGCCTTCTATTTTTCGTCGCCCGCCCTGCCCCTGCGAATCCTGGCCCAGCTGCTGTTGCCGGTCTGGGTCGGCGGTCTGGGCCTGGCCCTGCTGCAGGAACGCCATCGCAATCTCTGGGTGCCGATGCTGGCCCTGGCGTTGAATACGCTGCTGGTCCGGCTCCTTTACTAAAAACCGAAGCGCTTCCCCCTGGAGAAAACCATGTCCCTGAACCATGAACCCCTGGCCGGCAACCCCGGCGCCGGCGCCCAATTCAGCCTGAACTATCAGGACGGCCGCCGGGAAGACTACGATTTACCCGCCCGGCTGGCGGCGGTGCTGGCTGCGGCCGGCTATGAAACCGAACGGGTCGGCGATTGGCTGCTGCACCGGCCCAGCGGCTACGAGCTGCTGGTGCAAATCGCCAGCCTGGAGCTGGACGAGCGCGTCCAGAGCACCACCACCCTGCAGATTCACCACCCGATTCTGTTCCCGGCCGGCATCTTTGAATATCAGCACAGCTTCGGCGCCGACGTGGCGGAATCCCTGGACTACGGTTTCCAGCTGTGGCTGGATTCGGACTGGCGCCTGCTGCTGGCGGCCAGCGGCGACGGCACCGCAGCCAGCCAAATGGAGCTGACCTTCCCCGACGGCCACCGGCGCCGCGTCCATTTCGGCGGCTGCCAGCATTGGCAGGAGCAGCCCCGGGAAAATGGCGACGAAGAGGAACACCCGCCCGGCTGCCCCTGCTGCCTGTTCAACAGCAGTCTGGAGGCCTTCCGGCCGCTGCTGGAGGGCGCGGGCAACTACGCCCTGCGCCTGTTCGTCGCCCGCAACCCCGATGGCAGCGTCGCCGCCGATTGCCGCGTCAATGGTGAGGACTACCCGGCGCCCCTGGAGTCCCTCCAGGCCTTCGGCGCGGGCTGGCCCGGGGCCGGGGCCGAGTTCCGCAAACAATATGTGCTCATCGTTGGCGTTTAGCACCCGATGAAGCGCTTCCCCGGCGCGACCCAAAACAACGAAGCGCTTCCCCCTCAAACAAACGGGGAAGCGCTTCGCTTTTTAGCGGCCGGCGGGCTAGAGCAAATCGCCCAGGGCCGGCAGGCTTTGCACGATTTTTCGGGTTTCCAGGCTGACCGTAATCAGGCGCAGCAGCAATTCCAGCGGATAGCGCGGGTTATTCATGGTTTCCCGGGCCCAGTCGTTGGCGTCGTTGCCGATGCCGGATTTTTTATCGGTGCTGACCGCCTGACGCTCCATCACCCATTCCAGGGCCGCCTTGCCATTGACGATGTAGTCGTAGGCGGCCAGCGGAATATTTTCCACGGTGATTTTGTCGTTGTAGACGATGCGGCTTTTATCGCCCTTCTTCGCAAATTTCATCTTTTCCACGCGGAAATCCTCGTCGCGGCCGCCCAAAATGGCCGTGGGCGTCAGAGTCAGGGCCAGCGGCCCGGCCAGGCGCACTTCGCCGTAGAGGGGCGCGTTTTCATAGTGCAGATGCCATTCGGCCAGCTGGCGGCCGGCCCGGCTGAAGGCGCAGAAATCCGCAAAACTCCGCACCCGGGGAATGCGCGGCAATTCCTTGCTGAGATTGTCGGCGAAGCGCTCCCGGTATTCCTCACTGTGCAGCAGGCCGTAGATGTAATAGAAGATGTCCTCGCGCTCGATTTGGGCGGCCTCGGCCGGCGTATAGGGGGCGCGGAAATGGGCCAGGGCCGCCGCGCTGATGGCCGAGCGGCGTACCCACTTCTTCTTGGGGGGAAGCGCTTCGTCCTGGGGAAAAAGGGAATCCTGGCTCATTGTTCTTCCTCTTCGTAGAGGAACAGCGGAAAGCATTGGGCGTCCCCAATCAGGTGCAAGTCCGGAATCTCGTCCGCCATCAGCACCGAGAAGCCCTTGGTGCCGCCCAGAGTTAGACAAATAACCCGGTTGGCCGGGAAGCGCTTCGGTAAAATGTTCGCTGTTCGCTGTTCGCTGTTCGCTGTTCGCTGTTCGCTGTTCGCTGTTCG
>CAUSKK010000023.1:0-30816 GCA_963532425.1 uncultured Cardiobacteriaceae bacterium
GAACGAAGCGCTTCGTTGAGATTAGCCTTCGAGGGGGAAGCGCTTCCGGCTGGCGTTTTAGAACGAAGCGCTTCCTTCTCCGGGGACTAAAACCGAAGCGCTTCCTCCGGGCGTAAAAAAGCCGGGTCAAGCCCGGCGGGTGAAAGCGTCGGAACGCGGCCACGTCAGCTCGCGGCCGAAGCGCTTCCGGCTGGCGACTTAGAACGAAGCGCTTCCTTCTCCGGCTGCCAAAACCGAAGCGCTTTCCTCCGGACGTAAAAAAGCCGGGTCAAGCCCGGTGGGTGAAAGCGTCGGAACGCGGCCACCTCGGTTCATTGGCCGAAGCGCTTCCGGCTGGCGACTTAGAACGAAGCGCTTCCTTCTCCAGGGACTAAAACCGAAGCGCTTCCTCCGGGCGTAAAAAAGTCGGGGCCGGGCACGGCGGGTGAAAGCGTCGGAACGCGGCCACGTCAGCTCGCGGCCGAAGCGCTTCCGGCTGGCGTTTTAGACCGAAGCGCTTCGGTTTATTGGAGCTTTCCGGGCCGAAGCGCTTCGGGCTGGGACTAGTGGGAGCAGGTTCTTTTGGCCGCCGCCTCCCAGATGAAACCGCCCTTCTGGTAGTAGCGGCAGGCCTGGACTAAATCCCTTTCCAGCCCGGGACCGCCCTTCTCGTAAAGCCTGCCAATCTGCCCATAGCCATTGCTGTTGCCGGCGGCAGCCCACTTTTCAAACCACTGTTTGGCGGTGGCGTAGTCCCGCTCCAGACCCGGGCCGCCCTCTCGGTAAAGGCCGCCAATCCCCCCATAGCCGTCGCGGTCGCCGGCGGCAATGGCCTTTTCATACCATTTTTTAGCGGTGGCGTAGTCCCGCTCCAGCCCCGGGCCGCCCTCCTCGTAAAGGTCGCCAATTCTCCAATAGCTGTCGCTGTTGCCGGCGGCCAGGGCCTTTTCAAACCACCGTTTGGCGCTGACGTAGTCCCGGGCGACCCCTTCGCCGTTTTTGTACATAAGGCCGATGCGCCCCATGGCCTCGGCGTGGCCGGCGGCGGCCAGCTGGTGAAAGAGCTCCAGCGCCTGGGCGTAATCCTCTTTGTCATAGGCGGCCTCGGCCTCCTGCCAAATCTGCTCCTGCTCTTCTATGCTCAGGTTGGAAGGAGTGTTGGCGGGGGCGACGTTGTTGGTTGCCTGTTGCATCAGGGCGTCGGAAATTTGCGTGTCGTTGCCGGCGGCGTTGCCGGTAGGCAGGGCAAGGTGGGTCTCGGCGCAAACGGTGGTTGTTAGCAGCAGTAGCGGCAGAATTTTTTTCATAACTTCTCCAAAAAAAAACGTTGGGGGGCTAGGCGCCCGGGGGATAGTGGCTCTCGTCGGCGCTGACATCGTAGAAGCCGAGGCCGTGGCGAATGGCCAGGGTCTGCACCAGCTGCCGGGCGTCGTCGGCGTGCTCCCAGGGGAAGGACGCCTGAATCAGGTGCGGGCTCAGGGCATAGTCGGTGCCGGGGCCGGTCTCGTCGTCGTCGCCGGCCGGGGCCAGGGGCCCATTCAGCGGCGGGAACCACTGAATCAGCTCCATAAACAGCGCCCGTAGGGCCGGCGTGCTCTGGGCCGGGTCGTCGTAGCTGCGGCCCTCGGCCCACTCCAGCTGGCGCCGGCACCAGTCCGGCAACAACGCCCGTTCCCGGGGGGCCGCCTCGGCCGCAAAAACCATCAAATCGTAGCTCATGGCCATCTCCTCCTGGGGAAGCGCTTCGGCCCGGCGGCCTAGGCCTCGTCCACCCAGCGTTTTTGGGCGGCGACGATGACCTGTAGCGCCTCGTCCCGGTCGCCGAAGCGCTCCACCTTCGTGCTGCCCGGCTTCTTCAAATCCTTGTAGTGGTTGAAGTGGAATTCAATCTGGCGCAGCAGGGCCTCGGGCAGGTCGGCCAGGCTCTGGATGGCGTTGCCGTTGGAACGGTCGTCGGCGGGCACCACGATGATTTTGTCGTCCACCTCGCCATCATCGACGAACTTCATCACCCCCAGCACCCGGCCCTGCAGATAGATGCCGGTGGGCAGCGGCTGGGCGGTGATAATCAGGGCGTCGAGCTCGTCGCCGTCCTCGTCCAGGGTCTGGGGAATGAAGCCGTAGTTGGTGGGCTTGGCGAAAATTTCCGGCTCGATGCGGTCCAGGGTCAGGGCGCCCACCTTCCGTTTCCACTCAATCTTCTGGTTGGAGCCGGCGGGGATTTCCACCACCACGTTAATCACACCACCGGCCACGTCGCCGGCGTCCAAAATCTTATTAAAGTCAGCCATATAAACTCCTAGTTCAGGGGGTTAAAGTCCAGGCCAGCCGGCGGCCGGCCCAGAAGGGAATTAGCTCATCGTCGCCAAAGGGGAGGGTGGCGGGAATGGTCTGCTCGCGCCGTTCCAGCCGCACCCGTTCCGTGCTGCGTGGCAGGCCGTAGTAGTCGGCGCCGAAGCTGCTGGCGAAATCCTCCAATTTATCCAGGGCGCCGACGCTGTCGAAGGCGGTGGCGTAGAGCTCCAGCAGGGTGGCGCCGGTGTAGCAGCCGGCACAGCCACAGGCATTTTCCTTGGCCCGGCGGCCGTGGGGGGCGCTGTCGCTGCCGAGGAAGAAGCGCCGGTCGCCGGAGGTGGCGGCGCCGAGCAGGGCGCGGCGGTCGGCCTCGGTTTTCAGAATCGGCAGGCAGTAGAAATGCGGTTTCAGGCCACCGACGAGCAAATCGTTGCGGTTGGCCAGTAGGTGCTGGGCGGTGATGGTGGCGGCCAGATTAGCATCGGCGCTGCGGAGATAATCGACGGCAAAGGCGGTGGTGATGTGTTCCAGCACCACTTTCAGGCCGGGGAATTCACGGCGCAGCTGGGTGAGTGTCCGTTCGATGAAGGTGGATTCGCGGCTGAAAATGTCGATGTCGTCGTCGGTAACCTCGCCGTGAATCAGCAGCAGCAGGCCCTGGCGCTCCATTTCCGCCAGCAGCGGCCGCAGCGCCTCATATTGGCCGACGCCGGCCGCCGAGTTGGTGGTGGCACCCTTGGGATACCACTTCACCGCCACCACGCCCGCCGCCGGCGCCGCCCGGATAATGGCCGGGGTCAGGTGGGCACTGAGATAGAGGCTCATCAGCGGCGTGAAGCAGCGGCCGGCCGGAATGGCGGCCTCGATGCGTTCCCGGTAGGCCCGCAGCGCTTCCAGCGTATCCACCGGCGGCACCAGATTCGGCATCACCAGCGCCCGGCCACACTGGCGGCTGGCATCGGCCACGGTGCGGGCCAGGGCGGCGCCGTCGCGCAGGTGCAGATGGAAATCGTCCGGCCGGCGCAAAGTCAGTTCGTTCATGACACCAGCTCCGGGGCGGCCAGATTGGTGAGCTGGAGCCGGTCGCCGTCCAGGCGCACGCCGATGGTGGCATCGCGCAGTTCCTCAAAGAGCACCAGCTCGGCCAGCGGCAGTTTCAATTCCCGCTCGATGACCCGGCCCAGCGGCCGCGCCCCCATTTTCGGGTCGTAGCCGGCCCGGGCCAGCCAGTGGCGGGCGGCCTCGTCCAGTTCCAGGCTCAGCCGTTTTTCCGCCAGCTGCTCGCGCAGTTCGGCGATGAACTTATCGACGATAGGCAGCATCAGGCCCTCGGACAGCGGCGCGAAATTAATCACCGCGTCCAGCCGGTTGCGGAATTCCGGCGTGAAGTGGTTTTTCACCGCCTGCTCGTAGTCGCCCCGGCTGCGATTAACGTCCTGCTGGCCGAAGCCGATGTGCTGGCGCTCATTGACGGTGGCGCCGACGTTGGAGGTCATGACGATAATCAGGTTGCGGCAGTTGATTTCCCGGCCGGTGTTGTCGGTAATCAGGCCGTTGTCCATCATCTGTAGCAGCACATTCATCAGGTCCAGGTGGGCCTTTTCGATTTCGTCCAGCAGCAGCACCGCATAGGGCATCTTCAGAATGCGTTCACAGAGCAGGCCCTCCTGCTCGTAGCCGACGTAGCCCGGCGGCGTGCCGATGAGCTTGCTGACGCTGTGGGCCTCCATGTACTCGGACATGTCGAAGCGAATCAGGTTCATGGACATGGCCGTCGCCAGCTGCTTGCACAGCTCGGTTTTGCCGACGCCGGTGGGGCCGGTGAACAGGAAGGAGCCCAGCGGCTTTTCCTTGCTGCGCAGGCCGGCGTGGCCGAGTTTGAGGGCGCTGACCAGGGCCCGAATGGCCTCGGCCTGGCCGAAGACCTGGCGGTTCAGCTCGTCGTCGAGCTGGCGCAGGGTGCTGTGGTCGTCGTCGTTGTGGATATAGGGCAGCCGCGCCTGCTGGGCCACCAGGGTTTCAATCTGGGCCCGGTCGATGCGCTTCAGCGTGTCGTCGTTGTCCAGGCGTACCCGGGCGCCGACCTCGTCGAGCAGGTCGATGGCGCTGTCCGGCAGCTGGCGGTCGGTGAGATAGCGCTGGGCCAGGCGCACCGAGGCCTGCAGGGCCTCCTCGCTGTAGCTGACGCCGTGGAAATCCTCAAAGTTGCGATAGACGCCCCGGACAACGCGCAGGGCCTCCTCGCCACTGGGCACGGCCAAATCCACCCGCTGGAAGCGCCGGGACAGGGTGGCCTTGCCCTCGAAAATCTTGCGGTAATCCCGGTCGGTGGTGGTGCCGATGATGCGCAGATTGCCGCCGTCGATGGCCGGCCGCATCATGTCGGCCAGGTCCGTATTGTTCTCGACGCTCTTGGAATGGCTGATGATGCCGTGAATCTCGTCGAAGAAGAGAATGGCGTTGGGGTCGGCGCTGAAGCGGTCAAGGAAGCGCTTCACCCGGGCCTCCAGGTCGCCGCGATATTTGGTGCCGGACATCAGCGAGGTTACGTTGATGCTGTAGATGACGCTGGAACGCAGGCTCGGCGGAATCTGCGGGGCGCCATTGACGATGGCATGCACCAGCCCCTCCACCAGGGCGGTTTTGCCGACGCCGGCGGCGCCGACAATGATGGGATTGTTCTTGGTTTTGCGGTGCAGAATCTGAATGACCCGCTCCAGCTCGGCCTCCCGGCCGATGAGCGGCGCCAGCTTGCCCTCGGTGGCCTGCTGATTCAGATTGATGCAGAACAGGGCCTCCTCGTCGGCGCTGAGCCGTTCTTCGCTGTTCTCGCTGCGGTGGGGGCGGGTGCGATTTTTCACCTCCCGGGCGGTGTTGTTGAGCTCCTCGTTAAGCTTGTCCTCGTCGCGCAGTCGCTCCAGGGCGGCGTTGAGCTCATCGGCCTTGACGCCGGCCTGGAGCAGGAAATAGGCGGCATAGCTGCGGCTCTCGTCCAGCATGAACGGCAGGATTTCCGCCGGGCACACGGCCCGGTCGTTGATTTGTTCCAGGGCCCGTTTAATCACCCGATTGACGGCGTTCAGGGTCTGGGGGGCGACGCTGAACGGCTGGCTCGGCTGCTTCATCAGGTAGTCGCGCACATCGCGATAGAGCAGCATGCTGTCGATGGGGGTGGGCAGGGCAGCCAGCACGCGTTTAACCTGATTCTGGCGGAGCAGGAAGAACAAAATATGTTCCAGGGTGAGGAATTCATGGCGCCGCTGGGCGGCAAATTTACGTGCGTCTTCGATGATGGCCTGTAAATCGGCATTGAGCATGGATAATTTCCTTTGGCTAGTGGTCTGAGTCGGGGCCATAACCCCGGTAAAATGGCAAATTTCCTTCTAACCCATTCTACTATGAGCTTCTATCGAATTACCCCCCGGGCCGGCGGCCACCGTTTCCACATTCGCGCCGAACTGACCCTGACCCCCAACCAAATCAACGAACTCTATCTGCCGGCGTGGATTGCCGGCAGCTACACGCGCCGCGATTTCTCGAAAAACCTCTACGGCCTGCGCGCCGAGGGCGTGCCGCTGCGCCTGCTGGGCCCGGGCCGCTGGCAGCTGGACGCCCGGGCCGGGGCGCGCACGGTGGTGCTGGACTACGAGTTCTACGCCCATGATTTGTCCGTGCGCCAGTGCTACCTGGACCACCGGCGCGGCCTCTTCAACCCCGGCGCCGCCTGTGTGCTCATCGCCGGCCACGAGCATGAGCCCTGCCACCTGGAAATCAGCCTGGACGCCGACCACGCCGGCTGGACGGTGGCCCCGGCCCGGGAGGTGGTCTGCGGCGACTACCACGAGCTCGCCGACACGCCGTTTCTGCTCGGCGCCCGGCTCGCCCACTTTGATTTTGACGTGGCCGGCGTCCGCCATGATTTCTATATTTCCGGCGACGTCGCCGCCTTCGATTTGGCGAAGCTCCGCGCCGACAGCCAGCGCGGCTGCCAGAGTGCCTTCGACCTGTTCGGGGCCTTCCCGCCGACGCTGGGCCCGCGCTATTGCTTCATGCTGCATCTGCTTGGCCAGGGCCATAACGGTCTGGAGCACCGGCGCAGCACCCTGCTGATGCAGCGCCGCGACGCCATGCAGACGCCCAAGGCCTATGCCGATTTGCTCGGCCTCATCGTCCACGAGTATTTCCACACCTGGAACATCAAGGATTTGAAGCCGGCCACCTACCAACCCTACCGGCTGGACGCCGAACAGCCCGATGAACTGCTCTGGCTCTTCGAGGGCTACACCGCCTATTTCGATAACTATCTGCTCCAGCGGGCCGGCCTGGTCAGCGTCGGGGAATACCTCGGCTTGCTGGCGGCGGACATGGAAAGTCTGTACAGCCGGCCCGGCCGCCACCGGCAAACGCTGGTGCAATCGAGCCTGGAGGCCTGGACCAAGTTCTATGCCGGCGGCGAGAACGCGGCCAGCGTCGGCATCAGCTACTACATTCAGGGTTCGCTGGCGGCCCTCTGTCTGGATTTGTGGCTGCGCCGGAACAGCGAACTCACTTTGGCCACGGTGCTGCGCCAGCTCTGGTTGAACTATCGCGCCACGGGCATCGGCCTGAGCGAAGCGCTCTACCGGGAGCAGGTGGCGGCGCTGCTGCCCCCGGCCCGGCGCGACGATTTCCAGCGGCTGCTCGACCGGCTGCTGCATTCCACCGAGGAACTGCCGCTGGCGGCGAGCCTGGCCGACTTCGGCGTCCAGATGAAGCGCTTCGCCCAGCACCGGGCCTATCCCGGCTTCCGCTATAAGGAAGGGCGGGTGGTGCTGCTGGACGAGAACAGTCCGGCGGCCCGGGCCGGGGTGGCCATGGGCGACCGGCTGGTGGCCGTCAATGGCGAAGCGCTTCCCGACGACGAGGCCCTGAAGGCGGCCCTGCTGACCCCGGCCCCGGGCACGGCCATTGATTTGACCGTAGACCGCGACGGCGAGGCGTTCACCTTCCACTTCCCGCTGCTGGCCCCGGAGCTGGACAAGGTCGAACTGACCCTCAGCGACCCGGCGGCCAGCCAACGCTGGCTGGCGGTCTAGGGAGAACTCCATGAAAAAAATCCTGCTGCCACTGATGCAGCGCGAAAGCCTGTGGCTACACCGCCCGGCCCGGCCGCTATTTCCACGCCCTGCTCGGCCGGCTGGCCTAGTTCGTTAAAACCTATTTTTGGAGAAACCCATGAAAAAAACACTACTCATACTTTTATTAATGGCCACGGCCCGGGCCCATGAAAGCCCGGTCGCCGCGCCGACCGTCGCTCCGGTCTCCCGGCTGACCGAGGCCGAGCAGAAGAAGATTTTTGAAGAGGCCGAGGCCGCCTATGTTGAAAAGAATTACGCCCGGGCGCTGGAGCTCTACCAACGGCTAGCCGCCGCCGGCCACGCCGGGGCTATGGGGAGCCTCGGCTTTATGTACAAAAACGGCGAAGGGGTCGCCAAGGACTACGCCAGCGCCATACGGTGGCTTGAAAAGGCCGGCGACGCCGGCGACCGCGACGGCTATGGGTGGATTGGCTTGCTTTACGAGCATGGCGGCCCGGGTCTGGAGCAGGACTGCGCCAGCGCCAAGCGGTGGTATGAAAAGGCCATCGCCGCCGGCGACAGCGGCGGCTATTGGCAGATTGGCTTGCTTTACCAGCAGGGCGGCCCGGGGCTGGAGCGGAACTACGCCATCGCCAAGCGGTGGTATGAAAAGGCCATCGCCGCCGGAGACAGCGACGGCTATAGGGATATTGGCAGGCTTTATGAGCAGGGCGGCCCGGGGCTGGAGCAGAACTACGCCAGCGCCAAACGGTGGTATGAAAAGCAGGCCGCCGCCGGCAACAGCAACGGCTATGGGTGGATTGGCGAGCTTTACAAGAAGGGAGGCCCCGGGCTGAAACAGGATTTGGAACAGGCCTGCCGCTACTACCAGAAGGCCGGCCTTGACTGGCGGACGGCGGCCGAAAGAACCTGCTCCCGTTAGTCCCAGCCCGAAGCGCTTCGGCCCGGAAAGCTCCCATAAACCGAAGCGCTTCGGTCGCGAGCCGAAGGGGCCGCGCCCCAACCCTTTCCCCCGCCGGGCCCGAGCCCGGCTTTTTTGTGGCCGCCGGGGTGCTTTGAACTCCACAGGAGCCGAAGCGCTTCGATTGGCCAGGTCAGCAGAGGGAAGCGCTTCAACCCAGCAGCCAATCCGGCCAACGGCAGAGCAACATCAGCCTAAGAGGAAGCGCTTCGGAGTTGCCAAACGGGCGGCGGCCTTGATTAAACAGCCCCCGACGCCGTCGGTCCTACCTATTAGCTGCCGCAGCAAGCTAGAGGCGAGAGGGGGAAGCGCTTCACCCCGGGAAAGCTGGAAAAGGAGAAAGCGCTTCGATTGGCCGGCTTTTATCTCCAGTGTTGAAGGCGAGTGTCGGCAGAAGGAAGCGCTTCGGGCTGGCAGTCAAATCATCACCGGCTCGGCAAAGGGGAAGCGCTTCGACCCAGCAGCAAAGCAGCGGCCGCGGCGCTCTGCCTTATGAGCCGGGCTTTACCCCTGGCTTTTTTGTTTCTGGGGAAGCGCTTCGGTTCCAGAAGCCGGCAGAAAAGGAAGCGCTTCGCCCCGGAAAGTCTCAAATAAACCGAAGCGCTTCGGCCTAGCCGTTAAATCACCACCGGCCCGCTAAAGGAGGAAGCGCTTCCCCCGCCGGCTAAAGGCGAAGCGCTTCGTTCTAGCTGACCCTGGGAACCGAAGCGCTTCCCCTAAAAATTGAAAAAGCCCCGGCGGGCCCCATTGAGTGCCTATCCCGGCGGCTGCGGCCGCCCCAACCCCTAGGAGTAATTCATGAGTCAAAGTTTTGACGCCCACAGCACCACCATTCTCTGCGTGCGCCGGGGCAACGACGTGGCCATTGCCGGCGATGGCCAGGTTTCGCTGGGCAACACGGTGATGAAGGCCAATGCCCGCAAGATTCGCCGGCTCTATCGCAATCAGATTCTGGCCGGCTTTGCCGGCGCCACCGCCGATGCCTTCACCCTCTTCGAGCGCTTCGAGGCCAAGCTGGAGGAACAGGACGGCCAGCTGCTGCGCGGGGCCGTCGAACTGGCCAAGGACTGGCGCACCGACCGGGCCCTGCGCCGGCTGGAGGCCCTGCTTATCGTCGCCAATAGGGAACACACCCTCATTCTGACCGGCAACGGCGACGTCATCGAACCCGAGGACGAAATGGCCGCCATCGGCTCCGGCGGCATGTACGCCCTGGCCGCCGCCCGCGCCCTGCACCGCCACAGCGATTTGCCGCCGCTGGCCATCGCCGAACGGAGTCTGCACATCGCCGCCGACATCTGCGTTTATACCAACCACAACATCATCACCGACCAGCTCTAGGAGGCCCCATGTCGAAACTGAATATGACCCCGAGAGAGATAGTGGAAGAACTCGACCGCCACATCGTCGGCCAGAGCGCCGCCAAGCGGGCCGTGGCCAATGCCCTGCGCAACCGCTGGCGCCGCCAGCAGGTGGCCGAGCCCATGCGCAGTGAAATCACGCCGAAAAATATCCTGATGATTGGCCCCACCGGCGTCGGTAAAACCGAAATTGCCCGGCGCCTGGCCAAGCTCGCCAACGCCCCTTTTATTAAGGTCGATGCGACCAAATTCACCGAGGTGGGCTATGTGGGCCGCGACGTGGACAGCATCATCCGCGACCTCATCAGCGCCGCCATCAAGCTGGAGCGGGAACAGGCCCGGCGCGAGGTCAAGGTGCGGGCCCAGGAGAACGCCCTCAATCGGGTGCTGGACGCGCTGGTGCCCGGCTCCGGCGCCGACAATCCGGCCCGCAAAACCTACCGGGAACGGCTCATTCGCGGCGAGCTGGACAATCAGCAGGTGGAAGTGGAACTGCGCCCGCGCGAGGACAGTCCGGTGCCGGAAATCGGCATGATGCCCCTGGACGAGGACATCGGCGAACGCATGAAGGAGCTGTTCCAGAATATTCAGAACGGCCGCCGGGAAAAGCGCCGGCTGACCGTGGCCGAAGCGCTGCTGCAGCTGGCCGCCGAGGAGGAGGAAAATCTCATCTCTGACAAGGAAATCAAGGAGCGCGCCATTCGCAACGCCGAACAGAACGGCATCGTCTTCATCGACGAAATCGACAAGGTGGCCAAGCGCAGCGAGCACGGCGGCGACGTCTCCCGCGAGGGCGTCCAGCGCGACTTGCTGCCGCTGATTGAGGGTTCCACCGTCTCCACCCGCCACGGCACGCTGAAAACCGACCACATTCTGTTCATCACCTCCGGCGCCTTCCACCTGACCAAGCCCTCGGATTTGATTCCGGAGCTGCAGGGCCGGCTGCCGGTGCGCGTCGAGCTGGAGGCCCTGACCGTCGATGACTTTGAAAAAATCCTCACCGCCCCCGACCACAGCCTGATTAAGCAGTACCAGGCCCTGCTGGCCGCCGAGGGCACCCGGTTGGAATTCAGCGCCGACGGCATTCGCCGGCTGGCCGAGATGGCCTATCAGGTCAATAAGAGCACGGAAAACATCGGCGCCCGCCGGCTGCATACGCTGCTGGAACGGCTGTTGGAAAACCTGTCCTTCGAGGCCCCCGACCGGCCGGCCGGCGACAGCGTCTGCATCGACGCCGCCTATGTGGAAAAGGCGCTGGCGCCGCTGGCCGCCGATGTGGATTTGAGCCGTTTCATTCTCTAGATGACGGCCCTAGACCCGCCGGCCCTGATGGCCGAAGCGCTTCGCCTCGCCGCCCGGGGGATTTATTCCACCGCCCCCAATCCGCGCGTCGGCTGTGTGCTGGTGCGCGACGGCCAGATTGTCGGCCGGGGTTTTCACCGCTACGCCGGCGAGGCCCATGCCGAGGTTAATGCCCTGGCCGAGGCCGGCGACCGGGCCCGGGGGGCGACCGCCTACGTAACCCTAGAGCCCTGCGCCCACCAGGGCCGGACGCCGCCCTGTGCCGATGCCCTGATTCGGGCTGGGGTAAGGGAGGTCGTCATCGCCTGCCGCGACCCCAATCCGCTGGTGGCGGGCCGGGGCATCGCCCGGCTGGAGGCCGCCGGCATTCGCACCCGGCTGGGCCTGGGGGAAACCGAAGCGCTTCGGCTGAACCGGGGTTTTTTCAGCCGTATCCAGCGCGGCCGGCCCTGGCTGACCCTGAAGCTGGCGGCCTCGCTGGACGGACGCACCGCCCTGGCCAACGGCCAGAGCCAGTGGCTGACCGGCGCAGCGGCCCGGGCCGATGTGCAGCGGCTGCGCCTGGAGGCCGATGCCGTCCTGGCCGGCACCGGCAGCGTCATTGCCGACCGGGCCCGGCTCACCGCCCGCCACGATACGGATTTGCCCCGGCGCGAGCCGCTGCGGGTGGTCATCGACAGCCAGAACCGCGTCGTACCGCCGCTGCCGCTCTTCGACGAGGCCGGCCCGGTGCTGCTGGCCCGGCTCCGCCCCGGCCCCCGGCCCGAGGGGGGAAGCGCTTCGGTGGAAGAACACTGCTACCCGGCCCGGGCCGGCCGGGTCGATTTGGCCGCCCTGCTCAACGATTTGGGCGCGCGCGGCATCAATAATGTGCTGGCCGAGGCCGGCGCGAATCTGGCCGGAGCCCTGCTCCAGGCCGAGCTGGTCGATGAGCTGGTGCTCTATCTGGCCCCCTGCCTGCTCGGCCCCGATGCCCGGCCGCTGGTGGCCCTGCCCTTGCTGGAAGCGCTATCTGCTAGAATGAATTTCCGGCTGGAACGCAGTGAGTGTCTGGCCGCCGATGTCAAACTAACCCTCATACCTTCTTATGTTCACAGGAATCATTGAAACCACCGGGACGCTGGCCCGACGCGATGGCGCCGGCGACGACCAAACCCTAACCATCACCTCCGAGCACTTTGATTTTTCCCGCGTCCGGCCCGGCGACAGCATCGCCGTGAATGGCGTCTGCCTCACCGCCACCCGGCTGGAGGCCCAGGGCTTCAGTGCCGACGTGTCCGCCGAAACCCTGCGTCGCACCACCCTGGGCAGCCTGGCCCCCGGCGCCGCCGTCAATCTGGAGGGCGCTCTCACCCTGGCCACGCCGCTGGGCGGTCATCTGGTCAGCGGCCACGTCGATGGGGTCGGCACGCTGATTGGCCGTTCCAGCGAGGCGCGCAGCGAACGGCTGGAATTCCGCGTGCCCCACGACATCGCCCACTACATCGCCACCAAGGGTTCCATCACCGTTGATGGCATCAGCCTGACCGTGAACAGCGTCGAGGGCGACGTTTTCAGCGTCAATATCATTCCCCACACCAGCGCCCGCACCACGTTGGCCGAAGCCAAGGTCGGCCAGAAGGTGAATCTGGAGGTGGATTTAATCGCCCGCTACGTCGAACGGCTGCTCCAGGGCAAAATCAGCGCCCAGCCGCTCAGCCTGGAAGCGCTCCAGAAGGCCGGCTTCTAAAAAATAAGGAATCATCATGGCACTGAACAGCACCGAAGAACTCATCGCCGACATCCGCGCCGGCAAGATGGTCATTCTCATGGACGACGAGGACCGGGAGAACGAGGGCGACCTCTGCATGGCCGCCGAGCACGTTACGCCCGAGGCCATCAACTTCATGGCCCGCTACGGCCGGGGTCTCATCTGTCTGACCATCGACCAGGCCCGCAATGACCAGCTCAAACTCTGGTACCAGGCCGGCCGCAACAATTCGCCGTTCCACACCAATTTCACCGTGTCCATCGAGGCCGCCCAGGGCGTAACCACCGGCATTTCCGCCGCCGACCGCGCCCACACCATTCAAACCGCCGTGGCCAGCGATGCCAAGCCCGAGGATTTGGTGCAGCCCGGCCACATCTTCCCCATCGTCGCCCGCGATGGCGGCGTGCTGGTGCGGGCCGGCCACACCGAGGCCAGCACCGACCTAGCCCGGCTGGCGGGGCTGAAACCGGCCGGCTGCATCGTCGAAATCCTCAAGGAGGACGGCTCCATGGCCCGGCGGCCGGAGCTGGAGGCCTTCGCCCGGGAACACAATCTAAAAATCGGCACCATCGCCGATTTGATTGCCTACCGGCTGCAGCGGGAACAGACGGTGGAGCGGCTCTCCAGCTGTGAGCTGCCGACGGAATTCGGCTCTTTCACCCTGACCGCCTACCAGTCCATTTTCGACCGCCAGCGTCTGCACTATGCCCTGAGCAAGGGGCCCATTCAGCCGGGCACGCCCACCTTTGTGCGCGTCCACGTGCAGAACACCCTGGCCGACCTGTTCCATGCCAATCTGAGCGAACGGAATTTTTCCCTGGCCACGGCCCTGAAGCGGCTGGCCAGCGAGGAACATGGGGTGCTGGTGGTCATCGACGACGGCCAGAGTGCCCCGGACGTGCTGAGCCGCATCGACGCCTTCGCCCACGGCCGCCAGCCGCCGAAGCGCTCCCAGGAACAGAACCTGCGCAGCTACGGCCTGGGGGCGCAAATCCTCATCGACCAGGGCGTGCGCCGCATGCGCCTGCTCTCGGCCCCCTATAAATTCACCGGCATTTCCGGCTATCAGCTGGAGGTGGCCGAGTTCCTGCCCAGCGAGGAGCAGGACTAAAATTCATGTTTTTTTGCCATTGCCGGGGTTCGCCCCGGTTTTTTTGTGGCCGCCGGCACCGCAGCTCCAGCAGGCCGAAGGCGAGCAAGCGCTTCGTTAGCCAAATTCCCCCCACCGAAGCGCTTCCCTTTCTTCGGCTTTAAACCTAAGCGCTTTATCAGCAAACGGCCACAAATCAGACCAACGGCGCACCCGGAGCGAAGCGCTTCCTCCGCTCGAAGCGCTGCGCTGGGAATAAAGCTGTCCCCCTTCTCCCAGCCCGGAACCGAAGCGCTTCCCCTGTTTTCAGACCTTAGAAAATGAAGCGCTTCTGCCGCCGGTGGGTAGGGCTAACCCCGGCCCAGGCCCGCCCGCTTTAGACGACCGAAGCGCTCCCCCTTTTGCCACCTCTCCAGCCCGAAGCGCTCCCCTTTCTCCTCCTGCCCTGGCCAACGGGCGACCACCGAAGCGCTTCGTAGCAAGCCCCCAACCCGATGAAGCGCTTCTTCCCTAGCCTCGGTCTGAAATCGAAGCGCTCCCCCCTTTCCCATTGGGACGGCAAATCGAAGCGCTTCGCCGGGGACATTTGACGCCACTGCCAAAACCAAAGGCAGCGAATCAGACCGAAGCGCTTCGCCTCGGAACTGCAGATTTCTGGGCCGCACTTCCGTTTAAGAAGCTGGGAAGGTCGGAGTGGCTCCGGAACGAAGCGCTCCCCCGGGCGAAGTTCTGGCGGGCCGCGTACCGGTGGACGGGGAAAAGAAGAGCACGCGCCCCCGGCAAAAAAAAACCGGCCTCTCGGGCCGGGGTTAGGGGAAAAAACTAGGGGCAGCCGGGGAAGCGCTCCCGGGCACAGACTTCGGCCACCGACTGGCGCAGCTGCTGCCAGTCGGCCGGGCTGGGGTTCTGGGCCTTCAGCGCCGCCTCGGCCTGTTGGCGGGCCGGCTCGTCGCCGCGCAGGGTGGCGATGACCCAGGCCAGTTTTAAACCCAGCGGCTGGCTAGGATTGCGGGCCAACAGCCGTTCCAGCGGGGCGGCGGCCCCGGCCACGTCCTGGCGCAGCAGCAGCCGACCGCTGGCCAGCAGCAGATAGCTGTTGTCCAGCTTGCGCGCCGGTACCCCCGGGCTGGTTTCCAGCAGCGGCAGGATTTCTTCCAGCAGGTCGAGGCCGGCCGGGTCCTGGTAGGTCTGCAGCAGATAGCCGGCCAGCTGGTAATGGCGGTCGATGTCGCTGGGCCGCCGGTAGCGCTGGCTCAGCCAGTCCTCATTGGCCAGCAGCAGCCGGGCCAGGGCGCGCTGGCCGGGCCGTTTCAGTAGCTCCATGAAATAGCCCTTGTGGCTGATGCCGCCGCTCAGGGGCAGATAGTAGCGGTTCATCTGGCCGTAAAGGGCCTCGTCGCTGCGCCACCAGCGCAGATGGCCGGCGCTGACCATGAGCCAGCTTAGGCCGTAGAGCAGCAGAACGCCGGCGGTCAGACGCGGCCAGCGGGCCTGGAGGCGCTGGGCCCCCAGCAGCAGCAGGGCGATGAGGAAGACCAGAGCCAGGCCCAGATAGCGGTCCTGGCGTAGATTTTCCTGGGCGTCCAGGGGCAGCAGATGCAGCACCAGCACCAGGCTCACCCCATAGGCCAGCAGCAGCGGCCCCAGCCGCCAGCGCCGCCAGCCGGCCAGAGCCAGCAGGCCCAGGCTGGCCCCGGTCAGCACTAGCGCCGAAGCCAGCAGGCCGGGCCGGGGGCGGATAAATTCCAGCGGCGTAATCAGATGGTGGCCGAAGGGCCAGAGGCCATAGCGCAGATACTCGGCCCAGGCCAGCAGGGGCGCCTGCTGTTCAGCGTAGTAGTAGCGCAGATAGGCCCAGTCCAGGCCGCGATGGTAGAGGCCGGAGCCGTAGGCACTGCGCAGCCAGAAATAGCCGCCGTCCAGCAGCAGCAGCGCCAGCCACAGACCCCGTTCACTGCGCCAGGCCCCCCGCCAGTCCCAGGGCCGTTCCGGCCACTGGCGCCAGAGCTGGAGGCAGAAGAGCAGGGGCAGCAGCAGCAGGCCGGTTTCCTTGGCCCCCAGGGCGCCGACGCCGCAGAGCAAAATAGCACCAGTGGTCAGCCGGGAGCGCTGGGGGCGCAGGAACAGCAGCAGGGCCGCCAGCAGAAAGACATTGGCTAGCAGGTCGAAGCGGCCGGAAATCCACACCACCTGTTCCAGCTGGGCCGGATGGCAGAGATAGAGCACCGTCCCCAGGGCCGCCCAGGCCCGGCGGCGGGGGGCCGGGCCGGGCAGCAGCCGCTGGAACAGCCGGTAGCACAGCAGCAGGGCCAGATAGAAGAGGCCGAGATTGACGGCGTGGCTCAGGGCCGGGCTCAACGTGCCCAGGGCGCGGTATTCCAGCCACCAGCTCAGAAAGACCAGCGGCCGAAAATAGCTGGTGTCCTCCAGCACCGGCCGGCCCAGCAGGGCCCAGCTCAGTGCCGGCCGCTGTAAATCGGCGTTCTTCAGAATGATGATTTCATCGTCCCAGACGTAGCCGAAGCCCAGGGCCGGGCCGTAGAGCAGCAGCACCGCCAGCAGCAGGCCGGCGGCAAAGTAGCGCCAGGGGCCGGCGGCCGGAGTCTTAGTTTCCATAGCCCAGTTCGTTGAGCAGCCGTTCCATGTCGAAATCCGGGGCACAGGCCGGCCGGGTGGCGGCGTCGGCCATTTCGCCGCAGAGTTTCTTGACGTGGAAGTTGATGTAGTTGCTCAGAATCTGATGCACCGACTGGTCGGAGTGCTGCACCTTGTGATAGGGCGCCAGCCGCTGCAGGTCTTCCCGCAGCGCTTCGCGGTCGTCCAGCAGCGTATTAATCAGAATGTCCTGCTGCAGGAATTCCATGTTTTCCAGCATGCGGCTGTCCACGTGGCGGATTTTGTTCTGGTATTCCTTGGCCTTGGCCAAATCATGGTTGATGTAGAGTTCCCCCTCGGCACCGAAGCGGTAGAGCCGGGTCAGGCCGTTGATGCGCAGAGTATCGTTTTTGAAAATCAGGCCCGGCGTCTCAAAGCGGGGCATGTACTCCTCGATGATTTTCAGACCCTCGGGGTCGCGGTAGTGGTGCACCAGATAGAGGCCGTAGGCCATGGGCAAATCAAATTCAAAGTAGCGGCCCTGCTGTTCGGCCAGCTGCCGTTCGCGGATGACGATGTCGCGCACCAGTTCCTTGTTGCCGGGCCGGTTCAGCAGTGAGGTGAAATAGCCCTTGTTAACCTGGCCGTGGCTATAGCGCTGGTAGTGGCGGTTGATGTGGTAGTACATGGAATCGTCGCTCTGCCAGTAGACCACCGCCGAGCTGGTTACCACCGCCGTCATCATGATGTAAACGAAGAGGCCGAGGCTGAAATACTCGGTCAGCTTCTGGCTGCAGTTGGTGGCGAAATAGTTGATGAACTGGGCCAGCAGCAGCACCGCAAAGAGCAGGGCAATGCCGAGGAAGCGCTCCTGGCGTACGTTGTCGGAAATGCTCATGGGCACCAGATGGAGCACCAGGCTAATGCCGGCGAGGAAGCCCAGAATCAGCAGGGCGTTGTGATTGCGCTTATAGAAGAGATAGAACAGGGCCAGGGCCGTCAGCGCCACCACCAGCCAGGAGAGGCGCACCGTGTTGGCATTGTCGGCGATGAACTCGATGGGCGTAACCATGGTGTAGTTGGCGAAGGGGAAGAGGGCGTAGAGGATGTATTCCTTCAGGGCCAGAATGGGTGCCTGGTACTGCAGGTAGTAGATACGGATATAGTCGGCGTCCAGGCGCTGGTGGTAGAGGCCGGAGCCGTAGCTAAGGCGCACCAGCAGATAGAGGCCCAGCACCAGCAGCAGGCCGTAGAGCAGGGCCTTGTTGCGCTGGCAGCTCTGGGCCAGCTGGCGCCACCAGCCCGAGCCGGCGTTATGGTGGCGGAACAGGTCCAGTAGCAGGATAAACGGCAGCAGCAGCACGCCGGTTTCCTTGGACAGCAGGGCCAGGGCGTTGAACAGCAGCACCAGCGGAATTTGCAGGGCCCGGGTGCGTACGGTTAGGAAGACCAGCAGGGCGGCATAGACGAAGAGCGAGGCCATCAGGTCAAAGCGGCCGGAGACCCAGGCCGCCACCTCGACGTTGGCCGGGTGAATGAGATAGACCAGGGCACAGACCGTGGAAATCAGCACCGAGTATTTAAATTCGGCCGTCAGCACGCGCACGATGTTAAAGACCAGTATCACCAGCACATAGAAAAGCAGCACGTTAATCAGGTGGCTGAAGCTGGCAAAGAGGTTGCCGAGCAGCTGGGCTTCACCCCACCAGCTGATGAAGACCAGCGGCCGGAAATAGCTGGTGCCATCGAGCACGGCCCGGGTGAAAATTTCCCACTGGAAATCCTTGTTGATGATGGCCGGGTTGCGCACCAGCAGCAGAATATCATCGCCCACATAGCCGAAGCTGAGGGTGCGGCCATAGAGGAGGACGAGGAAGAAGAGGCTGAAGAGATAGAAGGACAGGGGCCGGTGGATAAAACGGCTCAGAAAGGCTTGCATTGCGGACGTTTCCACCTACTGCTCCTTCCGCTTCTGTAGCAGAGCCTGAACGGCCTTGGCCTTCTCCAGCCGCTGGGCCTGGCCGGCCTTCAAATCCTTGGCGGCGGCCTCCTCGGCCGGGGTGCTGGGCTTCGGCTCCGGCTCCCGGGCCAGCAGGGTTTGCCAGCGTTCCACCAGGGCGGTGGCGAAGGCCGCGCTGTCGGCGAATTCATTTTTACGGGTTTTTACCGGCCGTTTCGGGTCGGCGCCCTTGCTGATAAGCCATTCCACCAGCTCCGGGTCGCCGAAGAGAATGGCGTTCTGCAGGGCGTTGAGGCCGGAGCTGTAGTCGGCGCCGGCGTCGGTTTCGTTGATGTCGCAGCCGCGTTGCAGGGCCAGTTCCATGGCGTCCTTGGCGGTGCGCTTCAGTTCCGGGTCATCGCTGACGTAGCCGGCCACCAGCCGGGGGAAAATGGCGGTGCCCTCGTTGCGGCACTGCTTCTCGTCGTCATATTTGAAATTCAACAGCGCTTCGGCGCCGGCGCTCAGGCTGGGGCTGGGGGTTGCCGTGGCGCTGGGGGTGGGCTCAGCGCCGGGCGTGGGGTCGGTGGCAGCCAGGGCGGCGGCCAGGGGCAGGGCGGCGAGGGCCCCGATGATTTTTTTCATAGAGATTTTCCTTGGTTTAAAAACTACAGCGGGCCGGGGCGGCTAGCGGGACAGCAGTGCCCGGACGGCCCGGGCCCGCTTCAGCGCCCGATTGATGGCGAGCACCTCCGGTCGGCGCGCATTATCCGTGGCCGCCAGCGTCTGGTTATAGAGCCGGAGCCAGTCCTGCAGCAGCGCTTCGGCCTGGGCGGCGGCCGGTTCACCGGCCCTCGGCAAACTCGGGTCGGCGCCCCGGGCCAGCAGCCATTCCACCAGCGGTGCATCGCCGAACTGAATGGCCAGCTCCAGCGCCCGGCCGCCGTTGTCAATGTTGATGTCGCAGCCCCGGCGCACGGCCCGGTCGAGCAGGGCCAGCGCCGGCTCCCGCTGCTCGGCGGTGGCACTCAGCACGGCCAGGGCCAGCCGGGGCAGCAGCCGACTCTCCTCGGCGGTACAGGTGCTGGGCGTCGGCGTCGCGGTGGGATAGGGATAGACACTCAGGGCCTGGGCCGTGGTGGCGGCCAGGGCCAGCAGCAGAACAAAGATTTTTTTCATGGCAATGACTCCGGGGCGAAAAAAACGGAAGCGCTTCGGTAAAAGCGCTTCGACTCTGAAGCACAAAGAACGCTTTCCTGAAAAAGCGTTCTGCAACTTTCCCGCCAGGCCCGTTTTCACAAACAAAAAGCCCACGGGCCGGAGGCGACCCGTGGGCGTGGGGGGCTTAGACGCGGCTGATTTGCAGGCTGTCCGTGCCACCGCCGACGTTCTCGATGAGACGGCCGCTGGTAATCACGTACAAATCGCCGGCCTTCAGATGGCGGCGTTTAATCATGTAGCTTTCGGCCTCCTTGATGGCCTCGTCGCGGTTTTTGCTGGTGTCCAGCAGCGCCGGCCGCACGCCTCGGTAGAGGCACATTTTCCGTTCCACCTCGACGCTGTGGGTCAGGGCGTGGATGGGCAGGTTGATGTTGTAGCGGCTCAGGTGGAAGGCGGTGCTGCCACTGTGGGTGAAGGCGATGATGGCCCGGGCGCCCAGCTGGCGGGCGGCGATGGTGGCCACATAGGCGATGCTCTGGTCGATGCGTTCCACCGGCACTTCGCTCATTTTGTCCAGCGAGGTCGGCTTCTGGGCCTGTTCGGCGGCGGCGCAGATTTGGGCCATGGTGCGCACCGTTTCAAAGGGATAGGCCCCCACGGCCGATTCGGCGCTGAGCATGACGGCGTCGGTGCCATCGAGCACGGCGTTGGCCACGTCGGAAACCTCGGCCCGGGTGGGCACCGGATTGTTAATCATGCTTTCCATCATCTGGGTGGCGGTGATGGTGAAGCAGTTGAAGCGGCGCGCCGCCTTGATGATGCGTTTCTGCAGGGCGGGCACCGCCGGGTTACCCACCTCTACGGCCAAATCGCCCCGGGCCACCATGACGCCGTCGCTGGCCTGGAGAATGCCCTCCAGATTGTCGATGGCCTCCACCCGTTCGATTTTGGCGACGATGCCCGGCGTTTCCACGCCCAGATTGGGGGAGCGCTTAATCAGCTGGCGGGCCAGTTCAATGTCAGCGGCACTCTTCACGAAGCTGACGGCGATGTAGTCGGCGCCGATTTTCAGGGCCGTTTCCAAATCTTCCAGGTCCTTGGCGGTCAGAGCCGGGGCCGACAGGCCGCCGCCCTGCTTGTTGATGCCCTTGTTGGACTTCAGCACCGCATTGTTCAGCACCTCGGTGTGCACCTCGTCGCCGAGCACCTGTTTGACGCGCAGGGTCAGCAGGCCATCGTCGAGCAGCAGAATGTCATTGGCCTTCACGTCCCGGGGCAGTTCGGGGTAGTCGAGGCCGACGCGGAAATCCTTGCCCTCGCCCTTGAACTGGGCATCGAGAATCAGCGTGTCGCCCTTTTTCAGCTCCATTTTGCCGTCGGCGATTTTGCCCACCCGGATTTTGGGGCCCTGCAGGTCGGCCATGATGGCCACTTCCCGGCCGGCCCGTTTGGAGGCTTCGCGCACCAGCTGGGCATTGTTGGCGTGGAATTCGGCGCTACCGTGGCTGAAGTTGAAACGCACCACATTCAGACCCACCCGAATCATATGCTCCAGATTCTCGGGCGTGGCACTGGCCGGGCCGAGGGTGGCAATGATTTTGGTGTGATGGCTCACCCGGGTTAAATCACGTTCTGTTGTCATAGGTCATACTCCTAGAAGGTTAAAAGTTGCTGTTCGGTAGCCAGGGCGTCCAGGCCAATGTCCCAGGATTGTGGCACAAATTCCGCCTCCTGACAGCCGTAGGCCAAGCCGAGCAGATAGGCCGTCCGGCCCGGGGGGAAACTACGGTCATAGTAGCCGCCCCCCATGCCGAGACGATAGCCCCGACGGTTCCAGGCCACCAGTGGCGTGAGCACCACCTCCAGTTCGGCGGCGGGCAGCAGGGCCTCCGGTTGCCAACGTGGCGCCAGCACCCGGCCCCGGTCGGGTTGAAGCGCTTCCCCCGGCCGGTAGGGCAGCCAGGCCAGCGCTTCGCCCCGGCCCGTTACATAGGGCAGATAGAGACGCTTGCCCTGATTATGCAGCGTGGTCAGCAGCGCTTCCGTGTCTATTTCTTCAGGAAGGGAACGGAAGACCGCCACCCGTTCGGCCCGCCGGAGGGCCGGACAGCCCAGGGCCTGAACCGTGGCGGCGGCGGAAAGCGCTTCCCGCTGGGCGCCAACGATGGCCCGGCGCCGGGCGCGGATTTCCCGGCGCAGCTCGGCAAAACTCATATCACCCAACCCTCCTCCTGGGCGGCGCTGGCGCGCAGATAGGCATCGATATGCTCACGGCTGCCGTCGGGCAGAATGCGTTCCATCAGGGCGTAGTGGTGGCGGCGCAGGCGCAAATCCTGATGCCAGGCCAGATAGGTTTGGTAGGGCGGCAGCCACTGGGCCAGGGGCTGCATCACCAAATCGCCATCGACCGCCGGGTCATAGGCCATGTCGGCGATGACGCCCAGGCCCAGGCCCTGGCGCACGTAGTTTTTAATCAAATCGGCGTTGCGGGCGGTCAGCACCACCCGGGGGCTCAGGCCGAGGCGCTGCATAGCACTGGCCAGGGCCGAGGGCTCGCGCTGGGAGGTGATGTAGGTAATCAGCGGCTGCTCGGCCAGGGCCTCCAGACCGGGGAGCGCTTCCCGGGCCAGCGGGTGTTCTTTGGGCAGTAGCAGCACCGCCGACCAGCTGCTGGCGGGTAGATAGTAGAGGCCGCGCAGCACGGCGGTGTAGGCGCTGAGATTGGCGGTGGAAAACCAGGCCCAGTCGGCCTCGCGCTCCTGCACCATCTGCATGATTTGCACGTTGCTGCCCTCGACAATATTCAAAGGAATCTGGGGGAAATTCTGCTGGAACTCCGGCACCAGCGGCGCCAGCCGGCAGTTGGCCAGGGTGTTGGTGGTGGCAATGGTCAGTTCCGGCGCCGCCGGCGGGGCGTTGCGTTTGCTCAGGCTCAGGATATTGCCCACCGAGGCCATGATGTTTTCGATGTCCGGCAGCAGCGCTTCGCCCAGCTCGGTCAATCCGACGAAATTCTTGTTATTGCGCCGGAAAATGGGAAAACCGAGATATTCCTCCACCAGCTTGATTTGCTTGGAAACGGCCGGCTGGGAAATGTGCAATTTGCTGGCAGCGGCCGTGGCGTTGAAATCCGATTCGACCACGGTCAGCACACAGCGGAGCTGTTTGAGCTTCATAAAAAAGAAATGTCTAAAAAATACCAGAGCGAATTTTAGCAATTTCCACCCGGGCCCTATAACCAGCGCGCCGCTTCCCCATAAAGAACCGTTATTTTTCATCGTTCCGGGCCGGCGCTATGATGGCCCCATCACTTTTTGAGGATACCCCTATGACCAAGTACCAGAACATTCTTGAAACCATTGGCTCCACGCCCATTGTCAAAATCAACCGGCTGGCCCCGAAACACGTCAATCTCTATGTGAAGGTGGAATCCTTCAACCCGGGCGGTTCGGTCAAGGACCGTCTGGCCTATGCCATCATCAACGACGCCGAACGGCGCGGCCTGCTCAAACCCGGCCAAACCGTGGTCGAGGCCACCTCCGGCAACACCGGCATCGCCCTGGCCCTGGTCTGCGCGGTCAAGGGCTATCCTTTCGTCGCCGTCATGACCGAAACCTTCTCGGTGGAACGGCGCAAGCTCATTCGCAGCCTCGGCGGCAAGGTGATTCTGACCCCGGCGGCCGAACGCGGCCTTGGCATGGTGCGCGTCGCCAAGGAGCTGGCCGAGAAGAACGGCTGGTTCCTGGCCAACCAGTTTGAAAACCCGGCCAACCCGCAGTATCACCGGGAAACGACCGCCGCCGAAATCCTGCGCGACTTCGCCGGCGAGCGGCTGGATTATTTCGTCAGCGGCTACGGCACCGGCGGTACCATCTCCGGCGTCGGCGAGGTGCTGAAGGCCGCCCGGCCGGATATTAAGGTGGTGGCCGCCGAACCGCTCAATGCCCAGCTGCTGGCCGGCAAGGAATGGGCGCCGCACAAGGTGCAGGGCTGGACGCCGGACTTCATCGCCAAAACCCACAACGCCAAAATCCACGATTTCCTTGTGCCCGTCTCCGACGAGGAGGCCCGGGATACGGCCCTGGCCCTGGCCAGCCAGGAGGGCATCTTTGCCGGCCTGTCCGCCGGGGGCACGTTTAATGCCGCCCTGCAGTTCGCCCAGCAGGCCCCGGAAGGTTCGGTGATTCTGGCCATGTTGCCGGACGGCAGCGAACGCTATCTGTCCACCTTCCTGTTCGAGAGCATCAACGAGGGTTCGGACGATTACCTGCTGCCCTAAAGGACAGCAGTTGCTTCGCATCTACTACCCTAAAGGGTAGTATTTGCTTCGCACCTTCTACCCTGAATAGGGTAGAAGTTGTTCTGCACCTGCTGCCCTAAAGGGCGACAGTTGCTGTCCTCAACCCGCGAAGCCGAAGCGCTTCCCCCACCCCCGCCCCGGCGGGGTTTTTTTATGGGGCGGCTTCCAGCAGTTCGACGCCGCCCGGCGCCAGGGCCAACGGCCCGGCGTAGGGTTCCGGATGTTGGGCCAGCCAGTCCTGCCAGGCGGCCGGGTCGGGCTGGTAGACCAGCAGCATGCCGCCGCCCGGGCCCCGCACCGAGCCGGCGCCGCTGACCTTGGCCGTGGCCCCGCTGGCCGCCAGCGCCTGGATACGGGCCGAGGTCGCCGCCGGTACCACCCCCAGCCGTTCCAGCAGGGCCTGATTGGCCCGGAGCGCCGGTCGGGGGTCGCCGCCGGAACGAAGCGCTTCCTCCAGGGCCCGGCCCACGGCCGCAAACTCGTCCCACAGCAGCCGGTCGGCGCCGAACTGGCACCGCACCTGGGCCACGCACTCGCCGGTGCTGGCGGCGGGAATGCCGTCCAGGTAGTAATACCAGCCGTCGAGCCGGTCGAGGGGAAGCGCTTCGGCCTGGCCGTCCACCACCTTCTGCACCCCGCCGAAGCTGACGGCGGCGGCGTCGATGGCGCTGCCCTTGCCGTGCTGCAGCCGTTCGCAGAAACGAATCTGGGCGAAGCGCTCGGCCGGGGTCAGCGGCTGGGCACAGAGCGCTTCGTAGAGACGCAGGGTGGCGGCGATGACCGAGGCCGACGAGCCCATGCCGGCGCCCAGGGGCAATTCCGACTGGGTTTCGATGTGGCCGCGCAGGGGGAGAAAGCGCCGGGCCAGGCTGGCCAGGGTGTAGGCCAGCAGGTCATCGGGGCGGCCGAGGATGTTGTGCACCGGCCGGGTGCCGTTGAGGAATTCATCGAAGTGGCGGTCGAGGCGGTCGCGGAAGCGCTTCAGCTGGGCCAGCGGGTAGGACACCGGCTCGCGGCTGAAACCGCGCAGAAAGGTTTGCAAATGGCCGTGGGCGTGGGGGGTGAAGGAAACGGTGCTGTAGCGGGCGACGGCGGCCACCAGGGCCGGGGCCCCGTAGACGACGGCATGTTCACCGCTGAGAATCAGTTTGCCGCAGGCGCGGGCGCGAAGGGTTGTGCTCATGCGAGGGTTCTAAAAAATTTTTCTATTATGCCGCGCGCTCATTAGACTAGAGCGCTTTTCCCCGGAGAACCTATGAAAAAAACTCTGCTGCTGCTGGCCCTGGCCAGCGCTTCCAGCTGGGGCGCGGCCCTGGTACTACAAACGGATTTCGGCACCCAGGACGGCGCTGTAGCCGCCATGAAGGGCGTGGCCTTCGGCGTCGATGGCCAGCTGCCCATCTTTGACCTCACCCATGACATTCCCCCCTATGACCTCTGGCAGGGCGGCTACCGACTCTTCCAAACCTACCGCTACTGGCCGGCCGGCACGGTTTTCGTCAGCGTCATCGACCCGGGCGTCGGCACCGAACGCCGCTCCATCGTCGCCCGGAGCAAATCCGGCCACTATTTTGTCAGCCCGGACAATGGCACCCTGACCCTGATTGCCGATAACGACGGCATCGCCGCCCTGCGCCAAATCGACGAGACGAAAAACCGCCTGGCCGGCTCGGAGAAGTCCTATACCTTCCACGGCCGCGATGTCTATGCCTACACCGGCGCCCGGCTGGCGGCCGGCAAAATCCAGTTCGAGGAGGTCGGTCCGGAGCTGCCGGTGGAGCTGGTCAAGATTCCCTACCAGCGCGCTAGCCTGGAGAACGGCCTGATTAGGGGGAATATTCCGGTGCTGGACGTGCAGTATGGCAACGTCTGGACGAACATCGACGAGGCCCTGCTCGACGCGGCCGGCATCAAAAAGAACGATTGGGTCTGTGTGGAAATTCGCCAGGGCGACCGGCTGAAATACGTCGGCACCATGCCCTACAAGAGCAGCTTCGGCGAGGTGGAAACGGGCAAGCCGCTGCTCTATCTCAATAGCCTGCTGCAGGTGTCCTTTGCCCTGAACATGGAGAATTTCGCCGAGAAAAATCAGGTGCAATCCGGCGCCGACTGGAGCGCCACCGTCAAAGCCTGTCCGGCCGAGAATTCGGGCAGCGCGCTGGCGAGCCATGAGGGGCCCTAGCCGGCTCCATTAAAACGACGCGACCGCCCTCGGCGGCACCGACGGCCCAGCCATCACCTAGGCAGGGTACGGGGCTAGCAAAACGAAGCGCTTCGGCGGCCACGGTTTTATGGCTAGGGAGATTGGGTTGATTTTGTAGCGTTTGGCGTCTAATCCCCCGGGGCGAAGGGGTCTTCCCCAAGGGATTGGCGCGGCCGGCTAAGACTAGAAGCAGGTCAGCCGTACCATATTGTTAAAACGTTGTTTGCTCTGGAAAAAATGGCGACAGGCTTGGATAACATCCTTTTCCAGCCCGGGGCCGCCGCGACTGTAGAGCTCGCCCAGGGCCCAATGGCCGTAGTCGTGGCCGGTGCGGGCGAGAAATTCCTCGTAGTAGCCCTTGGCCCGGGCGAAGTCCCGTTCTGTCCCCGGGCCGCCCTCCTCGTAGAGTAGAGCCAGTTGCAGCAGGGCGGTCGGGTCGCCGGCGGCCAGCTGCCGTTCATACCAGCGCTGGGCCTCGGCCCAGTTCCGTTCCAGCCCCGGCCCGCCGGTCTTGTATAGTGCGGCCACCCGACCATAGGCCTCGCGCCGGCCGGCCACAGCGGCCTTCTCGTACCAGTCCCGGGCGGCGGCATAGTCGGCCTTCAGACCCCGGCCGCCGTACTGGTACATCATCGCCAGGCGGAACAGGGCCCCCTCGCTGCCGCCGGCAGCCAACTCCTGGTAGAGCGGCAGGGCGGTGGCGTAGTCCTCGTTGTAATAGGCGGCGGCGGCGGCCTCGGCCTTGTCCTCGGCCCGGGCCGAATTCAGCAGCAGGGCCAGCAGCAGATATTTTAATATTTTCATGGGTTTACCTCGTTATCAAGCGCACAAATCTGGGCCGGGCCATTGTCATAGGCAGCCTGGGCCCGACCATAGTACTGGCAGGCGAGCAGTCGGTTTTGCTCCAGGCCGGGGCCGCCGTGGCGGTAGAGCTGGGCGATGGCCCAGTGGCCGTAGTCCTGGCCGGCAATGATGGCCGCCTCGTACCAGCGCCGGGCCTCGGCCCAATTGCGTTCCAGCCCCGGCCCGCCTTGTTCATACAGGGCGCCGATGGCCAGCAGCGCCTGGCTATCCCCGGCCTTCGCCGCCATCTCCAGCCAGCGCCGGGCCTCGGCCCAGTCGGCCGGCAGTCCCGGGCCGCCATTCTGGTAGAGCCGGGCGAGTGCCCGGTAGGCCCCGGCCTTTTCGTACCAATCCCGGGCGGCGGCATAGTCAGCCTTCAGACCATGGCCGCCGTACTCATATATCAGACCCAGACGCTCGAGGGCCTCGTCGTCGTTTTCCAGGGCCAGGGCCAGATAGTAGGGCAGCGCGTCGGCGTAGTCCTCCCGGTAATAGGCGGTTTCGGCTGCCGCCCACACGGCCTGTTTATCGTCGGCGCAGGAGGCCGCCGCCAGCGTCGGCAGCAGCAGCGCTGGCAACAGCGCCCGAATGAATAGAGACATGGAATTTCCTTGGTTTTGAACTGGCTGCGGTGATGCAAAATCTCTTCCAGCGGCCGACTGTGCTCTAATCGCCCTTTTTAAGGAGATTTTATGAGTATCACCCTGAGCCCCGGCGCCAATGCCACCCTGCCCGCCACGCCCCTGGAACTGCGGCTGGACAGTCCGCAGCCCCTCGACCTGGCCGCCTACCGCCTCGATGCCGGCGGTCGGGTGCGCGGCGACGATGACATGATTTTCTACGGCCAGCCGGTTTGTGCCGATGGCAGCGTGCGCTTCGCCGCCGGCCGCTTCCAGCTGGATTTGGCCCGGCAGCCGGCGGAAATCACCACCATTGCCCTGGCCTTCGCCGGCGAACGGCCGGTGGCCGAACTGTCGCCGCTGCGCCTGAGCCTCTGGGCCAACGGCGCGGAAATCATCAGCGGCCCGCTGGATTTGGCCGGCCGCCCGGAAAAGGCCCTGATTCTCGGCGAATGCTACCGGCGCGGCGACGGCTGGAAATTCCGCCTCATCGGCCAGGGCTTCAACGGGGGCCTGAAGCCGCTGTCGGAACATTTTGGTGTTGAAGTGGCCGATGCTCCTTCAACCCCGGCCCCGATTAATCTCAGCAAAATCACCCTGGACAAGGCCCGGCCCCGGGTCAGCCTGAGCAAACAACAGCAGAGCTTCGGTCGCCTGGCCGTCAATCTCAACTGGAATCCGGCCCCGGCCGGCGGTTCCGGCTTCCTCGGCGGCCTCTTCGGCAAAAGCAGCGCCATTGATTTGGATTTGGGCGCCTTTATCCGTTTCCGCGACGGCCAGCAGGACTGTGTCCAAGCCCTGGGCAAGCGCTTCGGCAGTCTGGAGCGGGCCCCCTATGTGCGGCTGCGCGGCGATGACCGTTCCGACGCCGTGGCTGAAGGCGAATGGCTGGACATCAACGGCGACCGCTGGGACGAAATCGCGGAAATCCTCGTCTATGCCTTTATCTACGAGGGCGCGCCGAACTGGGCTGCCACCGACGGCGTCGTTACCCTGCACGTCCAGGGCCAGGAAATCGTCAGCCGGCTCAGCGAGGGCGACAACCGCCGCAATATGTGCGCCATCGCCCGGCTCCTCAACGATAAGGGCCAGCTGGCGGTGGAGCGGGTGAATCGCTACTTCAGCGGCCACCAGGAAATGGACAGAGCACTGGGCTGGGGCTTCAGCTGGACCAGTGGCCGGAAGTAGAAGCAGCGGGCCGCTGGGGGGCAGCGGCCACCAGGAAATGGACAGAGCACTGGGCTGGGGCTTCAGCTGGACCAGTGGTCGGAAATAGGGAAGCGCTTCGTTCCGGGCCACCCATAACGAGGGAAGCGCTTCCCTTCGAGCAATCCCCCAGGGCGAAGCGCTTCAAACCGGGACGGCAAAACGAAGCGCTTCCCCCCAATCCCTCCCGAGCCGGGCCCCGCCCGGTTTCTTTATTCCAGCTAGCAACCCCGGAAGCGCTTCGCGCCAGTCCGTCAGCCCGAAGCGCTTCGAGCTGGGAAGCTGTGGCCGGAGGAAGCGCTTCCCTCCAAAAAAAAAGCCCCCTTTCGGGGGCAAGATTTTTCTAGGGAGTTTTTATGCAAGGGGCCTAGAGTCTAGCGGCGGCGCGATAGTCGCGGTCGGCGGCGGCGAAGCGCTCCAGCACCGGAGCCGGGGGTTTACGGTCGAACAGGGAAACCAGCACCGCCACCAGGGTGCAGACAATGAAGCCCGGCACAATCTCATAGATTTCCTCCAGACCGGCGGCCTTCAGGGCCGGATTGCCGTAGCTGACCCAGGCGATGACCGTCAGGGCGCCGGCGGACATGCCCAGCAGCGCGCCCCGGGCCGTCAGCCGCGACCAGAGCAGGGACAGAATCACGATAGGTCCGAAGGCAGCCCCGAAGCCGGCCCAGGCATATTCGACCAAATCCAGCACCTTGCTGGTGGGGTCGCTGGCAATGACGATGGCAATGGCCGCCACCGCCAGCACCATCAGCCGGCCCACCCAGACCAGTTCCGATTGGCTGGCCGTGGGGCGCAGGAAGCCCTTGTAGAAGTCCTCGGCAATGGCGCTGGAGCAGACCAGCAGCTGGCAGGACAGGGTGGACATCACCGCCGCCAGTATGGCCGACAGAATGATGCCGGCAATCCAGGGATTGAAGACCAGCGAGGACAGGGCGATGAAGATGCGTTCACGCTTGCCGGCCAGGGCGTCCAGATGTTCCGGGTTGGCGCCGAAGTAGGCGATGCCGAAATAGCCCACGGCCACGGCGCCGCCCAGGCAGAGAATCATCCAGGTCATGCCGATGCGGCGGGCGCTCTTCAGCGAGGGCACGTCGGCGGCGGCCATGAAGCGGGCGAGGATATGGGGCTGGCCGAAATAGCCCAGACCCCAGGCGGCGGTGGAGAGAATGCCGATGGCGGTGGTGCCGGTGAACAGGCTGCCGTAGCTGATTTGCGAGCTGGCCGCCACGTTGGCGATGGCCTGCTGCATTTCCTCGGCGCCGCCCAGGCTCAGATAGACGAAGACCGGCGTCAGCAGCAGGGCAAAAATCATCAGCGTGGCCTGCAGGGTGTCGGTCCAGCTCACGGCAAGGAAGCCACCGATGAAGGTATAGGCGATGGTGGCACCGGCGCCGAGCCACAGGGCCTGCTGGTAGCTCATGTTCTCGAAGAGGCTTTCAAAGAGCCGGGCCCCGGCCACCACGCCCGAGGCGCAGTAGATGGTGAAGAAGATGAGGATAATCGCCGCCGAAATCACCTTGATGGCGCGGGTTTGGGCGCCGAGGCGGTGGTGGAAATACTCCGGCAGGGTCAGGGCGTTATTGCAATATTCCGTGTGCACGCGCAGCCGGCCGGCCACCAGCAGCCAGTTGATGTAGGCGCCGACAATCAGGCCGATGGCAATCCAGGACTTGCTGAGGCCGAAGGCGTAGATGGCGCCGGGTAGGCCCATCAGCAGCCAGCCGGACATGTCCGAGGCGCCGGCCGACATGGCCGTTACGAAGGGCCCGAGGCTGCGTCCGCCGAGAATGTAATCGTCGAAATTACGCGTGGAAAAGTACGCGGCCATGCCAATGAGCAGCACCACGATGAGGTAGATGCCAAAGGTAATGTGCATGGGGTTGAAGTCGCCCATAGTTCCTCCAGTGAAAAAAGATTAACCGATTGTAATCAGAAAATAACGCCGGCGGGAAGGGGGCGACGGGGGAAAATCGGCGGCCGCCAAAGGGTGCACCGCGCGCGGCCAGGGCCAAGCGCCGGGCCGGAGGAAGCGCTTCTATTGGGGCCAATAGTAGGAATCAGGGTAGGAGCGAGCGCCACCCGCAGGGCGGTGCGCATTGCACCGGAATCAAACCGAAGAAAAGTCAG
>CAUSKK010000024.1:0-19573 GCA_963532425.1 uncultured Cardiobacteriaceae bacterium
AGGAGGTGATTTTCAACCTGCCGAACACGGTGGAATCGGCCACGGCCAACGTCTATGCCGACCAGATTGAATATTTCTGCCAGCATTTTTCCCAGCGCGACCGGGTCAGCATCTCCATTCACACCCACAACGACCGGGGCGGTGCCGTGGCGGCGGCGGAGCTGGCGGTGCTGGCCGGGGCCGACCGGGTCGAGGGCACCCTGCTCGGCAACGGCGAACGCACCGGCAACATGGACATCATGGTCATGGCCATGAACCTCTATGCCCAGGGCATCGACCCGGGCCTGGATTTCAGCCGCATGAACCAGATGGTGCAGATTGTCAGCGAGTGCAATAACCTGCCCGTCCACCCGCGCCACCCCTACGTGGGCGAGCTGGTCTTCACGGCCTTTTCCGGCTCCCACCAGGACGCCATCAAAAAATCCCTGGAAAAACCGCACAACGGCGTCTGGGACATCGCCTATCTGCCCATCGACCCGCTGGACATCGGCCGCAGCTATCAGGACGTGGTGCGCATCAATAGCCAGTCCGGCAAGGGCGGCGTCGCCTATATCCTTGCCCGCGACCACGGCCTGCACGTGCCGCGCTGGCTGCAGATTGACTTTGCCCAGCTGGTGCAGCGCGAGAGCGAACGCACCCAGAAGGAGCTGAGCAGCGCCGACATCCTGCGCCTGTTCCAGGACAGCTACATGGGCGAGAGCGCCTACCAGCTGGAGGAATACGACATCAAACGCCAGACCAAATTTGACGCCTTCGCGGCGGTGCTGAGCCGAGACGGGGAGCGCTTCGCCATTAGCGGCAAGGGCAACGGCGCCCTGAGTAGCTTCATCAACGGCCTGGAAACGCTGCTGGGCCGGCAGATTACGGTGCTGAACTACAGCGAGCACGCCCTGACCAAACACACCGACGCCCAGGCCGTGGCCTATGTGCAGCTGCTGGTGGGCGAGGACGTCCACACCGGCATCGCCTACAGCCACGACACCCTGACGGCGGTGCTGCGCGCCACCCTGGTGGCCCTGACCCCGGCCCTGGCCAACTAGCGGCGGGCCCCGCCGCCGGCTTTTCCGAACCCCCAACGGGTTTTCCAGCCCCCCACCGAGCGCTTCCTTGTCCGGAAGCGCTTTTTTTGTGGTTGGGCCGCGGCCTTTCCCGTTGGCCAATCCGAAGCGCTTCCCTTGGAAACGGGCCGGGGTAGCCCGAGCGCTTCGTTCTAAATAAATCGGCGGGAAGCGCTTCTCTGTGGCTAGGCAGCGTTTTATGAGACTGGTAAGGGGGAAGCGCTCCCCCCTCAGCCCGAAGCGCTTCGTTTAGAGACAAGCGGCTGTGCTTTGCCCACCGAAGCGCTTCACAGAAACCGGCCCTTCCCTGCCGAAGCGCTTCGGTTGTTTCCTAAAAAGCCGAAGCGCTTCGTTCCAGTTGCCCAGAGGGAAGCGCTTCAACCATTCGGACTGGCCCTGCTGGAAGCGCTTCGTTCCAGTTGCCCAGTGGGAAGCGCTTCAACCATTCGGACTGCCCCAGCCGGAAGCGCTTCGCTGAAACCAATCTTTCCCAGCCGAAGCGCTCCCTTTTGGACTGCTGGAAAATCTATCTTTCCGGCTTGAAGCGCTTCGTTCTAGCAGCCCTTAGCCTGTTGGCCCTGCCGAAGCGCTTCAGCCTGCTAGCCCAGCTGGAAGCGCTTTGTTTAGGGACAACCAACTGTGCTTCGCCAACCGAAGCGCTTCCCTATTGCCAACCTTCTAAACCGAAGCGCTCCCTCTTTCCAGCTGGCCAGTTCAAACGAGTTCCAGACCGAAGCGCTTCGTTGTCTCCCGTCTGTTTGGGCTGAAGCGCTTCACTCCTAACAAACCGAAGCGCTTCGTCTTGATGAATCCGTCTGAAGCGCTTCTCTCTGGAACCCAGCCCCGTCCCGTCTTCGTTTGCCAGCATGCCACCGGCCCGAAGCGCTTCCTTTCCAGCAGCCTTTTGAGAACGAAGCGCTTCAATCCAAGCGCCGGCCAGGGGGAAGCGCTCCGTCGTCTGGCTCTTTCTTGGAACGAAACGCTTCAGACTGTCGGCTCTGCCGAAGCGCTTCGTTTTAGAGCGGGCCGGGGTGAGAGTGAAGCGCTTCGTTCGGAACGACTTGTTTAACCGGCCGCACTCCTTACCCAGCAGCTGAAAACCTAGCTGGGCAGAAGCGCTTCCCTCTGAATCGACAGGCTAGGCGAATCGAAGCGCTCACCCTTTTAAACGCCTTCCAAATTGAAGCGCTTCGTTGTCCGGAACCTTCACGGAACGAAGCGCTTCCCCCCAACGCGCCCACAAAAAAAGCGCCCCCGGAGGGGCGCCGCTGGTGAAGTGGCTTTAAATCTTCACATCGTTGGCCTTGGCCACATAGTCATCGATTTGGTCGAAGTTCATGTAGCGGTAGGTGTCGGCCTGGTCCTTGTAGAGCAAGGCCACCTGTTCCATATACTCGGCCGGGGTCGGCAGCCGCGCCAGCAGGGCACAGACCGCCGCCAGTTCCGCCGAGGCCAGATAAACCCGGGCCTCCTTGCCCATGCGGTTCGGGAAATTGCGCGTCGAGGTCGAAACCACCGTGGCGCCGTCTTTGACCCGGGCCTGGTTGCCCATGCACAGGGAGCAGCCGGGCACCTCGGTGCGGGCGCCGGCCTTGCCGTAGATGCTGTAGTAGCCCTCTTCGGTCAGCAGGGCCTGGTCCATTTTCGTTGGCGGCGCAATCCACAGCCGGGTCGGAATCATGCTGGCCTGCTGGTTCAGCAGCTTGCCCACGGCGCGAAAGTGGCCGATGTTGGTCATGCAGGAGCCGATGAAGACCTCGTCCACGGGGTCGCCCTGCACCTCGGACAGGCGGCGGGCGTCGTCCGGGTCGTTGGGACAGCAGACAATGGGTTCCTTGATTTCGTCCATGTTGATGTCGATGACGGCCGCATATTCCGCGTCCTTGTCCGCCGCCAGCAGCTGGGGATTGGCCAGCCAGTCCTCCATGCCCTTGATGCGCCGTTCCAGACTGCGCCGGTCGCCGTAGCCCTCGGCAATCATCCAGCGCAGCAGCACGATATTGGACTGGAGATATTCGATGATGGGTTCCTTATTCAATTTAATGGTGCAGGCGGCGGCGGAACGCTCGGCGGACGCGTCGGAGAGCTCGAAGGCCTGTTCCACCTTCAGATTTTCCAGGCCCTCGATTTCCAGAATCTTGCCGGAGAAGATGTTTTTCTTGCCCTTTTTCTCCACGGTCAGCAGGCCCATTTCGATGGCCTTCAGCGGAATGGCGTGCACCAAATCGCGCAGGGTGATGCCCGGCTGCAATTTACCGGAGAAGCGCACCAGCACTGATTCGGGCATGTCCAGGGGCATCACGCCGGTGGCGGCGGCAAAGGCCACCAGACCGGAGCCGGCCGGGAAGGAAATGCCAATGGGGAAGCGGGTGTGGGAGTCGCCGCCGGTGCCCACCTGGTCGGGCAGGAGCATGCGGTTGAGCCAGGAGTGAATGACACCGTCGCCGGGGCGCAGGGAGATGCCGCCGCGATTGCGAATGAAGTCCGGCAGGGTGTGGTGGGTCTGCACGTCCACCGGCTTGGGATAGGCGGCGGTGTGGCAGAAGGACTGCATGACCAAATCGGCGGAGAAGCCCAGGCAGGCCAAATCCTTGAGCTCGTCCCGGGTCATGGGGCCGGTGGTGTCCTGGGAGCCGACGGAACTCATGCGCGGTTCACAGTACTGGCCCGGCCGCACGCCCGGCAGACCGCAGGCCCGGCCCACCATTTTCTGGGCCAGGGTGAAGCCCCGGTTGCTGGCGGCCACGGCCGGCGGGGTGGCGAAAACGTCGCTGGCCGGCAGACCGAGGGCGGCCCGGGCCTTGGCGGTCAGCGCGCGGCCGATGATGAGCGGAATGCGGCCGCCGGCGCGCACCTCGTCCAGCAGCACGTCGGTTTTCAGCTGGAATTCACTCAGCACCCGGTCGCTGTCGTGGGCGGTGATTTTGCCGGCATAGGGATAGAGGTCGATGACATCGCCCATGTTGAGGCCGCTCACGTCGGTTTCGATGGGCAGGGAGCCGGCGTCCTCCATGGTGTTGAAGAAGATGGGGGCAATCTTGCCGCCGAGGACGAAGCCACCGGCGCGCTTGTTCGGAATGAAGGGAATGTCATCGCCCATCAGCCAGAGCACCGAGTTGGTGGCGGATTTGCGCGAGGAGCCGGTGCCGACCACGTCGCCGACGTAGACCAGCGGGAAGCCGGCCTCCTTCAGCTTTTCAATTTGCCGCATGGGGCCGACCACGCCGGGCTCGTCGGGCTCGATGCCGTCGCGCGGGTTCTTCAGCATGGCCAGGGCGTGCAGGGGAATATCCGGCCGCGACCAGGCGTCCTGGGCCGGGGACAGGTCGTCGGTGTTGGTTTCGCCGCTGACCTTGAAGACGCGCAGGCTGATTTTTTCCGCCAGCTGGGGCCGGGCCAGGAACCAGTCGGCATCGGCCCAGGATTGCAGCACCTGCTGGGCGTATTGATTGCCGGCCTCGGCCTTTTCCACCACGTCGTGGAAGTGGTCGAAAATCAGCAGGGTGTGGGACAGGGCCTTGACCGCCGCCGGCGCCAGCTGCTCATCGTCCAGGGCACGCAGCAGCGGGTCGATGTTGTAGCCGCCCTGCATGGTGCCGAGCAGTTCCACCGCCCGCACTGGCGAAATCAGCGGCGAAGTGGCGTCGCCGGCAGCCAGGGCCGAGAGGAAGGAGGCTTTCACATAGGCGCTCTCATCGACGCCGGCGGGAATGCGGTTCTCGAACAAATCCAGCAGCCGGGCTTCGCTGCCGGCTGGGGGATTTTTCAGCAGCTCAATCAAATCGGCGGTTTGCTGCTTGGATAGGGGCAGGGGCACGATGCCTTTGGCGGCCCGTTCGGCGGCCTGGGCGTCATAGTGGGAGAGAAATTCAACGTTCATAGATGCCTCATTGTTGATATAGATGTCGCGCCGGAGCGCTGGGGTTTTTATTAACACAAAAAGCCCGGCGCCGGCCAGTAGCTCCGGCCGTGGCCTTGAATTTAAAACAAATTTATTTGGACAACCGGCTAGTTTCTGAACAAATCGTAATCTCGTCGGCCCGCCGGCGGCGTTAAACGCCGGGCCGGTTTTTCTTCTATAATCGCCGCCTTTATTTATTTCTTAAGGAAACATCTTCTATGGCAACTTTTTCCACCAACGAATTCAAGGGCGGCCTCAAAATCATGCTGGACGGCGACCCCTACACCATCGTTGAAAATGAATTCGTCAAGCCCGGCAAGGGCCAGGCCTTCAACCGCGTGAAAGTGCGCAACCTCAAAACCGGCCGCGTCATCGAGCGCACCTTCAAATCCGGCGAAACCGTCGAGGCCGCCGATGTGCTCGAAACCAACATGCAGTACCTCTACAAGGACGAGGGCAGCTGGCACTTCATGAATCCGGAAACCTTCGAGCAGCTGCCCGCCGATGCCGCCGCCGTGGCCGATGCGGAAAAATGGCTGCTGGAACAGGCCCTGTGCACGGTCATTCTCTGGGACGGCAACATCATCAGCGTCAGCGCCCCCAACTTCGTGGAACTGAAAATCGTCGATACGGACCCGGGTCTACGTGGCGACACCTCCGGCGGCGGTGGTAAACCGGCCACGCTGGAAACCGGCGCCGTGGTGCGCGTGCCGCTCTTCCTCAGCATCGGCGACGTCATCAAGGTGGACACCCGCAGCGCCGAGTATCTGGGCCGCGCCAAGGACTAAGCCCGTGGCCGTTGTGAAGAGTACCGCCTGGCTGCTGGCCGCCGGGGCGCTGACCTCCTGCATCACCGTCAATATCTACTTCCCCGCCGCCGCCGCCGAGAAGGTGGCCGATACCATCATCCAGGAGGTCTGGTCGCAGAAAACCGAGGGGAAGGAGGCCAAGGACAGGGACAGCAAGCAGGACAGCGCCGCCCGGCCGGAGCAGGCCGCCCTGGAACGGGGCGCCCGCCAGCTGGCGCTGGCACTCTTCACGGCCCTGAGCGGCGAGGCCCGGGCCGCTAGCCCGGATTTCAACGCCTCGTCGCCGGAGATTGAGAAAATCAAGGCCAAAATGAGCAAGCGCTTCGGCCAGATGGCCCCCCATTTCGACAGCGGCGCCATTGGCCTGACCGCCGATGGGCTGGTGGCCGTGCGCGATGCCGAGGCCGTGCCGATGGCCGAGCGGGCCAAGCTCAACCAGCTGGTCAAGGCCGAAAACGCCGACCGCCACGCCCTCTACGCCGCCATTGCCGCCGCCAATAATCACCCCGAGTGGCAGGGGGACATTCAGAAAACCTTCGCCGGTCGCTGGATTAGCCAGGCCCAATCCGGCTGGTACTACCAGGAAAACGGCAGCTGGAGGCAGAAATAATGTTCAAAGACAATATTCTCGTCTTCGACATCGAGACGGTGGCCGACGTGGCCGGCTACCGCCGCCTGCACGCGCTCAAGGGCGGCAGCGCCGCCGAGGTGGCCCAGCTCATGGCCAGCGAACGGCTCGCCGACAGCGGCACCAGCTTTCTGCGCCCCCATCTGCACCGGATAGTGGCCATTTCCGTGCTGCTCAACGAGCCCCAGCGCGGCATCCGCCTCTGGTCCCTGGGCGACGAGCACAGCGACGAGGCCGAGCTGGTGCGCCGCTTCTTCGCCGGCATCGACCGCTTCGTGCCAAATCTGGTCAGCTGGAACGGCGGCAACTTCGATTTGCCGGTGCTGCACTACCGCGCTATGCGCCACGGCATCAGCGCCCGCCAGTACTTTGAAACCGGCGAGCACAATCCCAAATTCCGCTTCAACAACTATCTCAGCCGCTACCACTGGCGCCATACGGATTTGATGGATGTGCTCGCCTTTTATAACAACGGCAACGCCGTCAAGCTGGACGAGCTCGCCAAACTCTGCGGTTTTCCCGGCAAGCTGGCCATGGACGGTTCCGCCGTGCAGGAGCGCTTCGAGCGCGGCGAAATCGAGGCCATCCGCAACTACTGTGAAACCGACGTCCTCAATACCTATCTGCTCTATCTGCGCTTTGAGCTGCTGCGCGGCAACCTCAACCAGCTGCAGTACGAGGCCCAGCTGGAGCAGGTGAAAAACTACCTGCGCCAGGACGGGGCCCCCGACCACTGGCATGACTTCCTGGAAGCCTGGCAAGCCAACGAGGCCTAGTCCCTGCCCGACCCGGTCGGGCTTTTTCTTTTGAGAATTTTTATGACACGACACGTTGAACTGCTGGCTCCGGCCGGCTCGCTCAAAACCATGCGCTATGCCTTCGCCTACGGCGCCGATGCCGTCTATGCCGGGGCGGCGCGCTATTCCCTGCGCATGCGCGGCAACGAATTTAACGATGAGAATCTGAAAATCGCCATCGACGAGGCCCACGGCCAGGGCAAGCTGTTCTTTCTGACCGTCAATGCCATGCCGCACAACTACAAGCTACAGACGGCCGTGCGCGACCTGACCCCGACGCTCCAGGCCGGCCCCGACGCCTGCATCATGTCCGACCCGGGCCTGATTATGCTGGTCAAGGACGCCTTCCCGGCCATGCCCATTCACCTGTCGGTGCAGGCCAATAGCATGAACTGGGCGTCGGTGAAGTTCTGGCAGCGCAACGGCGTCAGCCGCATCATTCTGTCCCGGGAGCTGTCCCTGGACGAAATCGCCGAAATCCGCCAGCAGTGCCCGGACATTGAGCTGGAAGTGTTCGTCCACGGCGCCCTCTGCATCGCCTATTCCGGCCGCTGCCTGCTCTCCGGCTACTTCAACAACCGCGACCCGAACCAGGGGGTGTGCAACAACGCCTGCCGCTGGAAGTACAAAACCCACGGCGCCGAGGAGAACGCCGGCGATTTCATTCCCACCCCCGACCGCATCTTCGCGCCGGATTCGCTGCAGGGGCTGACGGCGGCCGGCCTGACCGACCCCAAGGACCGCCACCCGCTGGCCGACCAGACCTATTTCCTCGAGGACGTGCAGCGGCCCGGCGAGTACATGGAAATCACCGAGGACGACCACGGCACCTACATCATGAACAGCCGCGACCTGCGCGCCATCGAGCACGTGGGCGAGCTGGTGAAAATCGGCGTGGACTGCCTGAAGATTGAGGGGCGCACCAAATCCCACTACTACACCGCCCGCACCAGCCAGCTCTACCGCCGCGCCATCGACGACGCCCTGGCCGGCCGGCCGTTCAATCCGGAGCTGAGTGTGGAGCTGGAGGGCCTGGCCAATCGCGGCTACACCGACGGCTTTTTCGTGCGCCGCCAGATTAAGGCCCAGCAGAACTACGCCACCGGCTCCTCCAATTCGGCCACCCAGCAGTTCGTCGGCGAGGTGCTGGACTATGACCCGGCCAGCGGCCTGGCCACGGTGGCGGTGAAAAACCAGTTCAAACGGGGCGACAGCCTGGAGGTCATCGACCCGCGCGGCAACTGGCTCACCCGGGTGGCCGACCTGCGCGACGCCGCCAGCGATGAGCCGCTGGAGGTGGCCAAGGGCAGCGGCTGGGTGGTGAAGGTGGCCGTGGGCGAAGTGGGCCCGCTGAGCCTGCTCGCCCGCAATCTGCCGGGGGCGGGCTAGTGCGGAAGAATCGCTGGCCGCGCCTCGAGCGGAACCGGCGCCCCAACGCCCCCCCCGGGCGGCGCTGGTGGAATTTCATCATGACCTGCATTTGGGCCGGCTCAAGGTTTATGCCAATGGGGCGGAATTCCTCGCCGACTGGGAAGCCAAGGCCTAGACGGCAGGAATAAACCCGCCGTGCGCCGGGCTCTGGGGGATTGCCCCGGGCCCGGCGCTTTTTTTATGGGGGCAGCGCTTCAATCCTCCGGCCTTCCGGAGGGAAGCGCTTCAGCCCAGGCAGGAGCTAACGAAGCGCTTCGGTTCCGTCAGCCTGGACGCTTCGCTCTAAAAAGGGGCGGGCCGGGGAAGCGCTTCGGTCGGGGAAGCTGGCCCGGCTGGGATTGAAGCGCTTCTTCCCAGTGAAGCGCTTTGCTGTGGCCGGCTTGCTGGGAAGAATTTTTTCAACCGGCAGCGCTTCCCCCTAGTGAAGTGCTCCTCTGTTGCCGGCTTGCTGGGAAGAAGCTTTTCAGCCGGAAGCGCTTCTTCCCAGTGAAGCGCTTCGTTCTGGAGCCGCCGTTTAGCTGGAAGCGCTTCCGGCTTTGGAAATAGTCCCTTTTTCTTCTAGTCCTACCTAGCGAAGCGCTTCGCTCTGGAATGCGGTTTAAGCCGTTACAGCCTTTGAGATTGAAGCGCTGTTCCGTCCAGCTAGAGGAAGCGCTTCCCTTTTCTCGTTCCAATAACTGGAGGCCCAGCCAACCGAAGCGCTTCGCTCTGGAATTAGGTCAAGGTTGAAGCGCTTCCCTCTGAAATCCCGTGTTGCTCCGCTGGGCTAGAAAATCGAAGCGCTTCCTTCGGGAGGGCGAAAACCTCAGTCGGCTGAAAAGAGCCCTTGCGGGGCGAAGCGCTTCGTTCTGGAGAAATCCATCGGTTCAGCCCGAGGCGCTTCCCTCGCAACGAGCCCTAAACCGGGCCAGGGCGAAATTGAAGTGCTTCGGTGTCAGCGGCTTAGGCACTAGGTCAGTGAGAAGGGGGCTGGAAGAAGCGCTTCGGCCGGGTCAGCCTTTGGGATTGAAGCGCTCCCCGGTTACTGGCTTTCTGGGAAGGAAGCGCTTCGTTGGTAACGAGTCTTTGCCTTTGACCCTCCACCGACCGATTTTTCCGTTCTGCCGATTGAAAGGCCAGCCGGGCCGAGCGCTTCGGTCATTCGGCCGGCGCCGAAGCGCTTCGTTTTTCCAGCCCACTGGACCGGAAGCACTTCCGGCGGGCGCGCCAGGGAAATCTTTGGCCTGGGTTTTCTGGTGGGAACAGGTGAAGCGCTTCGTCTGTTCAGCGGGTCGGCCCGGGGATTTGATTAAACCAAGCCGAAGCGCTTCCTTCTGAACCCACCGGCCGAAGCGCTTCCTGCTCTGAAATCGGATTTTGTCGCCGGCTAGAGGCCTAGCGGGAAGCGCTTCGTTCTATAAAAATACCTCTAGGGCGGGCCGGGGCCGCAAATGTCTTTGCCGACGATAAAGCGCTTCCCCCATTGCCGCTCTTCTGGGAAGGAAGCGCTTCGCTGGGAACCGCCTTCAGTTTTCCTTTGCCCCGGCCTCGGTGGTTGAAAGCTCCGCCGGCCGAAGCGCTTCGCTTTTATTGGCCTTTGAGTGGGAAGCGCTTCCCAGGGCCGAGAGGGTGAAGCGCTTCGTTGTGAAATCCCGGGTGGCTTTGCTGGGTCGGAAATCCGAAGCGCTTCCCCCTTTTGCAGTTGCCGCCCCTTGAAGAAAGACGGTCAGCCGGTCCTGCCGCCCCAACGGCTTCACAGCGCCCAGTCAAGCTAAAGCGCTTCATTCTGGGGCAATTGGTCTGGTCAGGCTGAAGCGCTTCGGTTAGGGCAGCTTCTGGGCTTGAAGCGCTTCGTTCTCGGCGGCCGGCTTTTTCAGGATTTGTGCCCACAAAAAAGCCCCCTTCCGGGGGCTTTGTCTGGGCTAGGCCATTGCTTGATGGTTATTTACCCAGTTCGGTGGGGTTGCTGGTTTCCGCCACCGGAGCCGGTTTACGACCAAAGAAAATGGCCATAACCTTCGGCAGGAAGCCCTTGATGGGGGCGTTGCCGTCCTCGGGCTCCTGGTGGTTGAGACCGCGCCACACTTCAATCAGGTACATGATGGCACCGGCAATCAGAATGACGTCGCCAATGGTACGAATCCAGCGCAGGCTAACCAGAATGTCCGATTGCATGAAGGTTTCACCGCGTGCATACCAGAGACCGTGGGTAATAGTGGCGTGGGCCTGGATGATACCGATGGGCAGCAGCGAGGCAAACAGCATGAAGGCCAGACCCAGGTTCAGGCACCAGAAGGAAGCGAACATCCATTTCTGGTTAAAGCGGTAGGTGGGCCGGATATAGCGCAGCACCATCAGCGCGAAGCCCAGCGCCAGGAAGCCATAGACGCCGAAGAGGGCGGCGTGGCCGTGGTTGGCGGTGGTATTCAGGCCCTGCAGGTAGTAGAGCGAAATCGGCGGGTTCACCAGGAAGCCGAAGACGCCGGCGCCCAGCATGTTCCAGAAGGCCACGGCAATGAAGAACGTCAGCGGCCAGCGCATCGGTTTCATCCATTCGGTTTTGCGTTGGTAGGTCCAGTTTTCGAAGGCGTCATAGCCGAGCAGCACCAGCGGAACCACTTCCAGCGCCGAGAACATCGCACCGACGGCCATGATGGGCGTGGTGGTACCGGAGAAGTAGAGGTGGTGGAAGGTGCCGGGGATACCGCCGAGCAGGAAGAGCATGGCCGCCATCAGCGCCGCACAGGTGGCCGCCCGTTTGTTGACCAGACCCAGGGAGCAGAAGACGAAGCCCATGGCCGAGGTGGCGAATACTTCGAAGAAGCCTTCCACCCACAGGTGCACCACCCACCAGCGCCAGTATTCCATGATGGACAGGTGCGTATGCTCGCCGTACATCAGGGCCGGGGCGTAGAACAGACCGATGGCAATGGCGGCCAGGGTGAAGAGAATCAGCAGGTGATTATCTTCGCCTTTGCGCCGGATGGCCGTCCAGATGCCGCGCAGCATCAGCACCAGCCAGAAGACCAGACCGATGAACAGTGCCAGCTGCCAGAGGCGGCCCAGCTCAACGAACTCATAGCCCTGGTGGCCGAACCAGAAGTTGGCCGCGCCTTTCAGCCAGCCCTTCAGCGCCACGAACTGGCCAAGGAAGGAACCCACCACGACGATAATCAGCGCCCAGAAGAGCACATCGACGCCGAGTTTCTGGAATTTGGGGTCCTGGCCGCCGTTGATGATGGGGACCAGGAAGAGGCCGGCGGCGAGAATGCCGGTGGCAATCCAGAAGATGGCCGATTGAATGTGCCAGGTGCGGGTCAGGCTGTAGGGCAGAATGTCAGAGACGGGAATGCCGTAGAAATGCTGGCCTTCTAGGGTGTAGTGGGCTGTAAAGCCGCCCAGCAGCACCTGCACCACAAACAGTGCCGCCACCACCAGCACATATTTGGCCAGGGCTTTTTGCGACGGGGTCAATTTGACCAGGGTCAGCGGGTCAGCGTTGGGCGTAACCGGCTCCTCGTGGTCGTGCTTGGTGAAGAAGGCCCAAATCCAGATAACTGAACCCACGCCGAAAATTAGCGTAATCACCGAGGCCAACGACCAAACCACGTTTTCGGCGGTGGGTTCGTTGCCAATCAGGCGTTCATGGGGCCAGTTGTTGGTATAGGTCATGTCCAAACCGGGCCGGTTGGTGCTGGCCGCCCAGGCGGACCAGAAGAAGAAGGCGTTCAGGTTTTTACGCGCTTCCGGGTCGGCCAGGGTGTTTTCCTTCATGGCGAAGGACTGGCGTGATTTCTGCAGCGTTTTGTCGTCGCCGAAGAGACGGTCGTAGTAGTCGCCAATTTCCTTGATGCTGGCGATGCGTTCCTTGCTCAGCACCACATTGCCGCTGTTTTGGTCATAGGTATTGGTGCGGAAGGCCACCTTGGCATCATAGATGAGCGGCTGCTGGTCGCGTTCGCTCAGCTCTTTGAAAGGCTTGCCGTGGGTTTCCTGGGCGCGCTTATCCAGCCAGGCTTCCACCTCGCGGTGAATCCAGTCGGCCGTCCAGTCCGGGGCTTGATAGGCGCCGTGGCCCCAAACGGAACCCACGGACATGCCGCCGATGGAAAGCCAGGCGCTCTGGCCGTCCATAATATTTTGCTTGGTATAGACGACGCTGCCGTCTTCACTGACAAATTGCTCGGGGATAGGGGGCCGCTCGTTGTACACCTCTTTACCCAGGAAGCCGAGTAGGATAAAGGATGCGATAACGAGAACGCCCAGTATCGACCAGAGTCTTTTATAAGAGTTCATAATTGCCTCCGAAAAACAGAAAAAAAGCACGATTGTGCTTCCAGCAGGCAGGGCGCCTACTGTTTCCCGCAGGACAAATTTGCGGGCGCCGAATTTTACCATTTTTTCCGGGGGCTACCGCCAGGAAAATAAAATTTTAGAAAGGATTCAGTCCGTTGATTAAACCAAATCATAATTGGTTTTTAATTGGTTTAATTTGAAAAAATCGAATGAACAAAGATTAATTTCTGCGGAAATTGGCCTATTAACATTTTTTAAATAAAATAGCCGGCAAAGTAGTTTCTCAACTCCTCTCAACAACACAATAAGGTGAATTATGAAAAAAACGCTCATCAGTGGCGCTCTGTTAGCAGCTCTTTTCGGCGCTAATGTCCTGGCAGCTGACGCTGTAGTTTCCACCACCGGCGGTCTGCCCGGCTATGAAGTTGGCACCGAATTGCCCGCCGATTTCGACCAATTGGAACGGGTTAAAGTTAAATTGGTGAAACCGCCATTTGTCCATGAGCACAGTCTGGAAACCCCAGCCAAACCTCGGGTGGTTCAATTTGAAATGACCATCAAAGAAAAAGAAATCGAGGTTGAGCCGGGCGTTTTCATGTGGGCGTTTGCCTTTGACGATTCCGTTCCAGGCCCGCTGATGGTGGTTCACGAAGGCGACTATGTGGAGCTGACGCTGAAAAACGATTCCAGCAACAAACTGGTTCACAACATTGACTTCCACGCCTCCACCGGCGCTCTGGGTGGCGGTAACCTGACCCACGTTATGCCCGGTCAGGAAGTGGTGCTGCTGTGGAAAGCTACCAAACCCGGCGCCCACATCTATCACTGCGCCCCCGGTGGTCTGATGATTCCCTGGCACGTGGTCCATGGTATGAACGGTGCTGTGGTGGTTCTGCCTAAGGGCGGTCTGAAAGACAAAGATGGCAACCCGCTGAAATACGATAAAGCCTTCTACATTGGTGAGCAGGATTTCTACATTCCTAAAGATGAAAAAGGCAAGTACAAACGCTATGCCCGGGCTGACCAGAGCTTCGCCGATGACATCAAAGTCATGAATGCCCTGACCCCGACCCACATTGTTTTTGGTGAGCGTAAAGGTGCCTACACCGGCGAAAATGCTCTGACGGCCAAAGTGGGTGAAACCGTCATGTTCTACCACTCTCAGGCTAACCGCTACAGCTATCCGCACCTGATTGGTGGCCACGGCGAGTATGTGTGGGAACGCGGCAACCTGGCCGATAAACCAGCTCAGGATTTGGAAACCTGGAGCATTGCTGCTGGCTCTGCTGGCGCGGCTATGTACACCTTTAAACAGCCGGGTGTTTACGTTTACCTGAACCACAACCTGATTGAAGGCGTGAGCCTGGGGGCTCTGGCTCAGGTTAAGGTCGATGGTAAATGGAACAACGAGCTGATGAAACAGACCGTTCCTCCTCATGCCAGCGAAGGTGCCAAGGAGCAGAAAGGTAAAGAAAGCGACTTTATCCCGAAAGAAGCTCAGGACATGGAAAAAGGCGCCGCCAAGAAAGAGGGCGACAAGGCCGATAAGAAAGAAGAGGCCAAAAAAGAAGAAGCTAAAAAATAATTTAGCGCTTCCACTCCCATACCAACGGCGAACCTCTGGGTTCGCCGTTAGTGTATAATGAAGAAGGAATTACTTTCACCGGTACTCATCAAATTTAAAGGAGACGATGATGCTTAGAATGGTCAGCCTATGGCTCTTATTTCTTCTCAGTTGGGCCGTGCCGGCACAGACGGTTAAAGCGCCCACCACCGAAAAAATCACCTTCAATTTGGTTTCTCCCAGCGGCGAAGTAAGTGAAAAAGACTATGCTGGCAAATATCTGCTGATGGCTGTGGGCTACACCTCCTGCCCTGATATCTGTCCCACCACGCTCTATGAATTCGGCCGCACCGTCAAGGACCTCAATAATCCCGACGCCGTGCAGATTCTCTTCGTTACCATCGACCCGATGAACGATGATGTGAAGCGCCTGAATGCCTACACCAACTATTTCGACCCGCGTATCATTGGCCTAACCGGCGAGATGAAAAATATTCAGGCTCTGGCCGACCAGCTCGGCGCCACCTTTGGCTACCGCAAGGACGGCAAGAAGGTGGATGACCCGAAACGGGGCGAAGTCTACGAGGTCTATCACAGCGCCTATATCTATTTGATTTCACCGGAGCGGGAAATTATCGATGTCTTCGACTATCAGATTGGCGAACGGCTGCTGACCGAAGCGCTTAACGAAAAATTACCCGCCGCCGAAGGGGCCAAGAAAGCGGAGACGGGAAGCGCTTCGCCCAGTCCAACCCCCACTGCCACGCTGGAACGGCCAAAACTGAGCTGTCCGCTGCCGGCCGGCTTCGACGAGAGCAAGAAGGTTACCGACATTCACGACTTCGTGCCCGATGCCAAGACCGATAAGCCCATCGTCCTGAATCTCTGGGCCCTGTGGTGTGCGCCCTGCCGCCAGGAACTGCCGGTTTTGGAACGCCTGCGTAAGAGCGATGACAATCTCTATGTGGAAACGCTCAATCTGAACGACGCCGCCGAACCCATTGGCCAGCTCTTCAGTGAACTGGAACTGACCCAGCTGTCCCAGCGCAGCACCCAGGAAAAAGATGTGCTGGAACGTCTGGGTGCCGTTGGCCTGCCGTTCTCGGCTCTATTTGTCGAGGGCAAGCAGGTGGGCGTAAAAATCGGCATCATCAATTCCACCGAGGCGTTGAGCCAATTTGGCCAATGCCAGAAAAATTCTTCTATCCATCAACAATGAGGTTAATCATGAAAATGAAATCATTAATTGCACTGGCTGTACTGGCTTCGAGCAGCGCGTTTGCGGAAACCAAACTGAGCGATTGCGTGATTCAGGAAGTTATCCCCGGCAAAGATATGACCGGCGCCTTCCTGAAGTTCGAGCACAGCGGCAAACCCGTTCAGATTGAGAGCGCCAGCATTCCCTCCATCACCAGCGATATAGAACTGCACGCCATGGAAATGAAAGATGGGGTTATGTCCATGGTTCCTCTGCAAAATAAAGAGCTGAAAGAGGGCGAGCGGGTCTTCAAGAAAGGTGGCGACCATGTGATGCTGATGAAAATCGCCGCCGATAAATTCCCCAAAGCCGGCGAAAAACACACCATCACCGTGAACTTTGACGATAAAACCAGCGCCAGCTGTGAGGCCGAGGTGAAAACCGTCAAAGAGGTTATCGAGGCTGCCAAGGCCAAGGGCGACTGGAAAGACGAGTATGACCACGGCCATGGCCACGAGGCTAAAGGTCATGAGGACAAAGGCCACCAACACGATTGCAAAAAGGATGACCACAAGCACAATAAACAAGCCTGCGACGACCATCACGGCCACAAGCATGATAAGAAAGAGGCTCATGGCCACGATAAGAAGGGTGATGACCAGCACAAACATGACAAAAAGGTAGAAGAAGCCAAGAAATAACGGCTGATTTTTTCCCTCAACTCTAACCATTGGGCTGGCTGGGCCTATCGGGTGGCGAAACGCTTCCGTGGTTCTGGCTGGCCCAATGGTTTTTTTATGGCAAGGATTTTTTATGGATAGACGACAATTTCTTCTAGCCCTGGGCGCTCTGGGGCTGGGGCCGGCGGTGGCCCAGGTTATCAGGAACGAGGGCAACCAATCGCCCGTCCGGAGCCTTTATCAACCAACCCGCTATGCCTTCATCGCCGATAAATTTGGCTATTACATCAGCATCGTGGACATCGTCAGCGGCGAATATATTGATTCCATTAGCTTTGGCATCATGATGCCAAAGGTATTTGAAATGGCCCGGGACGATGCCATGATGGCCGTTGGCAACCCGGAGGTGGCAGAAATCCATTTCTACGACCTGAAAAAGCGCGAGCCCTTCATGTTGAAGCTGCCGTCGCCGGTTTATCAGATTTTCTTCGTGCCCCAGACCAAGTGGGTGGCCATCGGCCTGAAAGACCAGGTCGGTATGATTAACTACCAAACCCGGGAGGTGAAAATCTTCCCCGAGCGCTTCGATTCCCCCAACCGTACCGTTGCCTTGAACAGCTACTACGCCCTGCTGTTTAGCTCCTTTTCCCAGTCTTTTTGGATTCTTGACGAGGAAAAACCGCGCATTTTCCACAAATACGGCAGCGACAGCATCGAAAAACCCTGGGAGGAAATCGACCTGTCCCCCTACATTTCCTCCGGATTGGCCAGCGGCGTCGCCAGCCCCGAAGACCGCATGTTGGCCCTGACCACCGTCGATGGCTCCGAAGGGCTGGTCTATTTCCCTGAAAACAAGAAGATGCTCACCACCGGCAAAATGTACGAGGTGGGCAGCTACTACAAGCCGATGGTTATGCCCTACATCGACGCCTATTCTGGCCGGGTGCTCTTTGCCGAGGTTTCCGGCAATGTGGCCCTCTTCGATTTCACCGCTGGCGAGGAAACTCCCCAGCGCTTCAGCGTCGATTTTTCGCCGCGCATCATCCGTTCCGGCTGGCTGGAACGCACCTGGATAATTGGCGGCGACCGGGGCCTAATCCTGCAGGACTTCGACGAGCCAGAAAATCGTCAGGTTTACCACTTCCCCTATGAAATCACCAATATGTGGGTAACCGGCGACAGTAAAACCCTGCTTTTCCTGGTGGACGAGGAGGCGCCCCAGCTGCTGCGCGTCGACATTCGCTCCAAACAGATGCTCGAACCCATTCGCGTGCCCGGTGTGGTCATGGGCGAGCTGGTACGCATGGGCAGTAACAACAGCCTCTGCTACTAAGCGCTTCCCCCCAGCCGGCCCCCAACGAAGCGCTTCCCCCGGGAAGCGCTTCTGCGCTTGGTGGCCCGGGTTTATAATTTTGCCGCCTCGGGGGACTGGGCATTGGTGCTCGGCCCGGCTATGGCAATAACAAACAAAGTGAGGTTTTTATGTGTGGAATCGTTGGGCTGGTGGGTAAATACGCCGTGAATCAGGCCATCTATGATGCTCTGACCGTTCTTCAGCATCGCGGTCAGGATGCGGCCGGCATCGCCACCTGCTACCAGGGGCGATTTTTTATGCACAAGGATAATGGCCTGGTGCGGGATGTTTTCAAGCAATCCAATATGGAGGGCCTGCTGGGCCACATGGGCATTGGCCATGTGCGCTATCCCACCGCCGGCACGACCAGTTCCGCCGAGGCCCAGCCGCTCTACGTCAATTCCCCCTATGGCATCGCGCTGGCCCACAATGGCAACCTGACCAACGCCGACGAGCTGATTGAGCAGATTTACCGTTCCAATCTCCGCCATATCAACACCCAATCCGATTCCGAAGCGCTTCTGAATGTCTTCGCCCACGAACTACAGATTCAGCACCAATTTTCCCCCACACCGGAAACCATTTTCAGCGCCGTGGAGCGTACCCACCAGCGCGTGCGCGGGGCCTATGCGGTGGTGGCGATGATTAGTGGCGTGGGTCTGGTGGCCTTCCGCGACCCCCACGGCATTCGGCCGCTGATTTACGGCGTGCGTGAGAGTGAACTCGGCCCGGAATACATGATTGCCAGCGAGTCGGTGGCTCTGTCGGCCCAGGGTTTTGAGGTTATCCGCGACATCGACGCCGGCGAAGCGCTCATCATCACCGAGGACGGCCAAATCTTTGAAAAACAGTGTGCTGCCAATCCCCGCCGCACCCCCTGCATCTTTGAGTATGTCTATTTTGCCCGGCCCGATTCCACCATTGACGGTATTAATGTCTATAAGGCGCGGCTGCGCATGGGCGAGAAACTGGCCGAACAGATTCTGCACGACTGGCCCGACCATGATATTGATGTGGTTATCCCCATTCCCGATACCAGTCGCAATTCCGCCATTGAGCTGGCCAACCGGCTGGGGGTGAAATTCCGCGAGGGTTTCATGAAAAATCGTTACATCGGCCGTACGTTTATCATGCCCGGCCAGAAACTACGGGCCAAATCGGTGCGCCAGAAGCTCAACGCGCTGGATTTGGAATTTCGCAATAAAAATGTGCTGCTGGTGGATGATTCCATTGTGCGCGGCACCACCAGCCAGCAAATTATCCAAATGGCCCGGGAAGCCGGCGCCCGGAAGGTTTATCTGGCCAGCGCGGCGCCGCCGGTGCGCTTTCCCAATGTTTACGGCATTGACATGCCTACCCACGAGGAATTGATTGCCTATCATCGTGGCACCGAGGAGGTGGCCCAGCTCATCGGCGCTGACCGGGTGATTTATCAACGTCTGGAAGATTTAATCAGTGCCTGCACCCAGACCAAGCATCGGCTTACCGACCAATTCGATTGCTCGGTTTTCGATGGCTGCTATGTAACCGGCGATGTGGATGATGCCTATCTGGCACGGCTGGTGGCCCGACGTAAGGATAGCGATGCGTCGCGTAAATCGCCGATGGGTGGCAGTAGCGACATTCAAAAGCCCTGAAAACTAGGAAAAAGGGAAGCGCTTCGTTGGGGAAGCGCTTCTTTTTAGCCGGTATTTTCAAAAATGCTGTCCATAAAAACATATTAAAAACAATAGATTATAAAAATGGTACGGGTTGCTGCTAAAAAATAGTTGCACAGAAAAATATTCTCCCTATAATACACACCTCGTTGCTGATGCAAAAATACCAAAAACTTTTGAAAGCCAACTGGCTAATAAAGAAAAGGTTAAATTTGAAATC
>CAUSKK010000025.1:0-15712 GCA_963532425.1 uncultured Cardiobacteriaceae bacterium
AGCCAGCGCCAGACCTCTTTTTTCCAGTCCTTGAGAACGAAGCGCTTCGCCGCCGCCGGCGTTTTCATTGGGTTAGCAGCAAGCCCGAAGCGCTTCGATTTCCCCCAGTGAGCCAACGGGCGAAGGAAAACGAATCGGCCCGGCGGAAAGCAGCGTTCCGGCGTTTTAGAGTGCGAGTCACCCCAAAGGGTAAAGCGCTGCCCCGGCCGAAGCGCTTCAATTTCCGAACCCGTCCTGGCCCCGGCTCGGAATCTGGCGTTCCCGGCCGAAGCGCTTCCCCCGTGGGTTGATAAATAAGGAACCACTGACCCAAGCGCTTTGGTTTCCCCGATTCAGCCAGCAGACAAGGGCAAATTTGCTCCGGAAGACCGGATAGAACGAAGCGCTTCGTTCTAATTAGGTGGGCCGGAGCAGGAAATAAAACCGAAGCGTTTCATGGAAGACCGGGGCCATCGGCTTTAAACCGGCGGTTGGGAACGCCGGGTCCGGCCCGCGCCAATCAGACCCGGCCCCCAAACGCCACCGGTGAAGCGCTTCGCCTTCCCCGAGTCAGTCGGCGGGCAAGGGTGGAAATGATGAGGAAGCGCTTCCCCTCTCAAGCTGAAGCGCTCCCTCCGCCGCCGGCGTTTTGATTGGGTTGGCGGCGAGGCCGAAGCGCTTCGATTTCCCCGATTCAGCTAGCAAGGGTAAAACGGCGATGACTTGAGGGAAGCGCTTCGACCCTTCCCCCCGCTGCCCCTTCCTGCCAAAATGCCGACTTTTGTCCCGGGATTGTCCATGCCTCTGATTACCACCGTTCCCGCCGCCATCGGCCTGCTCTTCGGCCTGCTCGGCCTTATCTTCGCCACCGGCGCCAGCCCCCACCCCTTCTGGCAGCGTTTCTACCGCATCGTGCCCGGTCTGGTGCTCTGCTGCTTTCTCCCCGCCGGTCTCAACAGCAGCGGCCTGATTGCCCCCGGCCTCGGCGCCCAGGTCTACGCGTTCAGCGCCACCTATCTGCTGCCGGCCAGCCTCTTCCTCCTGACCCTGGTCATGGACCTGCGTGGCCTGCTGCGCCTGGGCTGGAAGGTGCTGGCCCTCTTCCTCGCCGGCAGCCTCGGCACCGTCCTCGGCGGCCTCGGCAGCTTCGCCTTTTTCCACTGGCTGGCCCCGGACTGGCTCGCCGGCGACCAGATTTGGCGCGGCCTCGGTACCCTGGCGGCCAGCTGGATTGGCGGCGCAGCCAATATGGCGGCCCTGAAGGAACTCTACGCCGTCCCCGACGAGCTCTTCGGCGCCCTGCTGCTGATTGATGCCACCCTGGCCTCGCTCTGGCTCTTCGTCATTCTGGCGCTGGTGCGCCACGCCCCCCGGGTGGACCGCTGGCTGCGCGCCGACACCCGCGCCCTCGACGCCCTCCGGGAAACCGTCGCCGCCCGGGCCAGCGCCGCCCGCATTCCGACCCTGGCCGAGCTGATGACCCTTTTCGGTCTGACCTTCGCCGTCGTCGGCCTCAGCAACGGCCTGGGCAGCGAGCTGGCGGCCCGCTTCGCCCGCTGGGACTGGGCCCGGGAATACAGCCTGAACAGCGCCTTTTTCTGGCAGGTGCTGACGGTTACGGCGGCAGGCCTGCTGCTGTCGCTGACGCCGCTGCGCCGGCTGGAGGCGGTGGGCGCCGGCCAGTGGGGCACGCTGCTGATTTATGTGCTGGTGGCGGCCATCGGCCTGCAAATTCGCCTCACGGGCCTGCTGGACCAGTGGCGGCTGCTGCTGGTGGCGGCCCTGTGGCTGCTGATTCACATCGCCATCGTGCTGGCCACGGCCAAGCTGCTACGGGCGCCGCTGTTTTTCCTCTGCGTCGGCTCCAACGCCAACACCGGCGGGGCCTCGTCGGCGGCCATTGTGGCGACGGCCTTTCATCCGGCTTTGGCACCGGTCGGCGTGCTGTTGGGAATCCTCGGCTACGCCCTCGGCAGTGTTGGCGGCTATTTCACCGCTGAGCTGCTGCGGGCCATGTCCGGCAACTAATCACCCCACCCCCACCGAAGCGCTTCGCCAGCGCCCGCCCTTTCTGCTATGGTCAGGGTTCCCCCCTTCAGGAGAACGCCATGAAATCCATGAAATCAAACCGTAACCGGGTCGCCCTGGCCCTGCTGCTGCTCGCCCCGCTGGCCCTGGGCCGGCGCCATCTGCCCCGCAACGACGGCCCGCCGCCGCTGCTGCCCGGCGCCGAACAGATTAGGGTCAGCCACTGCCCGGCCGAGGGCCAAGGGGCCTGTGCCGAGGTGATACTGGGCCGGCTGCTGCTCAATGACCCGGGCCAGAGTGCCTTTGCCGACCGGCTGCTGCTCAACGATTTGGCCGCCCTCGGCGTTGCCGACTTTGAGACGGCCAGCCTCACCGCCGCCCTGGAACGGACGCCCCAGAGCCTGAACGCCCGGGTGGATTTATACGGCACGACGCCCGACTATCTGGTGCTCTGGCACCGGGGTCCAGCCGGCGAAGATTTTCAGGTGCTGCCCCGGCGCGGGCCGGCCCGGGCGCTGAGTCTGGCCGAGGTGCTGCGCCCCGACCGGGGGGAACAGTTCCGGGCCCTGCTGCAGGCCAGCGGGGTGCCCGCCGGCATTAGCCCGGCCCAGTTCAACTGGACGCCCACCCCCGGCGGTCTGCGCCTGCGCCTGCCGTCGGCGGGGCTGGATTTCACTCTGCCGACGGCCGCCCTGGCCGAGGTGCTCCGCCCGGAATTCCTCGCCCAGCTGCGCGCCTTCCGCCTGCACAAGGTGGAGAGCTAGCCGTGGCCATCACCATCAGCCCGCAGCAGCTGCACCAGAACCCCGACCAGATGCTGGCGCTGGCCCGCCGGGAACCGGTTTTTATCAGCGCCGACGGTGAAATCATTGCCGTGCTGTCCAGCTATCGGCATTGGGTGGACGAGCGTAGTCCGGTGGAAGTGTTCAGCAGCGGCCACCCGGCCGGTGATATTGACGATTCCGTTGACCGGGATTTGGCGGCCATCCGCGCCGGTAGTGGCGCGCCCCGGCCTTGGGAGGATTAAGGTATCTACTGGATACCAACATCATTACGAGGTCGCCGCCCAGCTGAGCGCCCGTTTTCATGTGCCCGACCGGAGCCCTATCAATGATGCCTATATCGCTGCCATTGCCCAGCGCTACGGTTGCCAGCTGGTTACCCGTAACGTTCGAGATTTTGAGCGGTTGGCGCTGCCCCTAATTAATCCCTTCGCCTAAAAGCGCAAAAACGGTGCCGGGGCCGGGGCTAGACTGGCCCCATGAATCACACTGACCGCTACGAAAGCCGCTTCCGGGCGGTGCTGGAGGCCCTTTGCAGCCCCGATGCTGTCCCGCTCGACCTCCACCGGCTGGCCGACCGAGCCGCCCGTCCCCCTACCACTGGCACCGGCTCTACCATCAATTCATGGGCGAGAGCATGGCCGCCACCCGCCGCCGCCGCAGCGGCACCTCGGCCACCCTGGGCCTGCATTACCAATGGTGAAACGCTGGCTGCTGCCGCTGCTGCTGCTTGGCTGTGGCGGTTCCTCTGGCACCGGCGCCCTAAGCGCCCACATCAGCGCCGGCCCCGGCTGGCTGCACCCCTACCCGCTGTTCCTCGGTCTACACAAACCGAACGGCCCGCAGCTGGCTCTGTGGCTGGAGGACGAGAACGGGCGCCTGCTCCAACCGCTGTTCGCCACCCGCAGCTTCGCCCGCCAGCGCTGGTGGGGCGCGCCAGCCCGTGGGCGGCCCGAGGCTCTGCCGCACTTCGCTTCCCGAGTAACGCTGCCCCTGCCGGACGCCTACAGCGGCGCCACGCCGCACGGTGATTTTTCCGTTAATTTTGACCCGCCGCCGGGCCGACGCCGCTTCGTGCTGAAGGTCGAGGTGAACCATTCCCTGGACTGGAACGCCGCCTACCCGGAGAACGCCCGCCCCGGCACGAGCCATTACAGCGGTGGCTCCGGCGGCAGCGGCCAGCCGGCCCTGGTTTACGCCCTGAGCGTCGATTTGGACCGACTCCCGGCGGGCCCGGCCACCCTGCTCGGCGCCAGCGCCCCCGCCGGCGGCAGCGGCGCCCTTAATCCCGATTTAGGCGGTATCGACAGCGCCCGCCGGATTCTTGGGCAGCTGACGGTGGCATGGGCGGCGCCCTAGCGAAGCGCTTCCCGCCGCCCGGCGCCGAAATCCCGGCCCGTTCCGGGAGAGCGCTTCATTCCGGCGGCCGGCCCCAAGCGGCCGGGCCCAGCTGTCCAAAACCAAGAGCAGAAAACGCCCCGTTCCGCCGTTGCCGCCCGGAAGCGCTCTGATTGGCTTCTGTCCCAGCCGGCCGGGCCGGGCTAGCGGCCCAGCACCGAAGCGCTTCGTTCCGAATCTCCGTCGGGAAGCGCTTCCTTTGGCTAGGCCTGAACAAGGCAGCGAGGGCCCGGCGCTGGGCAACCGGCCGCAGCGCTTCCTTAATATTTGTCCCGCCGGTTCAAGCGCTTTCCCCCAGAAAGGCAGATGGTTTCTGGCCTAACAGAGCGAAGCGCTTCCCTTCGGAAGGCCGGCTAAACCGAAGCGCTTCGTTGATTCGGCTTCGGCCACGCAGCCCCCCCTAAAGAAGGAGCGCTTCATTCAATGGGCCCGGAACGAAGCGCTTCGTTCCAAGCGCCGGTTTTAATCAGCGCCGCTGCCGGCCCGTCGGGGCTGAAGCGCTTCCCTCCGGAAGGCTGATTTCTTCTTGCTCGTTTTTCCGGCTTTGTTGGGGGAAGCGCTTCGTTCTGAATCTCCGCCGGGAAGCGTTTTGGCTGTCTTTGACTTAAACCACCGAAGCGCTTCGATTTGCTGGGTCGGGGAAAAGGAAGCGCTTCATTCCAACGTTGCTTTCTATCATCACCGACCCCGGCCCGTTCAGGGCGAAGCGCTTCGGACTGGAAAGATTGGGAAAAGGGGGAGCGCTTCGACTTTAGAAGGCACTAGAGCCGTTCTCTTGGGAGCCAATGGGGAAGCGCTTCACTCTTTGCGCTATCACTGGCGCCGGCTCGTTCAGGAGGGAAGCGCTTCGGTCGGGCCGAGCCGATTCTAGTGCGTTAGGGATTAGTTGGCCCCGGCCCGGAGTAAAGCGCTTTCGTCGGGCTGGGCCGGTGGAAGGAAGCGCTTCGGTCTGAAAGGCGGATTTGGTTTTTCTGGCTTGTCGGGGGAAGCGCTTCGCTGGCAACGAGTACGCCCACGCGGCCCGCTGCAATGAGGCGAAGCGCTTCGGTTGGTCTACGAAGAAAACCCTTCGGCCGAGGAACCCCGGCCCAGGGAAGCGCTTCGCTCTAGGAAAACTGGAAAAAGGGGGAGCGCTTCGGCCCGCCGAATGCCGGCGGCGGTGGCGTTCCAATTCGTTGGCTCCGCACCCGATAGGGAAGCGCTTCCTTTTGTCCGAGCCAGTGGAACGAAGCGCTTCGGCCCCGGGGATCAATGGGCTGGAGCGAATCCTAAGTTCAGGGTGAACAGGAGGAAGCGCTTCCCTCCAATGGCTGCTTTTAATCATCGTTGGCGCCGGCTCGTTTGGGGTAAAGCGCTTCGTTAGCATCGGCCCCAGCTAGCGACGCTTTAACAGCCTGCCCCTAAGGGGAAGCGCTTCGTTGAAAACGACCTTCGCGGCTTTGATAGGGGGGCGTAAAAAGGGGAGCGCTTCGCCGGAAATCCAACTGCGGGAAGGAAGCGCTTCACTCTTTGTTATCACCGGCGCCGGCCCGTTTAGGCCGAAGCGCTTCCCTCCGGAAGGCTGATTTCTTTTTTCTTGTTTTTCTGGTGGGGTTGGGGGCAGTGCTTCGCTGCTAATGATTAGGGCCCCCGGCAGAGCGAAGCGCTTCGGTTGGCAGGGAAAGAACGGAATGGGGGTCGGGTTTCTGAACGAAGCGCTTCGGTTTTATGGGCGGTCGGCGCGGCCGTCATAAAAAACCCCGGCGCGGGCCGGGGTGGGTTTCGTTATCAGGGTCGGCGCGGGCCGGGGTTGATTTTGTCAGCGGTGCAGGAGTGGGGGCCGCCGGCTCTGGGCGGCCCGCCCCCTGACGCGGCCGGCCGGGGCTTATCCCGGTGCAGTCCGCCTAGAAGTCGTCATATTCGATGACCACCGGGGCGTGGTCGGAGAAGCGCTCGTCCCGGTAGATGTAGGCCCGGCGCACCCGGGGCGCCAGCGCCGCGCTAATCATCTGGTAGTCGATGCGCCAGCCCACATTATTGGCCCGGGCCCGGCCGCGATTGCTCCACCAGGAATATTCGTGTTCGCCGTCATTGACCAGACGGAAGCCGTCCCGGTAGGCGCCGCCGAAGAGCTGGTCCAGCCAGCGCCGTTCCTGGGGCAGAAAGCCGCTGTTCTTCAGATTGCCCTTCCAGTTGCGCAGGTCGCGTTCGGTGTGGGCGATGTTGAAATCGCCGGCGATGATGAGGTTTTCCGCCCGGCGCTCGTGCAGAAAGCCGGCGAAGCGGCCGAGGAAATCCTCCTTCACCGCCTGGCGCTCCGGGCCGCTGGAGCCGGAATGGATGTAGAGGCTGATGATGCTGTAGCCGTCGTAGCGGGCCTCCAGATAGCGGCCCTCGGCGTCGATGTCGGCCCAGCCGATGCCGGCCCGGACTTCGCGCGGCTCCCGGCGCAGATAGAGGGCGACGCCGCTGTAGCCGGGCCGCTGGGCGCTGTGGTAGTAGTTGAAGGCCAGGGGCCGGTAGAGGGGCGCCGTCAGCTGCTCGGGCTGGGCCTTGGTTTCCTGAATGCAGACGGCGTCGGGATTTTCCCGGGCGAGCCAGTCGAAAAAGCCCTTCTGGCCGGCGGAGCGAATGCCGTTGGCGTTGAAGCTGATGACCTTAAACATCGGGGAAATGCTCGTCGAGCAGCCGGAAGAGCAGCTGATTGGCCGCCGCCAGCCGGGGCAGCTGGCCGAGGATTTCCGCCGGGCTCTGCACAAATTCCCCGGGCGGCAGCGGGCCGCCGTGGGCCAGCAGCTGGCGCACGTTGTCTTCGGTCATTTCGCCGTGGAACTGCAAAGCCAGCACCTGCTGCTTCCAGCGAAAACCCTGCTGGGCGGTGGCGGCGGAGCGGAACAGCCGTTCGGCGCCCGGCGGCAGGTCGAAGGTGTCGCCGTGCCAGTGGAAAACCACGGTTTGACGGCCGTCGGCCAGGCGTTCCACCGGGAAAAAGCCGATTTCCGGCCGGCCGCTGGCGTAGACCCGGGCGCCGAGGGCCTCGGCCAGCAGCTGGGCGCCCAGGCAGATGCCGAGGATTCGGCGGCCCGCCGCCAGCGCCCTTTGGATAAAGGGCTTTTCGTCGCGGAAGAAGGGGACGTCCTCATAGACGCCCATGGGCCCGCCGAGAATGACGATAAGGTCGAAATCCGGCGGGGGCAGTGGGTCGCCGGCGGACAGATGGACGGAATGAAGGGCGTAGCCGTGCCGTTCCAGCCAGGGGCCCAGGGCGCCGAGGCTTTCAAAGGCCACATGTTGAATGACTAGAGCTGTTTTCATGTTTTTACTCAAAGAATGGGAGGAGGTGGACCCGGGCAGCGGCGGCCGATGTGCTGGGCCAGCGACGTCCAGCCGTCGGGCCGGGCTAGAAAAATATCATCCAGCCGGCAGCGTGGGCCCCGGCAGGAGACGGCGAAGGCGAGCCTATCCCAGACCCGCACCCGGCCGTCCGCCCAGCGAATGTCGGCCGGATAGCCGTAGTGGATAGTCGCCGGCGGTGCGTCCCAGAGATAGTCGCGGGCCGGCGTGCAGCGGGCGGCGAGGGCGGGCAGCCGGGCCAGGGTGGCTTGCAGGCGCAGCCAGGCCGCCAGGGGGGGAGCGCTTCGTTCCGGCAGCAGGTCGGCGCCGCGAAAGCTCTTGGCGGCGTCGCTGTAGAGGTCGCCGATGAATTGGCGTTCGGCCCGGCCCGGGTCGCCACAGCCGGCCAGCAGCAGCGCCAGCCCCAGAAAAATCCTCACGGCGCCCCGGCGAGGAAGGCCGCCACCCGGTCGATGAGGCCGGGGGTATCGGGCCGGTGGATTTCCAGCGGCAGCAGGGTTTTCAAACGATTGTTCATCCAGGTGATTTGTCGTTTGGCCAGCTGGCGGGTGGCAATGAGGGCCTGTTCCTCGGCCTCGGCCCGGTTGTCGCCCTGCCGTAGCGCCCGGCCGAGCTGCTGGTAGCCGGCGCTCTGCAACGACGGGTGGGCCAGGGTCAGACCGGGCCGGGCCAGCAGCCCTTCCACCTCGGCCCAGAAGCCGGCGGCCAGCATTTCCTGGAGCCGGGCGGCGATGCGTTGGTGCAGTTCGGCCCGTTCTCGATTCAGGCCCAGGGCCAGTACCCGGCCCGGCGGCGGCGGCGTCTGGGCGGCGAAGAGCTGGCTCGGCGGCCGGCCGGTGATTTCCCACAGTTCGAGAAAACGGCTGAGCCGCTTCACATCGTTGGGGGCCAGCCGGGCGGCGCTGGTCGGGTCGATATGTTGAAGCTCGGCGTGGAGCTCCGGGCCGGGCCGGGCCAGCAGCCGATTGCGAATTTCCGGCCGGGACGGCGGCAGGTCGTCAAGGGCGCCGAAGAGGGCGTGGAAATAGAGCATGGAACCGCCCACCAGCAGCGGAATCTGGCCGGCGGCCCGGGCGGCGGCCAGCTCGGCCCGGGCGTCGGCAACGAAGCGGGCGGCCGAATAGCTTTCTTCCGGCGGCAGCAGGTCGATGAGGGCGTGGGGAAAGCGGGCCAGGGTGGCGGCGTCGGGCTTGGCCGTGCCGATGTCCAGCCCCCGGTAGACCTGGGCCGAATCCACCGAAATCAGCCGGCAGGGCCAGCGCGACGCCAGGGCCAGGGCCAGGGCGGTTTTGCCCACGGCCGTGGGCCCGAGCAGACAGAGCAGCGGCGCCGGGTTCATGACTCCGGCTGGAAGAGCTTGCCGATGGCCTCGGTGCTGAGCTGCACCCAGGCGGTGCGACCCCGGGGGGGCGGAAGCGCTTCCAGCAGGCGCAGCAGCTGATTCATTTCACTGAGGGTTAGGGTCAGGCTCGGCGGCGTCCGGTGCAGCTGGCGGGCGGCCTCGACCAAATCCACCAGCACCAGCCCGTTCTGGTTGGCCGTAACCATGAAGCTCTGGCCCAGCTGGCACAAAGCCTGGCCCAGGGCCGGCTTGCTGCCCCGGCCCCGGGGCGGTCCCTTGGGTCGGGGTGGCGGCGGCGGGGGAATCTCCAGCTCCACGCTCATATCCGGCACCAGATGGCCGCTGGCGCCGGTGGTCATGGCCACCTCGGGCTTGGTGGGCGGGCGCGGATTGACCGGCACCGCCACGTGCAGGGCCTGGCGCAGGGTGCTGAAGATGAAATCATGCAGCTGGCGATTGTCGCGGAAGCGCACCTCGTACTTGTTCGGGTGGGCATTCACATCGAACAGTTCCGGCTCCACGTCCAGATAGAGCACATAGACCGGCAGGCGAAAATGGCCCATGAAATCCTGGTAGGCATCGTTGATGGCGTTCTGAATGAATTTGTCGCGAATGATGCGGCCATTGAGGAAAACGTGCTGCTTGTCGGTGGTGCTGTAGTCGAAGGCCGGCAGGCCAATCCAGCCGCGCAGGCTGACGCTGTCCATCTGGTTTTCCACCGGAATGGCGTTCTTGAGAAATTCCTTGCCGAGAATCTTGGCCATGCGCGTGCTCATGTCGCCGCGAAAATCCCGGGAAATGCGGCCGTTGTCGCGCAGCAGGAATTGCACGTGGGCATTGCTGAGGGCGAAGCGCTCCACCAGCTGCACCACGTGGTTGGTTTCGGTGCGCATGGATTTGAGGAAGCGCTTCCGGGCCGGGGTGTTATAGAACAGGTCGCGCACCTCAATGGTGGTGCCGCGCGGGTGGGCCGTTGGTATCAGCTGGGCCGGGTCGGCCGGATTGATGCTGTAGCCGTGTTCCTCCTGCTCGGTGCGACTGACCAGCAGCACCTTGGCCACCGCCGCCACCGAGGGAAGCGCTTCGCCGCGAAAGCCCAGGGTGCGCAGCCGCTCCAAATCGTCGAGCTCGCGAATCTTGCTGGTGGCGTGGTTCTCGAAGGCCCGGGCCATATCGTCCCGGTCGATGCCGCTGCCGTTGTCGCGGACGCGAATCAGCTTGCCGCCGCCGTTTTCAATGTCGATGTCAATCTGGGTGGCGCCGGCGTCCAGGGCGTTTTCCACCACCTCCTTCACCACCGACGAGGGCCGTTCGATAATCTCGCCGGCCTTAATCTGGTTAATCAGCTGTTGCGATAGGGTATGAATCTTACTCATCGTTTTCCTCGGTTTTGTTCCTGGCGGCGCAGCTGCTGGGAGATTTCCAGCGCCAGGCGCTTCGCCATCTCGGCCGCCAGCTTGGCATCGCCCTGCTTGCTCTCCGTCCAGTAGTAATCGGGCACTTCGCTATTGCGGGCCGACTTCATCTCCTCGGTGGCGCGGACATGGCTCACGTTGATGACCGTGCCGCCATTGCGCCGCTCCAGCTGCACCTTGTAGCGGTCGCGCTCGCCGCTGTCGGTGAGGCCCAGCTTGGAAAAGACGCCGCTAATCATGCCCTGGGGCAGCTTGTTCTTATCCTCCAGCCAATCGGTAACCATCAGGCCGTTGAGGTTGTCGCTGGTTTTCAGACGAATGCCACTGCGGTTCCAGTAGTTGGTAAGCCAGCGCCAGACCGCATCCGGGGACGCGGCGGTTTCGATGCGTGGGCCCTGCACCTGGGTTTGATAGAGCTCGGGCAGCACGGTGATGAAGCCGTCCTCGCCCCGGGCCGCCTGCTGGCTGGCCAGATAGCTGGCGCTGAGGTTCTCGTTGGGAATGGTCAGGCCCTGATTTTCAATGGCCACCAGATTCGGCGGAATTTCCAAATTATTGACCACCCGGCTCTGGCGGTAGTCCGGCGAACGGTCGATGCTGATGTCCTGAATGGAACTGAGATTGCAGCCGGTCAGCAGCAGGCTGAGGGGGAGAAGTTTTTTCATAGGGCGTTGTTAATGTTGAAAAAAGGAAGAAAGGGAAGGGCCTAGAGCAGGCCGGCATGGTGGAGGGCGGCCTCAACGAGGACCTGTTTTTCCGGGGCCAGCGGCACCAGCGGCAGCCGAATGCCCGGGTCAATTTTGCCGAGTCGATGCAGGGCCCATTTCACCGGCAGCGGATTGCTTTCGCAGAACAGGGTCTCGTGCAGCGGGGCCAGCCGTTCGTTAAGCGCTTCGGCCCGGCCGATGTTGGCCATCAGTGCCGCCATCAGCGCCGGCGCCACGTTGGCGGTTACGGAGATGACGCCGTCGATGAGGCCGTTCACCAGCGCCCGGCTGGCCAGACCGTCCTCGCCGGAATAGACCAGGAAGCCCGGCGGCACCGTGCGACTCAGTTCCTCCAGGCGCTCGTAGTTGCTGGCCTCCTTGATGCCGATGATATTGGCCACCGTGGCCAGCTCCCGCACCGTCTCCGGCTTCAGGTCGCAGCCGGTGCGGCTGGGGACGTTGTAGAGGATGTGGGGCATGGGCACAGCAGCGGCAATGGCCCGGTAGTGGGCGGCCAGACCGCGCTGGGGCGGCTTGTTGTAGTAGGGCGTTACCTGCAGGGTGGCATCGCAGCCGATGTGATAGCTGGCCGTGGCCAGTTCGATGGCCTCGGCGGTGGAGTTGCCCCCGGCCCCGGCGATGACCGGAATGCGCTTGGCCACGCGTTCGGTGATGAATTTAATCACGGCCAGATGTTCATCCTTGTGCAGGGTGGCGCTCTCGCCGGTGGTGCCCACGGCCACCAGGGCATTGCTGCCGCTGGCAATGTGCCATTCGACCAAATCGGCGAGCTGGTCCCAGTGAATGGCACCGTCCGCAGTCATGGGCGTTACCAGAGCCACGATTGAGCCTTTAATCATGCTTCGTCCTTAAATTTAAATTGAATAAGGACGCCATGTTATGCGTGGCCAACGGGGAAAATCAAGGGACGGCGGGCCCCGGTCGGAAAATTGCAAAGAAAAATCAGCGCTTGGGCTACTGGACTAATAGTAATGGGGAAAAATTCTCTTTGGTGGCTGCCGCCCCCCAATATTTTGCAAGGGAGAAATTATGGATGAAAGAGTTCTCTGGGGTCTGAGTGCTGTCCTCCTCATGGCCCTGCTCATGGAAGCTGAGCCGGAACGGCTCTGGGCCCTGACCCAGGCGCTGGCGCTCGGCGCCCTGGAAGGTGTGCTCCTGGGCTTCTGACTATTTAAGCGGTGGGAATGGGGTTGCTGCTGCCGCTGGCCCCGCTGCTATTCGCCGCCGTGCCGCTGCCGTTGGCGGTGCGGCCCCCGGCCCGGCCCGGGGTGGAGGCCCTGGCCTGTCTGCTGCTGGGCCTGCTGTTCTATGGCCGGCAGCTCTGGTGGCTGGTGCCCCAGCTGGACGGGTTCCCGCCGCTGCCTATTCTGCTCCGGGCGACCCAAAACTGGCTCGGCGCCGACCTCTATGCCAGCTTTCTGAGCTTCTATTTCATCGCCCCCGGCCGGCGCTCTCTCTGGCGGTGGGGGCGGTCGGAACGGTGAAGTGCTTCCCGGGGCCGGGGTCGAGATGGCCATTGGGAAATATTCCCAATGGGAAAATACCGCTATAAGCGCCAGCCCCAATCCATTAACAAACAAGGTTTTTACAATGAAAAAATATTGCGCTGAATTTTTCGGCACCTTCTGGCTGGTTTTCGGTGGCTGTGGCAGTGCCGTGCTGGCGGCCGGCATTCCCAATCTCGGCATCGCCTACGCCGGCGTCGCCCTGGCCTTCGGTCTGACCGTGCTGACCATGGCCTATGCCGTTGGCCACATCTCCGGCGGCCACTTTAACCCGGCCGTGTCCCTGGGTCTGGCCGTGGGCGGTCGCTTCAGCTGGAAGGAGCTGGTTCCCTACATCATCAGCCAGGTGCTGGCCGCCATCGCCGCCGCCGCCGTGCTCTATGTCATCGCCAGCGGCACCGTCGGCTTCGATGCCAGCGCCGGCTTCGCCAGCAACGGCTACGGCGAGCATTCCCCCCACGGCTACAATCTGGTTTCCGCCCTGACCATTGAGGTGGTACTGACCGCCTTCTTCCTCTTCATCATCATGGGGACCACCGACCGCCGCGCCCCGGCCGGCTTCGCCCCCATCGCCATTGGCCTGGCCCTGACGCTGATTCACCTCATCAGCATTCCCGTAACCAACACCTCGGTAAACCCGGCCCGCTCCACCGGCGTGGCCATCTTCCAAGGCTCCTGGGCCCTGGAGCAGCTGTGGCTTTTCTGGGCGGCTCCGCTGGCCGGCGGCGTCATCGGCGGCCTCTGCTATCGCCTCTTCTGCGCGGAAAAGGCCTAAACAACGAAGCGCTTCCCCCTCCGGCACCCGTTCTGGGTGCTTTTTTTATGGCCAGGGCTTTTCCCGCCAGAAATCCTTGATGACTTTAGCCACCGCCGCCGGTTCGTCCATGTGCAAATGGTGGCCACCGGCCAGCCGCGCCACGCGAATGTCCTGGGTCAGCTGGTAGCGGCTTGGCAGGTAGTGCCATTCCTTGGTAAAGCCCGCGTCGCCCTCAATCATCAGCACCGGCGCCCGAATGGCCTAGGCCCCGGGCGCCACCCAGGGCTTTTCCCGCCAGAAATCTTTAATGACTTTAGCCACCGCCGCCGGTTCGTCCATGTGCAGATGGTGGCCGCCGGCCAGCCGCGCCACGCGTATGTCTTGAGTCAGCTGGTAGCGGCTCGGCAGGTAGTGCCATTCCTTGGTAAAGCCTTCATCGCCCTCAATCATCAGCACCGGCGCCCGAATGGCCTAGGCCCCGGGCGCCACCCAGGGCTTTTCCCGCCAGAAATCTTTAATGACTTTAGCCACCGCCGCCGGTTCGTCCATGTGCAGATGGTGGCCGCCGGCCAGCCGCGCCACGCGTATGTCTTGAGTCAGCTGGTAGCGGCTCGGCAGGTAGTGCCATTCCTTGGTAAAGCCCGCGTCGCCCTCAATCATCAGCACCGGCGCCCGAATGGCCTAGGCCCCGGGCGCCACCCAGGGCTTTTCCCGCCAGAAATCTTTAATGACTTTAGCCACCGCCGCCGGTTCGTCCATGTGCAGATGGTGGCCGCCGGCCAGCCGCGCCACGCGTATGTCTTGAGTCAGCTGGTAGCGGCTCGGCAGGTAGTGCCATTCCTTGGTAAAGCCTTCATCGCCCTCAATCATCAGCACCGGCGCCCGAATGCGCGGTATGAATTCCTGCACCTGCTCCTCGGACAGCATCATCGGCTGCCACACCGTCAGCCGCTTATCACTGATGAAGCGGTAGCCGTCGGCCTCCTCATTCAGGTTGCGGCGCACCAGCAGTTCTGCACTCTCCGGCTTCATGGCCCCGGCCCGAATGCGGGCGGCGATGAGCGGGGCCAAATCCTGGTAATAGCGGCTGCTGCGCGGATTCATGTAGTCCATGGTCAGAAGGCGCTCGCGCATGCGCTCGGGCAGGTCGTTGTGGTCGGACACGTAGGGGGTGCCGTAGCACTCGATGCAGACCAGCCGGCCGATGCGGTCGTAGAAGGTGCCGGCCAGCATGCTGGCGACGGCGGCGCCGAGGGAATGGCAGACGAAGTCAATGCGCTCCAGGCCGAGGGCGTCGGCGGCGAACATGACGTCGCGCATGTGGTCGGTGAAGTGGTAGCCGGTGCCGAGGGGGCGATGGCCGCTGCGGCCGTGGCCGGCCAGCTCCAGCACGATGAGCGAGGTGTTTTCGTCCAGCAGATGCGGCGCGAGGGGCGCGAAGCTGGCGGCGTTGTCCAGCCAGCCGTGCAGGGCGAGCACCCGATGGGGGCCGTTGCCCCAGCGCTGGGCGCTCAGGCGCACGTGGGGCAGGTCGATGCAGAGTTCGGTGGGTGTTAATTTTGTCATGGGCTTTCGCTAAAAAGCTCTAATGATAAAGACAACGGGGCGTTTCTAATGTATGTATTTTTAGATTGCTAGGTAAATCTACGAAGACTGTAAATTGCCCACCGTATCTAGTGTGGTACAGGACGAATAACCGGTGGATAAGGCAACAGCTGCGGCTAAAATCGACGGTTGCGAGCAGGACACAGTAGAAAAAGATACGTACGTTAAGCCTGAATAATGGAAAAATTTTTTATATACCTTATAGGGTGTAAGATAATTAGAAAATTACTAGGGTTTTTATGGTGGTTTTATCCAACTATCATTGAAGATATATCTTTAATATAAGTAATAAGTAAATAAACTTATATGAAATAAAGCTGGGTTTGGTAAAAAAGGCCCTATAAATTCCTTTATGCCTATAAATACCTATATCGACAAAATCCGCCGACATTGTCCCAAAATCAGGGAAAAGACTTGGCAAAATTAAGCCAAGGTACCCCGAAACAGCCGTTTTTAAACGCAGGTGATGTACCACGGGCGATGGCGTATATCGTCAAAGGCTTACTCAAAGCCATTTACACCAATACCGAAGGCGAACGCGTGAACGTAAATTTTTTCCGCGAAGACGGCGTGGGCGATTATCAGGCGTTTTACGAGCATATGACTAAGCGCTACGACTTTATGGCCAGGCTACCTTTAAAGAAAGAAATTTATTTATTGATAAATAAGCAAATTAATTAAAAGGTATGTAAAAGATGAATAAACAACAACTGGCCAGCAAAATCTGGCAATCGGCAAACAAAATGCGTTCCAAAATCGAAGCGAACGAATACAAAGATTATATTTTAGGCTTTATTTTCTACAAATTTTTGTCCGATAAACTGGAGAAATTTGTCCTTG
>CAUSKK010000026.1:0-15648 GCA_963532425.1 uncultured Cardiobacteriaceae bacterium
CTCGACGAAAGCCGCTGGCGCAGCTAAGCCGCCGAGCCCTGGCGGGTCTCGGCGACTGCATGGTGGCCGCCGTCGTGGCCCGGCGCGAGGGCGAGCTCGACGAAAGCCGCTGGCGCAGCTAGGCCGCCGAGCCCTGGCGGGTCTCGGCGACTGCATGGTGGCCGCCGTCGTGGCCCGGCGCGAGGGTGAACTCGACGAAAGCCGCTGGCAAAATTCCTGATTTTTTAACCCCCTAGGAGTAACCATGAGACTACCCTTTGAATTCGGCCCCGACGGCCTGCCCTGGTTCTATGCGGACGTGCCCACCATCACCCTGCGCGACGGCCTGGCCGAGACCCTCGGCGCCGCCCGCGACGGCCTGCTGACCTATGGCTATGCCGACGCCGTCCGCCTGGCCGGCCACTCCTGCCCCACCGTGGCCGGCGCCTACCTCATGACCCTGCGCGGCCTCCAGGCCCTCTACGGCGACGAAGTGCCCCGGCGCGGCGAAATGGAGGTGCTGATGAGCCAGGAGCGCGACAGCGGCACCACCGGCGTCATCGGTTCCATTGCCACCCTCATCACCGGCGCCGCCAACGAGCTTGGCTTCGGCGGCCTCGGCGGCCATCTGCACCGGCGCCGCCATCTGCTCAGCTACGGCGGCCGTTTCGACGGCGTCATGGCCATCAAGCGCCGCGACAGCGGCCAGGTGGCCCAGCTCAGCTACCGGCCGGACGTGGTGCCCTTCGAGGGGGCGGCCGAGCTGCAGAGCCTGCTGCCGCTGGTCATCAACGGCAGCGCCGACGAACGCCAGCGCCGCCGCTTCGGCCAGCTCTGGCAGTGGCGCGTCTGTCTGATTCTCACCGAAGGTCGCGACCACCCGGATTTGGTGTCGGTGCAGCGGTTCCAGGACTAAATCCCACCGCCTTCGGGCGGTTTTTTACTTTGGACGTAACCGTGAGCCTATTTAATCCGCCCCCGCCCAGCGCCATTCTGCGCGAAGACATCCTGCAGGAACTCAATCTAACCCCGGCCGAACTGGCTCAGCGTTTGGGTCAGAACCCAGTCGAGCTGGCCGAAGTGCTGGCCAACCGCCGGCCCATCGGTGCCGAACTGGCCCTGGCGCTGGAGAAAGCCGGCTTCAGCACGGCGGAAACCTGGCTGGCTCTGCAGAAGAAATATGAGTGCTGGCAGCGCCAGCACCGGCCCTAGTTAGGCACTTCCCCGCCACAAAGCGCTTCCCTTTTGTCCCGCTGGAGAAGCGCTTCGACCCGAGCAGCCAACTAAGCGCTTTGTTCAGGCGCCAAGAAGCGCTTCGTTCTGGGACGTTCTGCTAAAAATAAATTGCCGAAATTGAAGCGCTTCCTCTTTGGGCCGGGGCCCTGACCCTAAAACCGAAGCGCTTCATTCTGGGAACATGGGAAATCTTCCGGGCCCGGCGGAAGCGCTTCGATTGGGGAGGTGGTCTTCTGATAGGAAGCGCTTCGCGGGAAAACAGCTGTCGCCAGAATCCCGGAAGGGGGAGCGGTTCGTTCTGGGGCGTCCTACTAAAAATTTAGTGGCGGAGCCCGAAGCGCTTCCTTTTGGCACCACTGGAAGCGCTTTTTCCTAAAACCCATAACGACAACCCCGGCCCGGCTATTTCCAGCCGCCGGCTTTCGGGGTGCCGGAACCGAAGCGCTTCCCTTCGGGCCGGGGCCGATGACTTCAAAACCGAAGCGCTTCGGTCTGTCTGCTCTGGCTTGGCACTCCTCCGGACGTTTTTCGCTACCGCCAGAGGGGAAGCGCTTCGCTTGGGGAAGGTGTCTGCCGCTAGGAAGCGCTGGCCCGTTTTCTCCGCCTTTGGAATGAAGCGCTTCGTTGGCAGGCGAGCCCGCCCGGTCGAAGCGCTTCGTTAAATCACGCCCAGCGGTGGGAAGCGCTCGGCCATAATGATGTTTTTCCTTTGATTAGCCCCGCCATGACCCGCTATTGTCTTATCAATCCTCGCTTTTTCCTTGACCAGCCCCGGGGCGAACTGCGCTTCGACGGCCAAGGTTTCCACACCGCCGAAGGCAGCTGGTCCCGGGCCGACCTGACGGCGGCCACCCTACGGCGCCGCTATTTCGGCCCGCTGCTGCTGTTTCTGCTGCTGGCGGCCGGGGCGCTGGGCCTCATGGTCGTTATCATCGCCAAGCTGCTGCTGGGCGTTCCGCTGCTCTGGCCGCTGGCTTTGCTGCTGGCGGTGCTGCTGGCCGCCTTTGGCAGCGAACGGCTGCAGTCCGGCGCCTATCTACAGCTGGAATTCCGCGATGGCAGCCAGCTCCGGGTGGCCGACGGTCGCGCCCTGCTCCGCCAGCTCCGGGGCCAGCCCCCGCTGGGGTGGCGGCTGGCCCTGGGCCTGGGCGTCTGGCTGCTGGCGACGCTGCTCATCTACGCCCTCGGCACCCGGCCCCCCTGGCGGGCGCCCAATGAGCTTTTCCGAGTCTGTGTGGCCACGGCCGCCGGCCCGGTTTTGCAGCCGTTGGCCACCCTCGACCCGACAGCCACCCTCTGCACTTCTCCCCTGGCCGCGTTCGCCGGCGGCGACGGGCACGGGCTGCGCCTCAGCGTGGCCGGCGACATCTGGCTGCTGCAGAGCTACCGCGACAGCCTCGCCGACCCGGTGGAATACCGCTATCGCCTCGAAAACGGCCGACCCCGGCCCCGGGACTGGCGCCACGGTGCCACGATGGCCCGACTGCTGGCCGGCCTCGGAGCTCTGCTGCCGACGGCGCTGGCCCTGGCCCTGTTCCGGCGGGTCTGGCAGCGGCGGGAGGGCCGAGATGCGTCCATTTAGTTTTCTGCGCTGGCTCATCGAGGTGCTGGTGGAAACCTGGGGGGTTTATATGGAACAGGCCCGGCCGGACAGCTGGAACGGTCGCATTTATGCCTTCCTGCGCCGCCGGCGACGCTTTATGCCGCTGGGCGCCGCCCTGCTGATTAGCCTGTGTTGGAATGGGCCTCACCCCGGCACCTCGATGGCTTCGATAAAACGCTGCTGGCCGTCCTCTGGCTCGCCGGCTTCTATTACTACGGGAAGGTCAGAAGCCAGGAGGACGACGGCTGGCATTAAAAAACCCCCACTGGGGGTGGGGGCTAGCCGTTCAGCAGCAGATATTTGGCCAGGAACAGCAGGATAAAAAAGCCGCCGCTGTCGGTGCAGGCGGTGATGGCCACCGAACTGCCCATGGCCGGGTCGAAGCCGAGGCAGCGCCACAGCGAGGGTATGGCCACGGCCATCAGCGCCGCCAGCAGCAGATTTAGAATCAGCGCCAGCAGCATCACCAGCGCCAGCTTCACATCGCCGTAAAAACCGTAGGCAATCAGGGCAATGACGCTGCCCCAAATCAGACCGTTGATGACGGCCAAAATCAGCTCCTTGCCGAGCAAATGGCGGATTTGCAGCCAGTTGGAGAGCTGGCCGGCGCCCATGGCCCGCACAATCATGGTGATGGTCTGGTTGCCGGAATTGCCGGCGATGCCGGCCACGATGGGCAGCAGGGCCGCCAGGGCCACCAGCTGGTTGATGATTTCGGAGAAGCCGGCAATGATGCGGCTGGCGAGCAGGGCCGTGGCCAGATTGATGCAAATCCACATGCCACGATTCTTCAGCGAGGCCTTGATGGGCGCGAACAAATCCTCGTCCTCGATGCCGAGGATATTCATCATGTCCTCCTCGGTCTCCTGGCGCATGACGTCCATCATGTCATCGACGGTCAGCCGGCCGATGATGTGCAGCTGCTCGTCCACCACCGGCGCGCTGACCAAATCGTATTTTTCAAAGGCCTGGCCGGCCTTCTCGGCCCGCATTTCCGGGGTGAAATAGATGACCTCGTCCAGGGGCAGCATGCGCGCGGAGACGAGTTCCCCCGGGTCGGAGGCGAGCAGATAGCGCAGGGACAGGGTGCCGCACAGGCGTTGCTGCTCGTCCACCACGAAAACCTTGTCGAATTTGCGCGGCAGCTCGTCGCCGTTGCGTTTGCCGTGCATGCGCAGATAGCGGAAAACCACCTCACAGGGCACGTCCTCGCGGACGGAAATGAGGTTTTCCTGGGAAAAATCCATGATGGCCCCGACGGTGCCCTCCTCGTAGCCCAGGGCCCGGTCCACCCGGGCGCGGTCGTGGCTGTCGAGATTGCCCAGGGCCTCATGGGCGACGGCGGCCGGCAGGTTCTCGTAGAGCTCCACCAGCTCCTCCACCTCCAGATTTTCCACCACCTCGTTGAGCTCTTCCCGGTCCATCTCGGAAATCAGACTCTCGCGCAGGCCCTCGGAGACCTCCAGCAGGATTTCGCCGTCCTCGGCCGGGTTGGTCAGATGCCAGAGCAACGAGCGCTCGTCGGCCGGCAGCGCTTCGAGCAGGTCGGCGATGTCCGCCGCGTAGAGGTCATTCAGCCGGGTTTGCAGCCGTGTTAAAAGCGCTTGTCCCTCGGGAGCAAGCGCTTGGTTGTTTTTAATGGCCTCGGCCTCGGGGGCCAGGGCCTCCAGTAAATCGTAAATTTCGTCGGTCATCGCGACCCTCCTAAAAGTTTTTTGCTAATCGGTGTCCTCCCCGGCCCGCAGCCGGGCGATGGCGGCATTGGCCAGGGCATCGACCCGTTCGTTTTCCGGGTGGCCGCTGTGGCCCTTGACCCAGTGCCATTCCACCCGGTGGCGCTGGCAGAGGGCGTCCAGCTCCTGCCACAGCTCCTGATTTTTCACCGGTGCCTTGGTCGCCGTGCGCCAGCCGTTGCGTTTCCAGCTGGCCAGCCAGCTGGTGATGCCGTTCTTGACATAGGTGGAATCGGTGGTGAGCCGCACCCGGCAGGGGCGCGTCAGCTGGCCCAGGGCCCGGACGGCGGCGGTCAGTTCCATCTGGTTGTTGGTGCTGTGGGCGACGGCCCCGCTGAGTTCCTTCTCGTGGCGGCCGTAGCGCAGCAGGGCGCCCCAGCCGCCGATGCCGGGATTGCCCTTGCAGGCCCCGTCGGTGTAAATCTCCACCACCGGCCCGGCGTCGGGCCTAGGGTCGGTGGCCAATGGTCTGCCCCTGGCGGATTTTGCGACCGTCCAGCAGCGTTTCGTCCCAGCGCAGCCGGCCGGCCTGGAAGCAGAGAATCACCGTCGAACCCAGATTGAAACGGCCGAGCTCCTCGCCGCGCTCGAAGTGCAGATTGAAGCGCTCATAGTCGTAGTAGTTGCCGTCGCCCTCGTCCTGGAGGGTGCCGCTCCAGCGGGTGGCGATGCTGGAGACGTTGAGGGCGCCGACCCAAACCAGGGCAAATTCGCCCCAGTCCGGGCTTTCAAAGAAGCAGACCAGCCGTTCATTCTGGGCAAAAAGGCCGGGAATCTTTGCCAGCCACCTCAGGCCGACGCTCTCCCGGCGGCCGGGGATAAAGTGCATGGCCCGTAGCCGGGCGGCGCAGGGGGCGTGGATACGGTGGTAGTCGTCCGGAGCCAGGTAGAGGGTGGCGGTGCTGCCGCCGGCGAAGCGCTCGGCCGCGCGCGGGGAACCGAGCAGCTGGGCCAGGGAATAGTAGCTGCCCTTGGCCTGCAGCACGCTGCCGTGTTCCAGCGGCCCATAGACCGCACAGCGGCCGTCCACCGGGCTGAGCAGACCGTCGGCGGCCAGGGGCCGGGCGTCGGGGGCCAGGGGCCGGGTGAAAAAGGCGTTCAGGCTGGGATAGTTCAGCGGATTTTTCTCCGGGCTGAAATCGGTGCGGGCCCCGGTGATGGCCACATAGGCGCGGATGATGAGGTTTTTCAGCGGCCGCCAGCGGATGCGGGCCAGCCGGAACATCAGGGCACTGAGGAAGCGCTTCGGCAGCAGCCGGTAGAGCCAGTGGGGCATCAGTCCTCCTCGTAGTGGCTGGTGCTGGAAATGGTCTGGTCGAGCTGGCTGAGCAGAACCTCGCTGATACGATTCACCATCGACACTTCGCCGGCGAAGATTTTCCGTTCCTGCAGCAGCCGGAAGGCCATGTCCAGGCCGGCGAGCACATAGACCTTTTCGGTGGCCATCTGGGGATTGTCATCGCGCAGCTTTTTGATGGAATCGTCAAGGAATTCCGAGGCGTTGATGAGCAGTTCGCGCTCGTGTGGCTCACAGCCGAGGCTATATTCACGGTTGTCCACGATGATATGGGTGGGCAGCTGGCTAGCCATGGGCACCCCCGGCCAAAAAAATTAGGGGCAGCAATAATCCCCAACTATTATTCATTATTTACTCCGCGAATTCGGGCCACCATGGCCTCATTTAATTTATTAACCCTTTCCATTTCTTCCCGAAGGACTTTCTCTTTTTTTTCATAGGCGAGGATATATTCCTCTTTCTCCTGTTCCAAATTGGTAATTAATAAAGACTTTTCTTCCTGCCAGGTGAGTTCGGCCTCCCGTAGCGCTTCGGCACTGGCTTTTATCTGTTGGCCATAGTCATGGTTTAATTGGTTATATTTCAGTTGGAGATTTTTATAGTCCTGGTTTAATTTACGCCAATGTTTTAATAGAGTTTCCACCTGGCGTTGAATCCGTTGTAATTCGTCAATATTTAGACGTTCTTGCATAAAAAAAACCTCGTTTTAAAATTGCCGCTGGATTTTAGCACAAGGGAAAAAACCATGACCCAGCGACTAAACTACGATGCTCTGGTGGAATTTATCGGCCAACAGCAGCTGTGGTTTGAACCGGCCGAACTGCAGGGACTGCTGACGGCCCTCGTTGTTTTTAAAGGGGAAAAGCGGCTGCGCGAACTGCTGTTCACCGAAATGGCGCCGCCGTCGGAGCTCAGCGGCCGGCTGCTGGCGGAGCTGAGCCAGCATATCCGGGCCCAGCTGGACGGCGGCGAACTGGGCTACCAGCTGCTGCTGCCCGAGGAGCCCCTACGGGCCCGGGCCGAGGCGCTGCTGGATTGGATTCGCGGCTTTCTCTACATCGTGGAGCGGCTGCAACCGCACCAGGACGAGGAGCAACAGGAGCAGCTGGCCCTGCTGCGCACCCTGCTGGAGCTGGACACCGACGCCCTGGCCGGTGCCGATGGCGACAACGAGGCCGCCCTCCAGCTGCACCAGCTGGAGGAGCAGGTGCGTCTGGGTATCTGGCTCTTCCTCTAAATCGCCGCCAACGTAAAAGCCCGCCGAAGCGGGCTTTTTTGGGGCCGGCGCTCAGCAGAGCAGCGCTGGAATTTCCGCCAGCCGGCGGATAATCCGGTCGGCCGTGGCCAGCACCGCCGGCCGTTCCACCACGCCCACGAAGGCCCAGAACTCATCGGCGGCCCCGGGGGCGCGGGCGGCGGCATCGCTCATGCCATCGCCCACCATCAGCACCCGCTCCAGACTGGGCTGCTGGGCCCGCCAGCTCGCCACCACCTCGGCCTTGCCCCGGGCCGTGGTCAGCGGCGACGGCCCCACGCCCCGATAGTGGCCGTTCTCGTCCCAGAGCAGGGGCACGGCATGAAGCGCTTCGATGTCTAGCCACCGGGCCAGGGGCCGAAGCGCTTCCTCCAGGCCGCCGCTCACCAGGGCCACGGCCACGCCGGCCGCCTGTAGCGCCGCCACCGTTTCCCGGGCGCCGGGCACCAGGGCCTGGCAGTAGTGGGCGGCGATGGCGGCGATGTCCTCCCGGCGCGGCCGAATCAAATCCAGCCGGCGGCCATAGACGGCCTCCAGCGGCACCGTGCCGTCCATGGCGGCCCGGGTCAGCGCCTCCACCTCGGCCCGCACCCCGGCCCGGCTGGCCAGCTCGTCGATGCCCTCCACCGTGCTCAGCGTGGAATCGCAGTCAAAGACCACGCCCAGGCGCGGCGCCCTCATAGGTTTTTCAGGGCCTCGCTGATGCCGCGCAGGGAGAAGCTGGCCACCTCGTCCTTCTGGGAGCCGGCGATGGCAAAGGTCAGGCGGAAGCGGTTGCCCTTGCGCAGTTTGTCGAGAATCTGATTTTCCAGCGGCAGGAAGGTCATGCAGCCCATTTCGGCGCAGACCTGAAACGGCACCACCGCCAGCTGTTCCTGGTCGATTTCCACCTTCATGCCGGCGAGCAAATCCACGCCCAGCGGCACGGTTACACGGAAGGCCGTCTGTTTTTTATCCGGCGATTTCATCAATACCACCTGGGCCAGCGGCTGATTGTTGCGGTCGTTGGCAATCTGAATCACCGCACATTCGCCGCCGTCACAGGCGCCCTTCCAGTCGCCATAAATCTGGCCCTCGGCCACTTTGGCGCTGGCGTTGGGGCCGAGCAGACCGGCAAAAACGGTGGTGAGTAGGAGTTTCTTCATCTTAATTTCCCTCTTTTAAGGTGATGGTACGGTTGAAAACGAGGCGCTCGGCGCTGCTGTCGGCATCAAAGGCGTAGTAGCCGAGGCGCTCAAATTGGTAGCTGGTGAACGGCTCGCCGAAGGGCGTGGCCTCCACCCGGGCGCCGCTGATGATTTGCAGCGACTGGGGATTGATGGTGTCGAGGAAGTTTTCCGCCGCCATGGGGTTTTTCTCCAGGAAGAGCCGGTCATAGGAGCGGATTTCGGCGGGCTGGCAATTACGCCCGTCGACCCAGTGAATCACGCCGCTGGCCTTGTAGCCGACGGGATTTTGGCCCAGGGTGTCCGGGTCGTAGCTGCAGCGCAGTTCGACGATTTCCCCGGCTGCGTCCTTGACCACCTCGTCGCAGCGCAGCACATAGGCCCCGCGCAGACGAATGGCGCCGCCGAGGCTGAAGCGCTTCCACTTCGGCGGCGGCACCTCGGCGAAGTCGTCCCGTTCGATGTAGAGCTGGTTGGAAAAGCTCAGCTGCCGCGTGCCCAGCTCCTCGCGCTGGGGGTGATTGGCCACGGTCAGCGTCTGGCGGAAGTCGTCGGCCAGATTGGTGATGGTCAGCTTCAGCGGCCGGAGCACGGCCATGCGGCGCGGCGCGTGTTCGTTGAGATAGTCGCGAATGACGCTCTCGAAATACTCGATGGCGATGGTGCCGTCGGCCTTGGAAATGCCGATTTTGCGGCAGAACTCGCGCAGGGCACCGGCGGGAACGCCACGCCGACGCAGACCGGCGATGGTGGGCATACGCGGGTCGTCCCAGCCCTGGACGTGGCCTTCCTGCACCAGCTGAATCAGCCGGCGCTTGGACAGCACCGTGTATTCCAGCGCCAGCCGGGCAAATTCAATCTGGCGCGGGTGGCAGGGGGTATTTAAAACGTCCAAAACCCAGTCGTAGAGCGGCCGGTGGTCCTCAAATTCCAGGGTGCAGAGACTGTGGGTGATGCCCTCCAACATGTCCGACAGGCAGTGGGTGTAGTCATACATGGGATAGACCTTCCAGCTGTCGCCGGCGTGGAAGTGGGCGGCGTGGCGAATGCGGTAGATGACCGGGTCGCGCAGATTGATATTCGGCGACGCCATGTCGATTTTGGCGCGCAGCACGTGGCTGCCGTCCGGATGCTGGCCGGCCACCATCTCATCGAAGAGCTGGCGGTTTTCGGCGACGCTGCGGTTGCGATAGGGCGACTCCTGGCCCGGTTCGGTCAGGGTGCCGCGCTGCTGGCGAATTTCCTCGCCGCTCTGGCTGTCCACATAGGCCAGGCCCCTGTCGATGAGCTGATAGGCGTAGTCGAGCAGCTGGGGGAAATAGTCCGAGGCATGGCGCAGTTCGTCCCACTCAAAGCCGAGCCAGTGCACATCATTCTTGATGCTGGCCATGTATTCTTCATTTTCTTTTTCGGGGTTGGTGTCGTCGAAGCGCAGATTGCAGCTGCCCTGGAAGTCCTGCTTCATGCCAAAGTTCAGACAGATGGATTTAACGTGGCCGAGATGCAAATAGCCGTTGGGTTCGGGCGGAAAACGCGTGGCCACCCGGGTTTTGCCCGCTGCCACGTCCGCCGCGATGATGTTTTTAATGAAATTGGCGCCATCGGGGGCGGTATCTTTTTGCATGGATTGTCTCTGCGTTAAAATGCGCCATTTTACAATGATTTACCCGCCATGCGATTGCTGAGCTTCATTTTACTGGCGCTGTTGCTGGGCTGTAGCTCGGCCCCCACGCCCACCAAAAAACGGCATCCGCGCCGCGCTCCGCCCCCCCCGGCCTACCAGCTCCCCCCCGCCCAAAACCTCCCCCTCAACGGCGATGGCCAGCCGCCCTTCTACCTCATCGAAGACGCCTGCGCCCTCTTCCGCACCTATCCCCACTGGCGCGAGGCCCTGCGCAACGTCCAGCGCAAATGGCACATTGACCCCTGGTATGTGCTGGCCTTTATCCACCAGGAATCCTCCTTCAACCCGCGCGCCCTGTCCAAGTCGCTGGCCTACGGTTTTCCCCAGGCCAAGGACGACACCTGGAACTGGTACCAGCAGAAAACCGCCCGCTGGCAGGCCTCCCGGGAGCGCTTCGACGACTCCTCGGACTTCATCGGCTGGTACGCCCACCAGAATTTGCGCCGCAACGGGATCAATCTCAAGGACGTGGCCAATCAGTATCTGGCCTACCACGAGGGCCTCGGCGGCTTTGAACAGCGCAGTTTTCTAGAAAAACCCTGGCTGCTGGACATTTCCCAGAAGGTGGCCGACCGCGCCCTTTATTACCAAACCCAGATTCTCAACTGCCGATGGTGAATTTCCATCTGGGCCGCGACAACGCCCTTATCCGCGCCCATCTGGCCGCCGGCGGCCTGCTGGCCTATGCCACCGAAGCGGTCTGGGGCCTGGGCGGCGACCCGCGCCAACCCGAAGCGCTGCGGGCCCTACGGGAACTCAAGGGCCGCGAGCCGGGGAAGCGCTTCCTGATTGTGCTGCGCCACTGGTCGCAGCTGGCCGACTGGCTCGACGAGGCCAGCCTGCCTCCCCCCGGCGACCCCCGGCCCACCACCTACCTGCTCCGCGCCAGCGCCCGCGCTCCGGCCGCCCTGGTGCAGGACGGCAAAATCGCCCTGCGTTGCACCCGCTACCGGCCGCTGCGCCGGCTCTGCCGACTGGCGCCGCTGCTGTCCACCTCGGCCAATCCACCCGGCCAGCCCCCGGCCCGCAGCCTGGCCGAGCTCCGCCACTATTTTCCCGAAGTGCCGCTGGTGCTAGGTTCGGTGGGCCCGGCCACCCGACCCAGCCGCATCGTCGATTGGGCCAGCGGGGCCCTGCGGCGCGATTAGGGGGAAGCGCTTCGCCCTAAATAAAGTCTTTCCAGCTGGAGGCGGTTGCTGCGCCCCTACGGTGCTTCTTACTACTCAACTCTGTCTCGGTTGCTGCGCCGGCGGCCGGCGGCTCGCTGCGCTTCAGCCTCCTGCGGCGGCCAAAGCGGTTGCTCGCCTTCATTCGCCGAAGCGCTTCTTCCGCCTGGTGATTTTGCCAGCGGGGGAAGCGCTTCTTTATTGAGAGATTAATCCACCGCCACGCTGACCGCCGTCGGTTGCAGCACCGCCAGCGCCGCCCCGGCAATGCGCACGAAGAAGCCGCGCTTGCCGCCGTTGATGTAGAGCTCCGGCAGCGTTAGCACCGTGCTCTCGGCGTAGACCGGCAGCGCCGCCTTCGTGCCGAAGGGACTGGTGCCGCCGAAGAGGTAGCCGGTCCACTTCTGCGCCGCCGCCGCCGGCGCCATGTCCACGTGTTTGGCGCCGATGGCCCGGGCCAGCTGGCGGGTGGACACCTGTCTGTCGCCGTGCATCAGCACCAGCAGGCCGTGGTGCTGGTCGTCCTGGAGCACCAGGGTTTTAATCACCGCGTGCTCGTCCAGGCCGAAGACCGCCGCCCCCTGGGCGGTGCCGCCGTGCTCCTCGTAGTCGTAGAGCAGCGGTTCAAAATCAATGTTGTGGCTGCGGAGAAAACGCACCGCCGGCGTAACGGGATATTTCTTAGTCATGGCTTTCTCGGACAAATTCGCTCTTGCCGCCGCTCTTGGCGTCCAGCTGGATATTTTCGATGACGATGTCGTGGCTCAGCGCCTTACACATATCGTAGAGGGTGAGGGCGGCGATGCTGACCGCCGTCAGCGCTTCCATTTCCACGCCGGTTTTACCGCTGACCCGGCAGGTGGCAAGGATTTCAACGGCGCAGCTGTCGTCGTCGTAGCGGAAGTCCAGGGCCACCTTTTCCAGGGCCAGCGGGTGGCAGAGGGGAATGAGGTTGGCGGTCTGCTTGGCACCCATGATGCCGGCCAGCTGGGCGGTGCTGAAAATGGCGCCCTTTTTAGTCTGGCCGTCGCTGGCGCGCAGGGCGCCGTAGACCTCGGGGGGAAAACGCACCCGGCCGCGGGCCCGGGCCTGGCGGCTGGTTACCGCTTTGGCGCCCACGTCCACCATGTGGGCGGCGCCGGCGGCGTCGAGATGGCTAAAGTTCATCGGCATACTCCAAAATTTGCTGCCACTGGGCAGGGTTGTTGAAATTCAAAGGTTCGGGCCAATCACCGGGCACCGGCACCGTCCGCGTCCCCGGCAGGGCCAGCAGCGGCATGAGCCGCCGTTCTCCCCTGGCCAAAGGCGCGGCCAGGATTTCCAGTAAATCTATAGAAAACCAGGCGAAGAGCGGCTGGCCGGCGATGCACACCAGCGGCGCCGGCGCCGGCCCCCGAAGCGCTTCCTCCAGCCGGGGCGCAGTGATGAGCGTGTCGATGGGCAGCAGCAGCCCCTGGGCGCAGCCGTCGGCTTTTAATGCCCGTAAAGCCCCAACCCAGGCCGCCAGCGGCCCCTGATGATTGGGCAGGGCGTCGGCGACGGGGCGAACCCCCGGTGGCAGCGGATAGGGCCGGCCGGCGCTGGCCACGTAGCAGGGGCGAGCACCGGCCCGGCGCAGCTGGCGCGCCAGCAGGCTTTCACCGTGAAAATTCAGCAGGGCCTTATCCTGGCCCATGCGGCGGGACTGGCCGCCACAGAGCAGCACCAGCGGCAGATTAGACATATTGCAAGGGAAAAATTGACCTGGCTCTAAGGATAGCACCGGGGCCGCCCCTATAATTGGCCCTTATTTGCCCGAGGTTGCCATGAAAACCCTAGACCAACTGAACGAACTGATCCGCGCCGCCCTGGCCGCCGCCCGGCCCCAGCTGCCGCCGGAACAAAAAGCGCCGGCCGAAGCCCGCGGCCGCGTGCTGGCCGCCCCCGTCCTTTCGCCCCTGGCCATTCCCGCCGCCGACCTGTCCGCCATGGACGGCTACGCCCTCAACGGCGACGGCGACCGCTTCCGGCTCGTCGGCGAGAGCAGTGCCGGCCGCCCCTACCCGGAGCAACTTAGCCCGGGCACGGCGGTGCGCATCATGACCGGCGCGGTGGTGCCGGCGGGGGCCGACCGGGTGGCCATGCAGGAAAATGTGAGCCGCAGCGGCGACGAGATTGTGCTTAACGCCCCCTGCCGCCGGGGGCAAAACATTCGCCGCCGGGGCGAGGAGCTGGAACCGGGGGTGGAAGTGCTAAGGGCGGGCAAAATCCTCAGCGCCGCCGACGTGCTGCTGCTGGCCAGCCTCGGCCTGGCAGAGGTGCCGGTTTATCGGTCGCTGACGGTGGCGTTAATTTCCAGCGGCGATGAACTGCTGGCGGCGGGCCAAAATCCGACGGTGCCGGGCCAGCTCTACGACAGTAACCGGCCGCTGCTGCGCGCCCTTCTTGATGAATTACCCGTAACGGTGCAGGATCTGGGCATCGTGCCCGACCAACCGGCGGCGCTGGAGGCAGCGCTTCGGGCCGCCAGCGGCGCCGACGCCATCATCAGCTCCGGCGGCGTCTCCGTCGGCGATTACGATTTTTTAAAGGCGACGGTGGAAAAGCTCGGCACCGTCGCCAGCTATAAAGTGAAAATGAAGCCGGGCAAGCCCTTCGTCTTCGGCCACATCGGTAAGGCCGTCTACTTCGGCCTGCCGGGCAATCCGGTGTCCAGCTTCGTCGGCTTCAGCCGCATCATTCGCCCGGCCCTGTGGCAGCTGGCCGGCGCCGACCCGCTGCCGTCGCCCTTCTGCCTGCCGGCGCTACTCAGTGAACCGCTGAAGAAAAAGGGCGACCGCCGCGATTTCCAGCGGGGCCGGCTGACCTTTAATGGCACCGGCTGGACGGTGGCGCCCCAGGGCCCCCAGGATTCCCACCGGGTCTACGGCCTGGCCCGGGCCAACTGCCTCATTGACCTGCCCGCCGAGGCCGGCGACCTGGCAGCCGGGGCGCCGGTCATCACCTGGCCCTTCTTTGCCAATTTCCTTGGAGGCTAAATGCTCATCGACCCCTTCGCCCGCCGCATCGCCTATCTGCGCCTGTCCGTAACGGATTTCTGCAATTACCGCTGCGTCTACTGCCTGCCCGACGGCTACCAGGGCTGCGGCACCAGCCGGGATTTAACCCTGGCGGAAATCGACACGCTGGTGGCCGCCTTCGCCGGCAAAGGCACGGAGAAAATCCGTCTCACCGGCGGCGAACCCACTCTGCGCGCTGATTTGCCGGACATCGTCGCCCGCTGCCGCCGGCCGGGCATTAAAAAAGTCGCTCTGACCACCAACGGCCACCGGCTCGCCCAGCTGTACCCCGGGCTCATCGCCGCCGGCATTGACCAATTTAATATTTCCGTGGACAGCTTCCGCGCCGCCACCTTCCAGCGGCTGACCGGTAAGAACAGCCTGAAGGCGCTGCTGCGGGCCATCGACGGCCTGCTGGGCCAGCCGGTGAAAATCAAGCTGAATGCGCTGCTGATGCGGGAGACGGCCGAAGAGCTGCTGGCCGACACGCTGAATTACATTAAAGAACGGCCGCTGACCATGCGCTTCATCGAGCTGATGCGCACCGGCGACAACGTGAACCTTTATGAGGAGCACCACATCAGCGCCGCCGCCATCACCGCCCGGCTGGAAGCGGCCGGCTGGCAGAAGCGGGAACGCAGTCCGCTGGCCGGCCCGGCCCTGGAGTACAGCCATCCGGACTACGCCGGCCGCATCGGCATCATCGCCCCCTACGACACCAGCTTCTGCACCCGCTGCAACCGGCTGCGGGTTACGGCCACCGGCCAGCTGCACCTGTGCCTGTTCGATAGCATCAGCTACGACCTGCGCCCCTGGCTCCAGGCCGGCGACGTGGCTGGTTTGCAGGCCCAGCTGCAACGGCTCATTGCCTTTAAACCGGAAAAACACCAGCTGCGGCAGCAGAACAGCGGGCTGATTCAGCATTTGGCACAAATCGGAGGCTAAAAGCCGGAGATAACGGCTGCAGGCCGGTAGTGGCGCAGCCCAACGGCCTCAGGCCGGTAAATCGGAGATAACGGCCGCAGGCCGGTAAATTGGTGGCTGAAGCCCCCCGCTTCGCTAAAGAATTACCAGGAGAAACAGATGAAAAAATTTAACCCCAGTGCCAGCAATGGCACCGATTCATTTAACCAAGGAACCCCCATGCATAAGGCCGATAAAGTTTTTTACCCTTTAAACATCGCCATTCTCACCGTCTCCGACACCCGCAGCCTGAACGAAGACACATCCGGCCAGTATCTACAGGAGGCCATCACCGCCGCCGGCCACAAGCTCGCCGCCCGCCTGCTGCTTAAAGATGACAAATACGCCATTCGTGCCCAGGTGGCCGGCTGGATTGCCAATCCGGAGGTGCAGGTGGTGCTCATCACAGGCGGCACCGGCTTCTACGGCCGCGACAACACCCCCGAGGCGGTGGCCGTGCTCTTCGATAAGAGCATCGACGGCTTCGGCGAAGCCTTCCGCGCCGCCTCCATCGCCGAAATCGGCATG
>CAUSKK010000027.1:0-15643 GCA_963532425.1 uncultured Cardiobacteriaceae bacterium
GCCATCCGCAACCTCGGCAACTTCCCCGACGGCGTTGCCTTCGCCATCCTCATCGCCAACGGCCTGGTGCCGCTGATTGACCCGCTCACCCAACCGCGTTACCGCTAAACCTTAAGGAAAAAACCATGAGCCTTTACGACAACCCGCTTCCCCCTGCCGATTACGCTGCCTGCCTTGCCCTGCGTGAGGAAATGTGCGGCCTCGCCCTGCCGTACCTCGGTCTTTTTTTTGAGCGCCAAAAAGCATTGCCGGAACAGGGATTCCTTAAATCCATTGACCTTGACACGGCAACCGCCCGTCTTGGTGAAACCGTCTGCCGCGTGCAGTTCATCGGTCGCGGAGACAATGGCCGCTGGCAATGGGCATGGGACGACCCGCCCGGCACCTATCCGGCAGAAGCCTTGCGCGATGCCCTGCATCTCAAAGCCTACGGTGAGCAACACGGCATCGAATGGCTAACCCGCAGCGGCTGGCCGATAACCGCATACGGACAGAATGATGCCCTAGAAGCCCTTGCCGTCATGCTTAACCATGCCGACAGTTACAACACAGAATCCGCCCCATACCTCCTCAAGGAACGCCTGCCCAATTCGGGGCTGGGCTCAATGCTGATGACGGTTTACCTGTCCGAGCCTGTGCAGGCGCCGCCACGCAGCAAAAAAAGCGTCATAGAAATCGTTGATATCCTTTGCCGCTGCTATAAGGCTTCAGCCGCCATTGCCGCCTACCTCGACAGCCTGCCGCCAGAGTTGCGCCCGGAAACTGCTGAGATAGAAGTGCCGCAGCCGGAAAAACAACCGGCGCACATCGACTACTTCCCGGAAGCAAGCACCGTCTTCAGCGCCGCCCAACCCTGGCTGGAGAAACACCTGCTGCCGCTCGCGAGCTTTGACCTCGCCTCGCTCGACCCGGCACTAGGCGACGTCCGCCTGCATTTCCTCAAGCCCGTCGAACCCTACAACAGCTGTATCGGTGGCAATACCCAGGCGGCGCATAGCGACTATTGCAGCGCAAATTGGCTCTGCTTCCACCTTGAAGACGACGGCACTTATCGCTTCCTCGCCGAAGAAGACTACTTTCTCGGCGAAAATGTCGCCCCGGACGCCCAAAAATACTTCGCTGAAGTGCGCGCCAGCTACCAGCAAATCAAACAGCTTTACCGCGAGAGTGGCGTAGTCGTCGAAAAGCTCGATAAAAACGGTCTGCCGCGTTTCGGCGGCCCGCCCAGTTTTCTGCCCTACTTCTACCAGGGCAACTGGTCCACCACGAAGCCGCCAGCGGCGTTTACCACCGGTGAAGACTACGATGACTGGAGTAAAGAGTCGGATATCCGCTACCAGGGCAAGCGCTTCATCTGCATCGCAACAGACGCCGGCTACAGCTGGGGCGAAGGCGGCGCCGATACCATCTTCCTCCTCTACGAACCGCACAGCCGCCTCGTGCTGATGACCTTTGACTACGACTGAAACAACCGGAAACCCCGTGGGGAGTCCGTAGGGTGGGTCTTGACCCACCACAACAAAACACTTCGGTTTTCAACGGTGGGGCAAACCCCACCCTACGATTCTGCCGCTTACACCCACCCCCGAAAACCTGACCCCGTCACCCATGAAAACCCCGTTCACCGCCGCCCTGCGCCTTGCCGCCTTTGCCGCCGTCCTCCATTCTTGGCAAACCGCGCCCCTGGCCGATTAATTACAATGGCCCTTTTACTACGGAGCCTTTATGTATCGTCAAAAACTCATCACTCTGCTGCTGCTGGCCGGACTGGCCGGAGCCGCCGACCTGTCCTTCATTAAGAACACCGCCCGCCACTGCCCGCAGAAAGACCAGTGCGTCGCCACGGTGGAGATTCGTTCCATTAATAGTGTGGACCAGGCGCTAAATGATTACGCCGATAAAATTCTGCGGGAGGCCGGCCCACAGCGCCTGGACCAGGCCGGCCTGGAGGCCTGGCTGCAGAAGAACGCCGATGCAGATGGCAGCGACGACGGGGAAGCCACCCCAAGTTTCTTTTTTGAAGTGGAACCGCTGGGCGAAACGGCCCATTACCGGGTGCTGCAATTCAGCAAACACGTGCCCGACGACACCATCAGGGGCATGGACTACGCCACTTTCCACGTGCTACCCAAGGAGGGCGAGCTGAAGCCGCTGCCCCTGGCGGAAATTCTCCTGCCCAATCAACGGGCCCAGCTGGACGAACTGCAGAAGCAGAATCTGGTCGCCGGCCGGGAGAAAAAGGAGGCCGAGGAGTATTTGAAAAGCTACGACTTCAAGGCCGGGGATAACTGGCGGCCGGACGCCAAGGGCCTGATTTTCTCCTACGACACCAGCGAAATCGCGCCCCAGGCCCAGGGCCCTCAGGAAATTCTCGTGCCGAAGGAACAGCTGAAGGACATCGTCAGGCCGGAATTCCTGAAGGAGCTGGACAGCTGGCAGAAATTTGAATGGGATAAGTCCATGGGCGAGCCGGTGCTGAAGAAGGAATGGCGCAGCTAAGGCAAATTACAAACGGTAGGGCGCTTTAGCTGTATGTTTAACGGATTAAATAAACATACAGGGGACGCGCAGCGCTACGACCTTTAGGTCGACCAGCGAAGCTGGCGACCGTAGGGAGAACAGCAGCGAAGCGAAGTGAGCCCGAAGGGCGAACAACCGCCCGTCCGTCGGTAAAAATAAAAGGTGGTGTCCTAAAATGTATGCTGATAAACGGCGGGCAAACAAAAAGCAATGGAGACACGGTATATTTGAGGTGTGGAAGCTCAAAATACCATTTGCTGTCCCCGTTGCCGTGGGCAGAATATAAAGCGAAACGGCAAATCCGGCAATAACAAGCAAAAATACCTCTGCAAGGCCTGCGGCAGGCAGTTTGTCGGCGACCATAACCTTGACTATCGGGGCTGTCATTCCGGTGCAGACAGGCTGATTTGGCAGATGACCGCCCGTTGCTGCGGTATTCGCGACATTTGTAGCATGACCGGCTACAGTCGCGGCAAGGTTCAGGCTGCGCTGAAACGCAGTACCCATCAAATCAGCCCAGAGCGCACGCATTACCAGACATTGCAAGTGGATGAATTTTGGACGTTTGTCGGCAAAAAGCGTAACAAAGTCTGGCTGATTTATGCTTATGACCAGGCGGGCGGGGAAATTGTTGCCCATGTGTGGGGCAAACGGGATTTAGCGACGGTTATGCAGCTAAAACAGCGCCTGAAAGCATTGGGCGTTACTTATGACCGAAGTGCTTCGGACAACTGGGTGGCGTTTCTTAAGGCCTTTCAGGATGATGAGCATCAGGTGGGGAAGAGATATACCGTCGGCATTGAGGGAAATAACTGCCGTTTGCGCCAACGGATGCGCCGCGCAGTGCGTAAAACCTGCTGTTTTTCCAAGAAGATGTTCTATCACATTAAGGCATTTGCCATCGGTTTTTTCTATATCAACTACGGGCGCGTTTGAGGCAGCATACTTTTTAGGACACCACCGGAATAATGTGATGAATCTGAAAAGTCATATCACCCATAATTATCATCCATAAATAAGTGTTTAGATTAAAACATAAGGAAGCAAAGAAAAATCTTTATATAAACCCGCATTATCAATAGCTTCCTTTAAAGATTGCGAAAAAAAAATAGAATGATTAACTAGAGGATCATGCCACATATCTGCCGGGCACTCTAATACTTTTGGATGAAAATGAAACCTTTGTAACTCTGCTTCATTATCAGGATGGTGGTAGATACTATAATACCCTCTAGAAACCAATCTTAAATCAGGATTATTTTTAGGTGACAGGTAGCTGTGTCTCTCACATACATTGAGTAAATAATAAGTCTGTTCACTTAACAATTCATTTGTAGTTCGCTCGTATAGTTTGACCGGACTAATTTGTGTACTTCCCAAGTAAAAATGGCGTAATATCTGCAAGAGCGGCTCAGTGATCATAATAAACTGGTCTGAAATAGCAAAAATAGGTGGTATAAGGGAAAAAGCCTCCCTCGAAATCTCTGCGTATATTTCTTTTAAATCTGCATACATTGCACTAGGTAAAATATCTAAAGAAAGGTACTCATGCCTGCGATATACATCAATAGCTCTAATAATCCTGTTAAGCATGTCTTTTCTTTGTTTTTCTTCTAGCTCTGTTCTGTTTTTTTTTCTCGATAAGGCAAAATAATTAGGAAAATCCAATGTAGAAGGAATTCCAAGTTGAAACCACCATGAATCCCTGCTTAATCCACTATCATCTAATAACCAAATTGTCGGTTCTTTTGCAGGCATTAGTTCTACTCCTTGAAGTTTAGTTTAAGGAAGTAACATGGTGACGAATGCAAGAAATACTCAGGTTTGAAGAAAAACGCCACGTTGTATTTGCTTCCCTTTACACTTTTCTACTGTTACACAGAAATTACTGCCATGCGACCCCTGTATGAACCATAGCCATCACACTCAACCATAAGGCAAAACAGTATTTTTCACGGAATCAGCGTTTTTTAGCTCGCTTATGTCTAAAGATGTCCATACTGTAACTAATTCCATCAAACCTTAAAAATGCCGTTTGTTTACAACAAAATATTTGCCACAACACCCCGCAACCCCATCCATCCCCGCCTCCCGTCATTGACTTTACATTAACTTTATTGTTAAACGTTGAAGATATAACTAACCTCCATTAGCAATTAATATTAAAGTTAAAATCAATCTTCATTTGATCATATACATTGCTAGGAAATTTTCGAAAAATCTTGCAGTGAAGTTCTTTTTCATTGATAAAATGAGAATAAATAAGTACTAAAGATAGATTTTCAAGCTGTTCTTTATCTTCTACCAGCTGCGAGTCTACCCAAGCAGCATCAGATATTTCTGCCCCCATTATTTCTTTTATTTTATCTCTATAAAATCTGTTATACCTCTCAGTATGTCGATATTTTCCTGATAAAAGAATATTATCAGTTGACAAAATAATATTATTAGTAAAGCCATCAATATCAATATTAATTAACTGATCATAAAAGATATAACAACATGATGTAACGCTATACTTCACTACCAATACCGAATATAGTCCATATTCATTATCAGAGTGAAAATTAGGAATAGTATCTAAAAAATCAATCTTCCCCAAAAACGGATCAGCGACACCATCTGTAGAAAAAAGAAAAGCTGTATTGTGCCGCCCATAATCACTACCACAAAAAATAATTATATTTTTTTTCCTAACAGGGTGATCATCCTCTATAGTAGAAATATATTTAATTTCTTTTTGGTTGATGGCACTATAATCACCATCGCATTCCGGAGGTAGATAGGTTACATAGCTAGATATTAGATCACCATCTTCGCTAGTAATTTTTATACTGTACAATTCTCTATCTCTATTCTTATTACTGCTATCAATATCAGAGTTATAACTAAATTTATATATGTCGTAAACTAATTCGTGTGCATATGATTGGTTTGCGACTACAATCAAAAACAAAATATTGACATAAATAAAAAAAACTATAAATCCTATTTTTTTAAAAAATCTAAAAAATATACTTTTATTCATAATTAATTCCTTATTGATATTCCTGTTGATAATAGATACGGAGTGAAATCTTTATTCAGCGCCCCGAAGGGCGCTCGTGCGGGAGTATCAAGATTTTTCCCGCTCTTCCTGCCGTTTCTAGAGAAACTGTTCATAGGTTAAGGCCCGCTGCCATTCCGCTTCGGTCAGAGGGGGCATATCGCTATGGTCAATGTTGTCGTCGTTAGCACCCGGTAGTGACGGCTTTCTTTGTTCCGCCAGTTGCCGAATTTCCTCAAGGGTCTTTCTTATAAGAGCCATTTTTGCACCTCATTTTTTCCTAGTTTACGGGCTGAAATAATCCGATTGAGATTTTGACATTAATAGTTGGCACTCTGGCCATAGTACTGTTGTTCCGCATTCCCCTGTCATACTTCATTAATCTGCTGGCGCTGGGTCTGCTGCTGTCTGCTGCCGCAGTCGCCGGGCCGTTAATTTAAATACAGGGTAAGCGCCCTTATGCATGTAAATCCCCTAATTACAAACAGCTAGCCACTTTTTATGTATGTTAATTACCCTTTATTTGGAGGAACCATGCGGCCACTGCTTACCCTACTGCTAATGGCCCTGCTGCCGGCCCACCGCCCGCCGCCACGCCTCGGCGGCGCTGGGAACGTTAAGATGGCCACTGGAAAGAAAATTGCAGAGAACCGGGGCGGGTTTGTGCCCGTCCGATTAACGAGGAAATCTTGATGAAAAAATTGCTCTGGCTTCTCGGGGTCGCCACCGGCCTGCGGGCCGAAATGACCCTGTCCGGCGATGACCTCCGCGATGGCGACCCGGCGCCACTGTCCTTCCGGGGGGCGGCCTGCGGCGGCCAGGACCAGCTGCCACCGCTGCACTGGGTCGGGGTGCCCGAAGGCAGCGCCAGCCTGGCCCTGACCATTCACAGCCCCGGCGGCCCCAGCCCCGGCGGCCAATGGCACTGGGCCCTCATCAATCTGGCCCCCGATAGCACCGGTCTGAGCCCGGAGGGTGGCCAGCGGCTGCGCAACGACGGCGGCCGGCTGGATTTCAGCGGCCCCTGCCCCCTGCCGGGCTGGCCCGGCCACTATGACATCACCCTCTATGCCCTCGACCGCCGCCTTGACCTGCCCCCGGAGGCCACCCCGACCCAGGCCGTGCTCGCCATGTATGGCCACATGCTCGCCAGCGCCCGTCTGACCCTGCTCGACCATGACTGAACTCAATCTGCCCCTGCTGCTCGGCGCCGGCAGCCTGCTCTCCCTCTCCTATATTTTTCTGGTGATGCGCAGTCGGCTGCGGCTGGGCCTGCTCGGGCTGATTTTCTTTAATTTGCTCCTGGCCGGGGCCTTCCACCTGCTGCCGCACCGGCTGGCGCCGGTGGAACCCTGGCAGGCCTACGCGCTGCTCAACGGGCTGAGCCTGTGCCTGCTGCTCTGGCACGTCTACCAGGACGAATTTCCGGTGCTGTCCTACGGGCATACGGCGTTCTGGCTGCTGGTGGCGCTGGTTTGCTATGGCCAAATCCTGCACCAGCTGCGCGACCGGGACGACCTCCCGCCGCCGGCCCCGGCCCACCAGCTCCAGCCCCGGGCTCTGCCGCCAGGGCCACTACGGTGGCGGCCGCTGTTGTCCCCCCGTTTGGCGCCGACGCCGCCGTTCCCGGCCCGACTGCGCGCCGACCGCTGGGCAAATCGCCCCAACCCAAACCGGCGCTAGTCCCAGAGAAAATGGCGGTTGCCCCCGGCGCAGCACCGCGCCGGCAACGCCGAATCAATATCCACTTGCTGGCGCTGGGGAAGCGCTTCCGCCGCTCACCCCTTAATTTCTGATTGCTGCGAACGGCCGACCGAGGCGCTCCAGCGCCAACGGCGCGCCGAGCGCAGCGAGCCACCTAGTGGCGCAGCAACCGCTTCGCCCGTTAGCCAATAAAGTGAAGCGCTTGGGGCTAGGGCTGAATTTCCTCCCCGGCCCGCCCCAGTTGAAGCGCTTCCCGGCGCCGGACTCGTTTTCACCGAAGCGCTTCGGTTTATCTGGATTTACCAAGGGAAGAGCTTCATCTTCGGCCGGCCGCTGGTTTTTTATCAGCACTGGCCCCCCAAGGGGGAAGCGCTTCCCCTTGTCTAGCCACCAAGCCCGAAGCGGTTGCTACGCCACGTTGTGGCTCGCTGCGCTTCTACGCCACTACGTGGCTCCGAAGCGCTTCGGTTTGTTCTCGTTACTGGAAACGAAACGCTGCCTGGGGGTTGGAGCCTATTCGGCCGGCCTGTCGTCGCTGATAAGACGCTGGGCCGGGTCGGCGCTCAGCTCAAAGTTGTCGTACTTCCTGTAGAAGGCCTGGGTTCTGGCTACCAGGTCGATGTCCTTGAATTTTCCGGGTGGAACAGCTGGGCGGCCCGGAGAATTTGCAGCGCCGCTTCGGTGCTGTGCGGGCCCATTCCGGCGAGTCCTTGATTTTCCTGATGGCCTCGAACGACCTGTTGCCGCTGCTGCCGATGATGATCTGCGGATTCACGCGAATGATTTCTTCCAGGGAGATGACAGCCAGATTCTTCGCCTCGGGCCGGGCATTTTTACCGCCGGCCAGCACCAGCACGATGGTAGACCGCTGCACCAGCTGCGGCAGGCTCATGGTCAGCAGCGCCGCCAGCAGCCGGGGCCGGCGCAGATTGAAAATGATGTTCTTGGCCACCTCGTCCGAGCTCAGGACCAGCAGGACATCGAGCACCTGGCCCGGGGTCAGGCTGTAGCGGCCCCAGCCCAGCGCCAGCAGCAGCAACAGCAGGAAGCCGCCAAAAAATATCCGGCCATGGCGGCGGTTGAGGACCATGGGCCTATGGGGCCGGGCTAAAACCGTAATTTTTCAGGATTTTCTGGCCCTCTTCGCCCAGCACAAACTCCACGAAGCGCTTCGCCTCGGCGGCGTCCTTGCTGGCCTTCAGCACGGCGATGGGATAGTGCAATGGCTCGTCCAAACTGACCTCCAGCACCACTTTCACCTTGTCCGAGCGCAGGGCGGCATCGGTGGCGTAGACAAAGCCGGCGTCCACCTCACCGCGAGCCACATAGTCCAGGGACTGGCGCACGTTCTGGGTGGGAATGTGGCGGTCGCCCAGCCTGTTCCAGAGGCCGGCCTTTTCCAGGGCCTTCTGGGTGTAACGGCCCACGGGCACGCTGTCCGGCTGGGCAATGGCGAAGCGCTTCAGTTTTTTATCGTTGATGAGGGCGGCCAAATCCTTGCCTTCCCAATTCTTGTTGGCGGGCACGATGACCACCAATTTATTGGCGACGAAATCCTGGCGGCTGGCCGGGTCGATGAGGTCGGCGGCCTGGTCCATGGTGGCCCGGTCGGCGCTGGCGAACACGTCCACCGGCGCGCCGTGGCGGATTTGCTGGAGCAGGGCGCCGGAGCCGGCGTAGTTCACCTTGATTTTGGCGTCCGGGTGCTGGCCCTCGTAGCGTTTGACGATGTCGTTAAAGGCGTCGGTGAGGCTGGCGGCGGCGGAGACGGTGATTTCACCGGCGGCGCTGATAGCGCTGGCCAACAGGAGCGAGAGGAGGAGTTTTTTCATGGTCTTTCCTTGGGTTTGAATGAATTGGCCGGCCATTGTGGCGAAAAAAATTCGCCGCCGTTGCGAAACATTCCCATCAATTTTTTGACCGAGGTCAGGAAATTGATTTTTTCCGGCGGATATTTTTTGACTCAGCTCATTGCAAATTTACATAACATTATGATTTTTAAAAAATTTTTACCCAGGAGCCCAGCTTTTCTTTATAGTCCGGTTATTGTCAATACCGGAGAGACCCTATGTCCCACATCATCCACGACTGGCGGCCCGAAGACCCGCAATTCTGGCGGAGTCAAGGCCGCGCCATTGCCCGCCGCAACCTGTGGATTTCCATTCCCGCCCTCTTCCTGGCCTTCGCCATCTGGCAGGTGTGGAGCGCCACGGTCATCGAGCTATCCAGCATCGGCTTTAAATTAACCACCAGCCAGCTGTTCTGGCTGACGGCCATTCCCGCCCTGTCCGGCGCCCTGGCCCGGGCCTGCTATTCCTTTATGGTGCCCATCTTCGGCGGCCGGCGCTGGACCACCATTTCCACCGCCATGCTGCTGCTGCCGGCCCTGGGCATTGGCTTCGCCGTGCGCGACCCCAGCACCAGCTATTTCACCCTGGTGATTCTGGCCCTGCTCTGTGGCTTCGGCGGCGGTAATTTTTCCTCCAGCATGGCCAATATCAGCTTTTTCTACCCGAAGGCGGAAAAGGGCACGGCCCTGGGCCTGAACGCCGGCCTCGGTAATTTGGGCATCTCGGCGGCGCAATTTTTAATTCCCCTAGTCATTACCACCGGTATCTTCGGCAGCCTGGCCGGCGGCCCGCAGCAGTGGAGCCACGGCGGCGTAACCAAGGAAATCTGGCTGCAGAACGCCGGCTTCATCTGGGTGCCGCTGATTCTCCTGGCGGTCGCCGCCGCCTGGTTCGGCATGAACGATTTAAGCTGCGCCAACGCCAGCTTCCGCGAGCAGGCGGTCATCTTCCGCCGCAAACACAACTGGATTATGTGTTTCATCTACCTGGGCACCTTCGGTTCCTTCCTCGGCTTTTCCGCCGGCTTCCCCATGCTGATTAAGAGCCAATTCCCCGAGGTGAACGCGCTGAAATTCGCCTTCTTCGGCCCGCTCATCGCGGCGCTGGCCCGGCCGGTGGGCGGCTGGTGGGCGGACAAAATCCAGAGCGGCGCCCGCATCACCCAATATGTGTTTACCGGCACCATCATCGGCATTCTCGGCGTGCTGCTGTTCCTGCCCGATGCCAACGGCCAGGGCGGCTCCTTCTGGGGCTTCTTCCTCAGCTTCATGGTGCTGTTCGTGATGACCGGCCTCGGCAACGGTTCCACCTTCATGCAAATTCCCGCCATCTTCCTGAGCTTCCACAAGGCCCGGGCGGCCCGCGGGGAAATCAGCGAGGAGCAGGCCCTGCGCGAGGCCGGCAAGGAAAGCGCGGCGGTGGCCGGCTTTACCGGCGCCTTCGCCGCCTTTGGGGGCTTCTTCATTCCCATGAGCTACGGCATTTCCATCGCCCGCACCAAACACGTGGACGCGGCCCTGTGGGGTTTTATCGCCTTCTACCTAATCTGCTGCCTGGCCAACTGGTGGTATTACCTGCGCGCCCAGGCCGAAGCCAAATGCTAGGAGGAATAACCATGCGCTAGCCCTTAACCCCCCTCGAAAAACAGAAATAGGACAGGCCCGGCATTGCCGGGCTTTTTGTTGGGCGTCGGTTGGGGGAAGCGCTTCCCCAGAACGAAGCGCTTCGGTTTTACTCCCGGAAGAAAGCCTTGCCTCAGAGCGAAGCGCTTCCCGCTTTGGGTGCGGCCGATGGGGATTTAACCGCAGGGGCCGGGCGAAGCGCTTCGGTTTTTGCCGGCCGGGCTGGGGAATAGAAAACTGGGCGGCGCAGGGAAGCGCTTCAGGTTGGAGAAAGGTGTTTTAGCGAAGCGCTTCGTTTTTGGCTCCCGGAAGGAAGCCTTTTCTCAGAGCGAAGCGCTTCCTTCCCGATGGTCTTCGTCGTCCCGCCGGGTGGACTGGTTGGTCAGGAAGCGCTTCGAGCGGGCTTTTCTGGGATTTCAGGGCGAAGCGCTTCCTGCAGGCGGCAGGGCAACGGCACGTCGCGGGCGCGGCGCCGTTCCGGCGGCCAGTGGGGGTGCTTGGGGTCAGTCATTGCTCCTAAAAAAACGCCGACCCTTCGGCCGGCGTGGGTTTTGGTTAGCAGCCCACCATCACATTGGACGCCTTGATAAGGGCGCGAGCCGGGTCGCCCACCCGTAGGCCCAGCCGTTCCACGCTGGCCTTGGTAATAATGGACACCAGCGTGAGGCCGCCGCCGATGTCCAGCACCACCTCATCATTGACGGCGCCGGTCTCAATGCGGCTAACGGTGCCGGCAATCAGATTGCGGGCGGAAATCCTGTCGGCCACATCGGCAGCGGCGAGCATCACGTCGCTGGCCTTAATCAGGGCGTAGGCCTGCTGACCCACCTTCAGCCCCAGCCGTTCGATGCTGTGCTGGGTGATGATGGCGGTCAGCCGTTGGCCGGCGATGGCCAGCTGCACTTCGCCATTGACGGCGCCGTTTTCGATGTGGGTAATGGTGCCCTGCAGCTGGTTACGGGTGGAAATATTAAAAAACATGGCAAATAGCTCCGAAAAATCACGGGGGAGGGAACCTAGCGCCGCCAGCGCCCCCCGCAAACGCTGGCAACTGCTCCGGCCGGCCGGGGTCAAAGCGACGCCGGCGGCGTCCGTCTGCACCAATAGGCTGCCGGCCAAATTATTGAGGGCGTCGATGCTCGCACGGCAATCGGATTCGGTCAAATGTAGCCGGGCCGCCAGCGTCGCCAGCGGCTGGGCTTCCCGCTCCAGCGCCTGCAGCAGCCGAAAACCCTGGGGCTCCGGCCAGCGGTGGCCGGCCACGCTCAGGGCCAGCGGCGGTGCCGGGACGGTTAAGTCGGTCAGCGGCCGCAGCCGGCCCCGGTCATTTTCCCGTTCCATGCGGAACACCGCGTCGCCGAGGGCTTCCGCATCGGCCGGGTCGTGGGTGATGAGCAGCAGCGGCAGGCCCTGTTCCACCAGCAGTTCCGCCACCAGCGCCCGCATCTGCGTGCGCAGGCCGGTGTCCAGGGCGGAAAAGGGTTCGTCCAGCAGCAGCAGCCGGGGATTATTAATGAGAGCGCGGGCCAGCGCCGCCCGCTGCTTCTGGCCGCCGGACAGCTGGGCCGGGTAGGACTGGGCCACGGGGGCAATTTCCAGCCGTTCCAGCCAGCGTTGCACCGCTGCATCGGGTTTTTTCGACGGATTAAACCAGCCGCGCCGCCGGCCGAAGGCCACGTTCTGGGCCACGGTCAGGTGCGGGAACAGGGCGTAATCCTGAAAGAGGTAGGCCACGCCCCGCCGGGCCGGCGGCAGAAAGTGGGTTTCGTCGAAGTAGCGCTGGCCGTTGATGAGGATATGGCCGCCGTCGGGGCGGTAGAGGCCGGCCAGGGCCTGCATGAATAGGCTTTTACCACTGCCGCTGGCGCCGATGATGGCCAGCCGCCGGGCTTCGCTTTTTAGTTCCGCGGCCAGGCAAAAGCCGGGGAACGCCTTTTTAATCTTAATGTCGAACATCAGCGCAGCTCCCGGCTGGTGGCGGGGCCGGCGGCCAGGCGGCCAAGGCCGAGCAGCAGCCCGATGCAGACGACGGAAATAATAAGAACGAGCCGATTGGCGTCGCCGTCGCGGCCGGCCATGACCGCCTCATAGATGGCGATGGACAGGGTTTGCGTCTGGCCGGGAATGCTGCCGGCCAGCATCAGCGTGGCGCCGAATTCCCCCAGGGCGCGGGCGAAGGCCAGCAGGGTGCCGGCGAGTATGCCGCGCCAGGCCAACGGTAGGGTTACGCGCCAGAAAATGGCCGGGCCGGACAGGCCCAGGCAGCGGGCGGCGTCTTCCAATTGCGGTTCGACGGCGGCGAAGGCGGCGCGGGCCGGTTTCAGGATTAGGGGGAAGGCCACCACCGTGGCGGCCACCACCGCCCCCTGCCAGCTGAACACCAGCGGCAGGCCCTGGCGGTCGAACCAGGCGCCCAGCGGGCTGGCGCGGCCGAAGAGCACCAGCAGGTAATAGCCGAGCACCGTCGGCGGCAGCACCATGGGCAGGGTGAGCAGGGTTTCCAGCAGGTCGCGGCCGGGGAAGCGGCGGCGGGCGAGCAGCTGGGCGAGGGCGCCGGCCAGCAGTAGGGCGAGCAGGGTGGCCCAGCCGGCCACCTTGAGCGAAAGGAGGAGGGGAGAAAGAATGGTAGAGTTCATTGGCAGCTTAAAATTTAGTTTTTAATCCATTGGGGGAATTTTCCATGAACGAACAGGAATACCGAGAAAAATTTCACGTAGACCAGGCCGTGGGCTGGGAGGCCATCGACGCGGCCCTGCAACGGCTCTACGGCGACCAGGAGCCGCGCCATTACGGCAGCATCGTTAAATATCGCCTGGGCGGCCCGGACCCGCTGGACGGCGTTAGCATCTATGACTGTGGCGACCCCAGCTTTCATCGCCACGTGGTTTCCTACGGCATGAGCGAGCTCTATTTCAAGCCGGAAAGCGCCGGCGCCAAATTCAGTGGCTGGGGCTTTGAGTTTACCGCCCGGCCGGCGCCCTGTGAGTTAGATGAGACCATGAACGGGGCAGCCCACGAGCCCCTGTGGGTCATTCATCTCATGAACTATTTCGCCCGCTATGTCTTTGCAAGCGGCAAATGGTTCGCCCCCTATCACTTTATTCCGACTAACAACCCCATTCGCCCCAATACGGACACGGCGCTGGTGGGCGTTGCCTTCGCTCCGGACCCGCTGCTGCCGGCCATTGATACCCCTAATGGGGCAGTGCAATTTCTCCAGCTGGTGGGACTCACCCAGGCGGAGCTGGATTGGCTCTGGCAGGACCCCAAAACCAGCCGCTGCCGGGAATTGCTGGAGAAAATGCGCGCGGACAATCCATTGCTGATTACGGATTTGGGGCGAAGAGCTAGCTATGTTTAAACTACGAGCCTTGCTTGAGGAAGAACAGGACTATGGCTGAACGTCCTATTTATATACCGCAGCCCGACGGAAATCTTCTGGTTAAAACGGCAATGGTTGAATTTAAATTCCACTCGGGCTTTGCCAAGGTGCAAAAACAGAAATCCATCGCCGAATTACATCAGTCCGCCAGGGCTAAATTCAACCTGAATAAAATTTTGGAAGTTTCCAGTAAATCCGAAGAGCCGCTGGGGGAGGCTCTGAGCGCATTTAATTTAATGATTAATGATGAAAAGACCGGAAAAACCTACAGCGTTGAGTGCGCCTTTCAGAGCTCTAAGGTTTTTAAAGAGGGCGGGCCCTTTGTGGATTTGCTCAACGTTAGTTCCCGTGAAGCCAAAAAAGACGAACGCCTAAAAGAATCCGGCGGGCTGGTGGCCTTTCAATTCAAGGGCACTAACTGGCCGCTGGAGCCCAAGACCGCTTTCTATGATTGGCTCTACATCAATGCCCTAAATCAAAACAAGAAATTTCATGAGCCACTATTGAATTATCAGGCATTTACGGACATTGAATTTAATCCCAAGAAATCCATTAATTGCCAGGCCTATTCCGTGGCCCTATTTGTGGCCTTGGCCCGGAGAAATTTACTCGACCAAATTAGAGAGCCGGAAAAGTTTCTGAAAATTTGTTCGGATTTTAAACCCGATGATAAATTGCTCTAGCCATTAGCCATTTACCAGAACTATTCACCCGCCAGCAGTTCGGCCCAGCTTTCAGGCTGGGTCCAGACTACGCGACGGGCGCCGCTGAGGTGGCGATTGTGGGGGGCATCGTAGAGCCAGTGCTGCCACTGGGGGGCCAGCGCGCCCCGGATTTCGGGCTTATCGTCGATGAGAATATCACCGCGCACCAGGGTTTTATCCTTGGTCAGGATGACGCGCCGGGCCCATTCCACGCCCAGATGCTCTTCCACCCAGGCGATTTTTTCGCCGACACAATGGCGATATGGGTCGATGGGGGCGGTGCAGATGCGTACATCGTGGCCGGCCGCCGCCAGCCGGCGCGCTGCGTCCAGAGCACCGGTGATGGGCGGTAGCTCGGCAAAAAAGCCCGGGCTGCCGTAGATTTCAACGGCCCGGGGGCGAAGCGCTTCGGGCAGCCGGTCGCGGATATAGAAAAGATGGTCTCGGCCCTCGATGGGGGCCGCTTCGCCGTGGCGCGCCTGGTAGGCCCGGCGAAAACCCGCCTCAAAATCGGCGAGCACATTGTCCTGGTCAAGCAGAATCAGCATGGGTTTTGGGCCCGGGCAAAGTGTTTTTTTTCATAGCCAATCTTCAAATTTCAAATGGGGAATGCGGGCAAATTCTTTGACGTTATGCGTGATTAGGGTCAAATCCTGCGCCAGCGCCTGACCGGCAATTAATAGATCATAGGCGCCGATGGGGGTGCCCTTTCTTTGTAAATCAGCGCGAATTCTGGCTGCACAATCCGCATCGTTTTGCACAAGGCTGTGTTTTGATAATAGGTTGATAAACTGATTCCAATCTGTTAGAATTTC
>CAUSKK010000028.1:0-15275 GCA_963532425.1 uncultured Cardiobacteriaceae bacterium
GCGCTTCACTGGGAAAGTTCTCTGGAGATGAAGCGCTTCCCTTTGGGGCCTCGGTTGGGATTCCAATCCGGCCGCCGGTTCAAACAAATGGGGGGAGCGCTTCAATCCCAAGCCCATTTTTATGACTTGAAGGAGGGAAGAGTTTCCCGCTGGCCATTCGGAACGAAGCGCTTCCTTTTTTACGAATTACCAGCGGGAAGCGCTTCCACGGTGGAAGCTGGAAGAAACAGTGCCCGCCGGCCCATTTATCTGGTGAAGCGCTTCGTTTTGACAGCCGGCGCCGGACGCTCCACAAGGGAAGCGCTTCCCTCTGGCCAAGGTTTTAAGAATGAAGCGCTTCCTTCGGGGTGCCAGTGGGAAAGGGACAGTCGGAGAATGGGGGGCGGAAGGGGGAAGCGCTTCGGGCTGGAGAGGTTTTTTTTCTAATGGGCCGGGGCTAGCGAAGCGCTTCCCGCTGGTTAATCAGGCCGAAGCACTTCGTTTCCCAAGGCCAGAACAAACCGAAGCGCTTCACCGGGGAAAGCCTTTGGCAAGCGAAGCGCTCCCTTAGGGGTTTAAAGGAAGCGCTTCGCTTTGATGAGGCCGTTTCTGTAGCCCTGGCCCGGGCGGGAATTAGCAAACGGGTCGCGATCGTTGTGAAGCGTTGCCCTTTTTGGCAGTTCTAGAGTCGAAGCGCTTCGCCGGCTAGAGCCTTTTCGGAGCGAAGCGCTTCGGGCCGTCAGAAACGGAGCTTCCCCCGGGCCGGGGGCTGGGAAGGAAGCGATGGCTGCGCCACTAGGTGGCTTGTGCGCTCCTTCACCAGGAGCGCTTCCTTTAGACTGAAGCACTCGCCCCCCGGGGCCCAACCAAGGAATCACTATGACAGACCCTAATTTAACGGCCGTATGGCAACGGGCCGGCCAGCATCTCCAGCGGCTGGCCCAGGAGCCGGCCTATCGTGTCCAGATTGAAAAGCAACTCTACGCCGGCGCCCCGCCCGCCCTGCGCGCCGAAATCCAGCGTTCGGGCCCGGCGCCCCGGCCGCTACAGGGGGAAATCCGCCCGCTGGATTTTGCCGGCGAACCGGAGCTGGCCGCCATGCAGCGGCTGGCTATGGCCCTGGCCACGGAAAAAACCGCCGCCCTGCTGGCCGCCTACGACCGCCACCCGGCCACCGGCGGCGGCCGCTATGTCTGCTCGGACAGCTTTAAGGAGCTATTTCCAGCCTGGGCCGAGCCGGCCCAGCGGGCCCGGGCCAATGACGCCCTGCATAACAGTTCGGCGGTGCTGGCCGCCACCCAGCTGGCGGCGCTGTTGGAACGCGGCGAGCCCCGGCTGGCCCTGTTTCTCACCGGCATTCCCGGCGCCGGCAAAACCACCCTGAGCCGGGCCCTGCTCGACGATGAGCGGGTCGGCCTTATGTTTGAGGGCCAGCTGGCCCGGCCCCAGAGCGCCTTCCCGAAAATCACCGCCTGCCTTGACCGAGGCTGGTCGGTGGCCATTCTGGCGGTGCACCGCAGCCCGGAGACGGCGCTGGCCAACACCCTGAAGCGCTTCCACGCCTACGGTCGGGGTGGCAGTCTGGCGGTGATGAGCGCCATTCAGGGGAATCTGCCCGCCGGCCTGGCCGAGCTGCACGCCCACTTCGGCGGCCGTATCCGGCTGCTGGCCCTCGACGGCGACACCGGCGACTTTATCGACGACCCGGCCGCCATTGAAGCCCGGCTCAATCTCGGCGACCCGGAAACCATTCGCCGGCGGCTGGAAACCCGGCTGGACGCGCTGTGGCAGAGCGGCGCCCTCAGTCCGGCGGCCCGGGCCCAGGCGCTGCACACGCACCTTAAGCTGTAAAAAAAAGCCGGGTTTAGACCCGGCTTTTTGTCTAGAGCTCGATGTTTTGCAGCCACTGCCAGCCCTGTTCGTCGCCGCAGAGGGCGTCCACCCGGCAGGGCGGCGGCACCGGGTAGCGGCTCAGATAGACCTGGGCCGTGCGCCAGAGTTTTTGGCGCTTGCGACCGTCGATGCTGGCGGCGGCGTCCACCAGCGCCCCGGCCCGGCGCCAGCGCACCTCGACGAAGACCAGCGTGTCGCCGTCCTCGGCAATCAAATCAATCTCGCCCCAGCGGCAGGAAAAATTCCGCTCCAGCAGGTGCAGGCCCTGGCGTTCCAGATAGCGGGCGGCCTCGGCTTCGGCGGCCGCACCCCGGCGGCGGCTCATTGGTTTTTCTTCAGCACGCTCAGTTCGGCGGCCAGGGCCGTAATCCGGGGCTTGTCGGTCTTGGCCTTGGCCGGCCGGCGGTCGCGCCGCCCGTTGTCCTCGGCCTCGTCCCTGGCCTCGCGCACCAGCGCCAGGGCCACCCGCTGCCGTTCCTCGTCCACCTCCAGCACGCGCACCCGCACCACTTCGCCGGCCTTAACCAGCTCGCGCGGGTCGCTGACGAAGCGCTTCGCCATCTGGGAGATGTGAATCAGACCGTCCTGATGGACGCCAATATCAACAAAGGCCCCGAAGCTGGCCACGTTGGAAATCACCCCCTCCAGCACCATGCCGACGCGCAAATCCTTGAGCTCGTTCACGCCCTCGGCAAAGCGGGCGCCCTGGTACTCGCCGCGCGGGTCGCGGCCGGCCTTCTCCAGCTCGCGGACGATGGCCTGCAGCGTCGGCAGGCCGCAGTCGGGCCGGATAAAATCGCCGAGGCGGAGCCGCCGTAGGGCGGTGCCGTTGCCGATGACCGCCGGCGGCGCCAGGCCCAGGCTGGCAATCATGGCCCGGGCGACGGCGTAGCTTTCCGGGTGCACGGCCGAATTGTCCAGCGGCTCCCGGCCGCCGCTGATGCGCAGGAAGCCGGCGGCCTGCTCGAAGGTTTTCGGGCCCAGCCGGGGCACCTGCAGCAGGGCCTGGCGGTCGGGGAAGGCGCCGTGCTCATCGCGATGGCGGACGATGCTGTGGGCCAGGGTGATGCTGAGGCCGGAAATGCGTTGCAGCAGCTGGGCCGAGGCCGTGTTCACATCGACGCCGACGCCGTTCACACAGTCCTCGACCACCGCGTCCAGGGCGGCGGCCAGCTGGTTCTGATTGACATCGTGCTGGTACTGGCCGACGCCGATGGCCTTGGGTTCGATTTTGACCAGCTCGGCCAGCGGGTCCTGGAGCCGGCGGGCGATGGAAACGGCGCCGCGCAGGCTCACGTCCAGCTCGGGAAACTCCCGGGCCGCCAGCTCCGAGGCCGAATAGACCGAGGCGCCGGCCTCGGAAACGGTGATTTTGCTCAGGCCTGGACAGCGGGCGCAGAGCTGGGCCGCCAGGGCGTTGGTTTCACGGCTGGCGGTGCCGTTGCCGATGGCCACCAGCTGGACATCGTGGCGCCGAACCAGCTCGGCCAGGGTGCGAAGCGCTTCCTCCTCCCGGTGTAGATAGACCACCGCCGTGGCCACCAGCTTGCCGGTGCCGTCCACCACGGCGGTTTTGATGCCGGTGCGGAAACCCGGGTCGAGGCCGAGGGTGGGCCGGTGGCCGGCCGGGGCGGCCAGCAGCAAATCCTTGAGGTTGGCGGCGAACACGGCGATGGCGGCGCGGTCAGCCTCCTCCTTCAGCCGCTGCAGGGCCTCCAGCTCGGCGCTGGGCAGCAGTTTGGCGCGCCAGCCCAGCCGCACCGTCTGGGCCAGCCAGGCACTGGCGCCGGTGTTGAACTGGTAGTGGTCGCTGAGCAGCCGCTCATAGTCGCCGTCCTCGACGGTTAGGGTGAGGCCGAGAATGCCCTCGTTACGGCCGCGCAGCAGGGCCAAAGCGCGATGGCTGGGCACGGCGTGCAGCGCTTCCTCGTGGGCGAAATAGTCCTGGAATTTCTGGCCGGCCGTCTCCTGGCCCTCCAGCACCCGGGCGCTGAGCCGCGCCTCGCCCCAGAAACGCGGGCGCAGCTGGGCCAGCAGCTCGGCATCCTCGCCGAAGCGCTCCAGCCAGATGGCCCGGGCCCCGTCAAGGGCGGCCTTGACATCGGTCACCTCGCCGCGCACGAACGGCAGGGCCAGGCTTTCCGGCGGCGTGCTCGGGTCGGCGGCCAGGGCGTCGGCCAGCGGTTCCAGGCCCTGTTCCCGGGCCACGGTGGCCCGGCTGCGCCGCTTCGGTTTGTAGGGCAGATATAAATCCTCCAGCCGGGTTTTGTCCTCGGCGGCCTGAATCAGCGCCTCCAGCTCCGGGCTCAGCTGGTTCTGGCTGGCGATGCTCTGCAGAATGACCGTGCGCCGTTCCTCCAGACCGCGCAGATAGTCAAGCCGGGCCGCCAGCTGGCGCAGCTGGCCATCGTCGAGGCTGCCGGTGGCCTCCTTGCGGTAGCGGGCGATGAAGGGGACGGTGGCGCCCTCGTCCAGCAGCTGTACGGCACTGGCCACCTGGGCCGGGCGCACCTGCAGCTCGGCGGCGATTTTGTCGTTGATATTCATGGCTTTTCCTTCCTTATATTTTTAATGGGGCCTCACCATGTCCGTTTGGGGGCGGCCTGTCAATAGGACGCAAAAAAAAGCGCCTCCCGGAGGAAGCGCTTACGGGGCGGGGCCCTAGAGCCGGGGCCGGTTGTTTTCCAGTACCACCGGCGTGCCGTCGTCCAGACCGGTGAACAGCACCGCCGTCATCAGGCTCGGCACCTGGTCGCGCAGGGCCTCCCAATCCACCTCCAGCAGCGGCTGGCCGGCCTGAACCCGGTCGCCCTCGGCGGCCCGGGCCCGGAAGCCGGCACCGTTCAGCTTGACCGTGTCGATGCCCACGTGAATGAGGATTTCCAGGCCGTTGTCGGCCTCGATGCCAATGGCATGTTTGGTCGGAAAGAACGTAACGATGCGCCCATTCACCGGCGACCGCACCGGCCCGCCGCTGGGCTGAATGGCATAGCCGGCGCCCATGGCCCCCGAAGCGAAGGCCGGGTCGGGAATCTGGGCCAGGGGAAGCGCTTCGCCGTCCAGCGGGTTCTGCCATTCGGCGGGCAGTTTGCTGTCGCTGGTCGTGGTGGTCGCGCCGGGGGCCGGTTCGGCCGGGCCGGCGGCCGGGGCGAAGCGCTTACTGCGGCCGAGCATAAGGGTGAGGCCGAAGGTCAGGCCGAAGGAAATAGCCATGCCGATGACATAGGGCAGCATTTTCGCCAGGTCGATGGAGATAAAGCCGAGGAGGCCGGCGGCGCCCAGGGCCACCGCTTTGACCTTAAATAAACCGATAAAGCCGGCAGCCACCGCCGTGCCGGCCAGGGCCGCATAGAAGGGATAGCGCAGGCGCAGGTTCACCCCGAACATGGCCGGTTCCGTAATGCCCAGCACGGCGGAAATGCCCGAGGCGCTGGCCACGGAGCGCAGCCTGTCGTCCCGGCGCAGCAGGAAGAAGGCGCCGAAGGCCGCCGCCCCCTGGGCCACGTTGTTCATGGCAGCGATGGGGAAAATGAAGGTGCCGCCGGTTTCGGCCAGCTGGGCAATCAGCTGGGTTTCCACGGGAATGAAGCTGTTGTGCATGCCGGTGATGACGATGGGCGCGTAGAGGCCGCCGAAGAGGGCGCTGCCGAGGGCGCCGCTGCTGTTGTAGAGCCAGAGAATGGCGTTGGTGAAGGCGGTGCCGGCGTCCCGGGTCCATTCGCCGACGAAGGCAAAGGTCAGAAAGGCGGTGATGAAGATGGCCAGCAGCGGCGTTAGCAATAAATCGACGCTGGCGGGAATGACCCGGCGCAGGGCCAGTTCCAGCTTCGCCAGAATGTAGCTGCACACCAGCACCGGCAGCACCGTGCCCTGGTAGCCCACCTTGGTGAGGTGCAGGCCGAGCAAATCCCAGTGCGTCAGGGTGCCCTCGGCGGTGGCCTTGGCCAATTCATAGTTATTGGTTAAAGCCGGGTGCACCATAATCATGCCCAGCACCGCGCCCAGGAACGGATTACCGCCGAAAATGCGCGTGGCCGAGAAGGCCAGCAGTATGGGCAGGAAGACGAAGGGGGCGTTGGCGAAGGTATTAATCATGTCGGCCAGGTTGGCCCAGCCGGGGTGCTGGTCGATGAGGCTCTGGCCGCCGAACATCTTCGCGTTGAGCAGGTTGTTCAGACCCATGAGCAGACCGCCGGCGACAATGGCCGGAATGATGGGCACGAAAATGTCCGACAGCGTCTTAATGCCGCGCTGAAGCCAATTACCTTTGGCGCCGGCCAGACTTTTCGCCTCGGCGGTGCTGACGCCCTGGACGCCGGTCAGTTCCTGCAAAGCGGCGCAGACCTTATTCACAATGCCGGTGCCGAAGATGATTTGAAACTGGCCGGCGGTGAGGAAATGGCCCTTGGCTAAGTCCAGGGCCTCGACGGCGGCCTTATCAATTTTGCTTTCGTCATGTAGCACCAGCCGCAGGCGGGTGGCACAGTGGGTGATGGCGGCAATATTGGCCCGGCCGCCGACGGCGCTTTCGATGGCCCGGGCCACGGCTTGATAGTCGCTCATAGGCTTACTCCTAGGGTGGGAAAAGGGGATTTTAGTGTAGGGATTTCGGCGGTTTTTTGCCTTTACCGCTTGGTTAGGTCGCGGCCCCGGCCTTGACCCGGGCGGGGGCGGCTGGTATTTTTAGAAAACCATTTAAAAACAGGAGACTAACCATGAAACCATCCCCCGCCAACGGCCTGAGCACCTTTTACCTATTTTTTACGGTGCTGGGCCTCAGCATTCTCAATGACGTCTTTCATCTCACGGATAGCGAGCTGTTGCTCTTTTTTAGCGCCATCTTTCTGGCCGATGGGCTGACCGCCGGCACGCTGCGCCTCCGGGGAAAACAGGCGGAAGAGACCCCGCCCGTCAATGGTCCGCTGCTTTTGCTGGCGGCGGCGCTGGGCCTGGGCGGGTCGTTCTACGCCGGGCTAAACTGGCTCCAGGCGCTCTTTGCGACCCTGGGCGCTCTGAGCATCATTTCCTATATAGCCCTCTTCGGGCGCCTGGCGGTGGACCTTATCCGGCGCCGCTGGCTGAACCGCCCCCGGGCCTAATCATTGCCCACATCACCCCCGCTCCGGCGGGGGTTTTTTGTGGGCAGGGGGAAGCGCTTCGCCGGGGCTAGTCGCCCAGGGCCCAGCAGCGTAGCCGGGCCGCCGGGGCCAGGGTCCAGCGCATTTGGGTGGCGTCGGCCGGCGGGAAGATGCGGCCGCTCATGGTCTGCTCCCCATCATTGATAAAGAGTTCCAGCGAGGAGCTGTCGGCGTAAAGGCGCAGTTCTGTTAGCGCCGGCACCGCCAGCCGGCGCACCGGGCCGCCCTTGCCCGGCTCGTCCTTCTCGTTGTGGCCCAGGGCCCCGGAGGCGCTGCGGTCGAAGCTGAGCACGGCGCCGTCGTAGCCGATGCGCGTACCGTGGCCCCGGTCATCGGCCCGGAGCCAGAGTTCAAAGGGCGCCGCCGTCGGATTGTCCAGCTGCAGTTCAAAGTGCACGCCGTCGGATTCGCCGGGCTGGCGCAGTTGCAGCAAATCCGGGTGGGGCCGCTGGCGCAGCTGGCCCTTTTCCACGGTCAGTAGCCGGGGCAGGGTCAGGCAGTGGGCCCAGCCGTCGGCCTCGGTGGGCGTGCTGATGTCCGGCAGGCCGAACCAGGCGATGAGGACGCGGCGGCCGGCGGCGTCGGTGCAGGTCTGGGCGGCGTAGAACTCGAAGCCGGCGTCCAGCTCGTGGAAGCCGGCGTGAACGAAGCGCTCCCCCCGTTGCCAGTGGCCGAGCAGATAGCCGTTGGAATAGAGGTTGGGATAGGCCGGCCCGGGCAGGCCCTGGGGACAGAGCAGCAGCACTTCGGCGCCGTCCAGGGAGAAGTAGTCCGGACATTCCCACATGTAGCCGAACTGCGGCAGGCCACAGTCGATTTCCCCCTGGAGCTGCCAGTGGGCCCCGTCGGCGCTGGCATAGTGCAGGGCGGTGCCGGTCAGATTGGCGCGCTGGGCGCCCAGCACCAGATGCAAACTGCCGTCGGCCTCGGCCCAGATTTTCGGGTCGCGCACGTGTTCGCTGTAGCCCGACGGCGGGCCGTCAATAATCGGCGTTTTCGGGCCGAGCCGGCCGTCGTCGAAGCGCTTCAGCAGCAGCTGGTAGGGGGTGCGCTGCCAGTGGGCGTCGCGGTGGTTGCCGGTGTAGGCGAAGAGCAGGCCGTCCGGCTGGGACAGGGCACTGCCCGAGTAGGCGCCGTGGCTGTCCCAGGGGCTGTCCGGGCTGAGGAAGATGCCCTCGTCCTGCCAGCGGGCCAGGCTGGTGCCGCTGAGCTGGCGCCAGTATTTCAGGCCGTGCACCGGCCCGAGCGGGAACCACTGGTAGTGGAGCCAGTAGCGGCCCCGGTGATAGACGAAGCCGTTGGGGTCGTTGAGCAGGCCGGCCGGCGGTTGCACGTGAAAGCGTTGGCGCCAGGGGCTGGCGGCGGCGCGGGTACGAAGCGCTTCGTAGTCGGCCGCACTGGCATCGTCCAGGGGGCGGTAGCGTTGGGCACGGGTCCATTCCATGGGATTTCCTCCGGAGAAAAAAACCATGATAGCCAGCGCGGCAAAAAAAAGCGCTTCCCGGAGGAAGCGCTGGGGGTTTTGCTCTGGAGGGCCGCTTTAGAAATAGCGCCACTTCAGATAGAGGTGGGCCAGGGCCACGGTCAGCAGCATCAGCGGGAAGGCATATTTGGTGAACTGAATGATGGTAATGGGCTGTTTCGCCTTCTCGGCAAAGCCGGCCACGGTCAGGTTGGCGCTGGCGCCAATGAGGGTACCGTTACCGCCGAGGCAGGCGCCCAGGGCCAGGGCCCACCACACCGGCTGGAAGGCCGCCCCGCCGCCAATCTGGTCGGAAGCGCTCTGCAGCAGCGGCAGCATGGTTGCCACGAAGGGAATGTTGTCCAGGAAGGAGGACAGCACCGCCGACACCCACAGCACCACAAAGGCCATTTTTTCCGGATTGCCGGCGGTCAGTTCCATCAACTTATGGCCGAGCACCTTCAGCAAACCGCTGTGCTCGACGGCCCCGACGATGATAAACAGGCCCATGAAGAAGAAGATGGTTACCCATTCCACCTCGCCGAAGGCATGGTGAACCTTCTCGGCCTGGGCCTCGGCGCTGTCGCGGCCGTAGGCCAGCAGCATCAGCAGGGCGGCCCCGGACAGGGCGATGGTGCCCGGCTCCAGATGGAAGCTGTGGCCGAGGAAGAAGCCGAGAATGACCAGGGCGAAGACAATCAGACATTTCTTCAGCAGCACCGGGTCGGTGATGGCGTCGTTCTCGTTGAAATTCATGATTTTTTCCCGGGCCTCGGGGGTAGTCTTCAGGCTCCGGCCGCAGACCACAAAGAGCACGGCCAGCACCACCACCAGAATGGCCACGGCAATGGGCGTCATGTGGACGATGAAATCGGTAAAGGTCAGATGGGTTTTGGAGCCGATGATGATGTTCGGGGGGTCGCCGATAAGGGTGGCGGTGCCGCCGATGTTGGAGGCGAAGATGGTGGCGAAGAAATAGGGGAAGGCTTTGATGCCGAGCTGCTCGGTAATCAGGAGCGTTACCGGCGTAATCAGCAGCACCGTGGTTACGTTATCGAGCAGCGCCGAGAAGGTGGCGGTGATGACCGTCAGCATCAGTAGAATGCCCAGCGGGCTGGCCTTGACCCATTTGGCCGATTTAATCGCCACATACTGGAACACGCCGGTTTTGGCGGTGATGGACACCAGCATCATCATGCCGATGAGCAGCCACAAAGTGTTGAAATCGACGGAGCGCAGGGCCTGTTCCTGGTTGAGCAGGCCGCAGTAAATCATCAAACAGGCGCCGAGAATGGCGACGATGGCGCGGTTGATTTTTTCGCTAATTAAAAAGCCATAGACGACGACCAGAATCAGACCGGACAGCCACATGGCGCTCAGTGAGGGTTCCATTGCTTCCATAAAAATTTCCTATTTGGTTCCCATGATTTGGTCGATGAGCTGTTCGGTGCTGACCACGCCAAGCAGCTTGTGGGTTTCCGGTTCGGTGATGAAAACCCGGGCCTGGTATTTGTGCACCAGATTGACCACCTCCATCAGCGAGGTTTCCGGGGTGCAGTAGGTGAGGCGGCGAATCAGGAACTCGGCAATGGGCCGGTCGGCCAGCTCCCGGAAACGCTGCTGCAAATCCTCCAGGCTGGTGCGCATGAAATTCAGCTCCAGCGGGGTTTTACCCATGTTGATGGACATCACCTGCGGCAGCAGCAGGGCCAGTAGACGCAGCGAGGAGAAAACTCCGACCAGATGGCCGCCCGCATCGACCACGGGCAAATAGCGCAGTTCGGCCCGGCGCAGCGTGCGCAACGCCTCGCCAAGGCTGGTTTCCGGAGTGAGAACGATGGGGTTCGGCCCCATCACACTGCCACAGGTATCTTTCATAAATCCTCCGATGGATTGGCATGTTGAAATCGCGCCACGCTCCGGCTAGTCCGATGATTTCACTGGATAAAATCCGCAGAATCCCGGAGCTGAAACTGGCGCCAATCATAGCACAACATTACGATTCCGTTAGGTTGCCAGTCGCCGAGAACGAAGCGCTCCCCCTGACCGTTGCGGTGGACGCCGGGCCGGTGGGTGTGGCCGTGGATAAGCACCGTCGCCCCGGCCGCCCGCATGGCCGCCTCGGCGGTGTTTTCATTGACATCGGTACGGTCGCAGCGCTTCCCCCGGCTGGAGCGACGCAGCCGGGCCGCCAGCCGCTGCTTCCAGGCGCGCGGCAGGGCGAAATAGAGCCGCTGCAGCACCGGCCGGCGCAGCAGCCAGCGCAGGCGCTGATAGCCGACGTCGTCGCTGCAGAGCAAATCGCCGTGCTCCAGCAGCACCCCGGGCCGGGGGCTGAAGCGCTCCGGCAGCAGCCGGATATTGCCCCGGGCAAAGGCCGGCCCCAGCAGAAAATCCCGGTTGCCGCTGAGCACATAGACCGGCAGGGGGAGCGCTTCGAGCCGGGCCCGCACCGAGGCCTGATAGGGCGTCAGCAGGTCGTCGCCCAGGTAGTAATCGAAGAGGTCGCCGAGGATATAGAGCGCTTCGGCCCCGGCGGCCTCGGCGGCGGCGAGAAAGGCGGTGAAGGCGGCGTCGAGGGCCGGGGCCTGTTCGCTAAGGTGCAGGTCGGCGATAAGCAGGGTGGGACGCATGGCGGTTCCTAATAAATGAAGAAGCGCTTCCCGGGGGAAGCGCTTCGTTGGGGGGCGAACTAGAGAATCTCGGTTTTTTCGATGAGGATTTCTTCCAGGGGCACATCCTGGTGATAGCCGAGGCGGCCGGTTTTGGCCGTGGCGATGGCATCGACCACGTCCATGCCATTGACCACCCTGCCGAAGACGGCATAGCCCCAGCCGCTGGGGGTTTTGGCGGTGAAATCCAGCGCGCCATTGTCGCGCAGGTTAATGAAGAACTGGGACGAGGCCGAATGGGGGTCGCTGGTGCGGGCCATGGACAGGGTGCCCCGTTTATTTTTCAGACCGTTGTCGGCCTCGTTCTCGATGGGCGCATGGCCGGCCTTGTCCGCCAGGCCGCTGGTCATGCCGCCGCCCTGGATAACGAAGCCGGGAATGACCCGGTGGAAGAGGGTGCCGTTGTAGAAGCCCTCCTCGGCGTAGCGCTGGAAGTTGGCGGCGGTGCGGGGGGCCTGGTCGAAGTCCAGTTCAATATCAATGATGCCCTTGCTGGTATGGAAACGAATCATTTGGCCTCCTTCGGCTCTTTATTCTGGCTGTCCTCGACGACCACGGCCTTGGTGATTTCCACGGCGGTGGTGGGGACATCACTCATGCCCCCGGCGTTGGTGGTGGGCACGGCGGCGATTTTCTGCACCACGTCCTGGCCGGCGCTGACCCGGCCGAAAACGGCGTAGCCGTGCGGGTCGGAGCCCTGGGGGTCAAGCATGGGGTTGTCCACCAGATTGATGAAGAACTGGGAGGTGGCCGAATGGGGATTGCTGGTGCGGGCCATGGACAGGGTGTATTGGGTGTTCTTCAGGCCGTTGTGGGCCTCGTTGGCGATGGGGTCCTGGGTGAATTTGCGTTCCAAAGCTCGGTCGTAGCCGCCGCCCTGGATGACGAAGCCGGGAATGACCCGGTGGAAAATGGTGCCGTCGTAGAAGCCGCTGCGCACGTATTTCAGAAAGTTGGCGGTGGTGTTGGGGGCCTTGACCTCGTCCAGTTCGATGGTGATGTCGCCGAGGGTGGTGGTCATTTTGACCGTGGGGGCGGCCTGGGCCCAACCCAGCCACAGGGCGCAAATGAGGAGATAACGAGCCATAAAATTCCTATGGTAAATTTAAGGGCTTTGTATGTTACCAAAAGAGTGAGGCCGCCTTGACCCCTTTAAAAATCTACAACAGTCTCTCCAAAAGTACAGAAATTTTCACGCCGTTACAAGCGGGAAAGGTGGGCATGTACGTCTGCGGCATGACCGTCTACGACTACTGCCATCTCGGCCACGCCCGGGTCATGGTCTTTTTCGACGTGGTGGCCCGCCATCTCCGCGCCCTGGGCTATGAGCTCACCTATGTGCGCAACATCACCGATGTGGACGACAAAATCATCAACCGCGCCGCCGCCGAGGGCAAAAGTCTGCGCGAAATCACCGATTTCTATATCCAGGCCATGCACGAGGACGAGGCCGCCCTGCTCTGCCAGCGACCGGATTTGGAACCGCGCGCCACCGAAGCGCTGCCGGCCATGCAGGCCCTGATTGCCGACCTGCTGGCCAAGGGCCACGCCTACCAGACGCCGGCCGGCGACGTCTATTTCTCCGTGGCCTCCTTCCCCGGCTACGGCAAGCTCTCCCACCAGAGCATCGAACAGCTCGTGCAGAACACCCGGGTGGAATTTAACGACCAGAAGCGCGACCAGCTGGATTTTGCCCTGTGGAAACGGGCCGGGGCCGATGAACCCGCCTGGCCCAGCCCCTGGGGCGACGGCCGGCCGGGCTGGCATCTGGAGTGCTCGGCCATGAGCCGGGCCAGCCTGGGGGAGCGCTTCGACATCCACGGCGGCGGTCTGGATTTGAAGTTTCCCCACCATGAATGTGAGATTGCCCAGAGCGAAGGCAGCTGCGGCCACCAGACTGTCAATTACTGGCTGCACAACAATTTCGTGACCATCGACGGCGTCAAAATGAGCAAGTCCCTGGGCAACTACCACACCATTCGCGACCTGCTCCGCGACCACGACGGCGAGCTGATTCGCCTGCTGGTGCTGATGACCAACTATCGCGGCATGCTCGACTATTCGGCCGAGGGCCTGGCCAACGCCAAAAAGGCCCGCCAGCGCCTCTATGCCGCCCTGGCCAAGGGCCCGGCCACCGGCCCCCTCGACGCCGCCGCCGAGGCCGATTTCATCGCCGCCATGAACGATGATTTCAACACCACCCGCGCCCTGGCCGTGCTCTTTGAGCTGTCCCGGCGCATCAACGGCGGCGAAACGACGCTGGCTCCGACCCTGCGCACCCTCGGCGGCCGCCTCGGCCTGCTGCAGCGCGACCCGGCCGAGGTGCTGACCGTGGCCGCCGGCGCCGACAGCGTCAGCGCCGAGGAAATCGAAGCGCTCATCGCCGAACGGCAGGCGGCCAAGGCGGCGCGGGATTTTGGCCGGGCCGACGCCATTCGGGCCGGGCTGCTGGAGCGGGGCGTTATACTCAAGGACACGGCCACCGGCACCGAATGGAGCTACCAGGAATGAAGCGCTTCGTCCACCAATCCCGCCCCCGCTCGCTGGCCCTGCGGGCATTGCTCGCCCGAGGCGTGATTCTCAAGGACACCGCCGGCGGTACCGAATGGAGCTACCAGAAATGACGGCGGCGGGCAATGAAGCGCTTCCCACCCCCACCCCGGGGGGCGAGCCGGTGAAAGCCGTCAAACGGAAAGCCAGCACCGCCCTGGCCCTGCAGCTGCCGCTGGCCCTGCTGGCCCTGGGGCTGGAACTGCTCATCTATTTCAGCCTGCCCTTCAATTCGGCCTGGCTCGACGCCCGCGCCGCCTTCCTCGTTGGTGCCAATGGGCTGCTGGCCTTCGGACTGGCGGCGGCCCCGGGGGAAGCGCTTCGGCCCGGCCGCCGGCTCGGCTGGGCCCTGCTGGCGACGCTGGGTCTGGCCCTGGGTCTGCTCGGCCAGAAAATCAGCAACGCCTACCGCGTCCTCGGCGCCGATTTCCTCGCCAGCGTCCGACCGTTTATGCGGGACATGCTGGCGGCCCAGCCCCTGGAATTCTGGCTGCGCCCGGCCCTGGCGCTGGCCCTGCTGCTGCTGTTTTTCTGGCTGCTGCTCGGCTGGGGGGCGCGCTGGGGCGGCCGGCGGCGCTGATGCTGCGGCTGGCCGTCTTCGCCGACCTGCACGGCAAGCTGCTGCTGCCGTTCAAACTGGCCGACCACTGGCAGCGGGCCACCGGCCAAAGGCTGGATTTGCTGCTGCAATGTGGCGATGTGGGCGCCTTCCCCGACCGGAAAAAGCTCGACCGGGCCACCCTAAAACACGCCCGGAACGACCGGGACGAGCTCGGTTTCCACGATGATTTTGTCCGGCCGAAGCCGGAAATCCGCCGCTTCCTCGACGGCCTCGGCCTGGAAATGTGGTGCGTGCGCGGCAACCACGAGGACCACGGCTTCCTCGACGGCCTCGAAACGGCCGCCGGCGCCGCGCCGCGCTATGCCATCGACGGCTACGGCCGGGTGCTGATGCTGCGCAGTGGCGTGGCCCAGCATTTTGACAAAGACGGCCTGCGCCTGAATCTACTCGGCATCGGCCGCATCGGCGACCGCAAGGGCCGGACGGAACCCCGTTTTATCCAGCCGGCGGAGCGGGAAACGCTGCGCCGCACCCTGAACGCCGGCCACGATTTCCAGCTGCTGCTCAGCCATGACATGGCCCCGGCACCGGAGAACCCGGGTGGCGAGGGCCTGGCCGACATCGACACGGCCCTGGACCAGTGCCCCTTTGTCTACCATTTCCACGGCCACACCGGCCAGCCCTACGCCGCATATCCCGCCGCCAACGGCATCACCACCAGCGTGAAGGTGCGCGAACTGGAGTTCAACGCCGCCGGCCAGCTGGAACCGGGCTGCATGGTCATCGTCCAGTGGGACGGCGAACGGTGGCAGCTGGAACCGGTGCCGCTGGCCCTAATCAAAGGCTTCAGCCGCCATTGCTGGCGCCAGCTTTAGGAAGCGCTTCGTTTTAGGAGCGCTTTTTTTAGGGGTGCGGCCGGCCCCCGTCGCGCCACCGGCCCCCCCCGCCCCCCCCGCCCCCCCCCCCCCCCCCCCCCCCCCGCCCCCCCCCCCCCCCCCCCCCGGCGGCCCCCCCCCCCC
>CAUSKK010000029.1:0-14731 GCA_963532425.1 uncultured Cardiobacteriaceae bacterium
GCGATGGGCTGGGGCGCGCGCCGGTTTTATTGGCTGGAAGGGGGAAGCGCTTCATGCCCAGACAACCGTAGAAAGCGCTTTAGCCATTTATTCAGGCCTTCCCCCGAAGCGCTTCGTCCCGGCGGCCCCGAAAAATGCGCGGGATAATTCTCACCGAGGGAAGCGCTCCCCGCCGGATAGGCCTGCTTCTATCTCTGAACGGCGAAGCGCTTCGCCGGCTGAGCCGCCGGAAGCATTCCCTGTTTAGGCTGAAATTCTTTTGGCCATCTCTAGCCGCCTATTCTTTCAGAGCGAAGCGCTTCGGTTTTATTAGCTAGGGGGAAGCGCTTCTTTATTATTGAACCCGGCCGGCGGGCGGAATCTTTTCTCCCAGAATGAAGCGCTTCCTTCCGGCTGGCTTTTTTCCTTTCTATCTCTAGAGGCGGAAGCGCTTCGGCCGGGGGAAGCGCTTCCGACTGGAAAGATTGGTTACTGGCCCCGGCCCAATCAGAGTGAAGCGCTTCCTTCTCAGCTGCCCGCCCTCAACGAAGCGCTTCAATCGGGCAGAACTCTTTCCAACGAAGCGCTTCGGTGTTTTGAAATTTGGCCGTGCTGATTTAAAAGCTGCCAGGCCCGAAGCGCTTCGTTCATTCGGCTAGGTGTTGCTTGACCAGCTCCGACCCGAGCAACCGAAGCGCTTCCCTCTGGAACTAGCAAAAAAGGAAGCGCTTCAAACTAGAAAGTCTTTTCCCAGCCCAATGAAGCGCTTCGATTTATCCAGCCTTCCGGAGCGAAGCGCTTCCCCCCGGCCACAAAAAAGCGCTTCCCGGAGGAAGCGCTTCGGTTTGGGCTGGTGCTGAGCACAGACCGCCACGCGGCTGCGCGGCTAGAACATTGCCTTTTGATAGCACTAACGTGCTATCAAAACGGGTTTTGGACAGGAGCGAAGCGGAGAACGAGGCGAAGCCTCGGACAATAGCGCATTACCCGTGCAGACTGCGCAGCAGCGGCAAGGGAAGCATCCAGGCCGTTCAAAGAAGCTAGCGCGCTATCAAAACGGGTTTGGGACAGTAGCGCATTACCCTTGCAGAATTCGGCCCGATAATCGGATTCTTGCCCGAACCCAGCACCAGAATGTCGCTGTTCTGTTCCCTGGCGATGCGGCTGATTTCCTCGTAGATGGAGCCGTGGGCGACAAAGTGTTTCACCTTGCGGCCGGCCAGGGCCCGTTCGCTGAACTGGTGCAGGGCCGCCTGGGCGTGTTCCAGCGCCTTTTTCTCGTAGTTCATCGGCAGGAAGGACGTAACCATCGAGCCACCCAGCCGGGGCACCACCGTCAGCAGCTGAATCAGCGATTCCTCGCCGGCCACGGCCAGGGCGCAATCAATCACCCTGGCGTTCACCTGGGGCTGGTCCAAATCCACGGCCACTAGTATTCGTTTAAACATCGTTTTCTCCAGAGTAGGGGGAGCGCTTCGGGGGAAGCGCTTCCGGGGTTAGACGCCCGGGGCCGGGGCCTCGGCGTCGCGGCGTTTGATTTGCCGGCGGGCGAGCCAGACCAGCAGGCCAATGGCCGGCAGATAGAGCCACTGCTTCGGCGTGCTGTGCGGCGTGGGCAGGACGGCACCGACAATCTCCTGGTCCCAGTCCAGACCGTTCTTCTGGGCGACGCTGCCGAGGGCGGCCTCGTCCACCAGCAGTTTTTCACCGTCCTGGCGCAGGGTCAGGCCTAGGGCCTGGAGCCGGGCCGTGCCGTCGGCGCCCTCCAGCACCGGCAGTTGCACGAAGAAGCGCTTGGCATTGCCCAAATCATCGACGCCCTGGAGCTGGAGCAGGAACTGGCTGGCGGTGGGTGCCGTGGCTAGGGTTTCCACCAGCCGGGCCGGGGCCACCTCCTGTTTGCTCGGCGAAAGCTTGTTCATGAAATAGCCCGGGTTGAACAGCAGCGCCGTAACCAGCAGCAGCAGCAGGCTTTCATATTTATAGCTGCGGGTGAAGAAATAGCCCATGGTGGCGGCGGTGAAGGCCAGCATGGCCAGCACGGAGACGATGAAAATCAGCACACCCTCGGCCCAGTTCACGTTAATCAGCAGCAAATCCGTGTTGAAGATGAAGAAGAACGGCAGCAGGGCCGTGCGCAGGCTGTAGGTGAAGGCCACCATACCGGTGCGAATGGGGTCGCCGCCGGAAATGGCCGCCGCCGCAAAGGAGGCCAGACCCACCGGCGGGGTTACGTCGGCCATGATGCCGAAGTAGAAGACGAAGAGATGCACGGCCACCAGCGGCACCACCAGCCCGTTGGCGCTGCCCACCTCGACGATGACCACCGCCATCAGCGAGGAAACCACGATGTAGTTGGCCGTGGTCGGCAGGCCCATGCCGAGAATCAGACTGAACAGGGCCACCAGCACCAGCATGAGAATGAGGCTGCCGCCGGAGAGCTTGTCGATGATGTCGGCCAGCTGGACGCCGAAGCCGGTCAGCGAAACCACGCCCACGATGATGCCGGCGCAGGCGGTGGCGATGCCGATGCCAATCATATTGCGGGCGCCGGCCTCCAGCCCGTCGCGCAGTTCAATCAGGCCGGTTTTGAAGCTGGCCCCGTAGTGGCCCTGCCGGCGGAACAGCGCCAGTAGCGGCCGCTGGGTCAGCTGGATGAAAATGAGGGTCAGGGCGCCCTTGTAGGCGGACAGGCCCGGCGATTTCTGTTCCACCATCAGGAACCAAATCAGCACCGCCACCGGCAGCAGGAAGTGCAGACCGGCATTGACCGTCGGTTCCCGGCGCGGCAGCTTCAGCATGGCCCGGTCGGGGTCGTCCAGCTGCAAATCCGGATAGCGGGCCACCCGGCGCAGCAGCAGCACATAGACCGTAAAGAGCAGGGCGTAAATCACCTGTTCGCCATAGGCCGGGGTCAGGCGGTGAATCCAGCCGAGGCCATAGTAGACGGCGAAGGAGAGGAGACAGAGGGTGATAAGGCCGCCGAGGAAGCCGAGCAGGGCCCGCTGCCAGGGCCGGGCCGGCTCTGACCGTTCCAGGCCCTGGAGCTGGGATTTGCAGGCCTCCAGGTGGACGATGTAGACCAGGGCGATGTAGGAAATCAGCGCCGGCAAAAAGGCGTGTTTAATCAACTCGCTGTAGGGCATGTTGATGTATTCAATCATCAGGAAGGCGGCGGCGCCCATCACCGGCGGCATGATTTGGCCGTTCACCGACGAGGCCACTTCCACCGCCCCGGCCTTCTCCGCCGGGAAGCCGACCCGCTTCATCATCGGAATGGTGAAGGTGCCGGTGGTTACCACGTTGGCAATGGAGGAGCCGGAGATGAGGCCGGTCAGACCCGAGGCCACCACCGCCGCCTTGGCCGGGCCGCCGCGCAGGTGGCCCAGGTAGGCGAAGGCACACTGGATGAAGTAGTTGCCGGCGCCGGCCTTGTCCAGCAGCGAGCCGAAGAGCACGAAGAGGAAGACATAGCGGGTGGACACGTCCAGGGCGACGCCGAAGACGCCCTCGGTGCTAATCCACTGCTGGTTGATGATTTGGGTCAGGGAACCGCTGCGGTGGGAAATAATCCAGTCGAAGGGGAAAAACTGGCCCACATAGTTATAGAGCAGAAAGACGAGGGCAATCAGCACCAGTGGCAGGCCGAGGCTGCGCCGGGTGGCCTCCAGCAGCAGCAGAATGCCGCAGATGCCGGCAATGACGTCCTGGCTGTTGGGGGCGCCGATGCGCCGGACGATGTCATCGTAGAAAAAGAGATAGTAGGCGGCGAGAAAGGCGCCGCAGACGGCAAAAATCCAGTCGTAGGCCGGCACGTAGTTTTTCGGGGCGCGGCGGCTGGCCGGATAGGAGAGGAAGGCCAGGAAGAGGGCGAAGGCCAGGTGAATGGAGCGGGCCCGGGTGGCATCGACCACCACGTTTAAATCCAGCTGGTGGGCGTGGAGCCAGCCTTGGATTTTGAAGGGCCAGTCGGAGGCATAGTAGAGCTGGAACAGCGACCAGGCGATGGCCGTCCAGACCAGGAGCTGGCGAACCCAGCCCTCGGGGTTGCGGCCGCCGGTGTCGGTGGAGGCAACCAAATCTTCCAGGTTTTCGTAGTCGGCGAGCGGAGCGCTGGCGCCGTTATTTTTAGAGTCGGTGGACACGAAAAACTCCTTGGTTCAGGCAAAAAAAACGGGGGAAGAAGCGCTTCTCCCCCCGACCGGAAATCACGCCGGCGCGGCGTTTTCTACTGGCTGAGCCAGCCTTTTTCCTTGTAGTAACGGACGGCGCCATCGTGCAGCGGCGCGGCCAGGCCGGCTTTCACCATCTCCTCGGGTTTCAGGTTCTCGAAGGAGGGGTGCAGCTTTTTGAAGCGCTCGAAGTTCTCGAACACGGCCTTGGTCACCTGATAAACCGTCTCCTCGGGCACATCGGCCGAAGTTACGATGGTGGCGTAGACGCCGAAGGTTTTGGTTTCGCCGGGGGTGCCGTCATAGGTGCCGGCGGGAATGCTCACCTTGGAAAAATAGGGGTAGGTTTCCACCAGCTTATCGACGGCGGCGCCCTCCACATTGACCAGATTGGTTTTGCAGGAGGCGGCGGCCTCCTTGATGGCCCCGGAGGGGTGGCCGACGGTGTAGGAAATGGCGTCCAGGTTGTTATCGCAGAGGGCGCTGGCCATTTCCGCCGGCTTCAGCTCCGAGGACACGGCGAAGGGTTTGTCGCCCCATTGCAGTTCCTTGAGCAGCAGCTCCATGGTGGTGCGGGTGCCGGAGCCCGGGTTGCCGATATTGACGCGCTTGCCCTTGAGGGCGTCGAAGCTCTTGGCCTCGGCGTCCTGGCGGGCCACCACGGTGAACGGCTCCGGATAGACCGAGAAAATCGAGCGCAGCTTGTCCATCTTTTTGCCCTCGAATTCGCCGAGGCCGTTGTAGGCGCGGAACTGGCTGTCCGACTGGGCCATGCCCAGCTGCCGTTCGCCGGCGGCGATGGCATTCAGGTTGTCCACCGAACCGCCCGAGGCCGGGGCATTGCACTTGATGCCGGTTTTGCCGCTGTCGCGATTGACCAGCTTGCAAATGGACTGGCCGACGACGTAATAGACGCCGGTTTGTCCGCCGGTGCCAAAGGTAACGAATTCTTCAGCGGCCGCGCCGGTGGCCAGAGCCACGCCCAGCGCTATTTTCCAAAGTTTCATAGCAAATCCTTATGTGAAGGGAAAAGGGGAGAAGCCATTCTAGGGTTGGCTCCGACCGAGTTTCAAGATGTTAATGTTGCGGCTTGACGTCAATTACCACCACCTCGGCCCGGGAGCCCAGCCGCAGGGGCACGCCCCAGAGACCGAAGCCGGAGGTAACGAAGAAATGGCTGCCGTTGATTTCCCGGTGGCCGTGGTCGAGGACGTAGAGGCGCTGGGTAATGAAGTTGAGCGGGAAGATTTGGCCCCGGTGGGTGTGGCCGGACAGGCTGATATCCACCGGCAGGGCTGCCGTTTCGTTGATTTCCTTGGGCTGATGGTCCATGAGAATGACCACCTTGTCCGTCTGGGAACGAAGCGCTTCGGCCCAGTGGCTCAACGGAAGCCGGCCGCCGTTGGTGAAATCGTCGCGGCCGATGATGAACCAGTCGCCCACCGAGCGGCTCTCGTCGCGGAGCAGGTCGATGCCACCCTGACGAATGGCGTCCTCGTTGTCCCGTAGGGTGCTGCCGAAGCGCTGGCCGTAGTACTCGTGGTTGCCGAGCACGCCGAACTGGCCGCCGGGGGCGGTGATTTGGCGCAGGGTCGCGTCCATCTGGTCGCGCAGGTAGAGATGGGGTTCGTCGTTGATGATGTCGCCGGCGTAGAAGAGGACGTCCGGTTTTTCCGCCGCCACCAGGGCCCGGAGCTTGGCCAGCTGGCGATTGCCGATGAATTCGCCCAGATGGCTATCGGCCACCAGCATGAGCCGGAAGGGGGTGAAGCGCTTCGGCAGCTGGATTTCATAGCGTTGCACCGTCGGACTCAGGGCGTTGAAGAGGCCGAAGGCGGTCAGGCCGAGCCAGCTCAGCGGCAGCAGGGCCCGCAGCCAGAGGGCCGAACGCTGGCTCCGGCAGAGCAGCCAGAGCAGGCCGACGCCCAGGCCGCAGAGGAACCAGAACCAGAGCAGCACCGCCAGGGCCGTGAACAGGTCAAAGGCCCAGAGCTGGAAGAAGACCAGCGCCGGCACGCAGACGGCATTGGCACCGAGGAAGAGCAGATAGAAGGTTTTCCGGCCGACCCGGCCGCCGCTGAGCCATTTCAGGTTGCGGTAGAAGTTGTAAATCAGGAATTCATAAAGCAGAAAGATGCTGATGACCACGAAAAAGCGCATGGCAGGCTCCGAAAAAAAGCCTGCTATTATAGGTGGCCCCTAATTCTTGGACAGAAAAATGAACGGCAATGAAAACAAGGAACAAGCCCCGGCCACCCGGGGATTTTGTTTTAACCACACCATGCTGCGGGTCAAGGACGCGCAGAAATCCCTGCATTTCTACACGGAAATTCTCGGCATGACCCTGCTGCGCACCAGCCACCAGGAGGCCGGCCAATTCAGCCTCTATTTCCTCGGCTTCGTCGGCGCCGAAGCGCTTCCCGAGGACGAGGCCGAGCGCAAACGCTGGATTGCCAACCGGAGCGGCATTCTCGAACTGACCCACAACTGGGGCACGGAAAACGACCCGGCCTTTCACTACCACAACGGCAACGCCGAGCCGCGCGGCTTCGGCCACATCTGTTTGAGCGTGCCGGATTTGGCGGCGGCGGTGGCCTGGCTGGACAGCCAGAACGTGCCGTTCCAGAAGCGGCCCGAGGAGGGGCGCATGCGCGACATCGCCTTCATCCGCGACCCGGATAACTACTGGATTGAACTGATTCAGAAATAGAAAAAGCAGCCGCCGGGCTGCTTTTTTTTTGGGCGCCGGCCGGGGTTTAGCCGCCGGTAATGGCGCCGAAGATGATTTCCTTGGCCGATTCGTCGGCGTGGAAGGAGGAGCGCACCAGCGGCCCGGAGGCCACGTGGGCAAAGCCCATTTTTAGACCGCGCTCCTTAAATTCGTCGAACTCGGCCGGCGTGTAGTAGCGCTTCACCGGCAGGTGATGCACCGACGGCTGCAGATACTGGCCGATGGTCAGCATCTGCACGCCGTGGCGGCGCAAATCGGCCATGACCTCGTAGAGCTCCTCGGGCTCCTCGCCCAGGCCCACCATCAGGCCGGACTTGGTGATGACCTTGCGGCCGGTAACCTTTTGGTATTCCTGCAGCAATTCCAGCGAATGCTCATAGTTGGCGCCGGGTCGCACCTCCTCGTAGAGCCGCTTCACCGTCTCCAGATTGTGGTTGAAGATGTTCGGCGGCGTGTGGCGCAGGATTTCAATGGCCTTGGCCATGCGACCGCGAAAGTCCGGGGTGAGGATTTCTATGGTCATCTTCGGCGAATGGCGGCGAATTTCGCGGATACAGGCGGCAAAATGGCCGGCGCCGCCGTCGAGCAGGTCGTCCCGGTCCACCGAGGTGATAACCACATGGTGCAGGCCAAGATTGCCGACGGTCTGGGCCAGATGGAGGGGCTCGTTCGTATCCAGCGGGTTGGGCCGGCCATGGCCGACGTCGCAGAAGGGACAGCGGCGGGTGCAGATGTCGCCCATAATCATGAAGGTGGCGGTGCCGTGGCGGAAGCAATCGCCGATGTTCGGGCAGGAGGCTTCCTCGCAGACGCTGTGCAATTTCTGTTCGCGCATGATGCCCTTCAGCCGCTGCACCTCGGGGCCGCCGGGGAATTTGGCCCGAATCCATTCGGGCTTGCGTAGCCGCTCCTCGCCCAGGTGGCGGGTGTTGAGCTCAATCTGGCGGATTTTTTCGGCGCCCTTCTTCTTCACCCCCATGGCGTTGGGTTTGCGGGGCGGATTGTCCACCAGCGGGCCGCTGGGGATGTCATCGTTATCACTGCTCATTTTTAGGTTTGTCCTTGGGTTTTTTGCGCTGCAGGCTGGCCATCAGCGCCTTGATGTCGTGGGCCTCCAGGGCGATGAATTTGCCCGGGGCCAGATATTTGGGCATGTAGATGCCGCCGTAGCCCACCCGTTTCAGACGGCTGACCTGGCAGCCCACCGCCTCCCACAGGCGCCGTACCTCGCGGTTTTTGCCCTCCTGGAGAATGACGCTGAAATAGCGGTTGTAGTGGCCATCGTCGTCGTCGTCGAGGTTTTTCAGCGGAATGATGTCCTCAAATTTGGCGATTTCGCCGCTGTCCAGCGGCACGCCGCCGCGCAGGGCCGCCAGCGTCTCCTCGCTCACCTGGCCGGCGACGCGCACCCAGTATTCCCGCTGCACCTCATAGCTGGGATGCATCATCCGGTGGGCGAGCTCGCCGTTGTTGGTGAACAGAATCAGGCCGGTGGTGTTGATGTCCAGCCGGCCGATGGCAATCCAGCGGCCCTGGCGCAGCTTCGGCAGCGACTGGAAAACCGTGCGCCGGCCCTGGGGGTCGCGCTGGCTGACGATTTCGCCCAGGGGCTTGTGGTACATCAGAATTTGCGTGGCCGGCGCCTGCTGGCGGGTGCGGGTGTGCAGCGGTTTATTGTCGAGCACGAAGCGCTCCTCGCCGCTGACCCGCTGGCCCAGGGTGGCCACCTTGCCATTGACCAGCAGCCGGCCGGCCCGAATCCAGTTTTCTATTTCACGCCGCGAGCCGAAGCCCCGGGTGGCCAGCCATTTTTGCAGGCGTTCGCCCGTATCTTTCATAAATTTTCCTTTTGCTCAGGGTGAAAATGCGCCCGTCTCCAGCCGGTCGAGGCTGGGCAGGTCGGCGGGGCTGCTCAGATTGAAATCGTCGAGAAAACGCGGCGTAACCGCCAGCAGCTCCGGACTGCCCAGGGCCTTTTTCCGGCCCACCACCGCCACCCATTCCAGACTGAAGAGCTGCTGGTAGATGGCGCTGCTGGTCTGCACGCCCCGGGCGGCGTCGATGTCGCTGCGGGTAACCGGCTGATGGTAGGCGATGAAGGCCAGGGTTTCCCAGAAGGCGCGGGAATAGCGCGGCGGGGCCACGGCGGCCAGGGCCTGAATTTCGGCCTCGTACTCCGGCCGCAGCTGCAGCCGCCAGCCACTGGCCACCGCCACCAGCTCCAGGGCCGAATGCTGGCGGTAGTCCCGTTGCAGCTCGGCCAGGGCCGTTTGCAGTTCGTCTTCCGCCACCCCCAGGGCCGCCGTGAGCAGGGCCTCGTCCAGGGGCCGGTCGCGGGTAAAAAACAGCGCTTCCAGACGCCGTTTGAGCGGTTTCATGGGTTCGTCCCCCTCCGAAAAAGGGCCTATTTTAAGACGAAAGGGGAAGGGCTTTGGACTCCCCGGGAGCGGGAAGCGCTTCGTTCTGAATCTCCAGCCCGAAGCGCTTCGGCCTGGGCGCCCCCCCCAGTAAAAAAGGCCGGCCCCCGCCGACCTTGTTTTACCTCTAATCGCCGAGATAGCCGCCGGTCTGCCGCGCCCACAGCTGGCTGTAGAGACCGCCCCGGGCCAGCAGCTCCTCGTGGCTGCCCTCTTCGACGATTTGTCCCTTGTCCAGAATAATCAGCCGGTCCATCTGGGCGATGGTGGAAAGGCGGTGGGCAATGGCAATGACCGTTTTGCCGCGCATCAGCCCCAGCAGGCTGGCCTGAATGGCGCTCTCCACCTCGCTGTCCAGGGCCGAGGTGGCCTCGTCAAGAATCAGTATGGGCGCGTCCTTCAGCAGCACCCGGGCAATGGCAATGCGCTGGCGCTGGCCGCCGGACAATTTCACCCCCCGTTCGCCCACCTGCGCGTCCAGGCCCGCGTTGCCTTTAGGGTCGGTGAGCTGGTCGATGAAGTCCAGGGCTTCGGCCTTCTCCAGCGCCGCCAGCAGCTCCGCCTCGCTGGCCTCGGGGCGGCCGTAGAGCACGTTCTCGCGGATTGAGCGGTGCAGCAGCGCCGTGTCCTGGCTGACCATGGCGATGTGGCGGCGCAGGCTGTCTTGAGTTACCTGGCTGATGTCCTGGCCGTCGATGAGAATTTGCCCGCCGTCCAGGTTGTAGAAGCGCAGCAGCGCATTCACCAGCGTGGATTTGCCGGCGCCGGAGCGGCCCACCAGGCCGATTTTCTCCCCGGCCCCAATGGTCAGGTTCAGATGGCTGATGACGTGGCGGGTGTTGTTCTTGTTGTAGCCGAAGGACACATCCTTGAAGTCAATTTGCCCCTGTTTAACCACTAAATCCCTGGCGCCGGCCACGTCCTGCACCGCGATGGGCCGCTGTAGCATGGCACGGCCGTCGTCGATGGTGCCGATGGCCTCAAAGAGGCCGTAGCTTTCAAACATAATCCAGTGGGCCATGTCGTTCATGCGCAGGGACAGGGTGCTGGCCATGGCGATGGCGCCGACGGTAATTAGCCCCTCCTGCCACAGCAGCAGGCCGGCGGCGGTGATGGTGAAGATGAGCAGGTACACCAGGCAGTTTAGGCAGAAGTCGAACTTGCTGCCCAGACGCATTTGCCCGTAGACGCTGTCGAGGAACTCGCGCATGGCGGCCCGGGCGTAGTTGGCCTCAAAGCTGGAATGGGCGAAGAGCTTCACCGTGGCGATGTTGGAATAGGCGTCGGTGATGCGGCCGGTCATCAGCGAGCGGGCGCCGGATTGTTCCTCCGACGCCTTGGCGAAGCGCGGCAGGAAGTAGCGCAGCAGGCTGATGTAGCCCACCAGCCAGGCCAGCATGATGGCCAGCAGCAGCCAGTGCTGCTTGGCCAGCAGCACCAGTATGGAAGTGATGTAGACCAGGGCGTAGATGAGAATGTCGGTGATGGTGGTCATCACCTCGCGAATGGCCAGGGCCATCTGCATGACCCGCGCCGAGACGCGGCCGGCGAACTCGTCCTGGTAGAAGCTCATGCTCTGGTTCAGCAGATAGTTGTGAATGCGCCAGCGAATGGCCATGGGCAGGTTGCCCATGATGCACTGCATGCGGGTGAAGGTTTGCAGGCCGCGGCACAGGGGCAGCACCAGCAGCACGATTAGCCCCATGGTAATTAGCTGGCCGGCGCTGCCCTCCCGCTTGGCCCCCAGCCAATTGACGATGTCGCCGACGAAGTTAAAGAGCAGCACCTCCAGCACGGCGATAGCAATGCCGGCGCCGGTGATGATGGCCAACGGCCAGAAGAAGCCGCGGCAGTAATGGAAGATGAAGGGCCATAGGCCTTCCGGCGGCGGTCGCTGGTCCAGGGCGGGAAAGGGATTGGTCTTGCGTTCAAAGTAGGAAAACATGGATGACTCCAAAAAAAGGGAGGGATTTTGACACTCCCCCCCGGGGAAAGAAAGCTATAGTGGCTGACCAGCTCCCTAATCAACCCTGGAGGAAACATGAAAAAAATTGTTCTGCTGACCCTGGCCCTGGCCCTGGCCCCCCTGCGGGCGGCACCGGTGAAAAGTGCCGATTTCTACGTCAGCCCCTACTACGCCGCCGAGGGCGGCCAGGTGCGAACCCTGAGGGGTGTGGACGAGCCACTGCTGAGTCTGCTCGCCTCGGGCAAGGCTCAGGACTTGGCCGCCGCCCGCGCCTATATTGAGAAAAATTCGGCCGCCATTCCGCCACTGACCCTGATGGTGCTGGCCGCCCGGCTCTACGACGCCGGCCAGCGCGACGAGGCCGTCTTCTGGTTCTATGTGGCCAAGGACCGCTATTCGGTTTTCGTCCGGGTCATCGACACTAGCCAGGGCGCCCGGCACGAGGAAGAGACGGCCATGACCGCCTTCCGCGAGCTGCTCGGGCCCTATATCAACAGCTATGCCTTCTGCGACCTGAAAAACCAGCAACGGCAGCGGCGCCGGGCCCTGGAGTGGGTGCGGGCCCACCCCCAGGCGGCTTTGAATGACCCCAGCCTGCCGGCCCTGGGCCCCGACCGGGCGGCCCTGACCCGGGCGGCCCTGCAGAAAATTCAGGCCAGTGCCGACGGCGAAGCCCGCTGGCTGAACAACGGTGCAGAAATGAAGAAACTGCAGGAACAACGCCGGGCCCAGGGCGTGGACGAGCAGTTCTGCTGGAAATAATTTTGGATAGCCCTATGAATTATTTGAAATATCTCGCCCTATTGGCCCTGCTGCTGGGCCGCTGGGCCGGGGCGGCGCCGCTGGATATCTATGTGCTGCCCTACTATTTCAGCGACGGCCAGCAAATTCGCGTCGGTACCGAAGTGGGCCCGGCCCTGCAACCGCTGCTGGCCGCCGGTAGCACGAAAGATTTGGCCGCCGCCCGGGCCCAGGTGGAGGCGGACGCCGCCCGGGTCGCCAGTCCGGCCCTGATGGTGCTGGCCGTCCGCCTCTATGACGCCGGCCAGCGCGATGAGGCCGCCTTCTGGTTCTACGTGGCCCAGCTGCGCTATCGCCTCTTTGGGCTGGTCATCAATCGCAGCCGCGCCGACCTCTGGGCCGAACGCATGGCCATGAGCGCCTTCAACGAACAGGCCGGCCGCTATCTGCATAGCTACGCCCTCTGCGATATGGAGCGCTGGCAGAAACTCCGGACGGCGGCCCTGGACTGGGTGCTGACCCACCCGGAGGCGGCCCTGAACGACCCCAGTCTGCCCGGCCTGGCCGCCGACCGACCGGCGTTGCTAGAACGGGCCCGGGCCCAGCTCAAGCTTGCCTTTGACCGGGACAATCAACATCTGCTTAACCCGACCAATCGCCAGCGCCTCCGGGCCCAATTCCAGCGCCAGGGGCTGGATAAACTGCTCTGTTCACCCTGAACGAAGCGCTTCCCTCGGGAAGCGCTTCTTTTATTCCGGTTCGCCGTTGCTGATTTCGATAAAGACCCGGCCAATCTGGCCCTCCCGGGCGCGCAGCCGCTCCTTGAGCCGGCCGTTAAGGGCCACCAGCGCCGGCACCGTGGCTGTCGTTTGCACCGCCAGCCGCATATCGACCAGATAGGCGCTGCCCATCTTCCGCACCAGACATTCCTCCACCCGGCACACCAGCTCCTCGGCCTCGGCCTCGGCGCTGAGGGCGGCGCGCAGTTCGTCGAAGCGGTCCTCGTCCATGAGGTCGCCCAGGGCCGGCCGGAAAATAACCCAGGCGTTGTAGTAGATGATGGCGGCGCCGACGATGGCGCCCCAGTCATCGGCACTCTCCCAGCCCTCGCCGAGCAGCAGCGACAGGCTGATGCCGAGGAAGGCCGCCAGCGAGGTGATGGCGTCGCTGCGCTGGTGCCAGGATTCGGCCTCCAGGGCCACGCTGCCCTCGCTCTGGCCGAGGCGGCGCAGATAGCGGAACAGGCCCTCCTTAATCAGAACCACCAGCAGCAACACCACCAGGGTGAAGGGCCGGGGGGTTTTGTGCGGGGTGAGGATATGTTCGACGCTCTCGAAGACGATGACCGTGGCCGAACCGATGAGAAAGGCAACGATGGAAAAGGTGGCCAGGGTTTCGGCGCGGCCGTGGCCGTAGGGGTGATTATCATCGGCGGGCCGGTGGGCAAACCAGAGGCCGAGCAGCAGCATGGTGGAGGAGAACACGTCGGTGGTGGATTCGATGGCGTCGGCAATCAGGGCGTAGGAATCGCCGAGAATGCCGGCGCTGCCCTTGAACAGGGCGAGGAAGGCGCTCAGGCCGATGCTCCACAGGGTGGCGCGCACCAGCGCCGGGGAGAATTTTTCGGAGGTCATGGGGCTAGAAAAAGTCCGCATAATAGCCGCTTTCACCGTTTAGGAGCTTTCCCCATGGACAAATTGATTCGCCTGAGCCGCTGGGTCGGCCAGACCTTCGCCGTTTGGGTGGTGGTTTTCGGCCTGATTGGCTTCCTCCACCCGCCGGCCCTGACCTGGGCCATGAAAGATTTGGAATTTATCCTGGGCCTGATTATGTTCGGCATGGGCCTGACCCTGACCCCGGCCGATTTCAAAATCCTGAGCCAGCACCCGCGCGCCGTGCTCATCGGCGTGGTGCTGCAGTTTCTCATCATGCCCAGCACCGCCTGGCTGCTGGCCAAAGGGCTGGGCCTGCCCGACGATGTGGCCGTCGGCGTGATTCTCGTCGGCGCCTGCCCCGGCGGCACCGCCTCCAACGTCATCAGCTACCTGGCCCGGGGCAATGTGGCCCTGTCGGTGGCGGTTACGGCCATTTCCACGCTGCTGGCGCCGCTGCTGACCCCGGCCATCTTCTATCTCTTCGCCAGCCAGTGGCTGAACATCGACGCCGGCGCCATGTTCTGGGGCATCTGCCGCATTGTGCTGCTGCCGATTCTGGCCGGCCTGCTGGTGCACCGTTACTGGCGCCGGCCAGCCGAAAGCCTGAGCCCGATACTGCCGCTGCTGTCGGTGCTGGGCATCGGCATTGTCATCGGCGCCGTGCTCGGCAGTGCCAAGGCCCGGCTGCTGGACACCGGCGCGCTGATTTTTGCCGTGGTCATGCTGCACAACGGCCTCGGCCTGCTGCTCGGCTTCCTCGGCGCCCGCTGGCTGCGGCTGCCCTTTGACGCCCAGAAGACGCTGGCCATTGAGGTGGGCATGCAAAATTCCGCCCTGGCCGCGACCCTGGCCAAGGCTTCCATGTTCGCCGCCCTGCCGCTGGTGGCGGTGCCGGCGGCCTTCTTTGGCCTGTGGCATAACTTCTCCGGCGCCCTGCTGGCCAGCTACTGGGCCCGGAAGGCCGACCGGGAGGAGGCCGACCGCCCCGCTTCCCCCTGAGGCCCGGGCGGGGAGGCCGCCCTGGCCGCGACCCTGGCCAAGGCTTCCATGTTCGCCGCCCTGCCGCTGGT
>CAUSKK010000030.1:0-12338 GCA_963532425.1 uncultured Cardiobacteriaceae bacterium
TAGGTATTTTGTTGGTATTACAAAACACCCGCACAAACTATTTGTATAAATTTTTTATAGAACTCACTAGTTTTTGTGTTTACTAGCGAACGAGCTGCCCATTATAGGGAGGAAAATTTCCTCCGCAACTTATTTTTTTAGATTTTTGAAACTAATTTAATAATTATCTGATTTAATTAAAAATTTTTTGGCCACTACTACTCATTATTCTAAATAATCGGCTCATCTTCAGCCAGAATCTCATCCAAACCCTCCACATCGGGCAGCTCACTAATGTCCAGACCCGAACTATAGAAAAAGTGTTCACCATCGGCAATCTTTGAAAACCTTTCCCGCTGCAGCGCTTCAAAATGGCCAAAATCCTGGGGCGATTTCAGAATTTCCGTCTCCTGGGCCATGGTGTCGTTGTATTTCTTAATGGCCAGGTTATAGGCCTGATTATTGGCGTTGTTTTGCAGAATGTCTTCATTAATCTGAATATTTTCCCGACTTTTCTGCCAGAGCAGATTCGCCAAAAAAAAGAGCGCTCCAGTCAGGAGACAGAGCGCTACTTTAACCAGCCAGTTGGCAGGCATTATTTAATTTTACCGAGCAGAGCTTTTTTGCCGCCGTAGACCGCTTTATTGCCCAGTTCGGCCTCAATGGTCAGGAGCCGGTTGTACTTGGCGACCCGGTCGGAACGGCACAGCGAACCGGTTTTAATCTGGGTGGCGGTGGTGGCCACAGCAATATCCGCAATGGTGGTGTCTTCGGTTTCACCAGAACGGTGGGAAACGATGGCGGCATAGCCAGCTTTGTTCGCCATGTCGATGGCCTGCAGCGTTTCGGTCAGCGAGCCAATCTGGTTTGGTTTAATCAGAATGGCATTGGCAATGCCCTTGTCGATGCCCTCTTTGAAGATTTTCGGGTTGGTAACGAAGAGGTCATCGCCCACCAGCTGAACTTTTGAACCCAATTTCTCGGTGAGCAGTTTCCAGCCGTCCCAGTCGCTTTCGTCGAGACCATCTTCAATGGAAACAATGGGATAACGTGAAACCAGACCGGCCAGATAGTCCACGAACTCGGCCGAGGTGAAGGTTTTGTTTTCCGAAGCCAGACTGTATTTGCCGTTCTCATAGAGTTCGGAAGCTGCCACGTCCAGCGCCAGGAAAATTTGCTCGCCCGCCTTGTAGCCGGCCTTTTGAATGGCTTCCATGATGACCTGAAGCGCTTCCTCGTTGGAGCTCAGGTTGGGAGCGAAACCACCCTCGTCGCCCACACCGGTGGACAGACCTTTGTCGTGCAGCACTTTTTTCAGGGTGTGGAAGATTTCGGACCCGGCCCGAAGCGCTTCGGAGAAGGAATCAAAGCCGGCCGGCATAATCATAAATTCCTGAATATCCACCGAGTTATCGGCATGTTCACCGCCGTTGATGATGTTCATCATCGGCACGGGCAGTTGGTAGGTGTCCTGGTCGTTGAGATAGCGATAGAGCGGTACACCTTTGCTGTTGGCGCGAGCCCGGGCCATGGCCAGAGAAACGCCCAGAATGGCATTGGCACCCAGATTCTTTTTGAAATCGTCGCCATCCAGCGCCAGCATGACGCCGTCGGCTTTGCCCTGGCAGTTCATGCAGTTGAGGTTATGGCCCACCAGCGCCTGTTTCAGCTTGGTATTGACATTTTCAACGGCCTTTTTGACGCCCTTGCCGAGGTAGCGGCCTTTATCGCCGTCGCGCAGTTCGAGCGCTTCGCGGGAACCGGTGGAAGCACCGGAGGGAACGCAGGCGGTGCCCTGGACGCCGTCGTCCAGCGTTACGGTTACCTGAACGGTGGGATTACCGCGAGAATCCAAAATTTCAATGGCATGTACATTGGCGATGGTTGTCATGGTTTTTTCCTCATTATGAATAATTACTTCTTTATAGCGCATCCCAGGGAAGCGCTTGATTAACCTTTGATTACAGCGTCCAGCGCGAGCAGCCGCTCCAGCAGCGGGCGCATCTCGGCCAGCGGCACCGCATTGGGGCCATCGGACAGGGCGCTATCCGGGTCGGGGTGGGTTTCCATGAAGACCCCGGCCACGCCCACGGCCACCGCCGCCCGGGCCAGCGCCGGCACAAATTCCCGCTGACCGCCGGAGCTACTGCCCTGGCCGCCGGGCAGCTGCACCGAGTGGGTGGCGTCATAGACCACCGGCAGACCGAAGCGCTTCATCACCTCCAGCGAACGCATGTCGGAAACCAGATTGTTATAGCCAAAGGAGGCGCCCCGTTCACAGAGCATAATTTGCGAATTGCCGGTGGCCAGAGCTTTCTGGGCCACCTGTTCCATGTCCCAGGGGGCGAGAAACTGACCCTTTTTGATATTCACCGGCTTGCCCAGACTGCAGACCCGCCGGATGAAGTCCGTCTGGCGGCAGAGAAAGGCCGGCGTCTGCAGCACATCAACCACCTCGGCCACGGCCTCCAGCGGCGTATCCTCGTGGACATCGGTCAGCACCGGCAGTTCCAGTTCACTTTTAATTTTGGCAAGGATACGCAGGCCCTCGGCCAGGCCTAGACCGCGAAAACTCTGGCCCGAGGAGCGGTTGGCCTTGTCGAAGGAGGATTTATAAATCAGCGGAATGCGCAAATCCGAGCAGATGCGCTTCAGGGTTTCGGCCGTACGCAGGCTAAGCGCTTCGTTCTCGATGACGCAGTTGCCGGCAATCAGAAAGAAGCGCTCCCCGTTGCCCACGCTAAAACCACAGAGATTCACGGCCGTTCCTTGCAGGCGCGGATAAAGGAGCTAAAGAGCGGGTGGCCCTTGCGCGGCGTCGAGGTGAATTCCGGATGGGCCTGGCAGGCGACGAACCAGCGGTGCTGGGGCAACTCCACCACTTCCACCAGATTGCTGTCCTCGGCCCGGCCGGAAATGACCAGCCCGCCGGCCTCCAGGGCGGCCTCATAGTTCTGATTGACCTCGTAGCGGTGGCGGTGGCGCTCGCGAATCAGCTCGCTGCCGTAAATCGCGGCGATGCGTGAGCCGGCCTTGAGCCGGGCCGGCAGGGCGCCGAGGCGCATGGTGCCGCCCAAATCGCTGGCATTGCTGCGTTTTTCCGTTTCGCCGCGATTGTTGGTCCACTCGGACATCAGGGCGATGACCGGTTCCAGCCCCGGATTGTCCCACTCGGTGGAGCCGGCTTTGAGGCCGAGCACGTTGCGGGCATATTCGATAACCGCCAGCTGCATGCCGAGACAGATGCCGAGATAGGGCACGTTGTGCTCCCGGGCATAGCGAATGGCCAGCATTTTGCCCTCGACGCCGCGACTGCCGAAGCCGCCGGGCACGACGATGCCATCGACGCCGGCCAGCAGCGCTTCGCCCTGGCTCTCCAGCTGCTCCGAATCGATGTAGCGAATCTGCACGTGCACGCCGTTATAGAAGCCGGCGGTGGTAAGCGCTTCGTTCAGGGACTTATAGGCATCGGGCAGATTGATGTACTTGCCCACCATGGCCACGGTCAGCATGCCGCTGGCGGAGCCCATGCGGGCGATGATGGCCTGCCAGTCCTGCAAATCCACCGGCGGCAAATCCTGCCAGCCGAAATGGCGGGCGATGATGTCGTCCACCTGCTGGCGGTGGTAGAGCAGCGGGATTTCATAGATGTTCTTGACGTCGAGGCCGACGATGACCGAGCTCATCGGCACATTGGTAAACAGGGAAATCTTCTTCCGCTCTTCGTCGGGAATGGGCTTTTCGGCCCGGCAAATCAGCATATTCGGCCGAATGCCGATGGCGCCCAGCTCCTTAACGCTGTGCTGGGTGGGCTTGGTCTTCAGCTCATTGGCCGAGGCAATGAACGGCACCAGAGTCAGATGGATAAACATGCTGTGCTCGGGGCCCAGATGCAGGCTGAGCTGGCGAATGGCCTCCAGAAACGGCTGGGATTCGATGTCGCCGATGGTGCCGCCCACCTCCACCAGGGCCACATCGCTGCCCTGGGCGGCCTTAATAATGTGGGCCTTGATGGCGTCGGTGATGTGGGGAATGACCTGCACCGTGGCGCCGAGATAGTCGCCGCGCCGTTCGGCCCGGATGACCTCCTGATAGATGCGACCGGCGGTGCAATTGTTGAACTGGGTGGCGCGCATATTAACGAAGCGCTCATAGTGGCCCAAATCCAGGTCGGTTTCGGCGCCGTCCTCGGTTACGAAAACCTCCCCGTGCTGGTAGGGGCTCATGGTGCCCGGGTCCACGTTGATATAGGGGTCAAGTTTGATGAGGGTTACCCGCAGGCCGCGAGATTCGAGCAGGGCCCCGATGGAGGCGGCAGAAATACCTTTGCCCAGCGAGGACACCACCCCGCCGGTTACGAAAATAAAGTTTGTGCTCATGGAGAAACGCCTAGTTGGGAAACGGGAATTCTACGCAAAAACCGCCCCCGGCGCCGGGCTTTTTTTCCAGCAAACGCGCAGATTCTGGGCATCGGCGGCCGGGCCAAAATCCCCCAGCCACAGGCAGCGGCCCCCCCGGAGCAGCAGCGGCAACCGCCGGCGCGCCTGGGCATCAACCCCTTGATTTTGAAAAAAATTCTTCAGCGACTGCGGCCCGGGGGTTCCCGGCGCCCAGTAGGAAGCGCTCTGGGGATAGAGCGCCCAGCGCAGACCGGCCAGCGCGGCCGGTTCGGCGGTGAGGGTCAGCCGGCCCAGCCCGGGCCAGTCCACCATCGGCGCCAGCGGCGGCGGCGCCCCCAGCGGCCCGTCCACATAAATATTGCCGCCGGCGGCCAGCAGACGCCCCCCAGCCGCCACCAGTTCGCCCCGGCCCGAACGAAGCGCTTCGCTGAAACTCAGCAGCCGCTTTTCCGGCACCGGCGGCCAGCCCAGCCGCTGCAACCAGCGCCGCAGCAGGGCCTTGGCCAGGGGCAGACCCTCCCGCTCGCAGAGCCGGGCCCAGGGCAGGACGCCGCCCCGGCCCAGCGCTTCGGCCAACTGCCGGTCGAGCAGACTTTTTTGCACTTCTAGGGCCTCGCCGAGATGGCCGATGCTCCGGGCCAGCGCCCCGTCCCAGCCCGGGCCCAGGGCGCGCAGGGTCGGCAGCAGGCGCCGGCGCAGCTGGTTGCGGGTGAAACGCTCGTCGCCGTTGCTGGGGTCATCGAGATAGGCCCAGCCCTCGGCGGCACAGCGGGCGCTGATGTCCGCCCGGGCCACCCCCAGCAGCGGCCGCCAGTGTTCGCCCCGGCCGAAGCGCTTCCGTTCCGGCATGGCGGCGAGCCCATCGAGGCCGGCGCCGCGCTGGAGCTGGAGAAAGAAGGTTTCCAGCTGGTCATCGCGCTGGTGGCCGGTGAGCAGCACGCCCCGTTCCGGCAGCAGCGCCGCCAGCCGTTCATAGCGGGCCGTGCGGGCCTGGGCCTCGGCATTGGGCCCGGCGCTCAGATGCAAATCCTCGCGCTGGAAGGGTACGCCGTGGCGGGCGCAGAGCGCGGCGCAGAAATCGCCCCACTGGGCCCCGGCCGCGCTCCAGCCGTGGTTGAGATAGGCGGCGCCAAAGCCATAGCCACCGAGGCGAAGCAGATGGAAGAGGGCGACGCTGTCGCGGCCGCCGGAAAGGGCCAGCAGTAAGGTGGCCGGCCGGTATTCGTCGTACCATAGCCGGAAATTTTGATGCAACATTGAGGAACCAACGTGAAATCCGAAGAAGCCTTTAATCTAGCGAAAAACTACATCGTCGGCGGGGTCAATTCCCCGGTGCGGGCCTTCCGCAGTGTGGGCGGCACCCCCCGCTTCATCGCCCGGGCCGAGGGCGCCAAAATCTACGACATCGACGGCCGCGATTACATTGATTATGTGGGCTCCTGGGGCCCGGCCATCGTCGGCCACGCCCACCCGCAAATCATCGCCGCCGTCCAGGCTGCCGCCGCCAACGGCCTCAGCTTCGGCGCCCCCTGCGAGCTGGAAACCCAGCTGGCCCAGCTCATCATCGCCCGGGTGCCGAGCATCGAGCGCCTGCGCTTCTGCAGCTCCGGCACCGAGGCCACCATGAGCGCCATTCGGCTGGCCCGGGGCTTCACCGGCCGCAGCGACATTCTCAAATTCTCCGGCTGCTACCACGGCCATTCCGATGGGCTGCTGGTGGACGCCGGCTCCGGAGCCCTGACCTTCGGCGTGCCGAGCTCGGCCGGGGTGCCGGCGGCCTATGCCGAACACACCCTCAACGCCCCCTACAACGATTTGGCCGCCCTGGAGGAGGTTTTCCGCGCCCGGGGCGACCGGCTGGCGGCGGTCATCGTCGAGCCGGTGGCCGGCAATATGAACTGCGTCCTGCCCCGGCCCGGCTTTCTGGAACGGCTGCGCCAGCTCTGTAGCCAGTATGGGGCGGTGCTGATTTTCGACGAGGTCATGACCGGCTTCCGCATCGCCCGGGGCGGCGCCCGGGAGCGCTTCGGCATCGAGGCCGATTTGACCACCTTCGGCAAGGTCATCGGCGGCGGCATGCCGGTGGGGGCCCTGGGCGGCAAGCGCTACATCATGGAACGGCTGGCGCCGCTGGGCGATGTCTACCAGGCCGGCACCCTGTCCGGCAATCCGGTGGCCATGACCGCCGGCATCGTTAATCTCCGGCTCACCGACTCGCCGGCCTTCTATGTGGAACTGGAACAGAAAACCCGCCAGCTGGCCGACGGTCTGCGCTCGGCGGCCCGCCGGGCCGGGGTGTCGCTGGTGGTCAATCACATCTGCGGCATGCTCGGCCTCTTCTTCACCGACGCCGCCGAGGTCAGCGATTTGGCCGGGGCCAAGGCCGCCGACGCGGCGCGCTTCGCCCGCTTTTTCCATCTGATGCTGGACGAGGGCGTCTATCTGGCCCCGTCGGCCTTCGAGGCCCTCTTCATCGGCGCCGCCCACAGCCAGGCCCTCATCGACCAAACCATTCTGGCCGCCGAAAAATCCTTCAGCGCCCTGCTCAATGCCTAGCCGTTCTTTTAACCCAAGCGCTTCGACCGAAGCGCTTCTTTTTTGGCGAGTCCCCTAATGGATATGAATTTTTTAATCTTTATGACAGGCCTGGTGCTGCTGGGCACCTACTGGCTGCGCCTGTTGGCCACGCTCACGGGCACGAGCACCATGGAAGACACCGTCCTTCGCGCCGCCGAGGCCGCCAAGGAGCGCGGCGATTATCCGTGGCTGCACCAGCTCTGGCGGCCGCTGGCAGAAAGTGGCGTGGCCCGGGCCCAATTTCATCTGGGCGTGCTCTACTACCACGGCCTGGGCGTCCCGCCGAATCTGGCCGAGGCCCGGCACTGGTGGGGGGCGGCGGCGGCCCAGGGGGAGGGCGCGGCCCAATTCAATATGGGCCTGCTCAACCAGTGCGGCGAGGGGGGCCCCCGGGACGAGGAACGAGCCCGCCACTGGTATGAAAAGGCGGTGGCCAATGACCAAAGTAAGGCCGAAGGGCTGCTGGGTCTGATGCTGCTGAATGGGGAGGGTGGGCCCAGGGAACCGAAACGGGGCCTCCGGCTACTCCGGAAGGCCGCCCGTCGGGGTGAGGTCCAGGCCCTTGTCAATCTGGCCATCTATCACTATCGCTGCCAACACTACCGGCGCGCCCGCCACCACTGCCGTCGGGCACTGGCCAGCGGTGAACCCCGGGCCCGGGCGCTGCTGGGCCTGCTGCTGGCCACCGGCCAGGGCGGTTGGAAAAACCCGAAAAAGGCCCGCTGGCTCTTCGAGGAGGCCGGCGATGACCCCCGGGCGCTGCTGGGGCTGGGAATGCTCTATGCCGAGGGTCTGGGCGTCCCCCGGGACTACCACCGGGCCCGCCGCTATCTGGAACAGGCCGACGCCCGCGCCGGCGACGATGGGGAGATGCGCGCGGCGGTGGCCCAGGCCCTGGACCAGCTGGCCGAACGGGAAGCGGCCGCAACCGGCTGAGGCCCGCCGAAGCACTTCGGTTACAAACGCGGCAAAGGGGAAGCGCTTCCCGCTGGCTAATCAGAACGAAGCGCTTCGCTCCGGGGCCGGGGCAGAAAGCCCAATCCAGTTGCCCGCTGGCAGCGAAGCGCTTCGGCTACCGAATAAAGAGGGAAGCGCTTCGAGCTGGGGAAATCGTTCCCACCGAAGCGCTTCGGTTTTAAGAAGGCCAATGTTGAACCCCGGCCCGTTCTTCTTTTTGCTTGGGCCCGAGGGGGAAGCGCTTCCCTTTTTAAAGACGCCAGAGGCCGAAGCGCTTTCGGCCGACAGGTTCTAAAAGGAAGCGCTTCGGTCAGAGAGAGCAGAAGCGCTTCAATTCCAGCAGACCGCTAAAAATAAAGCGCTTCGCTTCCAGAGCTCAGACTCAAACCAGCCCGGGCCGGGGGCTCAAAGTAGGAAGCGCTTCACCCCGGGCCGGGGCAGAAAGCCCAATCCAGTTGTCCGCTGACAGCGAAGCGCTTCCCTCCAGCCCGGGCCGGGGCAGCCCCAAGGGGAGCGCTTCGATTTCCCCGGCCCTGTTCCAGCGAAGCGCTTCGCTCTTGGAGACTGCGAAACGGCGAAGCGCTTCCCTGGGGACGGCCTCCCGGTGGGACAATGGCCGGCCCGCTTGCATTCGGCGGCTTTTCCCCCAATAAGCCGCCATTCCTCAATTTCTTGGAGATTAACCATGACAAAACTTTTCCCCGTCGCCCTGATGCTGGCCCTGCTGGCCGGCACCGCCACGGCCGAAACGGCCACCCCCGAGGGAAGCGGTTCGACTCGGGCAGTGCCCTCGCTGAGCGCTTCCAAGGGAAGCGGTTCGGCCCCGGCCACCGATGAACAGTATGCCCAATCCCGAAATATCGTGCAGCAGCGGGCCGAGGAGGGCAACGACTATGCCCAATTCATTCTGGGCACCCTGTACGAAGAAGGCAAAGGCGGTGAGCAGAGCGATGAAAAAGCCCGGGATTGGTACGAGAAAGCGGCCAAAGCCGGCAATGTCGATGCCCAACGAGCTTTGAGCCTTTTATACGCCAATGGGATAAAGGGAAAACCGGACTATGCCAAGGCCCGCGAATGGGCGGAAAAGGCGGCGGCCACCGGCGACCGTGAGGCCTCATACATTTTGGGCTCTCTCTACCACGAGGGCGGCCATGGCATCGCCCGGGACTATGCTCAGGCGCGCCAGTGGTACCAGAAGGCGGCCACCTTTGGTCATCACAGTTCCCAATTCAATCTGGGGGTTTTTTACATGAACGGCCTGGGGGTTGAGAAGGATTATGCCCAGGCCCGGGAGTGGTTCCAGAAGGCCGCTGACGCCGGCCATGCCAATTCCCAGGTCAATCTGGCGGTTCTTTACATGAAAGGGTGGGGCGTTCCGCAGGACTATGACAAGGCCCGCGAATGGTTCCAGAAGGCCGCCGCCCAGGGCAATGAAAACGCGAAAAGAGCGCTGCAAGACCTCTTTAAAACCCAGGCCCATTAACCCAATTTCCCTTTGAATCATTTGGATATTTATATGAATAAGACAAAATTTTTTCCCGTCGCCCTGACCCTGGCCCTGCTGGCCGGCACTGCCACGGCCGCCACCGCCGAAACGGCCACCCCCCAGCCGGCGGCAACCAGCGCAGCGGCGGTAAAAATTACGAAAGCCCAGCAGGCCGGCTCCGCCACGGCCGCCACCATCGACCCGGCCACCCCCCAGCCGGCGGCGACCAGCACGGCGGCGGTAAAAATTACGAAAGCCCAGCAGGCCGGCCCCGCCACGGCCGCCACCGCCGAAACGGCCACCCCCCAGCCGGCGGCAACCAGCACGGCGGCGGTAAAAATTACGAAAGCCCAGCAGGCCGAAATCCTGGCCGCCCTTGACCGGGAAGATTACGACAAAGTTCTGGAAATGGTACGGCCCCTGGCCGAGGCCGGCGATGTCAATGCCCAATACGTTTTGGGCGGCCTGTATCAGGAGGGGCGGGGCGTTAGACAGGACTATTTCAAGGCGCGCCAGTGGTACGAGCAGGCCGCTGCGGCCGGCGACGGCGATGCTAAAAATAGTCTGGGCGTGCTCTACGACCGGGGTCTGGGCGTTGAGCGGGATTACGCCAAAGCCCGGGAGTGGTACGAGCAGGCCGCCGAAGCCGGCAACGCCACGGCCCAATTCAATCTGGCCTGGCTCTATTACCAGGGCCAGGGCGTTAAGCAGGACTACGCCAAGGCCTACGAACTCTACAAAAAAGCCGCTGAAGCCGGCGACATCAAGGCCCAGCACAATCTGGCTCGGCTTTACCTCAAGGGTCTGGGCGTCAGGCAGGATTTAGTCAAAGCCCGGGAATGGATGGCAAAGGCGGCCGCCGGTGGCGACAGCAGCGCCCAGCTGGCCCTAGGAATGTTCCATATGAGCGGCATCGGCGGGGCGGATAAGAACGAAGCCCAGGCGTTGGAATGGTTCCAGAAGGCCGCCGCCGCCGGCGACCCCCGGGCATCACAGTTCATTAAGCTCATGAAAGATAAAACCCCTTAGTTTTTGAGGAAGCCTATGTTGCACAAATTCCCCCTGCTGCTGGCCCTGCTGCTGGCCACCGCCACCCCGGCTGCCCCCGAGGGAAGCGGTTCGACTCGGGCGCTGCCCTCGCTGAGCGCTTCCGAAGGAAGCGGTTCGACTCGGGCAGTGCCCTCACTGAGCGCTTCCAAGGGAAGCGCTTCGGCTTCCAGCAAAGACGCGGCCACCCCGCTCGATGAGGCCAAGGCCGCCTATGAACGCCGGGACTACGGCCGGGCCCGGGACCTCTGGCAGCCGCTGGCCGAGGCCGGCAACGCCGAGGCCCAAAACAATCTGGCCGTGCTCTACCACCAGGGGCTGGGGGTCGAGCAGGACTATGAAAAGTCCCGGCAGTGGTACGAGAAGGCCGCCGCCGCTGGAAATGGCACCGCCCAATTCAATCTGGCCACCGCCTATGCCGAGGGGCTGGGGGTTGCAGCGGATTTGGCCCGGGCCAAGGTCCTCTATGAGCAGGCCGCCGAGGCTGGCGAGGCCGACGCCCAATTCAATCTGGCCCTGCTCTATCTACAGGGCCGGGGGGTCAAACAGGACTATGACCAGGCCCGTCGCTGGTTCCAACGGGCGGCCGAAGCCGGCAATCCCCGCGCCCAGAGCAATCTGGGCGTTTTCTACGCCGACGGCCTCGGGGTGAAACCGGACTATGCCGAGGCCCGCCGCTGGTGGGAGCAGGCCGCCGCTGCCGGCGATGGCGACGCCCAGAATAATCTGGCCCGGCTCCATGAACGGGGCCTGGGCGCTGCCAAGGACGCGGCCCAGAACACGACGGCCCGGCTGGCCGAGGCCCGGGCGGCCTATGAACGCAAGGAATATGACCGGGCCCGGGCCCTCTGGCAGCCCCTGGCCGAGGCCGGCAACGGCGAAGCCCAGTATCAGCTGGCCCGGCTCTATCGCCGGGGCCAGGGCGTGAACCGGGACGAGGGCGAGGGGCGCCGCTGGCTCGAGCGGGCCGCCGCCAACGGCTACGCCCCGGCCCGGCAAATTCTGCCCAGCATTAGCGAATGGGATTGGGGCGTCGAGCCCGCCGGCCATCAATAGGCCGGCCCCCCGAATCCCTGACTCCGGCCCGTGGCCGCCTCATCATTCCCACCCTTTCTTTAATTTTTGGAGGAATCCCATGTTGAAAAAATCCCCCCTGCTGCTGTTGCTGCTGGCCACGTTGGCCAGCGCCGCCTCGGAAGCGACGAAGAACGATAATCCGGCCCCGGCCGTGGCCGAGGAATCAGCCTCCGAAGGAAGCGGTTCGACTCGGGCGCTGCCCTCGCTGAGCGCTTCCGAGGGAAGCGCTTCGGCCCAGCAGAAATCAGCGCCGGACGAGGCCACCGCCGCCCGACTGGCCGAAGCCAAGGCCGCCTATAAAAATCAGGAATACGACCAGGCCCGGGAGCTCTGGCAGCCGCTGGCCGAGGCCGGCAACGCCGATGCCCAAAATAATCTGGCCATTCTCTACACCAAGGGCCAGGGCGTCGCACAGGACTACGCCCAGGCCCGTCAGTGGTTTGAAAAGGCCGCCGCCGCCGGCCACGTCAAGGCCCAAAGCAATCTGGGCCTCATGTATGAGCGGGGCCAGGGCGTCGAACGGGACTATGTCCAGGCGCGGGAGTGGTTTGAAAAGGCCGCCGCCACCGGCCATGCCCAGGCCCAGATGCATCTGGGCTATCTCTACGATGAGGGGCTGGGCGTGCCGCAGGACTATGCCCAGGCCCGGGAGTGGTACGAGAAGGCCGCCGCCGGGGGCAACGACGATGCCCTGTTCAATCTGGGCCTGCTCTATAAAAACGGCAAGGGCGTCGAACAGGACTACAGCCAGGCGCTGGAATGGTTCGAGAAAGCCGCCGCCGCCGGCCACCCCCCGGCCCAATTCCATCTGGGTG
>CAUSKK010000031.1:0-8944 GCA_963532425.1 uncultured Cardiobacteriaceae bacterium
TGCGGCTGGTGCGGCTGGTGCGGCTGGTGCGGCTGGTGCGGCTGGTGCGGCTGGTACTGGTGCCGAGAGCATCGCGGCCATTGAGACCGTTGAGACCGTTGAGACCGTTGAGACCGGCGAAACGGTCATTGCCAGCGGCCCGGCCCTGACGCTGGCGGCCCTGCTGGCCCTGGCCTGCCGGCTGGCCCTCTGGCTGGCGGTGCCGTTTTTCTATCTGGCCAGCCTGCTGAGTCCGACCCTGAAAGCCTGGCTCTATGATTTGCAGTATGGCGCCCTGCTCCTCGCCCTCTGGGGCGGCCTGGCGCTGGAACGGCCCCGGCCGCGCTGGCCCCGCTGGCTGCTGTCGCCGCTGCTGGCCCTGCTGCTGCTGGCGGTGGGCTGGGTGCTCCTGACCCTGCTGCTGGCCCTGCTGATGACGCTGGTTCCCAGCGACGCCCTGCCCCTCCGCAACTAGCCCCGGCGACCGATGGCGAAGCGCTCCCCCAACGGAGCGCTTTTTTTGTGGCCGGCCTGGGGAAGGAAGCGCTTCGTCCGGCTGAAAACCCTTTTAGCGAAGCGCTTCAGCAGTCCCAACCTAAAAAGGGAAAGCGCTTCACCTCTGAAAGGCTGTTGGGAGGGAGCGCTTCAGCCCGGAAAGCCCCGGCCCGAGGGAAGCGCTTCGAGCTGGAGAAAAGAGGGCAGAGAGAAGCGCTTCGGCTCTGAGGAATTATTTCCAGCGAAGCGCTTCCGGCTGGCTGCTGGAATGAAGCGCTTCGTTCTGAGGAAAAAGAGGAAGCGCTTCGGTTCCAGAAGCTGGGAAATCAGGAAGCGCTTCCAGCTGGCTTGCAGAACGAAGCGCTTCGGTGGAACTGGCCTAAAGGGGTGGAGATAGCATGGGGGTGAAAGGGAGAGGGGGAGCGCTTCTAGTCGTGGCAGAAGTAAAACCCCCGGCCGAGGGAAGCGCTTCGTTCTACTAAAAACCGTTTTAGCGAAGCGCTTCGGCAGTCCCGACCTAAAAAAGGGAAGCGCTTCGCCTCTAAAAGGCTGTTGGGAGGGAGCGCTTTAGCCCGGGAAGCCCAGGCCCAAGGGGAAGCGCTTTCTTCTAAGCAAAAGAGGGGGAAGCGCTTCGTTGTTTGGAATTGTCTTGGCTCCGGTCTGAGGGGAGCGCTTCGTTTTTCTCGCCCGAGAAAGGCAGAAGCGCTTCATTCTGTTGAGAGTCTGTTTTTACGAAGCGCTTCGGTTGCCTTGAAATTGTCCTAGCCCAGACCCAAGGGGAAGCGCTTCGCTCCTGAAAGGGTGGAGAAAACATGGGGGGAAGCGCTTCGACCTCGGGAAAGGGAGGTTCCAGAACGAAGCGCTTGGCCAGGAAGGGGGAAGCGCTTCGGCAGGTCTGGCCCAGAGGGGTGGAGAAAACATGGGGGGGGAAGCGCTTCGCCTCTGAAAGACTGTTGGGAGGGAGCGCTTCAGCCCGGAAAAGCCCCAGCCCGAGGGAAGCGCTTCGGCTTTGAGGAATTATTTCCAGCGAAGTGCTTCCGGCTGGCTGCTGGAATCAAGCGCTTCGTTCTGAGGAAAAAGAGGGAGCGCTTCGGTTCCAGAAGCTGGGAAATCAGGAAGCGCGCTTCCTTCTGGGCGAAAGGGAAAAGCGCTTCGTTGGGAACAGCTCCGGCCCGAGGGAAGCGCTTCGGCCTTTGGGAGTATTTCCAGCGAAGCGCTTCGTTCTAAGAAAAAAAGGGGGGAAGTGCTTCGCCTCTGAAAGGCTGTTTTTACCGAAGCGCTTCGGTGGCTTTGAAATTGTCTTGGCCACGGCCCGAGGGGAAGCGCTTCGTTCTGCTGAAAACCGTTTTAGCGAAGCGCTTCGTTGGGAACAGCCCCGGCCCAAGGGGGAGCGCTTCGTTTTGAGGAAAAAGGGGGAAGCGCTTCGTTGGGAACAGCCCCGGCCCAAGGGGAAGCGCTTCGGTTTCGGAAGCTGGGAAATCAGGAAGCGCTTCTAGCTGGAAAAAGAGAGGTTTCAGAGCAAAGCGCTTTGTTCGGATAGAAAAGGGAGAAGCGCTTTCGGCTGCCCCGGCCCGGGGGGGAGCGCTTCGTTCGGTGGGAAAAGGGGGAAGCGCTTCCGGCTGGGGATGTGGTGAAAAGCCGGCCGAGGAAAGGACAGGAACGGGGCGTAAAAAAGAGCGCCGAAGCGCTCCGTTGGGGGTTGGGGTGGGCTAGGCCAGACTCAGGAAGAGGCCGGCCAGGCAGGCGCTCATCAGATTGGCGAGGGTGCCGGCCAGCAGGGCCAGCGGGCCCAGTTTGGCCACCTCGGCCCGGCGTTGGGGCGCAATCACCGCCAGTCCGCCCACCAGAATGGCGATGGAACCGAAGTTGGCAAAACCACAGAGGGCGAAGGAAATAATCGCCTGGGTTTTGGCGCTCAGGGCAATGGCGCTGGCGTCCTGCAGGTGCTGGGTGAAGCTCATATAGGCCACAAACTCATTGGCCACCAGCTTCTGGCCGAGCAGAGCGCCCACCGTCGGCGCCTCGGCCCAGGGCGTCCCCAGCAGCCAGGCCACCGGCGCAAAGCCATAGCCCAGCAGCTTTTCCAGACTCAGGGCCTCGATGCCGAACCAGTTGCCGACGGTGCCCACCAGGCCGTTGAACAGGGCCACAAAGCCGACGAAGCACAGGACGATGGCGCCCACGTTCAGGGCCATGTGCAGGCCGGTGATGGCCCCGCCGGCAGCGGCGTCGATGATGTTGCTGGACGGCTGTTCCCCGTCGCTGAAGCCGCGTTTTTCGTCATAGTTGGTCGGCACCTCGATTTCCGGATAGAGCAGCTTGGCGAAGAGCAGGCCGCCCGGCGCTGCCATGAAGGAAGCCGTTAATAAATAGTCCAGCGATACGCCCATCTGGGCATAGCCGCCGATGACCGAGCCGGCCACCGAGGCCAGGCCGCCGACCATGACGGCGAAGAGTTCCGAGCGGGTCATGCCGGCCACATAGGGTTTGATGACCAGCGGCGCTTCGGACAGGCCGACGAAAATATTCGAGGCCGCCGCCAGGCTCTCGCCCTTGGAGGTGCCGAGCAGCCGGGCCAGGCCGCCGCCGATGAGGCGCACCAGCCATTGCATCACGCCCAGGTGATAGAGCACGGCAATCAGCGACGAAAAGAAGACAATCAGGCCGAGCACGTGAATGCCGAAGACAAAGCCGTTTTTGCCGGCCAAATCGCCGAAAATAAAGTTGATGCCCTGGTTGCCGAACTGAATGACCGCCGCCACGCCGCCGCTGAGCTTGGCGAGGGCGGCCCGGCCGCTGTCGCTGTAGAGCACCAGTGCCCCAAGCCCAAATTGCAGGGCGAAGGCCCCGCCGACGGTGCGCCAGTTGATGGCCCGGCGGTCGCGCGACAGCAGCAGGCCCAGGGCCAGCAGGGCAACGAGGCCGAATAGGCTAATAAAAATATCCATGGATTCCCCTTAAATAGACCAAAAGAAGGGAGCGCCGAAGCGCTTCCGGGCGGTCATTAGAAATTTTGTGAGTTAAACATGCAAGTACCTGTAGAAGTGTTGCACTGCGACGGCCGGGCGCTGGTGGTGCGGCTGGTGGAAGGCGGCGGCTGTGCCCGCTGTGCCAGTGGTGAGGGCTGCGGCCAGCGGCCCTGGTTCCATTATCTGTTTGCCGAGGATTTGGCCCTGCCCCGGCCGGCGCAGGGCGTTTTCACCCCGGGCCAGCGGCTGACCCTGAGCCTGGGGCCGGGGGCGCTGAATCGGGCCGCCCTCCTCTGCTACGGCCTGCCGCTGCTGGGCCTTTTCCTCGGCCTGCTGCTGACGATGGCCCGGCCGGAGGGGCTGCAGCTGCTCGCTGGCGCCGTTGGGCTGCTGGCCGGGGTGGGCCTGGGCCGGCGCTGGGGGCAAAAATGGCTGGGCGCGGCGCTGCGTTTGGCGTAGAATTTCGGCCATTTTTTAGTTTTGGAGAATTGCCATGTCGAAAACCCAACACCGCGTCATGATTGGCGCCACGCCGTTTCTCCGCACCCAGACCCGCCAGGAGCATCAGGCCCGGCTTATCGGTCAGGATATTAATGTGCCCATCACCAATATTCAGGTGGTGAACGTCTACGATTTCTTCAATATGCCCGAGGAGTATCTGCCCCGGGTGGTGGAATGGACGCTTAGCGACCCGGGCTGCAAGGAGCCCATCGACGCCATTCCCGACTGCCGCTATTGGTTCGCCTACGAGTACATTCCCGGCCAGTTCGACCAGCGCGCCGATAGCACGGAAATGTGCCTGATGCTGACCGCCCCCAAGGCCACCGAGGCCCGGGTTTTCACCAGCAAAATTCTCTGTTTTGACGCCGACCGCGAGCTGAGCGAGGAGGAGAAGAAGCGGCTGCGCGATTTCTTCATCAATCCGCTGAGCGAGCGGATTAAGGATTTGGACGCGGCCATTCTGCCGACGGAACGCCAGTATGAGCGCAGCGAGTACGACGAAAAGGCGCTGGTCTGCTACAAGCACTTCAACCAGCTGGAGGACAGCGAGCTGGAGGCCTGGCGCCAGGAATACCGGCTGGCCATGACCGTGGAGGATTTGAAGCTGGTGCGCGACTATTTCCGCAGTGAGAACCGCGCCCCCAGCGAGGCCGAAATTAAAATTCTCGATACCTACTGGTCCGACCACTGCCGCCACACCACCTTCGCCACCGAGCTGGAGGACATTCGGTTTCCGGCCAGCCCCTACGGCGACGCCCTGCGTAAAGATTTCGATGGTTTTCTGACGGCCCTCGGCCGGGAACGCTGGTCGCTGATGGATTTGGCCACCATCGACGCCAAAACCCTGCGCCGGGCCGGGGAATTGGAGGACGTGGAGTTTTCCGAGGAAATCAACGCCTGTTCGGTGCGCATCGACGTGGACGAGGACGGCCAGGACAAGCCCTGGCTGCTGCAGTTCAAAAACGAAACCCACAACCACCCCACGGAAATTGAGCCCTACGGCGGCGCCTCCACCTGCATCGGCGGCGCCATTCGCGACCCGCTGGCCGGCCGGGCCTATGTCTATCAGGCCACCCGCATTTCCGGCAGTGCCGACCCGCGCGAGCCGGTGGCGGCCACCCTGCCGGGCAAACTGCCCCAGCGCGTCATCGCCCGGGGTTCGGCCCTGGGCGCCTCCAGCTACGGCAACCAGATTGGCCTGGCCACCGGCCAGGTGCAGGAGTACTACCACGAGGGCTACAAGGCCAAGCATCTGGAGCTGGGCGCCGTGGTGGGAGCAACGCCGGCCGACCATGTCCAGCGCCAGCGCCCGGCGCCGGGGGATTTGGTGCTGCTGCTCGGCGGTCTCACCGGCCGCGACGGCTGCGGCGGGGCCACCGGCTCCTCCCAGGTGCAGAACCAGCAGTCGCTGAGCGTCAGCATGGCCGAGGTGCAGAACGGCAACGCCCCCGAGGAGCGCAAGCTGCAACGGCTGTTCCGCCGCAAGGACTTCGCCACCAAAATTAAGCGCTGCAACGACTTCGGCGCCGGCGGCGTGGCCGTGGCCGTGGGCGAGCTGGCCGATGGCCTCGACATCGATTTGGATTTGATTCCGGTGAAATATGAGGGCCTGACCGGCACCGAGCTGGCCATTTCCGAATCCCAGGAGCGCATGGCCATCGTCATCGACCCGGCCGACGAGGCCGAGGTAAAACGGCTGGCCGCCGCCGAAAACCTGCTGGCCACGGTCATTGCCACCGTGTCCGCCGAGAAGACGCTGAAAATGCGCTGGCAGGGGCAGGAAATCGTCCATCTGCGCCGAGAATTTCTCAACAGCAATGGCGCCAAAAACGTGCAGAAGGGCGTCCAGCTGCCCGACCTGCGGCCCCGGCCGGCGCCGCCGGGAAGCGCTTCCTTCGGCGAGAATCTGCGCACGCTGCTGCGCACCCCGGGCCTGGCCGACCAGCGCGGCCTAGGCGACCGCTTCGACCACAGCGTCGGCGCCGGGGCGGTGCTGATTCCCTACGGTGGCGCCACCCAGCGCACGCCCAGCGAGGCCAATGTCTATCTGCTGCCCACCACCACCCGCACCACCACGGCCTCCATTCTGGCCCACGGCTTCAATCCCCAGGAGAGCGCCGCCAACCCCTATCTCGGCGGCCTCTATGCGGTGGTGGAGGCCACGGCCCGGCTGGTGGCCTGCGGGGGCAAGGCCGACAGGGCCCACTACAGCCTGCAGGAGTATTTCCAGCGGCTGGAGCAGGACCCGCAGCGCTGGGGCCAGGTGGTGGCGGCGCTGCTCGGCGCCCACCACGGCCTGAAGGCCTTGGGTCGGGCGGCCATCGGCGGCAAGGACAGCATGAGCGGCAGCTTCGGCGATTTGCACGTGCCGCCCACGCTGGTGGCCTTCTGCGTCGGCACCGTCAATGCGAAGAAGGTGATTTCACCGGAATTCAAACGGGCCGGCGACTATGTCTACTGGCTGCGCTGCCCCGCCGACGAACTGGGCCGGCCGGATATGAAGGTCTTTGCCGCCAACAATAAATATATCCACCAGAACAACAAAAAATGGCAGTCGGTGCGGGCCATTCGCGCCGGCGGCGTCGCTCTGGCCCTCTATGAAAGCGCTCTAGGCAATAACATCGGCGTCCAGCTGGAGCGTGGCGAGGACCTGTTTGCGGCTGAGTATGGCGGCTATCTGCTCAGTCTCTCCGAGCGGCTGCCCGACCGCGACAATCTCGTCCTGCTCGGGCGTACCACGGCCGAGGCTAGTTTGAATTACCGGGACGAAGCGCTTCCCCTGGCCGAGCTTTACGAAATTAGCACCAGCACCATGGACGAGATTTATCCGCTCTATCCCGAGCCCGACGAACGCCCGGCCCCGGAGCTGGCCCATCGGCCCCAGCCGCTGCGGCCGCTGGCGACCAAGCGGGCCGAACCGCGTGTCTGTCTGCCGGTGTTCTTCGGCATGAACAGCGAGTTGGACACGGCCCGGGCCTTTGCCGAGGCCGGCGCCGTGGTGCAGGAGACGGTCTTCTGCAATCGCCGCCACAGCAATGATTTGGAGGAGTCCATCGGCCGGCTGGTGGCCCATATGGATAACAGTGAAATTTTCGTCCTCAGCGGCGGTTTTAGCGCCGGCGACGAGCCCGACGGTTCGGCCAAATTCATTGTCAATGTGCTGAACAATCCGCGCCTGCGCGAGGCGCTGGAGCGCTTCCGCCAGCGCGACGGCCTGATACTCGGCATCTGCAACGGCTTCCAGGCGCTGCTGAAGAGCGGCTTTTTCCTCAACAGCCAGCCGGAGCGGGCGCCGGAGCTGGGCATTGCCAATCTGGTGGATAACCGCATCGGCCGCCACATTTCCCGCATTGCCACCACGGTGGTGGCCAATAATCACAGCCCCTGGCTGCGCGATTTCGCCATCGGCCAGGCCCATGATGTGGAGTTTTCCCACGGCGAGGGCCAGTTTGTCGCCACCGCAGAGCTGCTGAAGCGCTTCATCGACCAGGGCCAGGTTGCCTTCCAGTACGCCGACCCGGCCACACTCAGGCCCAGCTATCAGGTTCAGCACAACCCCAACGGCTCCCTCGGGGCCATCGAGGGCCTGCTCAGCCCCTGCGGTCGGATTCTCGGCAAAATGGGCCATTCGGAACGCCAGCGCCCGGACAGCCACCGCAATTTCCCCGACCTGCGCCGCCAGGACATCTTTAGCCAGGGCGTCCGCGCCTTCCACTGATGCAGGTCTATCTGGTGGGCGGCGCCGTCCGCGACCGGCTGCTCGGTCTGCCCAGCACCGACCGCGATTGGCTGGTGGTGGGGGCAACGCCGGCCGAGATGCTGGCCCGAGGCTATCGGCAGGTGGGCCGCGATTTTCCCGTCTTTCTCCATCCCCAGAGCAAGGAGGAGTACGCCCTCGCCCGTACCGAACGCAAGAACGGCCACGGCTATCAGGGGTTTAGCTGCGATTTTCAGCCGACGGTAACGCTGGAGGAGGATTTACAGCGCCGCGATTTGACCATCAACGCGCTGGCCCAGGACAGCGACGGCCATATCATTGACCCCTATGGTGGCCAGGCCGATTTGCAGAATCGTTGGCTGCGCCACGTTTCGCCGGCCTTCGCCGAAGACCCGCTGCGGGTGCTGCGCCTTTGTCGTTTCTATGCCCGTTTCAGTGGGCTGGGCTTCCGGCTGGCGCCGGAGACGGTGGCGCTGGCCCGGCAGATTCTGGCTTCGAGTGAACTGGAAACGCTGACTCGGGAGCGGGTGTGGCTGGAGCTGGAAAAGGCGCTGGCGGCGCCCCGGCCGGGGGATTTTTTCCATGCCTTTCTGGAGATTGACCGGGAACGGCGCCATCTGGGTCTCTGGGGTCTGACAGCTAGAGCCGAAGCGCTTCCGGCCATGGCCGACCAATTGAATGCCATCGGCGTTCGCATCGGCGACCCGGCGAAACGCTTGGCTATTTTTCTGCGTTCCCAGGACAGCACAGATTTTTGCCGGGCTCTGCCGCTGCCGAAGCACTATGAGTATTGGCTGCGGCTGGTGTACGAAGAGCAGGAGGTTTTCCAGCGCTGGGCCGAGACCGGGGCCGAACGGCGTTGGGAAGCGCTTCGGGCCTGTGGCAGCCTGAAGGCACCGGGCAGCGTGTATGAGTTGCTGGAACTGCTGGATTTAGACGGTCTAGCTCCTGTAATTAAAGGTCTCCAGGAGCGTCTACTGGCCCTATCGCCGGCCACACTTATGGCCGAGGGGCTGCAAGGAGCGGCTCTAGGTGAGCGGCTGAAGGCGCTGCAGCTGGAAATTCTGCAACCCTGAAGCGCTTCGTTCTGGAGGTTTTGGTGAAATCTTCCTGAAAAATAATTTGAAAAATTAGTAGGTTAATAAAATAAATGGCGAGGTGGTGAAAAAAGAGTTGCGCGGAAAAATATTCTCCCTATAATGCACACCTCGTCACTGATGCAAAAAGACCAAAAACTTTTGAAAGCCAACTGGCTAATAAAGAAAAGGTTAAATTTGAAATC
>CAUSKK010000032.1:0-8036 GCA_963532425.1 uncultured Cardiobacteriaceae bacterium
TCAATTTTTAGCATGGCTGGACTCCCCGGGGCGCCGTTGGGCGGCAAGCGCCTTCTCCGGCGCCCACCTCCAGAGAAATGCCCTTAAGCGCTTCGATGGGCCCGTAGTGGGCGTGCAGATTTTCAATTTTTAGCATGGTTGAGCTCCACAGGGGGAGCGCTTCGGCGGGAAGCGCTTCGGTTCTGGGCGGATTTACGGTCATGTTATTCCTCCCCGAGATAGGCCTTGATAACCGTCGGATTCTGGCGAATTTCCGCCGGCGTGCCGGTGGCGATGGGCCGGCCATATTCCATCACCAGAATTTTTTCGGAGATGCTCATGACCAGATTCATATCGTGCTCAATCAGCAGCACCGTCAGGCCGAATTGCTCGCGCAGCCGTTGAATCAGCGCCGCCAGCTCGCCGGTTTCCTGGGGATTGAGACCGGCGGCCGGCTCATCAAGAATCAGCAGTTTCGGCGCCGTCATCATGGCCCGGGCAATCTCCAGATAGCGCTGCTGGCCATAGGCCAGGCTGCCGGCCTCGTGGTTGGCCCAGAGGCGCAGATGGAAGAAATCGAGCCAGCGGCAGGCCTCCTCCCGGGCGGCGGCCTCGCTACGGCGGAAGGCGGCGGTTTTGATGATGCCGGCCCAGTAGGAACGGTTCAGAAAGTTGTGGCGGCCGACGAGCAGATTTTCCACCACCGTCATTTCCCTGAAGAGGCGGATATTCTGGAAGGTGCGGGTCAGACCGAGCCGGGCGATGGCATGGCTGGGCAGGCCGGTGATGTCCGTGCCGGCCAGGCTGATGCGGCCGGCGCTGGGTTTGTAGAAGCCGCTGATGCAGTTGAACACGGTGGTTTTGCCGGCGCCGTTGGGGCCGATGATGGCGGCAATCTGGCCGGCGTCCAGCTGGAAATTCACCCCGTCCACGGCCAGCAGGCCACCGAACTGCATGCGCAGATTGTCAATGTGGAGGAGCGCGCTCATTTGCCCAGCTCCACCCGGGGCCGCACCGCCGGAATCAGGCCCTGGGGCCGCCAAATCATCATCAGCACCATCACCGCACCGAACAGCAGCATGCGGTAGTCGGCGAATTCCCGTGCCAGCTCCGGCAGAACCGTAATGGCAATGGCGGCGAGGATAACCCCCACCTGGGAACCCATGCCGCCGAGCACGACGATGGCCAGAATGATGGCACTTTCCATGAACTCGAAATTATTGGGGCTGATGCTGCCCTGGCGCGCGGCGAAAAAGGCCCCGGCCAGACCGGCAAAGAGGGCGCCGAGGCCGAAGGCACTAACCTTGACCAGCGCCGGATTGATGCCCAGCGAGCGGCAGGCGATTTCGTCCTCGCGCAGAGCTTCCCAGGCCCGGCCGATGGGCATGCGCAGCAGGCGATTGACCACCCAGAGGGTTAGCAGGCACAGGGCCAGAATGATGAAATAGTTGAACATGAGCCGGTGTTCGCTGCTGAAGGCCACCCCGGCCCACTCGTGGAAGGGGGTCATGCCCGCCGGCGCCTTTTTGGCGAAGGCCAGATTAAAGAGCGTCGGCGCCGGAATGTTGTTGATGCCGGTGGGGCCGCCGGTCCAGCGGGTCAGGTTGATGAGCAGCAGGCGGATGATTTCCCCGAAGGCCAGGGTAACGATGGCCAGATAGTCGCCGCGCAGGCGCAGAATGGGGAAGGCCAGCAGCACCCCGGCGCCGGCGGCGAGCAGGCCGGCCAGCGGCAGCGACAGCCAGAAGCCGAGGCCGGCGTATTTCTGCAGCAGGGCATAGCCATAGGCACCGATGGCGTAGAAGGCCACGTGGCCGAGGTTAAGCAGGCCGGCATAGCCCACCACGATGTTCAGGCTCAGGCCGAGCAGCACATAAATCAGTGCCAGCGTGGCCACGCTCAGGGCGCCCCGGCCGGCATAGAACGGCAGCAGCAGGGCCAGTCCAATCAGCAGGCCCAGCACCCAGCCGCGCCGGGCTTCGAGCCGCCGGGCCAGCTGGGGCCGGGGTAGCCGGGGCCGCCAGCGCCACAGGGGCGCCAGCAGTTGTAGGCCAAAAACCAGCACCGCCACCGTCAGCGCCTGGCGGTAGCCGGCCTGCAGCTGCAGACCGCTGGGGCTGCCGGCGTCGGGACTCAGGCGCAGGTCGAGAATGGGCAGCACGATGAGGAAGGCCAGCAGCGCCGCCCGGGCCGCCGCCGCCAGATGCTTGAAGCCGTTCATACTTTCTCCACGGCAGGCTTGCCAAGAATGCCGCTGGGCCGCAGCAGCAGAATCAAAATGAGCAGGGAGAAGGTGATGATGTCCTTGTAGTCCCCGGAAATGTAGGCCTCGGAGAAGTTCTCCGACAGGCCGAGCAGCAGGCCGCCGAGCATGGCGCCGGTGATGGAACCGATGCCGCCCAGCACCGCCGCCGTAAAGGCCTTCATGCCGACGGTGAAGCCGATGTAGGGGTTGATGGTGCCGTAGTAGAGTGCCACCAGCACCCCGGCCACGGCGGCCAGGCCGGCGCCGATGACGAAGGTCAGGGAAATGATGCGGTTGGTGTCAATGCCCAGCAGCTGGGCCATGGGCAAATCCTCGGCACAGGCGCGGCAGGCGCGGCCGGTGGCGGTGCGGCGAATGAAATAGTTCAGGGCCAACATGCTGAGCAGCGTGCTGGCAAAGATGATGATTTGCAGCGCGGACAGGGCCAGCCCGCCGCCCAGTTCCCAGCGCTGGCTGACCAGCGGCTGCAGGGAAATGTTCTTGGTGCTCTGGCCGAGGGCCACGTAGTTTTGCAGGAAGATGGACATGCCGATGGCCGAAATCAGCGGCACCAGCCGGGGGCTACGCCGCAGCGGCTTGTAGGCCAGCTTTTCGACGCCGTAGCCATAGCCGCCGGTAATCAGCACCGCCAGCAGCAGCGCCAGCAATAGCAGCAGCGGCAGGTAGGTCAGCCCCATTGTTTGCAGAGAAACCACAGCCACCACGCCGGAATAAGCGCCGAGCATATAGATTTCCCCGTGGGCAAAGTTAATCAGGCCGATGATGCCGTAGACCATGGTGTAGCCGATGGCAATCAGGGCATAGATGCTGCCCAGGGTGAGGCCATTCAGAATTTGTTGGGGTAAATCGTGCATTGTTATCGTTGATTCGTTCAGTTGCTTGGGCAGGGGTCAAAAGGAAGCGCTTCCCGGGGGAAGCGCTTCGGGGGACGGGACGGCAGGACGGTTTTACGTCCGGGCCCCTATTCCGATTTCAGCGTGCGGCTGCCGTCGGATTTCAGTTCGTAGACCACCGATTGGAAGTCCTTCAAATCGCCGTTTTCCTGGAAGGAAATCTTGCCGATGGGCGTGTCGAAGCTGCCGCTCTTCAGGGCCTTGGCCACTTCGGCCGGCTCGTTGCTCTTGGCCTGGTTGGCCGCATCGACGATGGCCTTCACCGCCGCATAGGAGGTCATGACGAAGGGGCCGGTGCCGTCCTCTTTCTTGGCGTTGATGGCGTCAAGAATGGCCTTGTTCTGCGGCTCCTGGGAGAAGTTGCGCGGCACCGTGGCCAGCAGACCATCGGCGGCCTTGCCGGCGATGTTGAAGATTTCCACGTTGTCGATGCCGTCGGCGCCCATATAGGTGGGTTTGAAGCCCTGTTCGGCGCCCTGGCGGATAATCAGGCCCAGCTCCGGATGGTAGCCGCCCCAGTAGACGAAATCGACGCCCTCATTTTTTAGCTTGGTAATCAGGGCGTTGAAATCGCTCTGGCCGGGATTGACGCCCTCGAAGACGGCCACGGGAATTTTCTTCGCCTCCAGTTCCTTTTTCACCCCTTCGGCCAGGCCCTGGCCATAGGACTGTTTGTCGTGAATCAGGGCGATTTTCTTCGGCTGCACCTTGGCGATGTAGGCGGCCGAGGCCGGGGCGCTCTGCAGGTCGGTGCCGATGGTGCGGAAAACGGTGTCATAGCCCTTGTCGGAGAGCTCCGGCGTGGTGGAGGCGGCGGTTACCATGACAATGCCCTCCTCGTTGTAGATGGGGGCACCGGCCAGGGTGCCGCCGGAGCAGAGGTGTCCGATGACGAATTTCGCGCCGTCATTGACGATTTGGTTGGCCACGGTTACGGCCTGTTTGCCCTCGCAGGCATCGTCGTAGATTTTGTATTCGATTTTCTTACCGTTCATGCCGCCGGCGGCGTTCATATCCTCGATGGCCTGCTTGGCGCCGGTGTTCTGCATGGTGCCGTACTGGGTTACCGGGCCGGTCAGGGCGCTGGCAATGGCAAATTTAACCACCTCATCGGCGGCCCAGACGCTGGCGCCGGCGCCCAGCAGCAGGGCGAGTAGGGTTTTTTTCATGGTGAATCCTTATTTCATGCGGGGAAGCCTGCAATACTCATACAGACCGTTGATTACTGTCAAGGAAAAAGCGGGCCGGGGCGAAGCGCTTCCCCGGCCCCCGCTAAAATAGGCGATTTTTCCGAGGACGAGACGCCATGAGCGACAAAAGCGAAAAACAGTATGACGAGGAGGGCCGCGTTATCCGGCCCAACCGTTCCCAGCTGAAACGGGAGCGCGAGCAGATTAAACAGTTCGCCGCCGAACTGCTGCGGCTGCCGGCGGGCCAGTTCGGCCTGCTGCCCGTCGACGAGCGGCTGCAGGAAGCGCTGCGGGAGGGCCAGCGGCTCAGCGGCAATGCCCGGGCCCGCCACCTTATCTTTCTGACCCGGCTCATCGACGAGCAGAGCTTCGAGGCCATTCGCACCGCCCACGAGCACATCAACCACCCCTTCCTCAACGACCCGGGCAAAACCCGGCGTATCCAGCGGGAAATGGAACGGCTGCTGGCCGGCGATCCGGACATCTTCAGCGAACTGCTGGAACGCTACGAGGAGTTGGACATTCAGTATCTGCGCCAGCTTCAGCGCGAACACCACAAACAGTTCAAGCCGGAGCTCGGCGAGAACCAGCCCTTTTCCAAACAGCAGCGCCAGCTGCAGAAGTATCTGGCCGGCCTGCGCCTGCGCCCCCATGACTAATATTCCGCTGAGCCTCTACATTCACATTCCCTGGTGCCTGCAGAAATGCCCCTACTGTGATTTCAACTCCCACGGCATTGGCCGCAGCGCCGCCATCGACGAGGCCGCCTACGTTGCCCATCTGCTCGCCGATTTGGACGCCGACCTGAATGAAGCGCTTCGGCCTGACGAAGCGCTTCCCCCTAGGGAAGCGCCCGATGCGGCCGCCGGCCCGCAGCAACCGCTTCCCCCCCGGCCGCTGCAATCCATCTTTATCGGCGGCGGCACGCCGTCGCTGTTCAGCGCCCGCAGCATCGGCGCCCTGCTGGAGGGCATCGCCGCCCGGCTGGAATTAGTGCCCGACGTTGAAATCACCCTGGAGGCCAATCCCTCCACCTTCGAGCAGCGCAAATTCCGCGACTACCGCGCCGCCGGCGTTAATCGGCTGTCCATTGGCATTCAGAGCTTCAACGATGAGCATCTGCGCGCCCTGGGCCGGGTGCACGACCGGGACGAAGCGCTTCGGGCTATCCAGATGGCCACCGCCGCCGGCTTTGAACGCATCAATCTGGATTTGATGTTCGGCCTGCCCCGGCAGAGCGAGGCCGAAGCGCTTCGGGATTTGGCCACCGCCGCCGCCTTCGGTCTGGAGCATCTGAGCTGGTACCAGCTCACCCTGGAGCCGAACACGGCCTTTTACCGCCAGCCACCGCCGCTGCCGGATAGCGACGCCGTGCAGGATATGTTCGAGGCCGGCCGGGCCTATCTCCAGAGCCAGGGCTTCGACCAGTACGAGGTCAGCGCCTGGACGCGCCAACGGCCCAGCGCCCACAACCTGAACTACTGGCAGTATGGCGATTACCTCGGCATCGGCGCCGGCGCCCACGGCAAATTGACCCGGGGCGGCCAGATTTGGCGCTATCACAAATTCCCCAGCCCGGCCCAGTACCAGCGCGCCGCCGGCCGCCAGCCCAATCCCTATACCGCCCGGGAACAGTGGATTCCCCGCGAGGAACAGGCCTTTGAGTTCATGATGAACGGCCTGCGCCTGCGCGAGGGCGTGCCGCGCCGCTGGCTGGCCGAACGCACGCTGCTGACGCCGGCGGACATCGCCCCCACCTGGGAACGGCTGACGGCCCGTGGTCTCCTGATGGCCGACCCGGAGCGCTTCCGCACCAGCGAACGGGGCTTCAGCTACCTCAATGAAGTGATTGAACATTTTTTGTAAATGCTGTTAAAATCAGCTTCCCTTTAAACCAATTGGAGTTAATCCTATGAAAAAAATCCTTCTACTTAGCCTGTGCGCCTTCGGTCTGATGGCTTGCAACAAGGAAGAAAAAACCGCTGAAGCTCCTGCTGCTGCTCCTGCCGAACAGGCCGCTCCAGCCGCCGAAGCCAAGCCTGCTGAAGCTCCCGCTGCCGACGCCAAACCCGCCGAAGCTGCTCCCGCTGCCGAAGCCGCCAAATAATCCCAACGGCTTTTACCTGTTGAACGAACGACCAGTTTTTGCTGGTCGTTCTTTTTTTGTGCCCGGCGCCGCCGCCGGGGGCCTGTGCTAAAATTTTTTTCATCTTTAATCAATCAAACCCTGGCCGTCGCGCGCCGCCTGTCGCGGCGGTCAGAACTGAAAATTTGGGAGGACGCTTGCAAAAAATTTTTCTGCTGGGCCTGCTGGCCCTGGGGCTAGGGGCCTGCCGCCGGCTGCCCCAAATCGGCACCCCGCCGCCCTCGCCCAGCGAAGACCGGGCCAACAGCGCCGCCCGCCGGGCCGCCACCCCCGCCAACGATTACCAGCTGGACGACATTCGCGGCAACGGCCAGTCGCTCTATTTCTTCAACGACAACAAACCGGATTTGCTCCTGCAGGCCCTGCAGCAGGTGGTGAAAATCGAGCGGGAGCAAAACCACTGTGCCGAGCTGCAGGCCCTCAATATTCGCCGGGCCAGCGCCTCCGAGGACGGTTTCGAGGAGCATTGGCATCTGCAGGCCTGCGGCCAAGACCATATCTATCAAGTTCTATTTCAAGCCGATTCCCAGGGCCGCTTCGTGCCGCTGGTGGCGGCCGCCGAGCATCAGGAGTGAACAATGGCAAAACGTGAGGACTTACATTCCATTCTTATCATCGGTGCGGGCCCGATAGTCATCGGCCAGGCCTGTGAGTTTGACTATTCCGGCGCCCAGGCCTGCAAGGCCCTGCGCCAGGAGGGCTACCGGGTGATTCTGGTCAATTCCAATCCGGCCACCATCATGACCGACCCTAACATGGCCGACGCCACCTACATCGAGCCCATCCAGTGGGAGACGGTGGCCAAAATCATCGCCAAGGAACGCCCCGATGCGCTGCTGCCCACCATGGGCGGCCAAACCGCCCTGAACTGCGCCCTCGACCTGGCCAAGAACGGCATTCTGGCCAAATACGGCGTTGAGCTCATCGGCGCTTCGGTGGAGGCCATTCGCACCGCCGAGGACCGCGACCTGTTCAAAAAGGCCATGACTGAAATCGGCCTGGAGAGCGCCCGCTCCTTCGCCGTCCACACGCTGGAGGAGGCGCGGGTGGCCCAGCAGGAACTGGGCTTCCCGGTCATCATTCGCCCTTCCTTCACCCTGGGCGGCTCCGGCGGCGGCATTGCCTACAACCGGGCCGAGTTTGAGCAAATCACCGCCCACGGCCTGGAGCTGTCGCCCACCAGCGAAGTGCTGCTGGAGGAAAGCCTGCTGGGCTGGAAGGAATTTGAAATGGAGGTGGTGCGCGACCGGGCCGACAACGCCATCATCGTCTGCGCCATCGAAAACCTCGACCCCATGGGCGTGCACACCGGCGATTCCATCACCGTGGCCCCGGCCCAGACCCTGACCGACAAGGAATATCAGCGGCTGCGCAACGCCTCCATTGCCATTCTGCGCAAAATCGGCGTGGAAACCGGCGGTTCCAACGTGCAATTTGCCATCAATCCCCGCGATGGCCGGCTGATTGTCATCGAGATGAACCCGCGCGTCTCGCGCTCCTCGGCGCTGGCCTCCCGTGCTTCTGTTTATGGACCCAGAGCGTAACAAGCATGGTGCGCAGCT
>CAUSKK010000033.1:0-6541 GCA_963532425.1 uncultured Cardiobacteriaceae bacterium
AAAAATATCATGCCATTTTTGCCACCAGCTCCATTCCCGAAGCGGTCAATTATTACCGCCTGATTAAAGCCAGAAATTCCGGGCTGAAACTGACCGCTCTTTTCGATCCGAATATCCTTAATGATGGGCAGGGCAGTGATAAAGAAGAATGGATTGCCGAAATTCTGGCCGATTATAATGCCAAGTTCGGCACGAATTTCGGCTATGCCGCTTACGCCAAGTTTAAAACGGACTTGTCAGACCGACTGTCCCACATCAATGCCTATAAAAGAATCAAGCCCGACGAGCAGCTGGATTTGTTGATTGTGGTCGATCAGATGCTGACGGGCTTCGACAGTAAATGGCTCAATACGCTCTATTTGGACAAAATTTTGGATTACGCCAACTTGATTCAGGCGTTTTCCCGCACCAACCGCCTGTGCGACAAAACCGATAAGCCTTTTGGTTTAATCCGCTATTACCGCAAGCCGCACACGATGCAACAAAACATCGAACGTGCCGTAAAACTTTATTCGGGCGACCGTCCAATGGGCTTGTTTGTGGATAATTTAGATAAGGTTATTGACAAAATGAATGTCTGCTTTGCCGATATTGCCGATATTTTTAAACGGGCGAAGGTGGCAGATTTTGTAAGCAATCCTGATGATGCAACTGCTTGCGCGAAGTTTGTCAAATTATTCAATCAGCTCAACGATCATTTGCAGGCTGCGCGGCTGCTGGGCTTTGTGTGGGAAAAGTTAAGCTATGACGTGGTGCAGGAAGACGACAGCGTGATCACTGCCACACTCAATTTCGATCAAGAGACCTACGATAAACTGCTGGCACGTTATAAAGATTTATTTAAAGAAGAACCTAGCGGCGGCGGTGGAGGTAGCGACGAAGTGCCATTTGATTTGCGTTCATATATCAATGAGATTGAAACGGACAAAATCGACCAGAATTACATGAACGCCCGCTTTGAGAAATGGCTGAAAGCCATCGGCGGCGAAGAAAAGGCTGCGGCACTTGAAGAGTTGCATCATTCTTTTGCCACGCTTTCCAAGGAAGACCAGAAATTCGCCGAACTGTTTTTGCACGATGTGCAATCAGGTGATATTGAGCTTGACCCAAGTTTGGCATTGAGCGACTACATCACAGATTACAAACAAAAAGATGCCAATGACAAAGTAGAAAAAATTATCCGCAATTTAGGTCTGGATGGCAATTTGCTCCGCGCGATGCTGGCAAGGAAATACACCCGAGAGAATTTGGATTTGGGTAGGCTGAACAGCTTAAAAGAGACGGTCGACAAAGAAAAAGCAAAAGTTTATTTCAATGAAGAGCGCATGATTTTCTTGAATAAACGGATTGATGAATTTTTAAGAAAGGCGCTCACTGCCTAGTGTCATGGTTCAAGTTAAAGAACGTCATCTGGATTTCATCGGGGCTGACCAACCCGCTGAAATCTTCCATTGCCTGTTTAGGCGTTATTCCTAAGCGCTTCCCCCGTCGCGTCCCCACAAAAAAAGCCCCCGGACGGGGGCTCTCTAGGTTTGTCAATGATGGGGAAACGCTCAGCGCACCACTTCCAGGCCGTTGCTGCCGTTGCGCAGTTTGTCCACGCTTAGATTCAGCGCCTTCAGAATGCCGTTGGCCTCCTGGGCCAGGGACTGGAGGGCGGCCTGGTTGCCGGCGGCGCTGGCCTCCAGATACATGCCCATCTGCAGGCTGGCCAGCCAATAGAAGGTATCGGCCATGCGCTGCTTGTCGCCGTCGCCCAGGCCCTGCATATAGCCGTCGCTGGTCATGGCCTGCTGCAGCTGTTTGACCAGGCCGTGGGCCTTGAGCTGACGCAAATCCTGGCCGGCGGCGATGCCATAGTTCACCGTGGCCATGTAGGCCATGGCGGTGGCGACGCTGTTGGGGTCGTAGCCGTCGCTCTGCAGGGCGGCGCGAATCTGGTTGATAAAACCGCTGGCCTGCAGCTGGCGCAGCTGGGCTTCGCTCTGGTCGTTGTAATGGCCGGTGCTCTTCAGGCGCTCGCGCAGGATTTGAATCATCTGGCCGTCGATTTCGGCACTGATGCTGGCGCTGGATTGGTAGCGGTCCACATTCTTGCGGCTGGCGTCGGGCCGGGTCTCGGCCGGACTGGCCTTGCCATACCAGGCCTCATAGTTGCGCTCGTTCTGTTTGCGGTTGGTCTCAAAGGCGGCCTCGGCGAAGTAGGTGTCGAACCAACCGTCGTAGAGGGCCGCCGCCGGCAGGGCGTTAAGGGCCAACAGCAAAGCTAAAAGGGAACGTTTCATAGTTTTCCTCCTGTTAGAAATCCCGGCCATTGTAGCCAATTTGGCCCGGACGGCTGGCACAGTTTTGGCTAATTTTTCAAAGTTTTCACTAACTTAGAAGGAGAAAAAATGAGCACAACCCCTTTCTATGCCCTGCCGGCCGCCACCCTGAAATGCTGGCGCCTGGAATGGCTGCTGCTGCTCGGTGGCCTGCTGGCCGTTCTGCTGGGCCTCTATTGTTGGCTCGACGAGACCAGCGCCGGCCCGCGCCTGCTGCTGCTCCATTGCAGCCTGGGCGTCGGCCTGCTGCTGGCCCTGATGCTCTGGCTCTGCGGCCCCAGCCACCGGCGCCGCTCCTGGCGGCTGGCCGATAGCGTGCTGGTGATTCGCTCCGGCATCTGGTTCCGCAAGGAAACCCTGGTGGCGCGGGAGCGGGTGCAGTATGTGGACGTGCGCCAGTCGCCGCTGCACCGCCATTTCGGCCTGGCCACTCTGGTGATTTTCACCGCCGGCGCCCAGCTGCCGGCCATTCGCCTGGAGGGCATCGCCATTGATACGGCCCTGGATTTGCGCGCCGTCCTCGCCGGAGAGGCCCATGACTAGGCCCCTGCCCGAACGGCTGCACCCGCTGTCGCCGCTGTTCCTGACCCTGAGCTATCTCTGGAATCTGTGGCCCCTGCTGCTCTATCCGCTGGCGGACCTCTTCTTTCTGGGTCAGGGCGCCCGGCTTATCTCGCTGCTCATCCTGGGCGGAAGCCTGCTGGTCTGTCTGATTCCGGCCCTGCTCCACTACACCCACTTCCGCTTCCGCCTCGAGGACGAGCAAATCGTGCTGACCAGCGGCTTTTTCTTCAAACAAACCCGGGTGGTGCCGCTGGCCCGGGTGCACAACGTCAGCCTGCGCCAGAACCCGCTGCACCGGCTCTTCGGCGTCGGCGAAGTCAATCTGGAGAGCGGCGGCACCGGCGCCGAATCCGAGGGCCGGTTCAACGTGCTGAAGCTGGCCGACGCCCGCCGGCTCGAAGCGCTGCTGATGCATCGGCCTGACGCCGGGGAAAAACCAGAAACCCCGGCCGCCGCCACCCCCGCCGTGCCCGTCGAGGAGAAAGCCTCGGTGCCCGGGCCGGAAGAAAATCTCCTGCCCATGAACAGCGCCACCCTGCTGCGCTACGGCTTCTTCTCCGACCGGGGCGTGCTGCTGGCCGCCAGCGCCTACCTGCTCACCCAGCTGTCGGACGAGCAGGCCAACAATCTTCTCGGCAGCCTGACGCAGTGGCTGCTCGGCCATCTCTGGCGCCTGTGGTTCAGCCATTTTGCCTGGGCCGAAATCTGGTTCTGGCTGCTGCTAGCCGTGGGCCTTCTGCTGGCGGCGGAGCTGGCCACCATCGTGGCCGCCTTCATCAGCCACGGTAATTTTGAGCTCAGCGAGCGCGATGGCCGCCTTATCCAGCGCCGGGGCCTGCTCTCCCGGGTGGAAAGCCAGGTGCCGCTGGACAAAATCCAGGTGTGGAAGGTGAAACAAAGCCCGTTGCAGCGGCTCAACGGCTATTACCGGGTGGAAATCGACACGGTGGTGCTGGGCCCGGAGCTGGCGGCCCGGGGCATCAAGGAACTGCTGCCGCTGGTGGACGGCCCGACCCTGAGCCGGCTCCTCCAACACTGGACCGGCTGCGACCCGCTGGCGGTGCCGCTGCAGCCGGTGCACCCGCTGGCCGGCCGCCGCATTCTGCGCGGCTATCTGCTCGGTTTCGCGCTGCTCTGTGTGGTGATTCAGATTCTGGCCGTGGTCGTGAAAATCTACGGACTGGCGGTGGCCATGCCGGTGCTGTTCCTGCTGCTGCTGCCGCTGCTGCCGCCCCTGGCCCGGCGCCGGCACCAGGCCGCCGGCTGGGCCCTGCTGGACAATCGGCTGCACTGGCGCGATGGCTGGCTCTGGTCCCAGCACAGCTTCGCCCGGCTGGAACGACTGCAGGCGCTGCAGCTACAGCACGGGCCCATCGACCGTCGCTATGCCATGACCGACCTGCTCGCCGACAGCCTCGGCAGCGAGAAGGGCCAGACCAGCCCGCTGGTGCTGCGTTGGCTGCCACTGGCCACCGCCCGCAGCCTGCTGGCCCGGCTGCTGCCGGCGCGCTAGGCCGACGAGTTCGGTAGAATGGCGCCCTCCCTTCCCTTTTTTCCAACTTTTTTGAGGAAACATCATGAAAAAAATGTTTTTAATGCTAACGCTGGCCCTGGCCGGGCTGGTTCGGGCCCAGAGTCCGGAAATCGACGCCCTGAAACAGGCCGCCGCCGGCGGTGATGCCAAGGCCCAATTCCAGCTGGGCCAGCTGTTCCAGCAGGGCCAGGGCGTGGCCCAGGATTTGAAACAAACCCGTATGTGGTGGGAAAAGGCCGCCGCCAAGGGTGAACTGCAGGCCCAGCTGGCCCTGGCCCAGCTCTACGACAGCGGCGAAGGCACGGTTAAGGCCAACCGCCGCCGCGCCCGCCAGCTCTACGAGAAGGCCGCCCAGGCCGGCGACCCCCAGGCCCAATTTCAGGTGGCCCTGATGTACGAGAAGGGCCAGGGCGGTAAACGCAGCTACCGGCTGGCGCGCCAGTGGTACGAGAAGGCCGCCGAAACCGGCAATCCCGACGCCCAGTACAATCTCGGCGCCCTCTACTTCAAGGGCTACGGCGGTAAGAAAGATTTCGAACAGGCGCGCAGCTGGTTCGAGAAGAGCGCCGCCCAGGGCAACGGCGAGGCCCTGTTCAGCCTCGGCCTGCTCCACGAAAACGGCGTGGCCGTGGACAAGGACGAGGCCAAGGCCAAGGACTTCTACCAACAGGCCTGTTCGCGCGGCTATCAGGCCGGCTGCGGCAAATAGAACGAAGCGCTTCACCTTGAAGCGCTTTTTTTCATCAAAATTAGGAGGAAATGATGAGTGCGGAACCATCCCGGGAAAAATCCCAAAAACAACCGGTGCTGGCGCTGAGTCTAACGGCCCTGCTGCCGCTGCTGGCGCTGCTGGGTTTCCTTTGGTGGCATGACGGCGGCGACCGCGACGACAGCCTGCCGGCGCCCTGTGCGGCCCTGCTGGAGCGCTTCTATGTAGCGGCCCAGCGACCGGATTTCTTCGTCCGACTGGGCAGGGGCGATGCCGCCGTCGGCTCCTTTGAACTGGGCTATTGGCGGGTGCAGTGGGGTTCGCTGGGCCTGGGCCTGCCCTCGGCCCAGCGGCTGCCGCGCAATGCCGAGGAGGTCAGCGCCGACCGGGCCATCGTCCACGACGGCTACCGGGATTTCTACAAAAAACAACAACAGCAGCAGGGCAACCGCGCCGCCCAGCGCCAGCGCCAGGAACTGGCTCAGCACTGCCAGCAATCCGATTGGCTGTTGGATTGATTTTCTCCCCCGTGTCGGCGGGATTTTGGTGGGCCCGGGGAAGCGCTTCGCCGGGGGCCCGGCCGCGCGCCACCGTCCTATAATGGCCATTTTTCCCACCGGAGATTTTTATGTATCGTCAAAAACTCATCGTTCTGCTACTGCTGGCCGGGCTGGCCCGGGCCGACGGTCTGCCGCTCATCAGCAACGAGGCCAAGCACTGCCTGAAGCCCAATATCTGCGCGACGGTGTCAATTACATCCATCGACAGCCCCGACCCGGCTTTGAACGCCTATGCCGACCGTCTGATAGACATCAGCCCCATCACTGACAATCCTGATAAATACCGCCTCGACCGCTGGGATAAGGCCGGTCTGGAGGCCTGGATTCGGCGCATCGCCCAGGAGGAGCTCAGCGCGGACGAGGAACCCAAGAATGACTACGTCTTCAACGGTACGGTCAGCCAGGTGGGCGAGAGCGCCCACTATCGCGTCCTGAATGTCCAGGCCTACAGCTACAGCGGCGGCAACCACGGCATGGCCAGTTCCCATTTCTACGTGCTGCCCAAGGCCGGCGCGCTGAAGGCGGTGGCCCTGGAGGACATTCTGCTGCCGAACCAGCGCGCCAAGCTGGACGCGCTGCAGCAGCAGGCCTTCACCCGCTGGCTGAAAAGTGGCGAGGCAAACATGGGCCCCCTGGACGATGAGGGCGTCAAAGAGCATTTCGAGACCTTCCCCTTCACCGCCAACGCCAACTGGCGGCCGGATAAAAAGGGCCTGCTCTTCCGCTATGACCCCTACGAAATCGGCCCCTATGCTATGGGCATGCCGGAGGTGCTGGTGCCGACGGCCGAGCTGAAGGACGTCGTCAAGCCGGAAATCCTCGCCGAGCTCGACAGCTGGCAGGACCAGCA
>CAUSKK010000034.1:0-5433 GCA_963532425.1 uncultured Cardiobacteriaceae bacterium
AAGGCCGACCGGGAGGAGGCCGACCGCCCCGCTTCCCCCTGAGGCCCGGGCGGGGGGGCGCCCTCCCATTTCAAGCACCGGAACCGAGCCTTGGCTCGGTTTTTTTGTGAGCAACCGAAGCGCTTCGGCCCCGGCAAATCCCAAATGACAGCCGGGGGAAGCGCTTCGTTCCAGACTGTTCTTTCAGTTCTAACGACTGAAGCGCTCCTGATGACCCCGGCGTCGCCGATTTAACGAAGCGCTTCGCTGGAATGGCCCGGCGGACTTGTTCTAATACCGAAGCGCTTCGCTGAGACGACCCAGCCGGCTGAACTCCACCTCTTGGCTGCCGGTGCCGAGGCGCTTCGTTCTCGACGGTTTCCAGCCGGAAGCGCTGCCGTCCTAATAAAAAAAAGCCGGGGCCGTGGCAAAATCTCCCTTTTATTCAGTGAACTGGAGGAAAAATCATGACAAACCGTTCCTATCTGTTGGCCCTGCTGCTGGCCACGACCTTTAGCCCGGCGGCGCCCCGCTGTGATGGAGATTTGGCCCGGCTGGACAACGAGGCCCAATCGCTGCTGTGGAAAGCCCAATATGCGGAGGCTCTGGTGGGCTTCCGCCAGCTGGCCGACTGTGGTTCGGCCCGGGCCATGAAGGAAATTGGCCGGCTCTACCAGCAGGGCGAGGGCGTGCCCCGGGATTTTATCCAGGCCAAAAGTTGGTATGACAGGCGAAGCATGCGCGCCTCTGGCGTGAACAGGCCATTGCCGCCGGCTACACCGACCCCGGCTGGAATGCCTATTTCCTCATCGGCGGCCTCTACGAGGAGGGCGGCCCCGGCCTGGCTCGGGATTTTGTCGCGGCCCAGCGCTGGTATGACAGGCGAAGCATGCGCGCCTCCGGCGTGAACAGGCCCTCGCCATTGGCGACTCCAGTGCCTACCTTTACATCGCCCGGCTCTATGAAAACGGCGGGCCGGGCATCGCCGTCAACTACGCCACAGCCAAGCAATGGTTTGACATGCGAAGCATGCGCGCCTCCGGCGTGAGAGAGCCGTTGCCGATGGCCATCGGGGCTATGAGCGCTTCATCGGCGACCTCTACCGCGCCGGCGGCCACGGTGTGGAACGCAACTGGGCCCGGGCCCGGGATTGGTATGCAAGGGCCGTTGCCGACGGCGACCACAGCGCCGAACCCTTGCTAGGCCAACTCTATGAGGAGGGTGGCCCCGGTCTGCCCCGGGACTGGGAACGGGCCTGTTTCTACTATCGAATGGCCGGAGTGCGTCAGGCCGCCGCCGCCGACCGGGTTTGCTCCGACTAGCCGGCGCTCCGTTAAAGCTAAAGCCCTCCGTCCGGGGGGCTTTTTTGTGGGTGGCCGGAAGGGAGCGCTTCGTTTTCGGAAGCCGGAAAAAAGCCGCCCCCCAACCGAAGCGCTTCGCTTTGGAGGGTTAATCTCTGACGGCCCGGCCATTTCGGAGGGGGGGAGCGCTTCGTTCTCGAAGCCCCCGTGAGAACAAACGAACCCGGCGAGCCCGGCTGAAGCGCTTCCCTCTATTTATGAAAGCCCTGTTCCAAATTTCTGCCAGCCGGAAGCGCTTCGCCCCGCCAGGGCCCGTTTTAGCGAAGCGCTTTGGTTTGGGGCAGTTTTCCGGATTGAAGCGCTTCGTTGAAAACAGCCCGCCAAGGTCAAAGCGCTTCACCTCCGGAATCCAGAGAAAAGACAGTACCTCAGACCGAAGCGCTTCGCTTCAGAGGGCTAATTCCTAGCAGCCCCGGCCGAGGCGCTTCCCTTGGGATGGATACTTCCCTGCGGTTGCTTTGATGACCCAGACCGAAGTGCTTCCCTCTAGGAAGTCGCTTCCGATGACCCCGGCCCCGCCGATTTAACGAAGCGCTTCGCTGAGACGACCCAGCCGGCTGAACTTCCACCTCCTGGCGGCCAGTGCCGAAGCGCTTCGTTCTAACGGACTGGCCGGGGCGGGGGCTTTAACCGAAGCGCTTTGCTCGGCCGGCTCGGAACGAAGCGCTTCCCCCGGCATAAAAAAACCGGGCCGCAGCCCGGTGGGTGAAAGTAGAACGTTTTGGCGCACTGGGCCGGAACTAGTAGGAGCAAACCCTTTCGGCCTTATCCTGCCAGTCGGAACCGGCCTCTTTATAGTGGCGGCAGGCCTGGCCCTCATCCTTTGCCAGCCCCGGGCCGCCCCGCTCGTAAAGCTGGCCAAGCAAGCCACGGGTGTGGAGGTCGCCGGCGGCGCTGCCCTTCTCATACCACTGGCCGGCGCTGGCATAGTTCTGCTCCAGACCCGGGCCGCCCTGCTCGTAAAGTCGGCCAATCAACCGATAGGCGTCGTCGTCGCCGGCGGCGAGAGCCTGTTCATACCAATGCTTGGCGGTGATGTAGTTCGGCGCAACCCCCGGGCCACCCTCCTTATAAAGATTGCCAATCAACCAATGGCCGTTGGGGTCGCCGGCGGCAAGGGCCTGTTCATACCAGCGTTTGGCGGCGACGTAGTCCCGTTCCAGACCCGGGCCGCCCTGCTCGTAAAAATCGCCAATCACCCGGTAGCCGTGGCGGTAGCCCGTGGCGATGGCCTGTTCATACCAGCGTTTAGCGGCGGCGTAGTCCCGTTCCAGACCCGGGCCGCCCTGCTCGTAAAGCTGGCCAATTAACCAATAGCCATCGGAGTCGCCGGCGGCGACCGCCTGTTCATAGTAGCGTTTGGCAGTGGCATAGTTCCGCTCCAAGCCCGGACCGCCCAGCTGGTAGAGCCGGGCCAGCCACGAATAGCCCTCGGGGTCGCCGGCGGCGATGGCCTTGTCATACCATTCTTTGGCTTTGGCTTCGTCCTGGGCGACCCCTCGGCCCTCGGCGTACATTAGGCCGACGCTGGTCATGGCCTGGGCGTTGCCCTCGGCGGCCAGCTGCTGGTAAAGCGCCAGCGCCCGGGGGTAATCGCCCTTTACAACGGCCGCCTCGGCCTCCTGCCGAATCTTCTCCGGCTCGGCCGCCCGGGCCGGGGGGCTGGTCGCTGCCGGGGCGGTGGCGTCCTCGCCGTGAACGGCGGGGGTGAGCAGCAGGAGCAGCAGAATTTTCTTCATGGGGTTCTCCGAAAAAAAGGCCTATTTTTACCGCTCCGGCGGGATAGAAAAAGGGAAGCGCTTCCCTCCCGGCATAAAAAAGCCGGGCCACGGCCCGGCGGGTGAAGCTGAAGTCCGGGTGCTAGTGGGAGCAAACCGCCCTGGCTTCCTCCTTCTGCCAGTCGAATTCGGCCTTGCCGTAGTAGCGGCAGGCCGTGGCCCAGTTCCGTTCCAGCCCCGGGCCGCCCTCCCGGTAGAGATTGGCCAGGGACCAATAGTCATCTCGGTTGCCGGCGGCGATGGACTGTTCATACCACCGTTTGGCGGCGGCGTAGTCCCGTTCCAAACCCGGCCCGCCCTTTTGGTAAAGCTCGCCAATCGACGAATAGGCGGTACGGTCGCCGGCGGCCAGGGCTTTTTCATACCATTCTTTGGCCTGGGCGAAATTCTGCTTAAAGTCCGGGCCGCCCTCCCCGTCCTGGTAAATCGCGCCAATCATCGTGTAGCCGAAGCCATTGCCGGCGGCGCCGGCCTTCTCATACCATTCTTTGGCCTTGGCGTAGTCCTGGGCGACCCCCCGGCCCTCCAGGTACATCTGGCCCATTTCGCTCATGGCCTTGGCATGGCCCCCGGCGGCCAGCTGCTGGTAAAGCGCCAGCGCCCGGGGATAATCGCCCGCACACGGGGGGAAGCAGGCCGTGGCAGCCTGGGCCTCCTGCCAAATCTTCTCCTGTTCGGCCGCGCTCAGGCGGGCGGTGGCGTCCTCGCCGTGAACGGCGGGGGTGAGCAGCAGAAGCAGTAGGATTTTCTTCATGGGGTTCTCCGAAAAAAAGGCCCATTTTAGGAGATAGAAAAAGGGGAAGCGCGGCCCCCGGCCGGCGTAAGATGACGGGCCCATCATTCATAAAAGGAAAATCGATGAAAAAACTCAGCCTCTGGCAGCAAATTCTGCTTGGCATGGTGGCGGGCATCCTCGTCGGCATCGTCGCCGGCGACGGGCTGCTGACCGCCCAAATCCTCAAACCCATCGGCGACGTCTTTATCAGCCTGATAAAAATGCTGGTGGTGCCGCTGATTTTCTCGTCGCTCATCGCCGGCATCGCCAGCATGGAGGGCGACATGACGCGCATGGGTCGCATCAGTGGCCGCACCTTCCTGCTCTATCTGCTGACCACCGCCCTGGCCGTGAGCGTCGGCCTGCTGGTGGCCAACCTCATCAATCCCGGCGCCGGCCTCAATCTGACCGCCCCGCCGCTGGGCAGCGCCCCGGGCCCGGCCAGCGATTCCATGCTGGGCTATTTCATCAAAACCCTGCAGGAAATCGTCCCCAGCAACCCCCTGCTCGCCCTGAGCAGCGGCAATATCCTGCAAATTATTCTCTTCGCCCTGCTCTTCGGCATCGCCATGAACCAGGTGGGCGCCAAGGCCAAGCCGGTGCGCGATTTCTTCGTGGCCACGGCCGAAATCGTCTACGCCCTCACGGCCCTGGTGATGAAAACCGCCCCCATCGGCGTTTTCGCCCTCATGGCCTGGGTGGCGGGCAAATTCGGTCTGGAGGTGCTGAAACCGCTGGCCAAGCTGATTTTCGCCTGCTATCTGGCCAGCGCCCTGCACGTGCTGCTGTTCATCGGCGGCGGCGCCCGCTGGCTGGCGAAAATCCCCTATAAGCGCTTCTTCGCCGGCACCTCGGAGCCCTTCGCCTTCGCCTTCGTCTCCACCAGCAGCTCCGGCACCCTGCCGCTGACCATCAGCGCCGTGAACCAGAATCTCGGCGTCTCGCGGCGCATCTGCGATTTTGTCCTGCCCCTGGGCGCCACCATCAACATGGACGGCACCGCCATCTATCAGGGCGTCTGCGCCGTCTTCATCGCGCAAATCTACGGCATCGACCTGAGCTTGAATCACTATCTGGTCATCGTCTTCACCGCCACCCTGGCCTCCATCGGCACCGCCGGCATTCCCGGCGCCGGCCTGATTATGCTGTCCATGGTGCTGGCCAGCGTCGGCCTGCCGCTGGAGGGGCTGGCCCTCATCGGCGGCATCGACCGTATTCTGGACATGGCCCGCACCTGTGTGAATATACTCGGCGACTGCATGGTGGCCGCCGTCGTGGCCCGGCGCGAGGGCGAGCTCGACGAAAGCCGCTGGCGCAGCTAGGCCGCCGAGCCCTGGCGGGTCTCGGCGACTGCATGGTGGCCGCCGTCGTGGCCCGGCGCGAGGGTGAACTCGACGAAAGCCGCTGGCGCAGCTAAGCCGCCGAGCCCTGGCGGGTCTCGGCGACTGCATGGTGGCCGCCGTCGTGGCCCGGCGCGAGGGCGAGCTCGACGAAAGCCGCTGGCGCAGCTAAGCCGCCGAGCCCTGGCGGGTCTCGGCGA
>CAUSKK010000035.1:0-4964 GCA_963532425.1 uncultured Cardiobacteriaceae bacterium
GCGCCACCCGCAGGGCGGTGCGCATTGCACCGGAATCAAACCGAAGAAAAGTCAGTTATTGCGGCCAGTAATAACTATCGGGGTAGGAACGCGCACCAAAAATCGCCTGGCCAATGCGCACCACCGTGGCACCCTCGGCGATGGCGGTTTCAAAGTCGCCGGACATGCCCATGGACAGCTCGTCCAGGGTCATGCCGGCGGGCAGCTGGGGGCGCAGCCGCTCGGCCAGCTCGCGCAGGCGCACGAAGCATTCCCGCACCCGGTCGCTTTCCTCGGAGAGCAGGGCCAGGGTCATCAGGCCGCGCACCCGGAGATTCCGGTAGGGCGCCAGCGCCGCAATGAAGGCCTCGGCCGCCGCCGGCTCCAGGCCGTATTTGCTGGCCTCGCCGGAGGTGTTGATTTGCACCAGCACCGGCAGCGTCCGGCCGTTTTCGCCCAGGCGCCGGTCGAGCTGGGCCGCCACCTCCAGACTGTCCAGGGCCTGGAATTCGTGGGCGAAGCGGGCCACATACTTGATTTTATTGGTCTGCAGATGGCCGATGATGGCCCAGTGGGCGTCCAAATCGGCCAGGGCCTCGCTCTTGGCCAGGGCCTCCTGCACCTTGTTTTCACCGAACTGGTGGTAGCCGAGGGCGTGAGCCCAGCGCAGCACGGCCTCGGGCACGGTTTTGCTCACCGGCAGCAGGCGGACGCTGTCCCGGGGCCGGCCGGCGGCGCGGCAGGCGGCGGCGATGCGGGTTTCGATGGCGGCGAAGTTCTGTTGCAGTTCTTCGGGACTGGTGGCTTTCGGATACATAAACACCTCAATTTAGCGAATGGCTGCGCAGGGCCAGACTGCCGAAGGGCAGGGCGCAGAGCAGGGAAAACAGAGCCAGGGCCCCCAGCAGGGCATAGTAGCCGCCGATGGCCAGGCCGTGGAGATAATCGCGGCTGGCCATGACCCCGAGTAGCAGCAGCGGAATCTGCAGCGGCAGCACAATCAGCAGCTGGAGAAAGGTCGCCCGGGCCGCGCCCAGGGTCAGGCTCGCGCCGATGGCGGCCAGACTGAGCAGGGCCAGACTGGCCAGGGTCAGCAGGGCCAGCAGGCCGGGCAGCCGGGCCGGGGGAAGGTGCAGGAGCAGGCTCAGCAGCGGCAGCAGCAGCAGCAGCGGCAGGACGAGGCGCAGCCAGGCAATGATGATTTTCGCCAGCAGCAGCAGCCACAGTTCCAGATGGAGCACGTCCTGGCTGAGCTGGCCACAGGCCCGGTCGGTGGCGAGGAGCTGTTCGGCCGCCAGCACCGTGGCCAGCAGCAGCGGCAGCCACAGGGCCGCCGGCGCCAGTTTGACGAGGCTGTCCTCGTCGGCACCCAGGGCCAGCGGGAACAGGCAGACCAGCAGGGCGTAGAGCACCAGCGGCTGCAGCAGGGCCTGATGATTACGCCGGGCGCTGAGCGCTTCGCGGCGGAGCAGGGTCAGGAACATAGGTCAATCTCCGTGCGCGGGCCGGCCAGGGGCAGGGGGCCGTGGTTGGTGAGCATCAGGCTGTGGCCGGCGGCCAGCAATAGGGTGCAGCGCCGGGCCAGGGCGGCGCCGGCGCCGTCGTCCAGGGCGTTGAAGGGCTCGTCCAGCAGCCAGACCCCGGCCGGGCCGTCGAGCCAGAGCCGGGCCAGCTGGCAACGGTGCTGCTGGCCGGCGGACAGTTGGCCACAGGGCCGGTCGGCGGCCGCCGCCAGCTGGAGCCGGTCGAGCAGGGCGGCGACGGCCGCCGGGCCCAGGGCCAAATCGTGGTAGAGCCGGGCGGCAAACTGGAGATTTTCCCGGGCGCTGAGCAGCGGATTGAGGCCGAGGCCGTGGCCGAGGTAGTAGAGCGGGGCGCGGTAGTCGATTTGACCGCCGCTGGGCCGATGGAGGCCGGCCAGGGTTTGCAGCAGGGTGGATTTGCCGCTGCCGTTGGCGCCGCGCAGGTGGTAGAGGCGGCCGGGCTGCAATTCCACCTCCAGGCGCCGGAGCAGCAGACGGGTGCCCCGGCGGACGCTGAGGCGCGTGGCTTTGAGCAGGTACATGGTGATTCCGGAAAAATGAAAACGGCCGCCACGGCGGCGTGGGGGGCTATTTTAGCCAATGGGGCCTTTTAGAAGCGAAGCGCTTCGGTTCTGGCAGGGTTGGAGGGAAGCGCTTCGACGGTTCGGGGTGGCATTCTCCACCGGCCGTTTGCCGCCGGGATTGGCGAAGAAGCGCTTCACTCCGCGATTCAACGAGGCGCCCCCTTCTAAAGAATTCCAGCCGGAAGCGCTTCGGTTTCTGCGAATTTTCAGAGCGAAGCGCTTCGGTTGGGCCGCCGAATCAAGGCCAGCTGGGTTTAAACCGGCGAAGCGCTTCGCCAGCGCGAAAGTGGAGAAACAGCCCGGCCGGAGCAAAGGAAGCGCTTCCCGCCGCCGTCCACACTAGAAACGAAGCCGCTCCCCCAGCTCGTTTTCTTGAATGGCCTCTTTTCCTTCCGTTGGTTTAGCGAAGCGCTTGGCCATTGCGGCGGCTGTCCAAACCGAAGCGCTTCAATTTAGCGGGCTGTGGAAGCGCTTCATTCTTCCTGGGCTACTTTGATTGGGGCGGGTCGGGGTAAAGGAAGCGCTTTGTTCCGAGCAATGGCCCGAAACGCTTCCCGGTTGGGCCGGGGGCAATAATGATTTAAAGGCCCCGGGCCGGGCGAAGCGCTTCGGTCAAGCCAACCCGACGGCGCTTAGGCTCTTTCAAATGGCCAGGAACGAAGCGCTCCCCCCTTTCGCCTTGGCCAGGATTGTCGCGCCCGTTCCCGGTGAAGCGCTTCGGTTCTACCGCTGGGAAGGCCGGGGCTTGGTTTTGCTGGGGTGCCTTTGGCTTCCCAGCCGGAGATTTAACACGGCCGGCGAAGCGGCCACCTAGGGCGTTTGCCGCCGGAAGCGCTTCGGTTGGGTTATGGGGTTCCTAGTGAATAACCGGAGCTGACGGCTTGAAACGTTTTCAGTGGCGGCCAGCAATGAAGCGCTCCCTCCTCCTAGGGCTGGTGGGGATTGGGCCGCCGGCGACCGAAGCGCTTCGCTCTAGAACCTAAAGGCTCGGGGCGAAGCGCTCCCCCTTTCCGAAAATCACCGCCGGCCTAAAACCGAAGTGCTTCGCCTTGGGGGCGAACTTAGGTTTTCGTCGGCGCCAGTGCCCTGACCGAAGCGCTCCCCTCGGTGGCAGTATTTCCAACTTTTGCGGGCTTCCAGAACGAAGCGCTTCGGTTTTGAAAAGCCCATCGCTGGTTCCAGCCCGCTGGGGGTGAAGCGCTTCGCTAGGCCGTCGAGCGGGAAAAGGGGCCGTTCGGGAAACGAGCGGGGAAGACGGAAGCGCTTCGGTTTTGAAACGTCCATCGCTGGTTCCCGCCCGCCGGGGGCGAAGCGCTTCGCTAGGCCGCCGAGTGGGAAAAGAGGTCATTCAGGAAACAAGCGGGGAAGACGGAAGCGCTCCCGCCTCACTAGAAAAGCTCGGGGTGGGAAAGGGCAAGGGGGGGCGAAGCGCTTCGCTGGGAGAGTCTGGCCCCGGCCGAGCCGGTAATTTTTGAAAAAAGGGGAAGCGCTTCCTTCTGGGCCGTGCGAACGAAGCGCTTCGTTTTCAGAACCCAGAAAAAAGCCGACCGGGCCGGGGCGAAAGGTACCAACGGCCCTAGCCCTTATTTATCCCCTCCGGGTGCAGGCCCACGCCCCGCTGGCGCCGGTGCAGCTGAGCAAGCACCGCCGGCCAGTCCAGGTGCCGGGCGTGCAGCAGCACGGTGAGGTGATAGAGCAAATCGGCCACTTCCCCGCTCAGCTCGCCGTCGGCGCCGGCCACCGCCGCCAGCGCCGTTTCCACCCCCTCTTCGCCCACCTTCTGGGCGATTTTCTGTAGACCCCGGCCGTGCAGGCGGGCGGTGTAGGAAACGGCCGGGTCGGCGCTCTTGCGCTGGGCCAGTTCGCCACTCAGCTGGGCAAACCAGGGCCAGCCCGGCGGCGGTTCCCGGTCGTAGCGGTGAAAGCAGCTGGTGGCGCCGGTGTGGCAGGTGGGCCCCTGGGGTTCCGCCAGCACCAGCAGGCTATCGCCGTCGCAGTCCAGGCTCAGCGCCCGCACGGCCAAATAATGGCCGGAGCTTTCGCCCTTGGTCCACAGCCGGCCCTTGGTGCGGGAATAAAAGGTTACCCGGCCCTCGGCCCGGGTTTGGGCCAGCGCTGCGGCGTTCATGTAGCCCAGCATCAGCACGGCGCCGCTGTGGACGTCCTGGACGATGGCCGGCAGCAGGCCATTGACCTTGGACCAATCAATGTTTTCTTCCATGGACCCTCCTAAAGGCGCACGGTTACACCGGCGGCGGCCAGCTGGCGTTTCAGGTCGCCGAGGTTAATTAGATTTTTGTGAAAGACGCTGGCGGCCAGGGCCCCGTCCACCTGGGCTTCCCGGAAGGCGTCGCGGAAATGCTCCGGCGCCCCGGCGCCGCCCGAGGCGATGAGCGGCACCCGGCAGACCGACCGCACTAATTTGAGCTGTTCCAGGTCATAGCCGCGGCGCACCCCGTCCCGGTTCATCATGTTCAGGACGATTTCCCCGGCGCCACGCCGCTGCACCTCTTCCACCCAGTCCAGCAGTAGCCGGCCGCTGGCGCGGCTATGGGCCTCGTCGCCGGTGTACTGGTAAACGCGGTATTCGCCGCTGGCCGGGTCGTGCCAGCTGTCGATGCCCACCACCACCGCCTGCACGCCGAAGCGTTCGGCCAGTTCGTCGATGAGTTCCGGCCGCGCCAGCGCCGGACTGTTCACCGAAATTTTGTCGGCGCCGCTGGCAAAGAGGGCGGCGGCGGTGGCGACGCTGTCAATGCCGCCGGCAACGCAGAAGGGAATGTCGAGCACCTCGCTGACCCGGCGCACCCATTCCCGCTCGACGCTGCGGCGCTGGGTGGAAGCGGTGATGTCGTAGAAAACCAGCTCGTCGGCGCCG
>CAUSKK010000036.1:0-4437 GCA_963532425.1 uncultured Cardiobacteriaceae bacterium
GTTGAAGACAAGCACCGGCAGAAGGAAGCGCTTCGTTTCCAGAAGCTGGCAAAAAAGGAAGCGCTTCACCCTGCCGGCTGGCGTGGCCGGCCAAGCAGGAACCAGAGGCCGCGCCGCCATGCTTATTTTTTGCCCCCCGAGGGAAGCGCTTCGGTTTCACCCAATGGCGGCCGGCGCCGGCGCCAGTTCGCCCTTCGGTTGCTATTCCCAAGGGTAGTCGTTGGCTTCAGAAAGGGGAGCGCTTCGGCCCGGAAAGCTCCAATAAACCGAAGCGCTTCACCCCGAGGAGGACGTTTTTAGCGAAGCGATTGCTTGCTGTGGCTCGCGGCGCTGGCGCCAGTTCGCCCTTCGGTTGCTATTCCCAAGGGTAGTCGTTGGCTTCAGAAGGGGGAGCGCTTCCTCTCCGGAGCCCTTTTGATAAGCCGTCGCGCCGGGAGCAATTGGCCCCAATACCAAAGCGCTTCGGCATCGCCAAACCGGCGTCGGCCTCGTTGCTCATATTTATTAGCCACTAGAAGGGGAGCGCTTCTCTTTTGGCGGCGGCTCGGAACGAAGCGCTTCGGTTTAACTGGCGGTCGGGAAGGAAGCGCTTCCTCTCTCTGGCAGGGTTTCAGAACGAAGCGCTTCCTCGTTCTGCCACAAAAAGGGAAGCGCTTCGGGCTGTGTAATTAGGCTGAAGCGCTTCGTCGGGAATAGGAAAGTCCTCTAGGAGGGAAGCGCTCCCCTAATCCAGCCGTAGCGCAATCACCCCGGCCGCGTTGGGGGCCAGCGTCCAGCGGCTTTGCACCAGCGGGGCGCACTCCTCCGGCTGGTGGCTGACCAGCAGCAGCGCCCAGTGGTTTTCCTGGCAGAGTTCCAGCAGCAGCGCCTGCATTTCCAACCTCAGGGCCGGGTCGAGGGCAGAAAAGGGCTCGTCCAGCAGCAGCAGCGGCCGCCGTTGCAGCAGACAGCGGCCCAGGGCCACCCGCTGTCTCTGACCGCCGGACAGGGCGTCCGGGCGCCGGTCGAGCAGGCCGGTGAGACCGAGTCGGGCGGCGACGGCGGCGATGGCGGCCTCCTCCTCGGCGCTGGCCTTGAGGCTGGGGCGCAGGCCCAGCAGCAGATTTTGCCGGGCGCTGAGATGACCAAAAAGATTGTCCTCCTGAAACAGCAGGGCCAGCGGCCGCCGGGCCGGGGGCCAGCCATTGACCCGTTGGCCGGCCAGCCAGATTTCGCCGGCGCCGGGATTTAGAAAACCGGCCAGCAGGGCCAGCAGCGTGGATTTGCCGACGCCGGAGGGGCCGGCCAGCAGACGCCGTTCACCGGCGGCCAGGGTGCCATTGAAATGCCAGCGCTGGGCGCCCCAGTGGAAATGAACCTGGCGCAGTTCCAGGGCGGGCGGGGGGTTGGGGTTCATGGGATTTCCTCTTGATGAATAAAACGGGTGGCGGAACAACGAAGCGCTTCGGTCGAAAGGGCCGGGCGGACAACGACCGGCGGCGGGCCGGGGTAACGAAGCGCTTCGGTCGGGGCGGATTCAGGGGCCGGGCTCATCATCACCACCGCAGAGCCAAAACAGCAGCCAGCAGCCGGCCAGCAGCAACAAGGCGGTCAAACCGGCATCGTTGCGGTAGTAGTGGCCGATTTGGCTGTAGAGCAATTTGGTCAGGGACGTAAATGGGTGCCGGCGCCTTTTTTAGGCATGGCCGGGCTCATCATCACCACCGCAGAGCCAAAACAGCAGCCAGCAGCCGGCCAGCAGCAACAAGGCGGTCAAACCGGCATCGTTGCGGTAGTAGTGGCCGATTTGGCTGTAGAGCAATTTGGTCAGGGACGTAAATTCGCCGCTGCCAAAAAAGGCGATGGCGCCAAAATCCCCCAGCGCCAGCGCCGCCGCCAGGGCCCAGCCGTAGCGCAGGGGGCGGCCCAGCGTGGCCCGTTCGACGATGGCCCAGCGCGCCCAGCCGCGCAGATTGAGCAGCTGGCACAGGCGGTCCTGGCGCTCCAGATTACGCTGCAACGGCGCCTCCAGCACGCGCAGCACAAAGGGCAGGGCCCCCAGGCCGTTGCAGAGCACCACCAGCCCAAACAGGGCCAGCGGCCCCGGGTGCAGGCCGCGCAGGCCGAGATAGAGGCCGGCCGCCAGCACCAGCGTGGGCAGCAGCAGCGGCAGCAGGCCGGTGCCCAGGAGCAGGGCCGCCCGGGTGGCCGCCCCGTTGGCGCGCAGGCGGCGCACGGTCAGCAGCAGGGCCAGGGCCAGCAGCACCGCCAGCGTCGCCGCCGTGCTGGCAATCAGCAGCGACCAGCCCAGGGCCCGGGGCAGCTGCGGGTCAAGGGTGCGCAGCTGTAGAGTCTGTTGCAGGCCGCCACCGATGAGTGTGGCCAGCGGTAGCAGCAGCAACAGGCTGCTCAGGCCGATGATGGCCCCGTGCAGAACGGTTTCCCCCCGGCCCACCGGGCGCAGCCGGACCCCGCCGCCGGCGCCGGCCCGGGCGTTGAGGTCCCGCCGGCAACCGAACAGCAGCAGCAGGCCGCCGCAACCGAGCTGCAGCAGGGCCAGCAGAGCGGCCCGTTCCGGCTCGTTCTCGAACATCAGGGCCTGATAAATCAGCACCTCGGGGGTGGCCGCCGCCGGCCCGCCGCCCAGGGTCAGCACAATGGTGAAACTGCCGGCACAGAGGATAAAAATCAGCCGGGCCAGGGCCAGCAGGGCCGGTCGCAGCAGCGGCCATTCCAGCAGGCGGAACCGGGCCCAGCCGCCGATGCCCAGGGCCCAGGCGAGCCGGCGGGCGCTGTCGGGAATCTGTTCGTAGGCGCCGAGCAGCGTCCGCGCCGCCAGCGGCAGATTGAAAAAGACGTGGGCGAGGACGATGCCGGGTAGACCGTAGAGATTGACGCCGAGCCAGCCACTGTCGCCGCCGAGGGCCAGCAGGGCGAAAATTACCACCAGCGCCGGCAGCACCTGGCAGAGGGCCAGCAGTCGCAGCAGGGCGGCCCGGCCGGGGAAGCGCTGGTAGAACAGGGCCCGGGCCAGGGGCAGGCCGAGGCCGAGGCTGAAAGCGACGCTCAGGGTCGCCTCCAGCAGGGTGAAACGCAGCACCGCCCAGAAATAGCCGTCGCCGAGCAGGTCGGCCAGGCCGGCGCTGGAACGGCCGGAACGCAGCAGCAGGGCCAGGGGCAGCAGGTAAAACAGCAGCAGCAGCAGGCCGACGCTATAGCCCAGGCGCGGCGGACGGGAACTCATGGCACCTCCAAAAAAAGCGCCATTGTCGCCGAAATGGGCCGCCTAAAATGGGCCCTTTTGGGAGAAAAAATGCGTCTCTGGCATCAGGATTTATTGCCGCTGCTGCCCCGGGCCCAGCTGCTCGGCCAGCATCGCGAGTGTGCGGCCCTGCGGGGCCGGGGCTGGGGACGGCCCCATCGCACCGTCAATTATGTTTTTCGCCACAGCCCGGCCCGGCTGGAGGCCTACCACCGGCTGGTGCTGGCGGAAATGGAACGGCGCGGCTACCGGCCCGACCCCCGCTGGTGGCAGCCGGGCTATCGCGGCCGCCAGCTGCCGCCCTGGCCGGCCCGGTCGGAACCCTCGGCCCGGCCCATCTACCCGGAACAGGACGAAGCCTATCGGGAGGCATGCCGCCGGCCTCCGACCCGCCCCGCCCCGGGGGCTAGCGCCCCGGTCTCGGCCATCTACCCGGAACATGACGAAGCCTATCGGGAGGCATGCCTTGCCAATCTGGCCGCCAAGGGCGTACAGCTGGGAAACTAGAGCTCGGCCCGCTATCCCAACCCAGCACGACCGGCCTAAAATGGCCATTTTCCCCACCGGAGATTTTTATGTATCGTCAAAAACTCATCGTTCTGCTGCTGCTGGCCGGGCTGGCCCGGGCCAACGGTCTGCCGCTCATCAGCAACGAGGCCAAGCACTGCCTGAAGCCCAATATCTGCGCGACGGTGTCGGTCAGCTCCATCGCCAGCCCCGACCCGGCTCTGAACGCCTATGCCGACAATCTCATGAACGGCCCCGACGACACCGCCACGGCCAAGACCTACCGCTTCGATAAATGGGACAAGGCCGGCCTGGAGGCCTGGATTCGGCGCGTTGCCCGGGAGGAGCTCAGCGCGGACGAGGAGCCGAACAATGACTATACCTTTGACTATGTGGTCAGCCAGGTGGGTGAGAGCGCCCACTATCGCGTGCTGGATTTCAACCTTAACACCTACACCGGCGGCGCCCACGGCATGAGCAGTTCCCGCTTTTACGTGCTGCCCAAGGCCGGCGAACTGAAGGCGGTGGCCCTGGAGGACATTCTGCTGCCGAACCAGCGGGCTAAATTGGACGCGCTGCAGCAGCAGGCCTTCACCCGCTGGCTGAAAACCGACGAGGCCGGCGGCATGGGCCCCATGGACGATGAGGGCGTTAAAGCGCATTTCGAGACCTTCCCCTTCACCGCCAAC
>CAUSKK010000037.1:0-2591 GCA_963532425.1 uncultured Cardiobacteriaceae bacterium
GACCGACAAGGAATATCAGGTGCTGCGCGATGCTTCCATCGCCATTTTGCGCAAGATTGGCGTGGAAACGGGCGGTTCAAACGTGCAGTTCGCCGTCAATCCGCACGATGGCCGCATTATCGTCATCGAGATGAACCCGCGCGTGTCGCGCTCCTCGGCCCTGGCCTCCAAGGCCACCGGCTTTCCCATTGCGGCGGTGGCGGCCCGGCTGGCGGTGGGCTACACCCTGGACGAGCTGAAAAATGAAATCACCGGCGGCCAAACCCCGGCCTCCTTCGAGCCGGCCCTGGACTATGTGGTTACGAAAATTCCGCGCTTCGACTTCGCCAAGTTCAAACAGACCAACAACCGCCTCAACACCCAGATGCGTTCCGTTGGCGAGGTCATGGCCATCGGTCGCACCTTTAAGGAATCGCTGCAGAAGGCCCTGCGCAGTCTGGAGAACGGTCATACGGGCCTGAACCGGCCGGCGCCCGGGGAGGACTTGGAACAGGCCATCGCCACGCCGACGCCGGAGCGGCTGTTCCATCTGGCCGAGGGTTTTCGCCGGGGCTATTCCCTGGAAGCGCTTCAGCAACTGAGCGCCATCGACCCCTGGTTCCTGGCCCAGATTGGCGAGCTGGTGGCGATGGAAACGCCGCTGCGCCAGCAGGGCCTGGCCTATTTCCAGCGGCAGCCGGACGCCCTCTGGCACTACAAGCGCGCCGGCTTCTCCGATGCCTATCTGGCCGAACTGTGCCAGGTCAAGGAGCTGGACATTCGCCGGCTGCGCCAGGACAGCCAGCTGCACCCGGTCTACAAGCGCGTCGATTCCTGCGCCGCCGAATTCGCCAGCAGCACCGCCTACCTCTATTCCAGCTACGAACGCTTCTGCGAGGCGGCCCCGAGCACGGCGCGCAAAATCATGATTCTCGGCGGCGGCCCCAACCGCATCGGCCAGGGCATCGAATTTGACTACTGCTGCGTCCACGCCGCCCAGGCCCTGAAGGAGGACGGCATCGAAACCATTATGGTGAATTGCAACCCGGAAACGGTTTCCACCGACTTCGACACCGCCGACCGGCTCTATTTCGAGCCGCTGACCCTGGAGGACGTGCTGGAAATCGCCCGCATCGAACGGCCCGACGGCGTCATCGTCCAGTACGGCGGCCAGACCCCGCTCAAACTGGCCCGAGCCCTGGAACGGGCCGGCCTGCCGATTATCGGCACCAGCCCCGACGCCATCGACGCCGCCGAAGACCGGGAGCGCTTCCAGCAGCTTATCCAGCATCTGGGCCTGCGCCAGCCCCCGAACCGCACCGCCTCCACCCTGGAGGAAGCGCTTCGCGGCGCGGCGGAAATTGGCTATCCGCTGGTGGTGCGGCCCTCCTACGTGCTCGGCGGCCGGGCCATGGAAATCGTCCACGGCGACGCCGACTTGGAAAGCTATATGCACGAAGCGCTACACGTTTCCCCGGACGCCCCCATTCTGCTCGACCGCTTCCTGGACGATGCCATCGAGGTGGACATTGACGTTATCAGCGACGGCCAGCAGGTCATCGTCGGCGGCCTGATGGAGCACATCGAGGAGGCCGGCGTGCACTCCGGCGACAGTGCCTGTTCCCTGCCCCCCTACCGGCTCAGCGCCGCCGTGGCCGAGGAAATCAAAAGCCAGGCGCGGGCGCTGGCCCGGGCGCTGGGGGTCATCGGCCTGATGAACGCCCAGTTCGCCGTCAAGGGCACGGATATTTATGTGCTGGAGGTGAACCCGCGCGCCTCGCGGACGGTGCCCTTTGTGTCCAAGGCCACCGGCCGGCCGCTGGCGAAGATTGCCGCCCGGGTGATGAGCGGCCGGACCCTGGCGGCCCAGGGTATCCACGGCGACGGCGAAACCACCCACTATGCGGTCAAGGAGGCCGTCTTCCCCTTCGCCAAATTCGCCAACGTGGACCCGATTCTGGGCCCGGAAATGAAATCCACCGGCGAGGTCATGGGCCTGGGCGCCAGCTTTGCCGAGGCTTTCCACAAGGCCATTCGGGCCGGGGGCGAACGGCTGCCGGCGCCGGGGGGCCAGGTCTTTATTTCGGTGAAGGACAGCGACAAGGAGAAGGCTTTGGAGGTGGCGCGGCTGCTCCAGGCCGGCGGTTTCCGACTGGTGGCCACCGGCGGCACCCAGGCCTATCTGCAGGAACACGGCATCGACTGTGCCCGGGTGAACAAGGTGGCCCAGGGCCGGCCGCACATCGTCGATTTAATCATCAACGGCGAGATTGCCATGATTATTAACACCACCGCCGGTAAGAAGGCCATCGCCGACAGCTATTCCATTCGCCGCGAGGCCCTGATGCACAAGGTTTTCTACCAAACCACCATCGCCGGCGGCCAGGCCGTGGCTTTGGCTCTGGCCCACCGGGCCGAGGAAATCGTACGCTCGCTGCAATCGCTACAGGAATGAGCTAGAAGCGCTTCCCCGTAATCCAGCCCCCAGATTTGGGGGCTTTTTTTGGGTTAGGCTGGCGGGTTTTATTGAAAAAAAATCCAAAAATTCAGTCCGGTAAACATTTTTTAAATGGCCCGGTTGGAATTCTTTGTTAGGCTAATTTTCGGAAGGA